>NZ_JBQJIL010000005.1:0-453319 GCF_052078715.1 Lysobacter sp. CA199 | reverse complement strand
TGTCCGTCGGCGTCGCTTCGATGCCCGGCAGCGACAACCGCCCTTCGTCCTGCGTCTGCCACGCCAGCAAGGTCTGGAACACCGGCGTGTGCGAGGGATTGCGCGGCGGCTTGACCGCATCGACCACTTGGTCGAACGGCAGGTCCTGGTGCGACTGCGCCTCCAGCACGCGCCGGCGCGTGCGCGCCAGCAGCTCGGCCACCGTCGGCGCGCCGCCCAGATCGATCCGCAGCGCCAGGGTGTTGACGAAGAACCCGATCAGCGGCTCCACCTCCACCCGGTTGCGACCCGCGACCGGGCTGCCGATCACCACTTCGTCCTGGCCCGACAAGCGGCCCAGCACCGCCGCCCAGCTTGCCAGCAGCGTCATGTACAAGGTCGCGCCGTGGCGCTGGCTCAACGCCTTCAGCCGCGCGGTCAAGGTCGTATCGAGCGCGATCTCCAACACATCGCCCGCGTAAGCCTGGTGCGAAGGCCGCGGCCGGTCGGTCGGCACTTCCAACAGCGCCGGCGCACCGGCCAGGGTTTCGCGCCAGTACCCTGCTTGACGCGCCCACTCTCCGTCCGCCAATCGCTGACGCTGCCACTGCGCATAGTCCACGTACTGCACCGGCAGCGGCGGCAGCGACGACGGCACCGTGCCGACACGCGCGGCATACGCGGCGCTCAACTCGTTCAACAAGACGCCGATCGACCAGCCGTCGCAGATGATGTGATGCATCACCAACGCCAGCCCGAACTCCTGCTCGTCCAACTGCGTCACTTGCACGCGCAGCAACGCATCGCGCTCCAGATCGAAGGGCTGGGCGAACAGCGCTTCGTCCAGCGCCGCGACCGCGGCTTCGCGGTCTTCGCGGCCGCGCAGATCATGCACACGCAGGTCCGGCGCGGCCTGTGCCGCGATCTGCTGCATCGGTTGACCGTCGACCAGCACGAAGCGCGTGCGCAGCACTTCGTGCCGAGCCACCACTTCGTCCAAGGCATGCGCCAACGCCGTCAGATCCAGCGCGCCGCGCAGGCGTCGGCCGTCCCACAAGTGGTACGCCGAGCTCGCGCCGTCGATCTGACTCAGGAACCACAACCGCTGCTGCGCCTGCGACAGCGGCATGAACGCCTGCCGCGCAACCGTCGCGATACCGGAGGAGTCCGAGCGTTTTCCGACCGTTACGTGCGCCGCCAGTTTCCACAAGGTCGGCTGCTCGAACAGATCGCGCATCGACAGTTCCACATCGAGCGTCTTGCGCACGCGCGAAGCCAGTTGCACCGCCAGCAGCGAATGTCCGCCCAACTCGAAGAAATCGTCGTGACGGCCGACTTGCTCGACCCGCAGCAACTCCGCCCAGATCGTGGCCAGGCGTTCTTCCATCGCGCCCTGCGGCGCTTCGTAAGCACGCCGCGCGTACGCCGAATCGTCCGGCGCCGGCAAAGCCTTGCGATCGAGCTTGCCGTTCGGCGTCAGCGGCCATGCGTCCAGCCGCACGAAGGCCGACGGCACCATGTACTCCGGCAATCGGCTCGCCAACGTTTCGCGCAGCGCGCCGATATCGAGGGTGTCGTCGCCCAGGCAGTAGGCGACCAGACGCTTCTCGCCGGCCGCATCCTCGCGCGCCAGCACCGCCGCCTCGCGCACGCCCGCGCACTCGATCAGCCTGGCTTCGATCTCGCCGAGTTCGATCCGGAATCCGCGGATCTTCACCTGGAAGTCGTTGCGCCCCAGATAGTCGAGCGCGCCGTCGGCCGACCACCGGCCCAGATCGCCGGTGCGGTACATCCGCGCTTCCGGATCGGCAGCGAAGGGATCGCGCACGAAACGTTCCGCGCTCAGATCGGGGCGTCCGTGATAGCCCAGCGCGACACCGTCGCCGCCGATCCACAATTCGCCGTTGGCGCCCGTCGGCACTGGCTGAAGGTATTTGTCGAGCACGTACACGCGGGTATTGGCGATCGGCTTGCCCAACGTCACCTTGGACCGGCCCGCGGTCACGCGGTCTATCGTCGACCATACCGTGGTCTCGGTGGGGCCGTACATGTTCCATAGTTCCGCGCCGTCTTGCAGCAGCCGCGCGCCGAGATCCATCTGCCAGGCTTCGCCGCCGCACAGCAGGCGCATACGCGCCGCGGGCGTCCAACCGGTTTCCAGCAGCATGCGCCAGGTCGCGGGCGTCGCCTGCATCACGGTCGCGCCGCTGCGTTCGATCAACGCCGCCAAGGCGTCGCCATCCATCGCGGTGTCGCGATCGACCACCACCACGCGCGCGCCGACCGTCAGCGGCAGCAGCAGTTCGAGCACGGAGATGTCGAACGACAGCGTCGTCACCGCGCACAAGGTGTCGCTGGCTTTCAGGCCGGGGCGTTGCGCCATCGAACAGAGAAAATTCACCACGGCGCGATGCGGCACGCACACGCCCTTGGGGCGCCCGGTCGAGCCGGAGGTGAACAGCACATAGGCCGGATGCGTCGCCGGCGCAAACGCCGACAACTGGGTCGCGACGATATCGTCGTCGGCGTCGCCGGAATCCTGCTGGCCCAGCGCGATACGCGGCAGATCGACCATGGCGATCTCGTCGCCGCCGTCGAGCAGCGCGCGGCCGCGCGCATCGACCAGCGCCGCGGCCGGTTGACCGTCCTCGACGATCTGCACGAGCCGCCCGCGCGGATAGGCGATATCCAGCGGCACGTAGGCCGCGCCGGACTTGAGCACGGCGAGCACCGCGACCAGCATCTCGATGCCGCGCTCGGCGCAGATCGCGACCCGGTCGCCGGGCGCGACGCCCATGGCCCGCAGGCGGCGCGCGAGATGATTCGCGCGGCGATCCAGGCCTTGATAGGTTTCGGTCTCGTCGCCGAAGACGACCGCTATGGCCTGCGGCGAGCGTTGCGCCTGCGCTTCGAACAACTCATGCACGAAGCGATCGCGCGGATAGTCCTGCGCGGTCTCGTTCCAGGTCGCGATCGCGCGGTCGCGTTCGGCCGGTTCCAGCAGCGGCAAACTCGCGACCGGGCTCTCGCTGTCGGCGACCATGCCGCGCAGCAGGCGCTCCCAGTAGCCGGCGAAGCGTTCGATCGTTTCGCGGTCGAACAAGGCCGTCATGTAATTCACGAAGCCGGTGATGCAGCCGTCCTTCTCGCGCAGATCCAACAGCAGATCGGTCTGTGCGGCCGTCATCGCCTTCGGCGCGTGGGATACGTCGACGCCGGGCAAGGCCAACTGCCCTTCATCGTGGCTTTGCCAGGCCAGCATGACCTGGAATATCTGATTGTGCGCGGTGCTGCGTGGCGGCTTCACCGCCTCAACCACCTGGTCGAACAGCACATCCTGGTGCGCCTGCGCGTCGAGCAGGCATCGGCGCGTGCGCGCCAACAGCTGTGCGGTCGAGGGATCGCCGTCCAGATCGATCCGCAGAGCGAAGGTGTTGACGAAGAATCCGATCAGCGACTCGATCTCCTCGCGATTGCGGCCGGCCACCGGGCTGCCGATCACCACCTCGGACTGGCCGGACAACCTGGAGAACACCGCCGCCCAACTCGCCAGGATCGTCATGTACAGCGTGGCGCCGTGGCGCCGGCTCAGGGTTTTCAGCCGCGTGGTCAGCGCCTCGTCCAGATGCAGATCGATCGCCGCGCCGGCGAAGTCCTGCTGCGGCGGCCGCGGTCGATCCGTCGGCAACTCCAACAGCGGCGGCGCGCCCGAAAGCGCTTCGCGCCAGTAACCAATCTGCCGATCCAACTCGCCTGCCGCGAGGTACTCGCCCTTCCACGCGGCATAGTCGATGTACTGCACCGGCAGCGTCGGCAAGGATGCCGGGGCGCCACCGGTTTGCGCGGCGTAGAGTTCGCTCAGTTCCTTGAGCATGACGCCGATCGACCAGCCGTCGGAGACGATGTGATGCGTCACCCACTGCAGCTCGAAGGTCCGGTCCTGCAGTTGCAGCACTTGCGCGCGCAGCGGGACGTCGCGCCCGAGATCGAAGGGTTCGGCGAATAGCTCCGAATACAGCGCATTGGCGCGGCCGGCGGGATCCGCGTCGTCGCGGATGTCCTGGAAACGCGGCTGGATCAGCGCCTCGTCGTCGACGCTCAGCAGGGGCTCGCCGTCGACCAGCACGAACCGCGTGCGCAGAATTTCGTGGCGGTCGACGATTTTCTGCCAGCTGCGCTCCAGCGCGGGGCGATCGAGTTCGCCGCTCAGGCGGAACGCGCCGCCGATGTGATAAGCCGACGTCGCTTGATTGAGCTGGGTCAGCACCCAGAAGCCCTTGACGAGCTGCGGCATCGGCAGCAGCGGCCGGCGTTCCACCGGCACGATCGCGGTCAGGCTCGCACCGGCGATCAGCGGCAGGCGCTCGGCCAGTTCGCGCAATTCGGAAGCCTCGAAGACATCCCGAAACGTAAGTTCGATATCCAGCGCCTTGCGCACGCGCGACACCAGTTGCACAGCGAGCAGCGAGTGCCCGCCAAGCTCGAAGAAGTCGTCGTTCCGCCCGACCTGTTCGACCCGCAACAGCTCCGACCAGATCGAGGCGAGCGTCGTCTCGATCGGCCCCTGCGGCGGTGCGTAGGCGCGGCGCGTGTAGGCCGCGTCGTCGGGCTCCGGCAGCGCCTTGCGGTCGAGCTTTCCGTTCGCCGTGAGCGGCCAGGCCGCGAGGCGGACGAACGCCGACGGCACCATGTAATCGGGCAAGGCGCTGGCGAGGCCGTCGCGAATCGCGCCGATGTCCAAGGCCTCGTCGGCGAGGCAGTACGCGATCAACCGCTTGCCGCCGATCTCGTCGTCGCGCGCGATCACCACGGCTTCGCGCACGCCCGCGCATTCGCCGAGCTTGGCTTCGATCTCGCCCAGCTCGATCCGGAATCCGCGGATCTTCACCTGGAAGTCGTTGCGACCCAGCAGCGTGATCGTGCCCTGCGCCGACCAGCGTCCCAGGTCGCCGGTCTTGTACATGCGCGCGCCGGGTTCGGCGTTGAAGGGATCGTCGAGGAAACGATCGGCGGTCAGCTCGGGCTTGCCGAGATAGCCGCGTGCGACGCCGTGCCCGCCGATGAATATCTCGCCGGCCACGCCGACAGGCACGGGGTTTCCCGCCGCGTCGAGGATGTAAACCTGGGTATTGCCCACCGGGCGGCCGATGTCGGCGACGAAGCCGGTGGCGCGATCCATCTGCGTCCAGGTGGAATAGGTCGTGGTTTCCGACGGCCCGTAGAGATTGCACAACTGCTCGACCTGCGCACTCGCCAGAATGCGTTCGGCCAGCGCGCGCTTCAACGGTTCGCCCGCGACGTTCACTACCCGCACCGTCGGTGGCACCGCATCGGCCCGGCTCAGTTCCATCATCACCGAGGGCACGGTGTTGATCAGCGTGACCGGCAAGGCGGCGTTCAACAAGGCCAGCGCGTTGTCGACCAGGGTCACCCGGCCGCCGCACGCCAGCGGGACGCCGTATTCGTAGATCGACAGATCGAAATTGATCGAGGTGGAGAACAGGCAGTTGCTCAGCGTCTGGGGCGAGAACTCCTGCAAGGCCCAGTAGATGAAGTTCACCGCGTTGCGGTGTTCGATCGCCACGCCCTTGGGTCGGCCGGTCGAACCGGAGGTATAGATCAGATACGCCAGATGCTTCGAGGTCAGCCCGACCGCCTGCGCCGCCGGATTCTCGTCGGACGCGTCCTCCCACGCGCCCGCATCGGCTTGCAGGTCCAGCACCGTCAGCGACTGCGCTTGTTCGGCCAAGGCCAGGGCTTGCGACAGCACGGGCCGGCCGACCGCGTCGGTGAGCACGGCGCGCGGCATCGCGTCGTCGAGCATGTAGCCCAGACGATCGGGCGGATAAGACGGATCCAGCGGAACATAGGCGGCGCCGGATTTCAGCGACGCGAGCAGCGCCACCAGCATGTCGGCGTTGCGTTGGACGCAGATGCCCACGCGCTCGTCCGGCCCCAGGCCCAGAGTGCGCAGATGGTGGGCAAGCCGATTGGCGCGGCCGTTGAGTTCGGCATACGTCAGCGACCGGTCGCCGGCGACCAGCGCGACCGCATCCGGCGTGCGCGCGGCCTGGGCCTCGAACAGTTCGTGCATGCACGCATCGCGCGGGTACTCGATCGCGGTCGCATTCCAAGTCTGAAGAACAAGGTTGCGCTCGTCCTCGCCGAGAATCGGCAGACGCGAAACCGCCTGCGTGTCGTCGAGGGTCATCGCCGTCAACAAACGCTGCCAGTAACCGGCGTAGCGTTCGGCGGTTTCGGCATCGAGCAGTCCGCTCGCGTATCGCAGCGTGCCCGCAACGCCGTCGCCGTCGCGCCGCAGTTCCAGCGCCAGGTCCAGGCCGGCCGGCCCGGACGGATACGCTGGCTGAACCTCGAACGCCAGCATGGTCTGAAACACCGGCGAGTGCGTGGCGCCGGCCAACGATGCCGTCGCCGCGGCGATCCCTTCGAAGGTCGGCACCGCGTGCGCGTAGGCATCGTGCAAACGGCGTTCGACCCGGGCCAGCAGCGTGGAGACGGTCGGCTGTCCGCTCAGATCGATGCGCAACGGCAGCGCGTCGCCGGACGGGCCGACACGCGCTTGGCTCGCGGCATCGACGTCGCGATCGGCCGGTATGCCGATCACGATATCGTCCTGACTCGACAAGCGCGCGAGCGTGCCCGCCCAGGCCGCCAGCAAGGCTGTTTGCAGACTCGCGCCATGGCGCGCACTCAGGGCTTCCAGGCGCGCGGTCAAATCCCGATCCAGGCCCACCTCGACGCTGCCCATGTCCGAATCCTGCCGACCCGCCCTGGGGCGATCGGTCGGCAGTTCCAGCATGGCCGGCGCACCGGCGAGCGCGTCGCGCCAATAGGCGACGTGACGGTCGAAATCGTTGCCGACCGGCGGCACGCCGGTGTCGTGGCCGATACCGGTCGTGATCGAAGCGTCCAAGAAGTTTCCGTTTGACATCCCTTATCCCTGTCTTTCCCTGCATCGAATCGGCCTTCCAGCCGACCCTGTCTTCGTCAACGCGAGCCGTGCGGTCCGGGTCGGCTCAAGCCGCGAGCTTGCCGACCGCGCCCGCCACGGTTTCCGCGTTGCGTCCGAACTGATTGATCGTGGCGATCTGCTCGAGGCGATCGCCATAACCGTGTTTGATGAAACCCGACAGCGTGCCGGTGGGGCCGAGATCGACGAAGCGACACGGTCCTTCGGCGGCGATGGTCGCGATTGCGCCGCGGAAATCCATCGGCATGCGGGTCACGTTCCAGTAATGCGGTGGATCGATCCGCTGCAGACGCCCGCCGGTCGCCGACGAGTACTGCGCGATCGACGGCGCCGAGATCGCGATGCCGTCGAACAACCCCAGGTAGGCCCGTTCCACCGGCGCGAGCAATGGAGAATGAAACGGGTACTCCACCGGCAAGCGCATCGAGACGATGGCGTCCGCGTCGAGCTTGCGCGCGACTTCGTCGATGGCGGCCCGGGTTCCGGCGATGACGAAATTGCCGTCGAAATTGACGCTGCCGATCGTGGTGTCGCGATAGACGTCCGGCTGGCTTTGGAAATGCTCGACCGGCGCCAGGACCGTGAGCATGCCGCCGGTCGACGCCTCGGCCTTGAACAGCCCGGCCTGGCGTATCACCACGCGCATCGCATCCTCGCGCGACAACGCTCCAGCCGCGACCGACGCGGCGTATTCGCCGAGGCTGTAACCCAGCACGGCGTGAGGACGGATGCCGGCCTCGGCCATCGCGACGGTGAGTCCGTAGCCGACACTGAAGATCGCCGGATGCGACAGCATGATGTCGGTCATTTCGCGCCACTTGTTCGCCTCGTCGTACAGCTCGGCGATCATGTCGCGCGCGGTCATTTCGCGGTACACGGCGTTGCAGGCATCCATCGCGTCGCGGAAGGCCGGGTTCTTCGCATACAGATCGCGGCCCATGCCGTAGTACTGCGAGCCCTGGCCCGAGTACATGAACACGGTGCGCGGCTTCGATGACGCGATCCGCGCGGGCGCGATCGCCGCGGGCTCGTCCACCGGCGCGGCGGCGTCCAGCGCCATCGGCGCCTTGCGGATCTTCACGAACAGTCCCGCGAGCACGTCCCCGGGTCCGACCTCCCGCAACGCGACCTCGCCCTGCGCGAGCAGCCAGGACATCGACTCGTACCAGTTCACGGGATGGCTGATCTGCTCGATCAGTCGCGGCAGCCAGGCGTCGCGCGCATGCGGACGCGCGGTGCGGTTGGAGACGACGTCGGCCTGCAGCGGATGCAGGCGTCCTGCTTCGCTCAGTCGGGCGGCGAACTCGGCGTACACGGTTTCCACCTCGCGCATGTAGCGCGAATGGAAGGCCGCGCTGACGTTCAATCGCACGAAACGCGCACCGGCCTGCGCGAAGACGCCCTCGCAACGATCGATGTCCTGGTGCAGACCGGAGATGACGTGCTGACTGTCGGAATTGATGTTGGCGATGTCGACGCCTTCCAGGCCGGCCTGGTCGAGGATCGTGCGCACGCGCGCCAGATCGGGGCCGATGATCGCCGCCATCGCGCCGCGCGGCGCATGCGCCATCAGCGCGCCTCGCTTGGCCACCAGTTCGATGCCGGTAACGAAGTCGAACGCCCCCGCCGCGAACAGCGCGGCGAATTCACCGAGGCTGTGGCCGGCGAAAACTTCCGCGACCGGCGCACCTTCATCGCGCGCTTTCAGGAACGACAATGCGGACACCGCGAACAGCGCCGGCTGGGTGTACTCGGTCCGGTTCAGCACGCCGCTCGGATCGTCGAGGCACAGCTCGCGCAAGGAGTAGCCCAGGACCGCATCGGCCTGCGCGACCAGTTCCGGATAGCGCCCGAACAGGTCGCCGCCCATGCCTTTATGCTGCGATCCCTGCCCGGGAAACACCCACACCGTCGTCATCGAAGCCGTCCTCGTCCGTCTCAGGCGACGAGCGCGCGATGGTCCAGCTGCGCGCGCAACACGTCGACGACGTCCTGCAGCGTGTAGCGGTCGCGCTTGTCCGAATCGGCCACCCGGATGCTCAGGCGCTGTTCTAGCTCGTACCAGATCTCCAGCATTTCCCTGGAGTCCACGCCCAGATCGCCTCCGAGATAGAAGTCCGGCTCCACCGACTCGACGGTGAACCCGGTCCGCTTGATCTCGTTGATGGCGGACAACACTTCTTCGTACACGTTCATGTGTTTCTCCTCAGCTGACGTTGCATCCCGGCGCGAGACGGCGCTCGTCCGGAATTCGATGACGCGTGCGTTAGCGCGCGAAGCGGTGGATTCAGAGCAGGCCCATCTCGCGCGCGGTCGTGGCGATCAGATCGACGGCGGCGTCGATCTCTTCGCGCGTATGCGTGGCCATCACCGACAGCCGCAGGCGTTCGGCTCCGGGCGGCACCATTGGGTATTCCATGATGTTGGCGAACAGGCCGCGACGGTACAGTTCCTTGTTCAATCGCCTGACCGCGCCGTCCTCGCCGAAGAACACCGGCACGATCCCGGATTCTCCGCGCGCGATGCGCATGCCGGCCGCTTCCAGGCGATCCTGGATATAGCGAACGTTGGCGTGCAGGTTTTCGATCCGCTGCGGCTCGCGCTCCATTACGTCCAGCGCGGCGGAGATCGCAGCGATCGTCGGCTGCGCCAGACCCGAGGTGAACAGATACGGATAAGAGAAGTTGCGCAGCAGGAAGATATGTTCGTTGCTACCCGACACGAACGCGCCCTGCGCGCCGATCGCCTTGCTGCAGGTGGACATGCGCAGGTCGACCTGGCCCAGCAGATCCAGATGCTCCAGGGTGCCGCGCCCGCTCCGCCCCACCGTGCCCAGGCCGTGGGCGTCGTCCAGGATCGTGATCACGTCGTGGCGCTTGCAGATACCGATGTATTTCTTCAGATCGATGATCAGGCCGTCGACCGAACGCACGCCCTCGACCGTCGAGAAGATCTGCACGCCGGGCTTGGCCTTGGACTTGATCCGATCGAGGATTCGCTCGAAGCCGTCGAGTTCGTCCGGATCGAAGGTATAGAACGGAACGCCGGCCATCTTGATCGCGTTGATCACGCTGGCGTGGCTGTTCTTGTCGTACACGATGATGTCGTTGCGGTTCATCAGGCCGGTGACCCAGCACAGATTGGCCATGTAGCCGCCCGGCAGCAGCACCGCGTCCTCGTGATCGGCCAGCTTGGCCAGACGCAGTTCCAGATCGCGATGCTGCTTGGTGTAACCGGAGAATGCCGGCGAACCACCGCTGCCGATGCCGTACAGCTCGACCGCTTCGATCACCTTGCGCTTCACATAGGGATCGTTCGACAGACCCAGATAGCTGTTGGAACCGAACACCAGCACTTCGTTGAAGACTTCGCTGTTGAGTTCCTTGTACTTCATGCGGCGATCGACCGGGCCGAAGCCCTGGCGGCCGACCATATAACCGGCTTCCAACTCTTTGACGTAGGTTTCGTACTGGTGCGCGAGCCGCTCCTTGAAGGGCTTGCGTTCGAGTTCGATCAAAGCTCTTGAGTCCATGTCCAATCCCTTCGTGCTTGAAAAGTGTCCCTACCGCTTCCTGACCATCGTCCAGGCAGAGCCCTAGCCGAAAAATCCGTTGCGCCGGTACCAGTCCGCGCTGTCGCGAACCATCGCTTCGATCGGCGCGGAGCGGTAGCCGAGCTCGCGCTCGGCCTTGCCCGAATCGAAGTAATAAGTGCATCCCATCACCCGCATCCGATAGGCCTCGACCGCCGGCTGACCGGGTACGAACGGAAAGCGGCGCTCCTGCAGGGCAGTCTTCAGCCGCAGCCAGCGGTAATTGGTTTTCGGAATGCGCAGCGGCTTTTCCAGAACCTCGCCGATCACGTTCAGGAAACGTGCGATGCGAATGTTCTCCCCGCCTAGCAGATAACGCTCTCCGGGTGTTCCAAGGGACAAAGCGCTGACGTGAGCGCGCCCCACATCGGCCGCGGAGCAATAAGTCGCCCCGCCCGGCGGACTGAACGGGAGTTGGTCGTAATGCGCGGCGATCAGCAATCGCCCCCATTGCATGTTGTGGTCGTAGGCGCCGACCACTTCGGCCGGGTTGAGCACGATCGTCTCCAGCCCGCGCGTATTGGCCTGGAACACGATGCGTTCGGCCTGCTGCTTGGTCGCCGCGTAAGGGCTGCGCGCGCGATAGCCGGCGAGCGGCACGCTCTCATCGGCGACGCGCGACTCGTCGTCGAAGGCGCCGACGGTGGAGGTGGTGCTGGTGTAGACCAGCCGGCGCACACCGTTGCGCAGCGCGGCGTCGACGACGTTGCGCGTGCCGTGCACGTTCGCCGCTTCCAACGCCGGCAAATCGCTCCATTTGCAGCTGGTGTTGCCGGCGGTATGGATCACCGCCTGCGCGCCGCGCATGGCGTCGGCCAGGGCGTCCACGTCGTCCAGGCCGCCGCGGACGATCTGCGCGCCGAGCGGTTCGAGGTACTTGATGTTCGAACCCGGCCGCGCGATGGCGGTGACCCTATGCCCTGCGGACACCAGCGCGGAAACGATGTTGAGGCCGACGAAGCCGTTGCCGCCGGTGACGAATACGTGCATGTCACGAACCTTCCGTAGTGGGGGTTTTGGCTTCCATGGTTTTCCAGAACCGTTCCCGGCTCTCGGCCTTCGTGCGCATGCCCAGCGCCGAAGGCATTCGGTCGGGGTTCGAGACGATCCCCTCCAGAAGCACCTTGATCTGTTCGAGCAGCATCGCCGCGCCGGCGTGATCGGGCTCGACCGCGCGATAGATCAAGCTCAGTTCGAGCGAATCCGCGTCGACCGCCGCCGCCAGTTCCATGCGTGGCCGCACGCCCGAGGAATCCGCTTCCGAGGCCAGCCGTCGCTCGCTCGCTCCAACCGGACATCCGAACGAGACGACGCAATCGAACAACTGTTCGCGCCCCACCCATTCGCCGATCCGCTCGATCGTCGTCGACGCATGGCGATGCTTGCGCAGCAAGGTCGCCTGCAGTTCGGACAGCCATTCGAGCATCTTCTGCCGGCCGACGGTCCGCACGCGCACCGGCAACAGTTCCGGTTCGGCGGCGTGGACCGCGCCGAACAATCCGAACTGGGAATAGCGCGCGTTGCTGTAACGATTGAGCAGCACGGCCCAGGCCGCGGCGATCAGGGTCTCCAGGGCGATGCCGTGGCGCGATCCGAACGCTTGCAGCAGTTGCACCAGCGCGGGATCGATCAGCTCGGACGCCGCGTGCACGGCGCCGCGCTCGTCGTGGCCCGGAGCCCCGAATTCGAGCGACATGCTGTCCCCCAGCGCGACGACCGTATCGACCGCGTCGCCCAGGTGTTCGACCCAGTAACGGCGCACCCATTCCTCGTAGGGCTCGTCGGCGTCGCTCCAATCGGATGCGTTCTCGATGTCGGCGGTTACCACGTCCGACAAACGACGCCACTCCGTCGGTTCCTCCGCCCCGTCGGCGACCGCTTCCACCTCGTGGACGTGCGCGCCGTCGTCGATCGGCATGTCAGCCAATACCCGCGAAGACGAGTTCGCGCCTTGCGAAGCGACGAGGTGGCGAAGATCGCAGCGCACCAGTTCGAACGGCGTTCCCGGGAACGATGCGCGCCGCCGCAACTGCCCGTGATGGATCGCGGGCCACTCGATCGCCGCACCGCGCACCCACAGTTCGGCCAGCTTGTCGAGGTCGCGAGCGCGCAGCAGCGTGTCGACGAATCCGTCGCCGGCATCGCCTTCGAGCAAGCGCAGCACGTCCAGCGAACCATGGGCTTCGACATCGCCCGCGAACATCCCGCTGCGGCCGCCCGCGTCTTGCGCATGTTCCAGCGCCGCGATCAGCGCCAGCGCATCCGCTGCGACCACCGCGAGGCGATGGCGGTAGGCGACGCGGCCGATCTGAGAGGCGTAGGCGAGATCGGCGAATGCCGCGAGCGTTAATCCTTCAGCGACCCGTTCGCGCATGAACGCGGCGACCGACGCCCGGTAGGCCGCCAGTCCTTCCGGGCTGCGCGCCGACAGCACGAACACCGTCGAACCCGGCGTGCCGGGCGTTTCGACGGACGCCGGCTCATGCGATTCCACGACCACGAAGGCATTGGAACCGCCCATTCCGAACGAGTTGATGCCCGCGATGCGCGTTCCCCTGGCGTTGCGCGGCCAGGCCACCGCCGTATCCGGGAAACGGAACGCCGAACGCGCGTGATCGAAATTACCGTTGATCCGCCGCAGCTTCGCGCAGGGCGCGAGTTCGCCATGGCGCATGCTCAACAGCACCTTGATGATCGAGCCGAGCCCGGACGCCGCTTCCATGTGCCCGATCGCGGCCTTGCTGCCGATCGCGCAATGGCCGACCGCGGTGGAGGTGCGGCGCAATGCGTTGTCGAGCGCCTTGAGTTCGATCGGATCGCCGAGCTCGGTTCCGGTGCCGTGCGCCTCGATGCAGGTGATGTCGTCGGCGACCAGGCCCGCTTCGCGAATACAGTCCGCGGCGGTGTCTTCCATCACCTGCAGATTCGGCATGAACTGTCCCGGTCCGGTGCCGAAGTGTCCGATGCGCGAACCGCGGATCACGCCATGGACGTGGTCGCCGTCGGCGACCGCGCGACTGAGCGACTTGAGCACCACCACGCCGACGCCCTCGCTGGGCACCAGCCCGTTGGCGGCATCGTCGAACGTGCGCTCCTTTCCGTCGGGCGACAGCACCTTCATGTCGTGCAGCAACTGGTACTTGCTCTGGTGCAGGGAGAGGTTCACTCCGCCGACCAGCGCGACATCGCAGTCGCCGGCCAGGATCGATTGCCGCGCCAGGTGCAGCGCGGTCAGCGAAGCTGAGCACGCGGTCGCGACGGTGAGGCTGGGACCGTGGAAATTCATGACGAACGACAGCCGGTTCGACAGCTCGCTGCTGACCGAGCCCGGGCCGAGGTACTCGGCGCTGCCGTTCTGCATATCGGCAGCGATCCGGCTGAAATCCTCGTTCATCGCGCCAACGAAGACGCCGACCCTCGACGTCGCCAGCGCCTGCGGCGTATACGCGGCATCCTCGACCGCGCGCCACGCGGTCCGCAGCAACACGCGCAATTGCGGATCGGCCTTGTCGGCCTCCGACTGCGACATCCGGAACAGCTTGGGATCGAACAGATCCACTTCGGAGATGAAGCCGCCGACGTCGACGATCGATTGGCCCGAGCGCGAGCGATACTCGTTGAGCGAAGACGCGAAGCCCCGCGCCGCCGGAATGCGCGTCAGGCAGTCGCGGCCTTCGCGCAGGTTGCGCCAGAACTGATCCAGGTCGGGCGAGGACGGGAATTCCCCGGCGATGCCGATGATCGCGATTGCCTCCGCCGCGACGGTCGGCGCACGTCCCGTCGGCAAGCGCTTGGACGGCAACAGCACCGGCGCTTTGTCGTGAACCGGCGGCGGCGCGGCCGGGGCCGGTGCGGGCCGCTCACGCGGCGCAACGGCGGTGTCGGCATCGTCCATGGAGAAACGCCGCCGTACCGCGTCCGGATAGCGGACGCTCAGATAGTGCGCCAGTTGCGCCGCGCTGTCGTATTCGAACAGCGCCGTTTTCGGCAAGTCGGCGAAGTCCGCGCTCAGGGCGGTATGCAGTTCGAGCATCAGCACCGAGTCCATGCCGCACTGCTCGAAGCTGGTGCGCGAGCCGATCGCCGACGCCTGGGTCTTGGTGACCGCCGCCATGCGTTCCTTGACGAATTGCTCGACCCGCGTGCGCAGTTCGTCGTCGCCGGCTGTCGATGCGTTCGCCTTCGACGGTTCCGCGCGCACGGCCGGACGCGTCTCGACCGCGGTCGAACGCGCGGCCGCCGCGCTGTCGACCAGACGCGCCGTGCCGCTGCGTTCCGCGGCGACGGGCCTGTCCGTCGTCACGACCGGCGCGGCCGCGGGCTCGGGCAATCGCAGCGTTCTGGCGATCCGCTGCGGATCGCCCACGGTGACCAGCACGTGGCCTTGCGCCCGGCGCAGCAGCAGCGTGTCCAGGATCTGCAGCCCTTCGGCTTCGGTCAGCGCCTGCATGCCGGAGAACCCGAACACCACCGAGTCGCCTCCGGTGATCTCCATCCCACCGGTCGCCCAGAGCGGCCAGCCGATGGCCAGGCTGCGGCCATGGCGCAGGCCGCGTGCGCGCTGCGCCTCGCGCCACAGCACGTAGCCGTCCATGAAACGGTTGCCGGCCGCGTACGCGCCCGATCCCAGATCGCCGATCAGCGCGGAAACCGACGAGAACGCGACGAAGACGTCCAGCGGCAGCGCCGCGGTCGCGCGATCCAGCACGATCAGGCCGTCGACCTTGGGCGCAAGCAGCTCGGCGAAGTCGGCGTCGTCCAACTCCAGGATCGAGCGATCGCTGGCGGCACCCGCGCAATGGAACACGCCGTTCAGCCCACCGAACTCGCGTTCGGCCACCGCCACCAGTGCCGCCACGGCGGCCGCGTCGGCGGTATCGGCGCTGCGGTATTCGACTTGCGCTCCGAGCGCGCGCAGCGCCTCGATCGCTTCGCGAGCGCTCGACGACAATTCCGGCGAACGGCCGGCCAGCAGCACACGCGCCCGGCACTGCGTCGCCAGCCAGCGCGCCACCGCCAGGCCGAGCTTGCCCGCGCCGCCGGTGATCAGGTACGCCCCCGACTCGCGCAACGCAAGCGCGGCGGGCGCCTCGGCTGCGGTCATCGGCATGGCGCGCAAGGCCCGGCGATGCCGTTGCCCGTCGCGCCAGGCGATCTCGTGGGCGCCGAAGCCGCCGTCGGTTTCGAACTCCTCGACGATGCGCCGCGCGTATGCGTCGGCATCGTCGCGGTCGTCGCGCAGGGTCGAAAGTTCGAACCGGTGGTTGACCATCAACAGCGATCGCGCGTAGCCGATGATGGCCTCGTGTTGCGGCTGCGGATCGCCGTCGTCGCGATGGGCGTACAGCAGCCGCACCGCGGCGCCCGGATTCGCCCGTTCGGACGCCACGAACAACTGCCGCACTGCCTGCAAACCCCGGTGCAACGCCTGCGCGTCGGCCGCATCGGCCGTCAACGCCGCGGTCGATGCGCTGTTCCACACGACGATGTGTTCGGGCAGCAGTTTGCGTTCGCGCAGCGAATCGAACAACGCCGAAGCGCTCGCGGCGCTGAACGGATCGAACCGATCCGGACCCGATCCATCCGCGGCGTCCGCGAACGCGACCGCGACGCCGCGATCGCCTTCGGGCAGGGCCCGAATCACCGCTTGCGCGCGCTCGGGATCGTCGGCCACCACCAGCACCGTGCGCGGTGCGCGACTCGCGACCGTCGCCTCCGGCCGCGGTGCGGGCAGCCATTCGTCGTCGAAGAATTGCAAGGTCCGCGTGTTGACGGGTTGACGCACGAGCGCCCGGCCGCTGAAGCCATGCAGCCTCGCCAGCACGCGTCCGTCCGCGTCGGTCACTACGATGTCGTACTTGTACGCGGTCGCATCGGTGGTCGCGACCAATCCGTCCGCCGTCGCCGGCGCGAGCGCGTCGCGACTGCGCACGACGTGCGCGTAACAGGTTTCGGTGAGCGGGTGATGCAGCTCCAGCTCATCCAGGGCGAACGGCACGATCGGCACGAGCGGATCGCCGTTGCCGGCCACCTCGACCGCGAGCCCCGCGCGCAGCGCGGCGTCCAGCAACGACGGATGCAGGCCGTACTGGCCCAGGCCGGAGCGCAGATGCTCGGGCAGTCGCAGCTCGCACAGCGCCCCTTCGGCCAGACGATAGCGGGCCTGGGTGACCTGGAAAGACGGGCCGAAATGGAAACCCATGCGCCGGAATCCGGCGTAGATCTCTTCGGGTCCGCGTTCGAGCCGTGTGCCGCGCGCGATGATGGCCTGGATATCGAGCCATTCGTCGGCCACACCGTCTTCGGATTGCTGGAACACCAATTCGCCGTCCACGCACACCGCGGCGTCGGAGTCGCAAAGGATCTCGAACTGCAGGCTGGCGTCGTCGCTGTGCATGCGGATCGTCAGGCCGTCCGGCGCGCCGGCGATCTCGAACGGCTGCCGCCAGACGAAATTGCGGATGCGCGAAACGCGCCAACCCTCGCCCGCGGCCAGTTCGCCGGCCGCGCGCGCCATCTCCAGATAGGCCACCCCGGGCAGGATCTTGCGATCGCGATCGGTGTGCACGATGTGGTCGCGCAGGTAGAACTCCTGGCCGTCGAAACGCTTGCTGTATATCTGTGTGGCGAGGGTGGACGCATTTCGGTCGATCAGCGGATGCGGGGCGTTGTCCACCGCATCGGCGCGCTTCTCGTCGACCCAATAGCGCTGCGTGACGAAAGGCATGGTGGGGAACGGAACGCGGTGCGGCCGCGCGGTCCCGAGGCTTGCCGGATACAGCGCATCGACATGACGCGCCCAATCGATATCCAGCATCGACACCCAGGCGCGGGCCAGCTGCGGCAGGCGACCGCCGCCGATCAAGGTGCGGATCAGCGCATCGCGCTCGCCCTGGTCGACGATCGCATCGAGCTTCTCGCCTTGTCGCCGCGGCGAACCGCGCAGCAGGCCGTTGCCGGATGTGCCCGCGCGGCAGGCTCGAAGCGCGGCCAGCACGTCGTCGATGCTGGTGGCGACGACCGCGAGGCGTTCGTCCATCGCTTCGCGACCCACTTGAGACGAATAGGCCAGCGACCGCAGGTCCAGGCCGACGTCCGGATCGCCGCCGCGTTCCAGGAACGCGATCATGCGCTCGACATAGCGCATCAGGCGCTCTTCGCTGTCGGCCGAAAGCACGAACAACACAGGCCGCCCGTCGGGCGCGGTGGACTGCGGCCGCGGATGATCCTCGATCAGGCAATGCGCGTTGGCGCCGCCCGCACCGAAGGAACTCAAGCCGGCGCGGCGCGGCGTCCGCGCATCGGTCGCGCGCCAGGCCTCGCGCTGCTGGACCACCCGGAACGGAACCTGGGCGAAGTCGATGTTCGGATTGAGCGGCGAGGCGTGCAGCGACGGAGCGATGGCGTCGTATCGGAACTGCAGCAGGATCTTGGTCAGCCCGGCGATGGCCGCCGCCGACTCCAGGTGTCCTATGTTGGATTTGACCGAGCCGATGCGGCACTTGTCTCGGTCCGCCATCGCACCGCGGACCGCCGGCGACGCCGCGTCGAACGCGCGGGTCAGGCCGGCGATTTCGATGGGATCGCCCAGCGACGTGCCGGTGCCATGGGCTTCGATGTAGTCGATGCTGCGCGGGTCCCAACCGGTCTGCTTGAGCGCTTTGCCGATCGCATTGGTCTGGGCGACCTGGTTCGGCACCGTGTAGCCGTTAGTCTTTCCGCCATGATTGAGGCTGGTGGCCTTGATCACGCCGTAGACGTGGTCGCCGTCCTCGATCGCCTGGCTCAGCCGCTTGAGCAGCACCGCGCCGACGCCCTCGCCCGGCACATAGCCGTCGCCGTTCGCGCCGAAGGCGCGGCAGCGGCCGTCGCTGGACAGGAACTGCGCGGCGGACAGTTTCTGGTACTTGTTCGGATGCACGATCAGATTGACGCCGCCGGCGATCGCCATGTCGCAGTCGCCGTTGCGGATCGCCTGGCAGGACAGATGGATGGCGGTCAGCGACGACGAGCACATCGTGTCGACGGCCATGCTGGGGCCGTTGAAGTTCATGAAGTACGACACGCGGTTGGCGATCGAGGAGAACGGCGGATTCGGCCGTCCCGACTTCAATTGTTCGTCGGTGACGTCGATCTGCGCGTAATAGCCCCACATCACGCCGACGAAGACGCCGACCGACTGGCCCTTGAGCGACTGCCGGGTTTGGCAGGCGTCCTCGATGCACTCCCACGCGGTTTGCAGGAACAACCGCTCCTGCGGGTCGATCAGTTCGGCCTCGCGCGTGGAAATGTTGAAGAAGCGCGCATCGAACTGGTCCACGCCGTCGATGAAGCCGCCCCATTTGCTGTAGACCGCGCCCTTGACCGTCCGGTCGGGGCGGAAGAAGCGGCCATGGTCCCATCGCGACAAGGGAATCTCGCCGACGCTGTCGCGGCCGGCCGAGAGGTTCTGCCAGAAGGCATGCAGATCGTTCGCGCCGGGATATCGGCCGCTCAGGCCGATGATGGCGATGTCTTCGGGTTCGGACCGATCCGCGCCACCGCGCAGACGCCGGAATCCGCGCGACGCGGTCTCGCGCAGGCGCGCGGGCACGGCGTCGGCAGTGCCCGCAGGCGCGAAGGTTTGCGTAGGCGCTCCCTGTGAGCGTCCCGCTCGCCAGCGCAACTCGCCCGCCCATTCGGCCAGCGTCGCATGGCGGTATGGCGCGAAGGCGTCCACGCCGTCCAAATCCCGCGCCAGCGCATGCAACACCGGCGCGACGTTGACCGCGTCAAACGGCCACTCCGCGATCGGCGTGTCGATGCGGCAGCGCGCCGCGGCAGCGCCGAGGACCTGGCGCAAGCACTGGAACAGGTGTTCGATCACGCTCGGATCGGAGGCGTCGGCAGCGGTCGGCGCCGCCTGCTCTGCGGCCAGCGTCACCGCCGGCGCGGATGCGCGATCGGTCCCGGCCAGATTCTGCGCCGCATCCGGGAAGCTCTCCGTCAGATGCTCGGCCAGCCCGGCGATGTCCTGGTACTCGAAGAACAAGGTCTTGGAGACCGCGCCGAACGTCGCTTCCAGCCGTCCGGTCAGCTTGACGATCATCACCGAGTCGATGCCGTAGTTCTCCAGCGCCGCGTTCGGATCGATCTCGCTCGCGCTCAGGCCGACCGTCTCGCCCAAGGCCTCGCGCAGGAACCTCTGCACCGCCTGCAGCGGCGCCTCGGTCGCGCCGGGTGCGCCGGGTGCACCATGCGACGGATCGGCCGCCGGCGTTGCCGGTTCCGCCGCGCGCGACGGCGCGACGACGGCGGGCGCGCGCGCGGCGGGCGCTATCTCGCGCAGGACGTCGGCGTGATTCTCCGCGAGATAGCCGGCGATGCCGGACAGCTCCTGGTATTCGAAGAACAGCGTCTTGGGTATTTCGCCGAAACGGACTTCCAGCTCGCGATTCAGGGCGGCGATCATGACCGAATCGATGCCGTAGTTTTCCAGCGCCGCATGCGGATCGATCTGCGACGGCGCCAACTTCGTCGCGCCGGCGAGCAGTTCCACCAGACTGGCGGTCGCGATCGCCGCGAGCGCATCAGACTCGATCGGAGCCGGCACCGCCGACTGCACCGCGATCGCCGGCGCCTTGGCGGCGCTCGGCTTGGCCGCGGCGCGCGGACGCGCGAGCATCGACAGCTGCGGCGCGGCGTGAATGGTCAGCTGTTCGATCCGCACCAGCACCCGGCCCTGCGCATCGCACAAGGTCAGATCGAAGTGCGACTGCTCCGGCGTGGTTTCGCCGCGTACGACCGCGGTTTTGCGGGCGTGCACCCAGACGCGCTCGCCCGGCGTCGCGACGATTTCGATCCGACCCAGCCGCACCGGAACCCGGATTGCGTCGGCGCGCGCGCCGAACCCGCCCACGCCGAGGCTGACGCGGATGGCGCCGTCGAGCAACGCCGGATGCAAGACGAAATCCGCGACGTCTACGCCGGCGATCCGCGGCAGCCGCAGCACGCCCAGCGCTTCGTCGGCGTTGTAGCGCAGACTCTCGAAGACCTGGAAACTTTCGCCGAAGGCGAAGCCCATCGCCGAGAACGCGGCCTCCACCTGCGCGCCGTCCAGCGCGACCGTGCGCTTGGCGATCGACGCCAGATCCCGGTCCGCGGCGTCCCCGCCGACGGACGCGACGCTAGCGCCCGCGTCGCCGAGCACGATCGCACCCTGGGCATAAGGCCGTTGTGCATCGTCGTCGGCGCACACCTCGAAGGCGACGGCGCCACGCTCGGGCAACAGCGCGACCCGCACTGTCTGCGGCGCATCGTTCACGATGACCGGCTTGTACCAGTGCACGTCCTCGAGCGCCGTCACCGCGCGCCCGGGCGCGGCCAGGCGCGCGGCCTGCAGGGCGAGTTCGAGATAGACCACGCCCGGCAGGATCCGGTTCTCGCCCAGGCGATGATCGCGCAGGTAGAACTCGTCGGGACGGAAGGTCTTGAGAAATGCCTGCTCATCCAGGGTCGATACGTTGGCGTCGATCAGCGGATGAAGCACGGCGATCGCCGCATCGCGGCCCGCGCCGACGTCGGCCGTGTCGACCCAATATCGCTGGCGTTGGAAGGCATAGCCCGGCAGCGGTACCCGCCGCCGGCCGGCCTGCGCGTGCAGTGCGGGCCAGTCGACCGTTCCGCCGTCTACCCAGGCCTGCGCCAATGCGGCCAGATCGCGCGCGGCGAGCCATTCCGGCATCCGCGCCGCCGCCGCCGCCAAGCGCGCCGCTACCGCGGGTTCGCGTTTTGCGGCATCGCGATGACCCGACCAGGCTTGCGCGCTCAGGGCGCCGTGTTCGGCATACGTCCGCAGCGCGTCGAGCAGCTCGCGCCGCGAGGCCGCCACCAACGCGAGACGGAACTCCATGGCGATGCGACCGACCTGCAAGGTGTACGCCGCATCCTGCAGACCGATATCGGGATCGGCCTGCAGACGGTGCGCGAGCCGTGAGGCCATTTCGCGCAGTGCGGTTTCGCGGCGCGCCGACAGCACGATCAGCACCGGCGCTTCGACCTGCGCGTCGCCGCGAACCTCCTCGACGTACTCCTCGACGATCAGATGGCCGTTGCTGCCGCCGGCACCGAAGGAACTGATGCCCGCCAGTCGCGGCAATTCGGTGCGCGATCCGTTGTGTTCGATCACCGGCCGCGGCCAAGGCTGCAAGGTGCGCTGCACCCGGAACGGGCTGCGGGCGAAGTCGATGTAGGGGTTGGGCGTGTCGGAGTGGATCGACGGCACCAGGCTGCGGTGCCGCATCTGCAGCAGCACCTTGGTGAGGCCGGCGATGCCCGCGGCCGCTTCGAGGTGGCCGAGGTTGGATTTGGCCGAGCCGATCGCGCAGTACTGGCTTTCGGCCTGGGCGAAGGCCTTGGTCAGGCCGGCGACCTCGATCGGATCGCCCAGACTGGTGCCGGTGCCATGCGCTTCGACATAGCTGATGTGGCGCGCATCGACGCCCGCCGCATCCAGCGCTTCGCGCACCAGCGCCGCCTGGCGCTTGGGATTGGGCACGGTGAAACCGGAGGCCTTGCCACCGTGATTGATCGACGAGCCGCGGATGACGGCGTAAATGTGGTCGCCGTCCTGGCGCGCCTTGGCCAGCGGCTTCAACACCACGGCGCCGACGCCTTCGCCGGGCACATAGCCGTCGCCGCCTTCGCCGAAGGCGCGGCAACGGCCGTCGGAGGACAGGAAATGCATGTCCGACAGCAGGTTGTACTTGTTCGGATGCAGCGACAGATTGACCGCGCCGGCGATGGCCACGTCGATCTCGCCCTGGCGGATCGCCTGGCAGGCGAGATGGATCGCGGTCAACGACGACGAGCAGGCCGTGTCGACGGTCAGGCTCGGGCCGGAGAAATTGAACTGATACGACACCCGATTGGCGACCGCCCAATAGAAGCTGTGCGGCACGACCCAGCTGTCGCGCGGACGATCCACGCCGTGCAACTGGTAATCGCCCCACATCAGGCCGGCGTACACGCCGACCGGGTTATCGCGATAACCGCGCGCCGCGGCCAGCGTGTCGGGCGTATAACCGGCATCCTCGATCGCCTGCGAAGCGATCTCCAGGAACAGCCGCTCGTTGGGATCGATGTTCTCCGCTTCCTTGGGCGAGATGTTGAAGAACAGCGGGTCGAAGCGGTCGACATCGCGCAGGAAGCCGCCCCAACGGCTGTAACTGTTGGCGCGCGTCGCGTCGCCGGCCTGGAAGCGGAACTTGGCCGCGATGTCCGGCCGGTCGGCGGGAATTTCCTCGACGCAATCGCGGCCCAGGCGCAGGTTCTCCCAGAACGCTTCCAGCGTTTCGGCCTGCGGATATCGGCCGGCCAGGCCGATGATCGCGATGTCGCCCTGATGCGGCGCCGGGCCGGGTTCACCGATCCGGACGCTTCCGGGCGTGGACACCGCATACGCGACGGCGCGTGCCGGCTCGCTCGCGGCGCGCGGCGACGGCGTGGGCGTGGGTGTAGGTGTAGGTGTAGGCGCAGCGACGATGACCGCCGACGCTTCCTCGGGACGGGCGATCGCGCGGCAGCGATCAGGGTGGTGCTCGATGAAATAACCGCTGATTTCGGCCAGCGTCTGATATTCGAAGAACAGCGTTTTAGGCAGCGTGCCGAAAGCCTTTTCCAGTTCGGCGATCAGATCGATCATCACCACCGAATCGAAACCGTAGTCCTTGAACGAGCGGTCGGGATCGAAGTCGGCGGAAATGCCGAGCTGCGAGGCGAACAGATTCGCCAGGAAACCCGACACGGGCGCACGCCAGGTCGAAGGATCGCGATCGCCACGCTCGCCGTCGACGCTCGATGCGGCCACGGCGGTCGCGGCGACCGAAGACGCGTGATCGCCGGCGATCACGCCGAGCACTTCGCGTACCTTGTCGGTGTCGCCGGCCGGCATCACCACCAGTTGCGGCTGCGCTTGAGCGATCGCGTATTCCAACACTTCGATGCCGCGCCGGGTCGCCAGCGGCACAATGCCGAAACTGCGCCGCAGCGCCTGTTCTTCCTTCTCGTTGAGGCGCATGCCGCCGTCTTGCCAGTACGGCCAGTTGATCGAGACCGACTTGCCGCTGCGCGCGCCGAGCGCGACCAAGCCCTCGCGCATGGCCGAGAACTCGTCCTCGAAGGCGTTGCCGAAGGCGTAGTCGCTTTGTCCGACATTGCCGAGCACGCCGGTGACCGACGAGAACAGCACGAACAGGTCCACAGGATCGTGCTGCGTCTCCTGATCCAGACACCAAGTGCCCTGCGCCTTCGGCGCGATCACGCGCGAGAACGCGTCCGCGGGCTTGCGCAGCAGGAAGTCGTCTTCGATGACGCCAGCCGAGTGCAGCACGCCGTTCAAGGCTTGATCGCGCGTGCGCAGATCCGCGCGGATCTCCGCCAGGACACGCCGAACCTCTTCGCGATCGGTGATGTCGCAAGCGAAATACACCGCGCGGCCGCCGAGAGCGGCCAACTCGTCGAGCACCGGACGCTGCGCCCCGGACGGCGCCTTGCGACCGGTCAGATAGACCGTGGCCCGATAGCGCTCGCACAGATGGCGGGCCACGATCAGGCCCAACGCGCCCAGGCCGCCGGTGATGAGATACGCGCCGCCTTCGCGGAAACCCGCACCGGCCGCGTGAGGCGCCGACGGCAAGGCGCTGGAATGGATCGGCGCGAACATCCGCGTTTCGCGCCGGCCTTCGCGATAGCGCACGTCGGTGGCTTTGTCGATCGCGCACAGCTCGTCGGCGACGATGCCGGCCAGGCCCGCAGGATCGGCGGGGCATTGCACGACTCGTCCGCTGAAGCTCGGCTTCTCGATCGACAGCGTCTTGTAGAACCCGCCCAGCGCAATGATGTCGGTGGCGCCGAGCCCGTCGAGTTCCGCGGTGCCGGCGATGTCGGGTTCGACCAGATGCACCAGGCGCGCGCGCTTGGGGCCGCGCAGCATCGCCTTGACCAGCGCGAATACGGTACGCGCACCGGCGTCGATGCGCGTCTGCACGGACAGCTCGCCAGCGCGCCGCGGCGCGATCCAGACGAAGTGTTCCGGTTGCGCGCCGCGTGCTTTCCAGGCCGCGACCACGGCTTCGGCATCGGCGAGCGAACCGGCGCGCAGGCAATTGCCCTGCTCTGCCGGCGCGAGCTCGGCGTCCGCGGCGAGGATCGGCAGGCGTACGAAATGCGTGCCGGCGAATGGCGAGGTTCCCACGAGCGCGGCGTGAAGACTATCGAGATCGTCCCCATCACCGACCAGCACCACGGTTGCGGGAGCCTGCACCGCGCTCGGTATCGCGGCTTGCGCCCACAGCGGCGCGTACAGGTCGCCGGCGATCGATTCGGGCGCGCGATGCACCGCCGATGCCGCCGGAACCTGCGTCGCCGGAACCTGCGCCACCGAAGCCTGCGCCATGCGCGGACGCAAGCTCAATCCGCGGAACGCCAGGCGCACGCGGCCGACGGACTGGCCGGGCGCGCATTCGATCAGATCGATGTCGAGCTTCGGAATGCGGTCGCTGCCCGACGATGCGGGCGCGAACCGCGCCCAGGCGAACAGCTCGGTCTTTTCCGAGCCGGACGACTCGACCGGTGTGCCCGCATCGAGAATATCCAGACGATCCAGGGAGAACGGCAGGCACGGCGCCTGCTCGCGCGGTTCGTCCGTCGCATCGATGCCGGACGCGAGCACGACCGCGGTCTGCAGCGCCGCGTCGGCCGTGCTCGGATGCACGACGAACGCCGCGCGATCGGCCGAGAGTTGCGCGGGCAACACGATCCGCGCCAGACACTGACCGGCGCCGAGACGTACATCGGCGATCGATCGGTGAGCCGGTCCGTACTGCAATTGCAGGCCGGCCAGCCCGGCGTAGCAGGCCGCGGCATCGACCAGGCCGGCCGTGCAGTCGGCGCCGATCGCGCCGACATCCAGCAGGGTTTCGCCGGCGTCCGGATCGACGTCCAGGCGGCCGCGGCAGTAGAACTGCGCGGACTCCTGCGCTTCCGCGTCGACGACGCGAAAGCGCAGCCGGGCCGGGCCGGCGTTCTGCGCCGCGCCGTCGCCGAAAGAATCCAGCTCCAGTTCGACCGACACCGCAGCGTCCGCCACTTCGAGCGGGCGCTGCCAGACCACGTCGTGCACGCTGACTGTGGACACGGCATCCGCATCGGCGGCGTCGGCCAGCGCAAGTCGCGCGGCGGCGCGCGCCATCTCCAGATACGCCACGCCGGGCAGGATCGGGCGACCGTCGACGACATGGTCGGCGAGAAAGAATTCGCGACCGTCGAATGTCGAGCGGAAGCGCTGTTGGCCGAGGACGGAAACATTCTTGTGCAACAGCGGGTGCAGACCGATTTGGGCCTGCGCATCGTTGCGCAAAGCCGCTGCGATCGGCGCCGGCGTCCAGAACGTCGCGCCCGCGAAGGGATAACCGGGCAGCCGCACAGGACGCACCGAGGCGCCCGCGAACAGCGGCGCCCACGACGACGACATCGGCGTCGCGCCCCCGCGGAAGGCGTCCGCGAAGGTCTGCAGCGCATCGATGCGCGCTTGTTTCTTGAGCTTGGGCCACTTCGACAGCAACGTCTGCAGCGCGTCACCGTCCGCGCTCTCCGGCGCGGCGGTCTGAGCCTGGGCATCCGTGTCCATCGCCTGATTCAGCGCGTCGAGCAACGCATCCGGGCCGTCGACCACGCAAGCGAACCGACAGGCGAGCGCGTCGCGACCTGTCAATAAGGTACGGCTTAGATCGATCAGCCGCGTCTGTCCGGCATCGCCCTGCAACCAGTCGCGCAGCGCCGCGATGCGGCGTCGCAAGGCAGGCGCGGTCTTGGCCGACAAGGCGATCATCACCGGCTCATCGACGCGGCCGCGGCGGTTGCTCTTGGCGATCGGCGACGCCGGCGCCTCTTCCAGAATCAGGTGGGCATTGGTACCGCCGAATCCGAACGAACTCACGCCCGCGCGCAGCGGCGCGCCCGGCGAAGGCGGCAGCCAGGGACGGCTGTCGTCGAGCACGTAGAACGGCGTGCCCTCGATGGCGATGCGAGCGTTGAGCCGGGTGAAGTTCTGGAACGCCGGCAAGCGACGGTGCCGCATCGCCAGCAGCACCTTGATCACGCCGGCGACGCCCGCGGCTGCTTCGAGATGGCCGATGTTGGTCTTCACCGAACTCAGGCCGCAGAACGCGGACGGCAGATCGATGCCCTGCTTGTGCGCCAGCGTACCGAAGGCCCGCACCAGACCTTCGAATTCGATCGGGTCGCCCTTCGGCGTGCCGGTGCCGTGCAGTTCGACAAAGCTCAAGGTATCCACGCCGACGCCCGCGCGCTCGTGCGCCTCGACGATGACCTCGGCCTGCGCCTGCGGACTGGGGTAGGTCAAGGTGTAGGTGCTGCCGCAGTGATTGACCGCGGAACCCTTGATCACGCCATGGATGGCATCGCCATCGGCGATCGCGTGCTCCAAGGGTTTGAGCAGCAAGAACGCCGCGCCTTCGCCACGCACGTAACCATCGGCGGTATCGTCGAAGGTCTTGCAGGTGCCGCTGGGCGACAGCATGCCCATCTTCGAAAACGAGATGTGACGCGTCGGCGTGAGCATCAGATTGATGCCGCCGGCGAGCGCCATCTCGCAGCCGTCGTACTGCAAGGCCTGGATGGCGTTATGGATGGCGTTGAGCGAACTCGAACACGCCGTGTCGATCGGCACGCTCGGCCCGCGCAGATCGAAGTAGTGCGAGACGCGATTGGTGATCACCGCCGTCGCGGTGCCGGTGGAATGGTGCGCTTCGATCGAGATCTGGCCGCGTTCCTGCAATTCCTTGTAGTCGTGGTTGAACACGCCCACCACGACCGCGATCTTGCGGCCGCGCACGCTGGACGGCGCGACACCGGCATCTTCCATGCAGTTCCAGGCGAGCTCGAGCATGATCCGCTGCTGCGGATCCATGGCCTGCACCACCTTGGGCAGAAAACCGAAGAACTCGTGGTCGAACGCGTCCGCCGCGTCGATGAATCCGCCCCATTTGCTATCGGTTTTATTGACGCTTTGCTTCGGATCGCCCCATACCTGGCGCCAGTCCCAACGCTGCGCTGGGATCTCGGTCACACTAGATTTGCGATCGACCAGATTTCCCCAAAACGTTTCGCCGTCGGTTGCCCCTGGAAAGCGAAACGCCATTCCAACAATCGCGGTATCCATATTGTTTCCGAGCATTCATTTGCATCGCGATCGCGACTGCCATCACTCCCCCAAAGAGCGACGACTCCCCTGAACCCGCAGCCGGCCAGCCGGCTGGTTCAACTTCCTCACAAGCATTCAACCATTTTTGTATGGCGACTCATGAAGAATTGCGTATTCCATATCAGCATACGCATAGAACAAGGCACAGAGAGAACACCTGAGCTGCACGTTCCTCACTAAAAATGGTTGATACGTCACATAACGGAGTGCACACCAATCGGCGGCCATCGTAATGGCGCGGTCACAATCTCAACTTGGCACATGTCACACGTATTCGGAAGCCATCAGCGGCCACATCGATGTGATCGAACGCGTGCCACGGCCTGACTGCACCGCGCTGCATAGCCGTTGGATACGGTTGCGAAGGGCATCGATGGCGACGCACCGGCGCTTGCATGTGCGCAATGCGCGCGCACAACAGACCGCCGGCGCAACGCGCCGACGGCGGTCGGATTCAGACCTCGTAGACCCGCGGCGGCAAGCGCGAGATCAAGGGCGGCTGCAGACCGCATGCAGCGTAGACGCGTTCGGTCAGCCGTTGACGGCCGGTGGCGTACCCCGCCCGCCACCGGGCACGGGCGATCGCGCTGGACAGCGCGATCACGGCGAAGCCGTTTGCGAAAAAGATCGCGCACAACAGCAACATGTCCCACTCCGGCTCCGGACCCGCGAACACGATGATGGCGCCGATCAGCAACAGCGTCGCCAAGGCGAGCACGCCCAGCATGCGCGCCATTTCCTTCAGCCGGCGCGCGGTGAAGACGGTCATCGCGCGGGCGGCGAAACGGATGCGGAAGATCCCATGGGCGAAATAGACCCGGCCGTCCTCCAGGTTGCGCAACCCATAGACCAGCCCTTCCTCGTCCTGCGCCTGCTGCGGCCAATGGGCCACCACTTCGACCCGGTCGCCGACGGCCAGGAACGGCGCGACGCGGCCATGGCCGCGCAGGCTGTAGAACGCCAGGCGACGCTCGCCGAAAGAAAAGCGGTAGACGTCGAAGCTCAGTGGGTTGCCGGCGCTGTACTCGGTCTTCACTTGAAGATCGTCCAGCACGGCTTCCAGCTGCAGCAACCGGATCGGTTCAACGTCCATGACGTGCTCTGCGTTTTTTTCGCCCGCGCGCGCGCGGGCGACGAGGCGGGAAGGGGTCGAAGTCCTCGCGTTCGGCCTTGTCCTCGTCCTCGTCCTCGGCCGGATCGTCGGATTCGTACATGGGCGCTGCTGGCGCGGGACGTTCGCGTGCCTGCGCGCGTGCGCGGCGCAAGGCCGCTTCCGAGGTCAGGATCATTTCGCCATAGCGGTGATTTTCCAGCAGTATCGCGGCGTGCTCGTACAGCCCGATCCCGGTGATCACCATCGCCACCACCGAGGCGACCAGCAACGTGCACGACACGATGAAGGCGACGCCCGTGGCGAACATCAGCCAGGACGACACCGCCGCGACGGCGCAGGCGAACACGAGCGCCGGCAGCCAGCGCAGGCAGCCTTCCATCGCCTGATCGAGCAGGGTTGCGCGATGGCGCGGGATCAGGCTCAGAGTGTCGCCGTCGGCGACCGCCCAATGAACCCAATCGTCATCGCCCTGAACCTCGAACACTCCCAGCGTCGCCGGCACGGCCAGCGCCGCCATCGCCCCCAACGCGCCCAGACCGTGCGCCCGCTCGCCGGCCACGTCCTGCCCGCGCGCGTCCACGCGACCGTACAACGGGCGAGGCGGATCTTCGGCCGCGGCGGTCTCGTCGATCCAGTGCAGGCAATAACGCCCCTCGTCCTCGGGGACGGCGACGCGAAGCCGGACGATGCGCCCGCGACGGGTCCGGGCGCGAGTGAATCGGAGCGACAAGGCGAATCCAGACCGTGGCGGATCGGCAGGATAGCAAGCGCGGGGCCGGTTCTTGCGTAAGCGCCGGGAGCCTGCGCCGGCACGGCGGACGGTACGATCACCATCATTCGCCCTCATCCGCAGCGAGGCGAGGCCCGATCATCCGGGCGACCGTGCTTACACTGTCAGTGCCCCAGCCCAGGGTTGGGCACCGGACCCTTGCCAGTTCATTGAAGAACAGGAAGATTCAATAAGCACGGCAATGAGTCCAGACGTAACGGCCTCACCAATCGACACACAGGAGCAGGGTGCATGGAAGACGGCTTCATAGAACTGCTCGCCGAATACTCGGTCCCCGCGGCGGTGATTGCCTGGTACCTGCTGTTCGCGCTCGGAAGCATGGTCATGCACAGGCGGCTGCGCAGCAGAGCGAGCCGCTGGCTTCTCGCCGTCGCGCTGGCTCCACCTGTCTACTACGCCCTGCGATTCGTGGTCATGACACTGGCGACGGTCGCGCTGGGAAACGACGCACGAATCATGACCTTCCATCAATACGACTCGATCATTACCTTGTCTTTCTGTTTCGCATGGCTGCCGCTCAGCTCAGCGCTGTTCTGCCTTTGCGCCAAGTCCATATCTCCATCCCCGCCCAGGCCCTAGATGGCGCGTTCGGATCGGCGACCGGGATGTCTCCGCCGCCCAAACCGACGACTCCGTCGTAGCTCCTGCGACGCCATTGCGTACGCATCACGCATTGAGCAACCCAGTCAGCTCCTTTCGCGATCCGGGTACATCGCCGCGCAAGTCGGTTCGATAGCGTTCGGTCTCCAACCACTCCAGCAAGGACCGAACATGAAGCGTCGTACTTCGATGGTCGCTGCGGGCATGACGCTCGCGTTGTCGGCTTTGACTCCGCTCACCGCGGCGGCGCAGGACCCGATGGCGGCGCAGCATCGGCATTGCGAGCGCGAGTTCGAACGCAGCTCCGAAGCGCTCGGCGACGCGTTCGCCCGGCGCGATCTCAATCGTTTCATGGCCGGCTTCGCCGAAGACGCGGTCCAGATCAACAGCCTGGGCCAGGTGCTCAACGGCAAACCGGCGATCACCGCGTTCTATCGCGCGGTGATGGCCAACGAGTACGTGTTCAAGCGCACCCTGCTGGCGCAGACGATCACCCCACAGTGCTCGAGCGCCGTCGTCGTCGATCGCGTCGAGTTCACCATTCCTTCCGCCGGCATCACTCTGCACGCGATCGATGTCGCCAACTGGGCGCGGGTGCGCGGCCAATGGCGGTTGAGCGCCGATACGACCACGCCGATCGCCAATCCCTAGTCCAGGCATGCGGCTTTGCGGCAGCTTCTGGCTGCCGCTCTGCGTGGCGCTGAGTACCGCAGTATGGCCATCGCATCGCGCTGCGATGCAACGCGATGTCGCTCGTCACTGCGATTGCACAGTCGCGTGACACACTCGATCGATCGCAGTTCACAGGTTCAGCCTCCGATGCCGTCCGCGCCTTCCCGTTCGACCCGGCAACTGTCCACCATCGCCCAGGCGTCGCCGTTCGTGATCACGCAACGGCTGATGGACATGGCCTGGGCCACTCAACCGCCGTCGGGCCGGGACCAACGCGAATGGAATCGGATGGTCGCCGAGAAAGGCAGCGCCGCGATGAAAAGCTGGTGGGGCATGGTCAACGCGATGTGGCTGGCGCCGTTCTCGGCCGGCCTGTGGTCGGCTTGGTCGCCGTGGTCCAGCCCTTGGCAGCGCTGGACCGGCCTCGCCCACGCCGGCGATCGCATCCTGGCCGAGGGACTCAAACCCGTGGCCCGCACGGTGTCGGCCAATCGAACGCGCTTGGCCAAGCGCGCGGCGTCCAGGCGATAACGGCGGCTCAGCACGGGAAGCGGTTTTCGAGACCATGTCGACTTGCCCGACGATGGCGGTCGGCGGCTAGCGGTGGCCGCGAACGGCGGCGAACCGTCTGAATTGTTCATGTTTGACGTCACTCCGGCGGCCCCTTCGGCCTTGATAGATCGCCGTGCCGACAGCATTCTTTGACCCGGATGCCTGGCCACTTCGCGTTGCGATGGATCGCGACGAATCGACCGCACGGACCTCAAGCGCCGGCGTCCACTTTCACTTGCTGCCCAAGTCGAGCCGATCTGTGGACGCGCCGGCTCCGCGGATCAGCGTCGGGTTCGCGCGCGCGGCCACGCCTTTTTGTCGTAGCCCAGCGCACCAAACATTATCGCCAGACCCAGCCGGCGGCGATCGGAAACGGCGACAACGCGAAGGATGACTCTCGTCCTTCCAAGCGAAGGTGTGAGGCGCACCCCCAATGAAACGAACCCGCTCCGCTCGGATCGGGCGTAGCGTCGGGCGAGCGACAGATATCCGTCGCTCGCCGGAGGCCATGACAGGATCGGAATCGTCCGATCGACGTCATCGCATCAGTTCGTCACCACCACGTTCGGAAACGCGTTCACCACGCAGCGCTCGTAGTCGCCGGCGAGCAAGGCCGAGTGCGGGGTCTGATAGGTCACCAGTTTGCAGGCATAGCTCTTGCCTTCCGGATTGCTCGGTACCCAGCTGAAATCCTGTTCCCAGTAGATCGCCAGCGCGCCGGCGCCATTGGCGTCGAACGCTCTCATGCCCTTGCAGCCCAGTACTTCGTTGCCCGGCACCGGCACCTGGAAGTAGGCAGCGGCCGCGCGGTAGTAGGTGATGCGGTTCTGCGATTGCGGATGCTCGCCGCTGCCGCCGCATTCGATGCCGCCGTTGATGATCTGGGTGGTCACGCCGAAGCCCGGCACCAGCCCGTTGTTCTGATCGTTCGCGTTGGGCACCCAGGTGCCGTCGATCACGTGCAGCATCGAGGGCTTGGGCGGCTGCGGATACGAGAAGAAGAACGTCGCGCTGGCCAGATTGAGCCAGGTATCGGCGACCAGATCGGGCCGGTCGAGCAAGGTGCGCACCGTGCCGTACATGGCCTGCGAGAACGGGCCGTAGTTGTAGTTGTAGGACAGCTGCTTGGCGCCGCGGCCGAAATAGCTCTTGAACGTACCGTCGGCGAACTTGCCGCAGGGCCAGGCCTTGCCCTGCCAGGTGGCCGGATTGCATTCGCCGTTGTAGCCGTTGCGCGAGGTTTCGGTCCAACCGATCTCGCGCACGTACACCAGCGCCTGACGCCACTGCGGGATCGGGCTGCTGGCGTTGTGGCCTCCGGTTTCCTGCGCGAAGTGCGCGACCATCGTCGCCAGGGTCTTGCGGCACAACGCGTCGGACTTGGCCGTGGTCTCGTAGTTGGCGCACACGGCCGGGAACTTGGCCACCGCCTGCAACAGGCCGCGATAGGTGTATTCGGGCGTGCGCATCGGGAACACGAATTCGAACTGCGCGTTGCTCAGGATCGATTCGACCCGCTTGACGTTGTCCGGATTGGCCGCGCGTCCCGGCTGCACCGCTTCGACCGCCGCGTTGTCGAGGGTGCGGATCGATTGCTTGACCTTGCGCATCAACGGCGCGTCGGTGAGCTGCGCCTCCTTGGCGAGCAAGGCGCTGCGCGCGATCCGGTACTCGGCGGCCGCGGCATGAAACGAAGCGGCGGCGGCAACGGCGGCGACGGCGAGACTGAGCGAAGTGGCGACGAACGGGTTCCGATGGGCCATGGCGGTTCTCGTGGGAAAGGTGGGAAGAAGGGGCCTGTCGGCGATCGCGACGGCGATGCCGCGTTCAATAGGACAGGTCCAGTCCCCGGCGAACCGCGAGTTGCATCGCATATCGCCGAAAGTCGGCCTTCGCGCCGCGCGAGTTCGCATCCGTCGCGTGACGCACGACATCGGCGTCAGCACGTGTGCGCGCCGCGATACCGCCGTGGTGAACGTTCGGTTCGGATAGCCCGGTCCATCGGTTGCGGATGAAGCCTGGCTTCGCCGGTCGCCTGTCAGGACCGGCGGGGTTCGCCGCGGCTCTTCACCACCGGTTCTGGATGTTCACAACGACGATGCGGCGCTCGCGATGGGCGATGAGTTTGGCCAGCGCGCGAACTCAACGCTCATCGCCGATCTGGATCGGCGCCGTAAGTCGTCGCGCGAACGCTTCGACTTCGGCGTTCCAGGCGTCGGCATCGCGGAAGTCGAGGCCCTGGGACCAGGCGGCGCCGGCGTAGTAGATCAGCGGTTCGGCTGCGGCTTGAGCGGTCGAGAGCCAGAGGTGGCCGTCGCGGTCGGCGATCGTCGCCGCCGTTTGCGCAGGCAACACCACGGCGCAACCGATGCTTCCCGAACCCGCCAGCGGAGCGCTCCACACGCTGGCCCAATGGCCGTCGGCGTCGTAGGCCACGCGATCGGCCGCGGCGCGCTGCACTCCGATGGCCACCGGCAGCATGGTTGGCGCGGACTGCGGCGTCAGGCGGGTTTCGATTCGCGAAAAGTTCGAGCCGGCATCGAGCGAGATGCGTTTGGTTTCCACCACTTGCGCACCGACCGGCCCCCACGACGCGTAATCGAGCTCGAACACCACCCGCAACGGTCCCGCGGCGAGGCGCCGCCAGCGCAGGTAATTGCCGGACGCGACGAAGCCATCGCCGTCGCGCAGGGCGATGCCGCCGCAACCGCGACTGGGCCCCACCTTGTAGAAATCCAGGCCCTGCCCATGGTCGGCGTGGTAATCGCCGCCGGCATACCAACGATCGATCACCGGCGTGCGCACACGTTTGGCCCACACGTCGACGCCGCTGGAGACCTCGCCGTCGGCCGCCAGCGCGGGGCCGTATACGCGGAAGGCGATGCGGTCGTTTTCCCAGGCGAAATCGTCCTTGCGCTCGGGCACGTGGCGGCCGTAGGCGAGCGTCGGGACCGGTGCGGGCGCAGATGCCGCGCGCAGCCGTACGATGCGTTGCGCATGAGGATCCAGACGCACTTGCACCAGCGCCCGATCGATGCGATCGGAGGCCGCCGGGTACTGCAACGCCAGCGTTTCGCCGGTGCGCTCATCGATTGCGGTAAGCGGCTGGTTCCGCAATCCCGGCGGGACGATCAGTTCGATCACTTCCTGTCGCGTCTCTTCGAGCGGATTGCGCAATGGGTAGCGAAGACCCGAGGCTTCCGACGCGGGGCCGTGCGGCGTCAGCGCGCAACCAACCAGCAGCGCGGGCCACAGGCACCACACGGCGCGCTGCATGCTCGGGCCCGCTGCGGCGTTTCGACGATCTCGTGCGCCGGCCGTGGCAAGACGTGAATCAGCGGCGGTCGCGAAAGACATGGCAGCTCCCTGAGCGGCATGGGTCGAAGATAGAACGGCTTGGCGACAAAGCATGCAGCCTGCGGGAGCGAAGCGGCTCACTTGTCAGCGCCCATACCGGCCATCTGTCACATTTCGACGGGTCTTAGCGCAGACAGCGCGGGCCTCGTCGACGGCTCGGGGCCGGACACGCCACGGCCGCCTTCGACTAAAGTCGGCCCGATGCTTCCGCGCCACGCCACGGTACGATGAGCCCGGTCGCTCATCATGGAACTGTCGGCATGAAACGTTTCTGGATGCCCCTGGTCGCCGCGCTCACCTTGCTCGGCGCCTGCGCGCAACAACCGCGCCGCGCGGCGGGCGACGACATGGCCGCGCTGATCGACACCCAACTGCATTTCGCCGCGCGGCAGTACCAGGTGCTGGCGCGCAACACGCCGCCGGACGTCATGCCCCGCAGTTTCGAAAAGGGCAAACCGGTCACCAGCGATACCCGGTGGTGGACCAGCGGCTTTTATCCCGGAACGTTGTGGCTGACCTACGAGTACACGCGCGATCCGGCCACGCTCGCCGAAGCCGAGCGCCGGCTGGCGATCCTGGAGAAGGAAAAGCACCACACCGGCGACCACGACATCGGTTTCATGATCTTCAACAGTTTCGGTAACGCCTATCGCATCACCGGCGATGCGCGCTACAAGGCGGTGGTCGACACCGCCGCGCAGACGGCGACCCAGCGTTACCGTCCGGCGATGAAGTCCATCCAGAGCTGGAACAGCAGCAGCCGCTTCCAGTCGCCGGTGATCGTCGACAATCTGATGAACCTGGAGCTGCTGCTGTGGGCGGCGCAGAACGGCGGCGACGCGAAGCTGCGCGAGATCGCGATCAATCATGCCGACACCACGCTGCGCAATCATTTCCGTAGCGACTACAGCAGTTACCACGTCGTCGACTACGACCCCGAGACCGGCGAACCGAAGCGGAAGATCACCGCGCAGGGCGCCGCCGACGAGTCGGCATGGGCGCGCGGCCAGGCCTGGGGCCTGTACGGCTATACGATGCTTTACCGTTTCACCCGCGATCCGCGCTACCTCGCGCAGGCGCGCGGCATCGCATCGTTCATCCTCGATCATCGGAATCTGCCCGCCGACAAGATCCCGTACTGGGATTTCGATGCGCCAGGCATTCCCGACGCGCTGCGCGATGCCTCGGCCGGCGCGATCATCGCCTCGGCGTTGCTGGAGCTAGGCCAATACGCCGAAGGCAGCGAGCGCACCCGTTATGTGGAGACCGCCGCGACCATGCTGCGCTCGCTGGCCGCACCGCCCTACCGCGCCGCGCTGGGCGACAACGGCGGTTTCCTGCTGCAGCACAGCGTCGGCTCGATCCCGCACGGCAGCGAAGTCGACGTGCCGCTGACCTACGCGGACTATTACTTCGTCGAAGCCCTGCTCCGCTATCGGCGCTGGTATCTGCCCAAAGGTTGAACGGCAGGCCATGAGCGGGCCGGCGCCTGTGCTCAAGCGCCGGGGCCGCGTTAGCGCACGCGGTGCAAGCCGGATGCGAAAAACCCCGCCGAAGCGGGGTTCTTCTGGATCATGCAGCGGCCGATCCGCGGGATCGGCCTGGATCCTCGATCAACCTTCCGGAAGATCGCACTTCATCCTGGCATCGATGTGGAACGGCTTCGGCACCTCGGGATTCGCGCTCTTGACCTCACCGTCGATCTTGAACGAGTCGGCGACGGGCTGGCCTTTGCGATCCGTACAGGCATCGTTCAAGTTTTTCTTGACCGCGGTAACCGCGGCCTCGTGAGTCGCGCCGTCGGCGCTGTTGGTCAGATTGACCACTTCGGCAAACGCTTGCTGGCTCATTCCCAAAGCCAAACCCATCAGGGCGATCGAATACAACTTCCTCATGACCTGCTCTCCTTGTGCTACTGACATCGATGATTGGCGATCATACTGCGGTTTGCGACACGGTCCGATTTTACCTGCTGCCCGACCATCGGAAGCATCTGGCGCGACGAAGAACATGAACAGGCGATACGCGACCTGCTGACCCATCGCCGCAGACAAGTACGCAGCGACGGCGGGGACGCCGGCGACAAGCGCCCGCACGTATCGAACAGTGTCGAGAATCGATAGGCGATTGCGCAAAACGACGAAGTTCCGCCCGGCAAGGTGGCGGTCGATCACAGACAGGGCGCATCCGGACGACCATGATCGCGGCGCGCGCCAGTCGTCGCCCCGGCGCAGTCGATGAATCGTCCACCTTGTCGGGAGATCGATGACATGCGTACCGCCGCTATCGAAGCGCCGTCGATGGAAACGATGCAGTTCAAGCGCATCGGCCTGTCTGCGGTCTTCTCGGTTCTGCTTCTCGCCCCGTCGATCGCCTTGGGGTACGGAACCTGCAACATCTACATCAACGCCGACGGCACGGTCCAAGCCAACCGCGGCGAGGGCGATTGCGCGGTGATGCCGCCCACGCGCGTTGGCATCGGGGTGTACACGGTCGGTGTGAGCTACCCGGTCGTCGAGGAAGCCGACCCGGCGACCGGCGCGGCCGTCTACACCTTTCACGCGGGCATCTGCACCGCCAGCGTCTTCAGCGACCATACGGGCGCGTCGAGCGTGAAGATGTATCCCGATGCGAAGCCAACCAGCTATCCGCGACGAGTCCCGCAAGGCCACAACGGCCTGTTGACCTACACCGTGCGCACGTTCGCGGCCACGCCCGGCCCGACGCTGGTTCCGGCCGACCAGGACTTTTCCATGATCTGCATCAACTGATCGCCCTCCGGCGCCGCGCCTGGGCGCCGCAACCGACTTCGACAGGAGCTCTGCGGCCATGAACACAGCATCGGCGGACACCATGCCACCTGCGGTGCGGCGACCCGGGAAGGGCCCGATTTTCGCCGCGACGCTTGTAGCGCCACTGCTCGCACTCGCAGCCGTATCGGCTCACGGCAAGTGCGCCACTTACATCAATGCCGATGGTTCGGTCCAGGCCAAGCATGGCGAAGCCGACTGCTACGCCGGCGGCTCCGCCTCGCGTATCGCTACCGGCGTCTATTCGGTCGACGTGAGTTACCCGCTCGATTCGCAGGTCGACGAGGAAACCGGGGTGTGGTCGTATTCGTTCACCCAGGGAATCTGCAGCGCAAGCATCAGCAACAACGATCCCCGCGTATCGAGCATACAGCTGTCGACGAGCGACAAGCCGCACAACTTTCTTCATGATGTCCCGCACGACTACAGCAGCGTGGTGTCCTACACCGTGCGTACGTTCGCGGCGACAACCGGCCCCACGCTGGTGCCGGCCGACCAGGATTTCACGATGATCTGCATCGACTGGATGCCCTACGAGCCGATGAAGCGCGGATCAGGGCGATAACAGAGACTGCGGGCCGATCGCTGGCGCCGCGGCGCGGTTGAGCGGATCGGTTCGGCCCGGTTTCGGCGTTGGAACCTGCGAAACAACGCGCGGGACTTGCGCATAAGTCGCGCGCCAATGTCCGTCGCGCTTCGCCCACACATACGACACCCGCAAACGGCGCGTCTGATGCCTGCCGTCCTGAGTCCAACTCAGATCGAGCAGACCGCCGATCACCGCGCCGTCGTTCCAGACCTTGTGTATCGGTTCTTTGAGCGTGTACGGGTCGATCTTGAATCCGGGCAGATGAAAGTCGGCGAGAAACTGCTGCTTGTTCTCGACCGACGCATCGGAATTGACCAGTACGTAATCGTCCTCGACCAGGCGCCCAAGCGTGGCGGTGTCGTTGTCGACCTGGGCGCGATCGTAATCGCGTACCGCCTGGGCCAGATCGGGCGGGAGTTCGGTCGCGAATGCGGGTGCGGTGACCAGTGCGAGAATCACGGCGAGCTTCATGGCCGGCTCCAGGGAGGGGATTGATATCGAAGACCTTGTCGTCGGCGGATCGGTGAATGCGCCGGTCCACGACAGATCCTGATGTTTCGATGCGCGACCACCGTGCCGTCCCGGCGGCCGTGGCACAACGGCCACTTAGCGCTTCGTGCCGATGCCACTTGCGCCGCGCCTGCCGTTCCAGACCAGAAGGCAGTACGTGGCCACCAGGGACCGTGAGCCAAACGCATCAGGATGATCCCGAGCACAAGGCCGAAGCGACGGTACATCCGAGCGGCACGCACGACCGGTACATCGGCGAGGTTGCGCGCGCGGACCTCGAACGCCGCCATGCTTTGTGATCGTTCTCGCAGTTAACTTTGCCCACGCACGACCGTGCGGACTTGGCCAAAGTTCCACCGCAGCCGCAACGCCGCGCGCGCCATCGTTGTATCTTCCAGCGGCGGCAACCAGCCGCACGAAGGCCAGGAGAGGACTACGATGCGAAACATTAAGTTGATTGTATTGGGAACCTTGTTGGCGATTTCCGCCAGTACCGGCGCGGCGACCAGTTCCAGCGGCTGCTACTGTTCGGTGGTTTACTACGACAGCGCGGGCACCGTCGTCGGCGTCCGCCAACCCGCGGGCTGCGGCGATCCGGGTTGGGGAGTCGAGACTCTCAAGTCCAAGGCGTATGTCGGCTGCATCATGTAACGAACCACGTTCACGAAGATACGAAGCCGCCCGGTGGGTTTGGGCGGCTTCGCTGTGTTTATCGAGCGCGTATGGCTCAATCGACCAAGGCCTAGTCCGGATAGAATTCGCCCGTTCCGCCATCGCGGCGCTCGAGGACTCCACGGATGCGCATTGGGTCGCTGACTGTCGCCATCGGCGCGCTGTTGGGAGCGTCGAGCGCACAGACGCAAAGCCCCACTGCCTTGCACGACATGCCGTTCGAACAGATCAGCTTGCAACGCACCGAATGCCTGGGGTCGTGCCCTTCCTGCACTGTCACGCTGCATGGCGCCGGTACGGTGGTTTATAGCGGGCGGGCTTACGTCGCATCGACCGGCGAGCACAGAGCGCAGTAAGCACTGCAATCGCATGCTGCGCACAAGGCACCGCTCAGACACCGGCCTGCGCCGCGATCCATGCATCGACCCTGTTATCGAGCAACTCGAACGGCTGCACGCCCTGACGCAGGACGATATCGTGGAATGCGCGCGGGTCGAACTTGACTCCCAGCGCGTGTTGCGCTTTCGCGCGCAAGTCGTCCCATTGGCTGCGGCCGACCATGTAGACCAAGCCCTGGGTGGGCAATGCGCAATAGCGGTCGACGCGTTGCGACGCGGCGGCTTCGCTGTCGCCGGTGATCGGGCGCACATAGGCCACCGCGCGTTCGCGGCTCCAGCCCTGGGTGTGCAGGCCGGTGTCGGTCGCGGCCTGCATCGCGCGCATCTGGAACGAGCGCAGGTGGCCTAGCGGGCCGAGCGGTTCGTCCTCGTAAGCGCCCATGTCGGCGGCCAGACGCTCGGCGTACAGGCCCCAGCCTTCGGTGAACGCGCGCAGTTCGGTGATCTTGATCAGCGCCGGTATCTCCGGCGATTCCAGCGCGAGGCTGGCCTGCAGATGATGGCCTGGCGAACTTTCGTGGTAGTGCAGATTGCTGAGTTCCCAATGCGCCAGATCGGGAATGCCGTACTCGCTCAGGTACATGCGATTCGGAAGCGAAGCGGCCACCGCGCCCGGATGGAAATACTCCATCCGTTGCGGCTGCGGATGCATCGTCGGCGACCGGTCGGGGATCGATGCGAACTGTTTCGGCAATCGCGCTTGCATGTCGCGTATGCGCGCCTGCAGGTCTTCGTACCGTCGGCGCATGCCTGCGTCGGTCTTGGGATAGCGATGGCGCGGATCGCGCGCCAAGGCCAGATAGCGCTCGCCGATGCTGCCCTCGCTCAGCCCTTGCGCGCGCAGGATCGCGTCGACGCGCGCGCCGTACTCCTCGGCCTGTTGCAGCGCCTGCGCATGGATCTGCGCCGCGCTCTGCCGAGTGCTGGTGTTGAGTTGCAGCGCCCAGCGGTAATAGGCCTCGCCATCGGGCAGACGGGCGACGGAGGGCTCGTTCGACGCCCGTGGGCGCAAGCGTTCGAGCGCTTCGATCTGGCGTTGCAGTGCCGCGCGTATCGGGCCCTCGGCGATGCGCGCGGCTTGCACCGGCCGGGCGCCGTCGAGGCGCAGCTCGGCGCTGCGTCGCAGCAGTTTGGCCAGCAGCTCGGTCTGCGCCGGCTCGGTATCGCGCAGTTGTTTGAGCTGGACCAAGGTCGCATCGATGACGAACCCCGGCGGCGACACGCCCTGCGCGGCTTCGGCGCGCACGCGCTCGCTGTCCTGATCGATCGCCGCGGGCAAGGCGCGCAGGCGCGACAGATAGGCGTCGGCGTCCTCGGCGGTATCGATGCGGTGCACATCGCGGAACAACTCGGGAATCTCGTGATAGGCGCCGTTGCGCTGGCTCAGCGCGTACGGCCGCGCGGCGTTGGCCGGACCGTAGCCGAACTGTCGCGCGCCCTGCGCGTACAGCGCGCTGGTGTACCGCACGGTGTCGAGATGGATCGCATCGGCGGCGCTCAGCGCGCTGCGGTCGACCGCGTCGAGCTCACGCAGGAACCGGGCTTGTTCGCGGCCGAAACGGTCGCGCGCGGCCGCGGAGCGATCGTCGATGCGGTGTTTGGCGGCGGCGTGGTCGGAGTGATCCAGGCCGAACACGCTGACGCTCTGCGGCGAGCTGCGCAGGTGCGCGCGGTACATGCGTTCGAACACGTCGGCCAAGCGCGCGTCCGCCGCGCCTGCGCCGGCGAGCCCATCGGTCTGCTGGCACGGCGTGGCGAACGACTGCGAGCACCCGGGCAAGGCGGTCGCGACGGCGGCGGACAGCGCGGCGAGCGTGAACTGGCGACGATTCAAGGAAAGCCTCCGTGGGGAAGGAGGTGCGGGCGCGATGCCGCCGGCCGCACGGTCGTCGCGGCGCCCGCCGCGACCCACCGTCGCGACGCGGGCGGTCCGCGTTGCAGCGATCCTAGTGAGCCGGCGATAGCGCGGACAACGCGATTATTCGGGTCGACGCATAAGCGTGGCTTATGCAGGCTTGGCCTGTCGCGCCCTGCCACGGCACCGCCAGCCGATCGCGGCGTCCTTGGCGAACGAACGGCGCGATGGCTGGCGGAAGCGAATCCGGGTCGCGCGCATCGACGAATAATGGCCCACGCGCCGGCGATATGACGCCACTGAGCCGCGAAAGGCGGCTTGTTGACACCCGCGCCATCACGTAATAACGTTAGTTACATGAAGAACCCCGAGCGCCTTTCCGTCACCCTGCATGTGCTGCTGCATATGGCCGAACAGCCCGAGCGGGCGATGACCTCGGAAGAGATGGCGGCCTGCGTCGGCACCCATCCGGTGGTGATCCGGCGCAGCTTCGCCGGGCTGCGCGAGGCTGGGGTGGTGCAGTCGGTCAAGGGCCACGGCGGCGGCTGGCGGCTGGCCAAGGCGCCCGATCAACTGAGCCTGGCGCAGATCCAGCAGGCCCTGGGCGAACGCATGGTGCCGCTGGCGGCCAAGCAACCCGAACCGCAATGCCTGGTGGTGCGCGCGGTGATCGATGTACTCGACGAAGCCATGCGCGAGGCCGAGCAAGTGCTCGACCGACGCCTGGCCTCGCTCACGCTGGCCGATCTGGCCGCGCATACCGAACGCCTGCACGGCAGGCGCCACATGCAGGGAGGTCGTCGTGGATCATGATGTCATCGTCGTCGGCGGCAGCTTCGCCGGCCTCAGCGCGGCCCTGCAGTTGGGCCGCGCGCGCCGGCGCGTGCTGGTGATCGATTCGGGCCTGCCGCGCAACCGTTATGCCGCGCACGCCCACGGAATCCTCGGCCACGACGGCAAGCCGCCCGCGCGGATTCTCGATGAAAGCCGCGCCCAGTTGCTCGCCTATCCGCAGGCGCGTTTCGTGCGCGGCACGGCGACGGCGGCGCAACGGCTCGACGGGGGTTTTTCGGTGACGATGGACGACGACGGCGAGCATCGCGCTTCGCGTCTGATCCTGGCCACCGGCATCCGCGACGAACTGCCCGCGATCGCCGGCATGGCCGAACGCTGGGGCGTGTCGGTGCTGCATTGCCCGTACTGCCATGGCTATGAGGTCGCCGACCGGCCGCTCGGCGTACTCGCCAACCATGCGCTGTCGGCGCATCAAGCCGCATTGATTCCCGATTGGGGCCCGACCACCTACTTCACTCAAGCCGAGTTCGAACCCGATCCGGCGCAGGCCGAACATCTGGCGCAGCGCGGCGTGAGTATCGAGCGCGTACCGGTGGTCGCATTGCTCGGCACGGCGCCGCAACTGGACGGCGTGCGCCTGGCCGACGGACGCACGATCGCGGTATCGGCCTTGTTCACCGCGCCCGCCAGCGCCATGGCCAGTCCGCTCGCGGATCAGTTGGGCTGCGAATTCGAACAAGGCCCGCTCGGCCGCCACATCCGCGTGGACGAGTGGAAGGCGACCAGTGTGGCCGGCGTGTACGCGGCCGGCGACGCCGCCACCGCGATGCAGAACGCCACCCTGGCCTCGGCGGCGGGCGTGCTGGCGGGCGTGGGCGCGCATCAGTCGTTGATCCGGCCGAGCTGATTTGGGCGAGCCGCGTCTCCGGCGCGGGCATACCGCGCCCGCCGGACGGCCAGCGCCGTCGCGACGGGGCGGGTGTCGCTCAGCTCATGGCTTCATGTGCGGGCACTGGATGAGCTTGTCGATCTCGTTGGACAGCAGATCCTCCGTGCCCTTCAGCGAATCGGCCAGGATCGGATCCTTGGGGAACACCATCTCGGCGGCCACGTTGTCCTGGACGATCCGGGCGAGATTGTCGAGCGCTACCGCGATCGGGTCGTGCGGCGTTTGTGCGGTCGGGATGTCGATCAGGTGTGAATCCACATTCGCCGGGTTCATGAAGCCGCGGATGATGATGGTGTTCTGATTGCGCACCGAGGTGGTCCAGATCGACAGGACCACCGTGTACAGATCGCGCCAGCGCGCTTCGCCGACTTCCTTGCGCCAACGCTTCATCAGCGCCGATACGCCCTCGACTTGGACTCTGGCGGCATGGCGCATGTTGGTCTTGATGTCCTCGGCGACGCTGCCGGAGAACTTCTCGAATCCCTTGATGCTGAAGCGGTCGTCTTCGAGGCATTGGGCGATGAACTTCAATCCGGCATCGAGAATGCGCGCGCTCGATGCGCCGGCCTCGGCCGGCAGATCGGATGCGGCCAGATGCTTTTGCGCGTTGCGCAAGGTTGCCGCGAGGTCCTTGATCGGCGCGACCCACTCCTTGGTCTCGGAGTCCTTCAGATACGGCGCGATCACGCAGAAGATCGCCAAGGGAATGTGGCTGATCGATTTGACCAGTTCGAAGATGTCCGATACCGGTTGCACGGTCTGGCGCAGGCCGTCGTGGATGAGAGTGTACTCGCCGCCCTTGCTGTCGTTGTTGACCACGATGACTGGATCGAGATGGGTGGTCAGATCGGCCTTGAGGATCGCGTAGTACTTCCTCATCGCGGTATCAACGGCGTACACCGCCGTTCTCGCCCGTACGCGCTCGTCCGACGCGTGGGCTACCATGTCGAGGTCGTGGGCGTCTATGCCCTGGTCTGGCTTGTAGAACATCTGGCTATCCTTGGAGTGTGTCCGGCGGTTGGCTGGGCTTCGCGAACGCGAAGCAAAGGTCCGCCCTGCGGCGGACCTGCGTCCTCGCATCGGGCGAAATCGAGCTGATTCGACGATGCCGTCAGGTCCCCGTGACGGCCCCGGCGCAAACACGCGCCGGCGATGTTCAGGTGTTGCGATCCCCGCGGCGGCGCGTGCGGGCCGGGCACAGCCGGCCAGCCCGGACACCGACGATCACGTCTCCCGGTAGTGCTCGGCCATGTGGTCGACGAAGGCGCGCACCTTGGGCGACACGTACTGGGTCTGCGGATACAGCGCGTAGTAGTACCGCTTGCCCAGGCTGTGCCCGGGCATCAGATGCACCAGTTGCCCGCCGGACAAGGCCGATTGCACGGTGTGCCGGGTCAGCGCGGCGATGCCGGCGCCAGCGAGCACCGCGGCGTACAGCGCGGCGATCGTGTCGACCCGCAGATGGCCCTGCACATCCAGTTGAACCGGCTTGCCCCGCTCCGGCGTCAGCGTCCATTTCGCGTTGCCGCGCGTGCCCGAGAACGCGATCAGATCGTGCTGGGCGAGGTGATTGACCGTGCGCGGCAAGCCGCGCCGCGCCAGATAGGCCGGCGAGGCGACCAGGATGATGTCCGAGACGGTCAGCGTCCTGGCGATCAGGCTGGTATCGGCCAGCTGCGCGCTGATCCGCAAAGCCACGTCGAAACCTTCCGCGACGATGTCGACGAACTGGTCCGAGCACGACAGATCCAACTGCAGGTCGGGATAGCGTTTCTGGAACGCGGGCAGCCAGTCGGCGAGCTCCAGCGTGCCGATCGCCAAGGGCACGCTGGCGCGCAGCAGGCCGGCGACTTTTTCCTGTTCGCCGGCGATGGCGCGGCCGGCCGCTTCGACCCGCTTGAGCACGTCCGCGCACGCGGCGTAATACAGCTCGCCCGCCGCGGTCAGGGTGAAATGGCGGGTGTTGCGCTTGAGCAATTGCACCCCGAGCTCGCGTTCCAACTGCGCCAGCTGCCGCGAAACCGTCGAATGAGTGGTGCCGAGCCGCTCCGCGGCGGAGGTGAAGCTCCGCGCGTCGACGACGCAGTGGAAGATTCGCATCGCATTCAACTGATCCATGTCGGGCTCGGTCGGGAGGTTCGGCTGGGGCATCCGTGCCTGGCGTCGGCGGCCGCCGGCGAAACGGGGCTCAGCGCAGCGGCAGGCGGGTGATCTGCTCGGTCTTCATCACGTCACCGAACGTGTCCTCGATCTCGGCCAAGGCGGCCCGGTGCAGCGAATCCTTGTCGATAGTATCGCCATCGACGCGGGTGATGGCGCGCGTGGCCGAGGCGTCGGACGCGACGACGACCTGATAGCCCAGCGGTGCGGCGTCGCGCGCGGCGCCGGCGACGCAGGCGTGGGTCATCAGACCGGCGACGAGCACGGTCTTGATGCCGCGGGCCTTGAGCTGCTGATCGATGTCGGTACCGGCGAACACGCTGACATTGCGCTTCTGCACGACGATGTCGCGCGCGCGCGGCTGCATCTTGGGATGGAACTTCACGGTATCGCCGTCGAGAGCGAAGACCGCCGAGCCGGCCGGGGCGATGTGCTGGATCTGGAACACCGGCAGATCTTCCTTGTCGGCGAACTCGATCAGCCGCCGCGCGTTGGCCATGGCTTTCTCGCCATCGGCAATGGGCATCTTTCCGCTGAAGTATTCGTTCTGGAAGTCGATCACGATCAACGCCGTGCTCTTGCGGTCCAGGCTCGCCAGCGGCACGGCGCCGGACATCGCCCGGATCGTCGCGCTGCGCGCCGACACGGGCTCGGCGGCGTTGGCGATGCTGGCCACGGCCAGGGTCACGCCCGCGGCGAGCGCGCGCAGCGCGGTGGGCAAGGCAAAGGTTTTGGCGAGGCGATGGCCGGTGTCGAATCGCAGGCCATGAAAGTACGCGAGGTTGGACATGCTGTGCACCTGTTCGGAAGTGGTCTTCGATGGGCGCAGAGCGTAGGGCCGCGCAGACGGCGACATCAACGCCAGATCCAGCACATGATTTGTTCGCGCATTGCACAGATCGCCGAACGCTGTGCAATCGGCGTGCCGATACTCACCGGGCCGACACCCACTCGGCGCGCGGCTCAGTGCACGGAAACGCGCACGTCTTCGTTCGGCCATTCGCCGATCAGCACCCGCCGTGCGACCGGCGCCTGGGCATCGAACATCGCCTGCGCGGTCGCGGTGCTCAAGAACTCGCGGCTCAACGCGTCGCCGGGCGGGACATCGCCGTGGCTCCATTGCGGCGGCACGGCATCGAACTGTGCGTACAGGCAATGATCGAAGTCGGCGGTGGCGTGCACTTGGCCGTCGTGCACGTGCGCGGTGGGAAAGAACAGCGCGTGCGGATCGCGCGCGCGGAACGACAACGCCATCGGATGGACCCGCGCATCGCCCGCGCGCAGCTGGAACACCGCGAATCCGAAACCCTCGTAGGCGGGAAACCGATCCCAGACGCCGTCGTCGAGACGGAAACGCGGATCCAGACGCGCGAACGCGGCACGCTCAGGAACAAAGGAGGCGTCGTACGCGCCGACCCGATGCACCGCGATGGGCGCGCCCGCCGCGGCCGGCACCGCATCCAGGCCGTGCGACACCACCGGGAAGCATGCTTGCAGATCGTCGAACAGGCGCGGATAAGCAGACAGATCGATGAACTCGAGCCCGTCCCGCGAATGGCCCGCGACCGGCAGCGGCAGGATCATCGCCTGTTCCACCGCCGAGGCCAGGCGCATCTCATAGGCCAGGTACTGGCGCTCGCCGCGTCGGCGCGCGTAGATGCGGGTATTGGACACGCTTTGGATCGGTCGGGAGAAGATGCACATGGACGCGGGCCTGATCGGTGGCGCCGGATCGGCGCCGCATCGGCCGATGGTAGTACGGCGCGCTCGCGACGGCATCCGCGCGGGCGCGAATTCTCGCGTTCAGCGCGGCACGGGCGGAATGCGCAGGCTGCGGTAGCGGCACACGTCGATGTCCGGATAGATCAGCGTGCGGCCATCGGCGAAGGTCACCTGGAAATCGTAGCGACAGCCGTCGCCGGCGATCTGGATCGTCGCCGACCCGCCGCCGCCGGCGAGCGGCGCACCCAGCGGCTTGACCTGGAAGCGGTCGTCTCCGGCAGGCGCGACCGCAAGCGAGCGCACGCTGTCGTGGGCGCGATTGATCAGTTCGAAATAGCGGGTGCGAACGCCGGCGTGGGCGGGGCCGGGGACGGCGGCGAGCAGCGTGGAGAGAACGGCGATCATCGCGATCGCGGCAGGCAACGGACGCATGGCGTGGACTCCGGTCGGTATGGGCGGCGACGGGGCGGCATCCGCCCCGGTTCGCGCACATCACAGCCAAACCGCCCTCGCCGCCGCCAGCGATCCGGGACGAATCGTCGCAGCGCCGCGCCGAATCGTAGTGGCGCGCGCTAACGCTTTGCGCGCTTGCCCGGCGCGCTTACGATGCCGCTGTCCTGGCGAGAACGGCAGCCGATGAACATCCAGTTGGGCGATACCCCGATCAGCCTGTCGCGCTACCTCGGCCTGTGGTCGGCGGTGGTGGTGGTGTTCGCGCTGCAGGGCTTCGTCCACGATGCGTTCTTCGCCGAGCTGTGGTCGATCTTCGATTACCTGCGCTGGTCGATGATCCAGTGGTACACCTGGGCCGCGTTGGCGCCGTGGGTGTTCCGGCTGGCCGCGCGCTATCCCATCCAGTCGCCCGGACGCTGGCGCGCGTTGTTCGTACACCTGCTCGCCGGCATCGGCATTACCGCGCTGGCCCTGGTGATCGGCGCGGCGGTGTCGACCTTGTTCGAACCCAGTTCGTTTGCCGAGCAGTTGCTGCAGTTCGTCGGCCGTCACGCGGCCACCGGACTGCTGACGTATTGGGCGCTGGTGTTGCTGCAGCATTCGCTGCGCCTGCGCGCCGAACGTGCGCGGCGCATGGTCGAAGCGAGCCGGCTGGCCGCCGAGTTGGCGCGATCGCGGCTGCAGGTGCTCAAGACCCAGTTGCAGCCGCACTTCTTGTTCAACACCCTGCACGCCATCATCACCCTGCTCGACGAAGACAAGCGTTCGGCCGAAGACATGCTGCTGCGCCTGAGCGAACTGTTGCGCGCGTTCCTGGAGGATTACGACGGCCAGGAAATCAGCCTGCGGCGCGAGTTGGATCTGCTCGAGCTGTACCTGGGCATCCAGGGCCAGCGCTTCAAGGACCGGTTGACGACCCAGATCTACGTCGCGCCCGGCACCCTGGATTGCGCGGTGCCCAGTCTGCTGCTGCAGCCCATCGTCGAGAACGCGATCCGCCACGGCATCGGCCAGCGCGTGGGCGCGGACCGCATCGAGATCGAAAGCCGGCGCGAAGGCGACAGCCTGTGCATCGAGGTGCGCAATCGCAACAGCACGCTGGAATCCGGGCAGGCGCCGGCCGACACCTCCGGGCACGGCATCGGCCTGACCAACACCCGGCTGCGCCTGCGCGAGCTCTACGGCCAGGCCGCCGAGCTGCGCCTGGACATGATCTGGCCCGAGGGCGTGTCCTGCCGCATCCGGCTGCCGTTCCGCGTGCTCGACGACGCCGGCGAGGAGGCCGACGACGACAACCCCGAACACCTGCCCGGATGAGCGCGCCGACATGAAACTCACCGCGCTGGTGGTGGACGACGAGCCGATCGCGCGCCATGCGATCGTGCGCTTGCTGCGCGACGATCCGCAGATCGAGCTGCTGGGCGAATGCGGCGACGGCGATTCGGCGGTGATCGCGATCCGCGAACGATCGCCCGACCTGGTGTTTCTCGACATCCAGATGCCGGCGATGACCGGCCTGGACGTGGTCGCCGCGATCGGCGCGGCGCGGATGCCGGCGACGGTGTTCGTCACCGCCTACGAGCAATACGCGGTGCGCGCGTTCGAGGCCAATGCGGTGGACTATCTGGTCAAGCCGTTCGGGCGCGAACGCTTCGCCGACACCTTGCGGCGCGCCAAGACCCGCGTATCGGCGTCCGGCGACGACGGTTCCAACGCGCGGATCCTGCGCGCGCTGGAGGCGCTGCGACAGCGCGAGGACTACCTCGACCGGCTGCCGGTGCGCAGCGGCGAACAGGTCAGCTTCATCCAGGTCGACGACATCGTCTGGATCAAGGCCAGCCGCAACACCGTGCAGGTGCATCTGGCCGATCGCGTGCACGAATTGCGCGAAACCATGGCCTGGCTCGGCGAGCGACTGGATCCGCGCCGCTTCGCCCGCATCCACCGCTCGGCGATCGTCAACATCCGTCGGGTCAAGACCATCCATCCGTGGTTCAACGGCCACCACGTGGTCACCATGGACACCGGCCAGCAACTGCGCATGAGCCGCTATCAGCACCAGGCCTTTCTGCGTCTGGCGACCACACGGCGCGATGAGGACGGCGGCGAGTGAGCGGATGCGACTGCCCCTCGTGTTCTAGTGCTGCATCCGTGGCCCGGTCTGCGCCTGGCCCTGCTGCGCCGCTTCCTGCACCAATTGCTGGTCGCGCTGTTGGTTGAACGCCTGTACGTCGCGCATGTTCATAGCCTGCTCGTAACGTTCCGAGGCGGGCACAGAAAGCGCCTGCGCCACCGGCATATGCGCGTGATTGGCGGCGGGATCGGGAGAGGCATTGCGGCCCTCCCGGTACACGAACAACAGTTCGCCCGCCGCGTTCTGCTCGGTCGGCCGGTTCAGCGTGACTTTCACGTCATCGCCAGGGCCGAATTTGCTTGCGACCGCCATTGAGAACGCGCTCGCGCTCAGGCGTTCGCTCTGGTCGTCCCACGGTTTGCCGACGCCTTGCTCAAGGTCCCGCACGCTGTCCCTGATCTTTTCCAACAGCTTGTGATCGGGGTGACTGGGGTCATTGGGGCCGGGGGTGGTTGATCGCTCAACCGGCGGTGTGGACTTACCAGGCTGCGCTGGGCTGGTGTCCTTGAAGTCGGGCGGCAGTGTGATCTCCGCGCCGAGTTCCTGGACATTGATCCTGATCTCAGGAAACGGTCGGCCGGGGTGGGCGGATTGTGCGAGGGCTTCCTGGCGATAGATCTCCGAGAAGGCCCAATCGATGTTCCGCGCCGGATAGCCGGGATTGTCGTCGTAGAAAACCTTCGCCATCGCCTCCAGGCTCTTGTCCTCGTCCAGTTGCAAGTCGGGCTTGATGTGCAGGCCGGGGATGATGGTGTAAGTGTAAGGGTCTGTTTTCTGGTTCTCGTCGATGTAGTTGGACAGGCCGCCATCGGCGTTGTACAGGTCTCCCAACGTCGCGTTGGGATTGAGGCGTTTGACGTTTGCGACCACCGTATTGAATCCGGCGATTTCTGCGCTTGCCTCGCGCTCCCGACGCCCATTGTTGTAGTCCTTGACCACCGCGGTGAAGTCGTGTGGCGAGGGCCCGTTGGCGATCGCAGCGACCCGCTCCTTGAACTGCTCCCCCTGTTGTCGAACGACGGCGGCGGAAAGAGCATGATCGACTTCGTGGCCGGTGACGAAACGCACCTCGTTGGCGTTCGACACGCGGTCTTCTACCGGCCCATTCGGATCGGCTTTGTTGAGCAGTCCGATCGACATGGTCAAGGTGCCGGTGTTGTGGTCGAAAGTCCCGTTGAACCGCGCGTCGGGTTCCCCGTCGAACTTGCGCAACTCGCCTTGTTCTACGGTGCGCAAAAGGCTCGCTCTTAACCCCGGCGTGTCCGCGATCAAGTCGCTGAAAATCTTTCCAGGCTGTTCGGTATCGGTCGTTGTTCGCCGTTCGAAATCGGCCAGCAGGTCATCGAGTTTCTGCCGGACCGCCAGTTCTTCCTGAACTGTAGACATATTTCTTTACCCCTTACTGAGCCGCGCCAATGACGACTTTGAATACGCAGAGCTGTTCGTCGTAGCGCTTCTTCTTGCCGCGCAGATGAACCCTGATCCCGACCTTGTCACGGTTGAAGTACCAATACTCCACGCCCGAGTGAGGCGGCAGCGGAGACGACTCATAGCCGGCCGCGGTTAACGCCTGCCGATACTGATCCAAGCCGACGCAGACCGGAGTCATGTCGGCGTTCTTGTCGCCCGAAACACCCATCTCGAACCTGATCGGATAGGGTGCGGATTCGGTACGTGTCGGGGACACCATCGACTTGACGGTGTAGGTCCACGGTGCGACCAGCTTCCCAGTAGCGGCAAAGTCATCGGAGTCGTCCGGGTTGAACCAGAACTTGAGGCCGGTATGTTTTGCGATGTTCTGCGCGGTCAAGTCTTGAGCGCTCCGCACGCTCAAGATCCACGTCAGCACGCGCTCGTTGAGCTCATGCACGTCGAGCGTGTCGTTGGCCGCGGCGGGCGTCGATACCGTCATAGCGGGTTTCTCCTGAACCGATGAGGGGCCTGCGGCCGTGGTGGTGCAAGCGCACGCGGCGAGCAGGCAGCCCAATGCTGGGAGCCTGGTCGTCCAATGTTCGAAGTTGAGTGCGGGAATGAGCCTTCTCCTTGGATGTTCCGTGGGCGTCCGATCTGCCGCTGCGCGGCCCGCCTACGATAGGCCTGCCGGTGCAAGTGGAAGCTGAAGCCATGCTTTAGCCGTCTCGAACACCTGCGTACCCATCCTGAAAGAGCCTAGGGCGACGGTCAAGAATCGCTGACGTGGAGGGTGAGAGGGTGACGAGGGTCTTATGGAGGTGCTCAAGTGACAAGTTGGTGCCGCCACGCTGGATCCGTTGTGGTCCTGCACACCTTCGTCACTGAGCTGACGCAGCGCCCGAGGGGAGACCGGCGTTTGCTAGGGCTTCCCACCGTGGCGCGGGACTTCCATCTGATGCAGTTCCTTGCGGCCCACGCATTCTCGCCATCAGGGAAACATCGCGCCGGAGGGCGGCGATTTATCGCGCGGCGCTACACCCTCAACAATCCGACGTTGTTCCCATTCCCCGCGTAACCATTCCACCCTTTGAAAGGGCTCAGGGGATTAGCTTTTACCCGCGACTCCTCGCAAGCCCCGGCCAATCCCCCGCGCCCGCCGCACCACCGGCATCCGAACGAACACAGGGCGCTCGCACCTTTTGCAAAGGGCGCCGATCCGCATGTTGCGCCGCGCCGCTTCTGATCGCACAGGCGCCACAACCCGCCGCTAAACGCGCGCCGCATCGCATTCATATTGTTCCTGCATCGCTGTTGTCCGCTTTGTTACATCTGCGCGGCGAGCGCCCGCAGCCGCGCCGATACGGTCCCTAGCGCGCCGGCCGCCCCGCACACCATCCAGACGAACCGCCGTGCGGCCGCGATGCCAGGACGGCGTCGCCCTTGCGCGGCCGTAACGCCACCTCTACGCCACTACAGGACGGACCTCCACCATGAATATCGAAATCACGTCCCAGCAGCACAGCGGTCTTGGCTTGGACATCGAGCGCTTCTGGACACTGGCCGATGAGCTGCAGGAGCAGACCGTCGAACACGCCGGCGATCTGTTCGCCTTCGTCGAGCGCGCCAGCCCCGAGCGCTTGTACGGTCTGTTGGCCCAGTACCGCAGCTTCACGGTCTATTACATCGCCGACATCGCGCTGTTGATCGCGCGCCTGCAGCCCGGGCGCATGCGCAGTTTTCTCGCCGACATCCTGTTCGACGAACTCGGCAGCGGCGATCACCGCCAGGCCCATCCGGAGCTGTACGACGATTTCCTGGCCAGCCTGGGACTGGCGCAACCGGCGCTGGATTCGATCGGCCTGGCCGACAACATCGCCCTGCTCGAACGCGCCCGCGCGCGGCTGATCGCGCCGTCGTCCAGCGCCGCCTACGGCATCGGCCTGCGCGGCATGGGCGGGGAATGCGTGTGCCAGATCTATCTGGCGCGCCTGTACGAGCATCTGCGCCGCAATCCCTACATCCGCGAACACGCCGAGCGCATCGATTGGCGGTTCTGGGATCTGCACGTGGGCGAGCACGACATCGCCCATCGCGAAAAACTGCGCAAGCTGATCGGCGAGGAGATCGGCCGCATGCCCGGCGATCACGTCGAGGCGCTGAGCGCGGGTTACCGCGACAGCATGAATGCGTGGTCGACGTTCTGGAAGAACATCCACGACGAAGCGGTGCGTCCGGAGCAGGCCGCCGAGCCGGTGCGCGCGCCGATCGGCGAGGTAGTGCTGGGCGCGCCGAACGACGCTGACGGCACCATCGCTCAGTTCCATTTGGCCATCGGCGTGCACGACCTGATGCAGGCGCGGCAGTTCTATTGCGAGGTGCTCGGCGCGCACCAGGGCCGCTCGACCAAGAACCTGATCGACCTGGACTTCTACGGCCATCACCTGGTGATCCACCAGGCGCCGCGCGACGGCGACGGCGCCGACGCTTCGTTCGGATCGGCCTTCTACGGCGAGACCGTGCGCGTGCCGCACTTCGGCATGAACCTCAACTGGCGCGATTGGAGCGAGTTGGCCGAACGGATCAAGAGCCACGACGCCGCCTTCATCGATCCGCCGCATGTGCGCATGCGCGATCTGCCCGGCGAACACGCCACCATGTTCCTCAACGATCCCAGCGGCAACGCCCTGGAGTTCAAGGCCTTCCGCAATCATCAGGAAGTGTTCGCGGTGATTTTTTCCAACAGCACGCGAGACATCTTCGGCCTGGACACGCTGGTGCAGCAGGCCGCCACCGCCTGACCGGCGTGGGCCCGCGCGTCGCCGTCCGCGGCGCGCGGGTCAGCCGCAATAGCGGTCGGCCACCGCGAGCGCCTGATCGAGCATGGCCAGACCCTCGCGCAGTTCGTCTTCGCCGATGGTCAGCGGTGGCACGATGTGGGTGCGGTTGGCGCTCACGAACGGCCACAGGCCCAGGCGTTTGCACGCGGCGGCGAACTCGGCCATCGGCGCGTTGGCCGCGCCGCTGGCGTTGTAGGGCACCAGCGGCTCGCGGCTGTCGCGGTCGCGCACCAATTCCAGCGCCCAGAACGCGCCCAGGCCGCGCACCTCGCCGATACAGGCGTGGCGTTGCTGCAGCTCGCGCAGCGCCGGGCCGATGATCCGTTCCCCGAGCCCGCGCGCGCGCTCGATCAGGCCTTCCTCGTGATACAGCCCGATGCAGGCCACCGCCGCCGCGCACGCCAGCGGATGGCCGGAATAGGTCAGTCCGCCGGGAAACACGCGCTCATTGAAACTCGCGGCGATGCGTTCGCTGATGATCACTCCGCCCAGGGGCACGTATCCGCAGTTCACGCCCTTGGCGAAGGTGATCAGGTCCGGCGTCACCCGCCAACGGTCGATCGCGAACCATTCGCCGCAGCGACCGAAGCCGGACATCACCTCGTCGGCGATCATGACGATGCCGTAGCGATCGCACAGCTCGCGCACGCCCTGCAGATAACCTTCGGGCGGCACCAGGATGCCGTTGCCGCCGACCACGCTCTCCAGCACGATCGCCGCCACCGTGTGCGCGCCTTCGACCATCAAGGTATCGGCCAGATGCGCCAACGCGCGTTCGCATTCCTGTTCCGCGGTCTGCGCATGGAACGAGGACCGGTAGGGATACGGCCCCCAGAAGTGCACCACCCCGGCCGCGCCCGGCTCGGCGCCCCAACGGCGCGGATCGCCGGTCAGCGCGATCGCCCCGGCGGTGGCGCCGTGGTAGCTGCGGTACATCGCCAGCAGCTTGTGGCGGCCGGTGTGATGGCGGGCGATGCGCACCGCGTTCTCCACCGCTTCGGCGCCGCCGTTGGTGAAGAACACCTTGTCCAGATCGCCGGGTGCGACCTGGGCGATCAAGCGCGCGGCCTCGCTGGTGGCCTCGTTGGCGTGGTACGGCGCCAGCGTGCATAGCTTGTCGGCCTGCGCCTTGATCGCTTCGATCAAACGCGGATGCTGATGACCGACGTTGACGTTGACCAGCTGGCTGGAAAAATCCAGCCAGCTGCGTCCGTTCTCGTCCCAGAAGCGCGCGCCCTGCGCGCCGGCGACGACGACCGGATCCAGCGCGCCCTGCGCCGACCAGGAATGGAAGACGTGCTTGCGGTCGTCGCGGTAGGCGGCCGAGCGCGAGTCGGCGCCGGGATCGGTGGAAGACTCGGGATTCGCGCGCATGCGATCGCTCCGGATGGTAGTCGCGGGAAGTTCGATCGAATCCTACTCGACCCTCGCCCCCACGCCGAACGGCCGCCGACCTCAGCTCAAGGTCAGCGGGCAGAATCCCTGCCCTGCTGCGTGCTCGCCGCAGGCATGCAAATGCGCCAGTCCCGCGCCGGACAGGCCGACCATCAAGCCCAGGTTGCCGCCGTCGTGGGTCCATCCGGCGCGATACGGATGTCCGGCGAGTTCCGGCGCGGGCAGATCGAACGCGAGCCCGCAGCGCCGCGCGGTCTTGGCCAAGGCCAGATGTACGCCGGTGGTGCCGTGACAGAGCGAATCGTCCTTGAGCCGGCCGAACCATTCCACGCTGCGCGCGAAGGCGGTCGCCACCAGGCTGCGTTGCCACGGCTGCAGATCGTCCCAGGCTTCGGCGCGCGCGAGCAGGAAACCGGCGGCGCCGTTGCACCAGCCCAGCGAATATTGGGCGACGTCTTCGCGCGTGTCCGGCCACAGGCCGACCTCAGCGTCGAACAGCCGGTCTTCGGCCTGCAAGGCGAGCAAGGCGGTCTCGCACATGCGCGGCGCATCGAGCGCCTGGGCCAGCCCGAGCAGCGCGAATGCGATACCGCTGCCGCCATGGGCGAAGCCGGTGACGCAGCGATCGACGCCATGCAAGCGCCATTGCGGGCCGTGTTCGCTCGATTGCGCCGAGGCAAGCAGCCGCTCGCCCAAACGCTGCGCCACCGGCAACACGCGCGCATCCCCGCTGCGGCGATGCAAGGCCAGCGCGACCAGGGCGATACCGGCCGCGCCGTCGACGATGTCCAGGCGCTCGCCGTCCCACTGCGGTTCGCGTGCGATGAAGGCGTCCACCATCGAGGTCAGCAACGCGGCGTCCCCGCGCGCCGCCGCGGCGTCGGCCAAGACCAGAATCAAACCTTCCATGCCCGAGTAGGCGCCGCTGCCGAGCATCGCGCCGCGTTCGTCGACGATGCGCCGGCCGGTGCCGATCAAGCGCTCGGTCAACGCGCGCAGGTGCTCATCGGCGGCCGCATCGGGCCGGCGCAACAGGAACGCGAGGATTCCGCCCAGACCGGTGTACAAGTCGGGCCCCATCGGCATGATCGCGAACTCCGCGCCCGGCGTGCCGGCCGGCGGGCTGTAGGTCCACAGCACGCTGTCGTCGCCGTCGCCGGGTACCGAATCGTCGAGCAGGGCCGCGGCCGCGGCGCGCGCGACATCGCGATCGTCCAGCACCGGCGCGCGCGGGCAGCCCAGCGACAGCGCGACGTAGTTCAGTTGCCGCTCGATCCATGCGCTCTGGTCGAAACGGCGCAGGCGCTCGCAGGCCAGCTCCAGCGCCGAACGCTCGAAGAACCCTTCGATCGTGCCGAACGGGCTGTGCAGATCGCGACCGTCCAGGCTCGCTTCGAAGTAAGGAATATCGAATTGCAGCAGTTGCTCGCGCTCGCTGGCGTACAGATGGCGCAGGAACGGCTTGCCCGCTTCCTCGCGGCGCAGCTTGAGCAGCAAGGCATCGGTCGCCGCCGGCGCGGCCAAGGCCGGATGCGTGGTTTCGGCCAGGAACAGGCCATACAGATAAGTGTGGCGCAGGATCTGGCGCGAGCGCAGACCGGCCGCGGCGTGCAGCCAGACTTCGATCTGCTCGGCCTGCGCGGCCAACGCCGCGGCCGCGCCGCGGTAGCCGTCGCTGAATCCCTGGAAATGTTCGGCGAACGCGGCCGGTTCGCCGTCCACCCGCGGCACCGGGCTGTCGATGGCGATCGCTTCTTGCACCCGCGACAGCCGCATGCTCGCGGTCTTGGCGTCCACCGCGACTTCGCGCGACACCGGCGCGGCGACGCGGTCGCCCTGGGCCGCGCCGGAGAACACGCCTTCGCGGGTGCGCCGCAATGAGACCACGCCGACGCTCAACACCGATTCGCCCAGGCGCCGGTCGAGCTCGCGTTCGGCGGCCATGATCGCGATCGGCGACGGCGCCTGTCGTTCGATCCGCGCGGTGTTGGTGAACAAGGCTTCCACGTCGACGAAGAACGGCCGGCCGTGGGCGTCGGTGACGATGTTCTCGAAGTGGATGTCCGAGCCGCACAGCAGGTGCGCCACCGCCGTGCATACGCCCAGATCGCGATAGAAGCGCGCCGCCGCCTCGACGCCCGCGGCGCCGCCGCCGCGCACGCCGAGTTGCCAGCCGTAATCGCCGCGGTCGATCGAGCGCAACACCGCGATCGCCGGATCGGCCAGATGCTGCAGATGCGCGAACAGCAGGTCCAATCCCAGGCCGCGCGGCTTGTAGTACAGATCGATGTGTTCGAAGCGGTAGCGGATCGTCGCGCACGCTCCGCGATGCGGGTCGCCCTGGCCGAACTCGACCCGCAGCGGCGCATCGTCGTCGCGCAGGTCCAGCGCGGTCAGTGCCGCCGCATCGGCGGCCAGATGCGCCAGATGTTCGCCCAGGAAGCCGACGAAGCCCGAACAAAAAAGCTCCGCGCGCGCGTACAGCGGGGCGTAGCGCTCGCGCAGATCGCGCGCGCGTTCGCCCGCGCCGACTTCCGCGATGAACGCCACGAACACCGGATCGCCGACCGCGGTCGCCGCGTGCGGGCCCGCGCCGGGCTCGGCGCCGGCGGTCTGGATCGCGGCGGCATAACGGTTGAGTTCGAACACGAACACCTTCTGGAACATCCAGCACAGGCGTTGCATCAGATACTCGCCGGCGCCGTCGGCGATCGCCGCGCGGTACGCCGGCGGCGCCGCGCTCGCGTCGATGGCGGCGGCGATCCGGCCGCGCAAGGCCTCGGCTTCGGCGCGGCAGATCGCGGCGATGTAGTAACGGTCGAAATCCAGATTGCTCATGTCAGCGGGTTTCCGTTGCGGCGGCGCGCAGCGCGGTTTGGTAGTGGCCCAGCACCCAGGGGTCGTTCAGCAGCGCGCGGTCGATGACCACGGTGGGAACCGAGGAAATGCCGTGGACGATGGCGCGGTAGCGCTGGCGTTCGACTTGCTGCGCGGTCTCGGGGCGTTCCATGCACGCGCTCAATTCCTCCGCGCCGGCGGCGTCGACCAAGCGGCGCGCCAGTTCGGGACCGGCGAGGCCGACCAGATCCTGGGCGTAGACGCGGTCGTACAAGGCGCGCACGTCGGTGCCCGGCCGCTGCTGCAGACACGTCACCGCATGCGCCAGTTCGGTGGAACCTTCGCGGATCGGAAACGCCAACACCCGGATCCGCGCGTCGCCCTTGTCGACATAGCGCGCCATCAACTCGGGCAGCATCTCGGCGTGGAAGCGCTTGCAGGCCGGGCAGCCGTAATCGGTCACCAACACGATTTCGTGCGGCGCCCGCGCCGGTCCCAGCATCGGCAGATCGTCGACCTGCATCGTCGCCAACGGCTCCGAGCGCCCGGCCGCCATCAGCACGAAGCCCAGCGACACCGCCAGCACCGCGACCATCGCCGCCCCGCCTATCCAGATCCACGGTCCTTTCATGTCCAGCCCTCGAAGTGATGCAATCAGTGATGGTGCAAACCGGCCACCGGGTCCAAGCGCGCCGCGCGCGCCGCCGGCAGCACGCCGGTCAGCAGCCCGACCAACAGCGCGGTCGCCAGCCCGTACAGACAACCGGCCAACGAAACGGTGGGTTCGCCGAAATAACGCGAGCTCGCGGTGATGCTCAGCGCGGCGATCGCGCCCAGCCCCGCGCCGAGCGCGCCGCCCAGGCCGGTGAGGATCGCCGCCTCCATCAGGAACTCAAGAAAGATGCCGGCGCGGGTAGCGCCGAGCGCGCGCTTGATCGCGATCTCGCGGCGGCGCGCGTTGACCCCCGACAACAGCACATTGCCGATACCGAGCGCGGCCACCGCGAACACCACCGCCATCAGCGCGAACAGGCCGATGCGCACGCTCGCCAGGGTGCCGTCGAGGTAGCTGCGCAAACGTTGCGCGGTGACCACGATGAAATCGTCCTCGCCGCGCGCGCCGCGCCGCTGTTTGCGCAATTCGGCGGTGAGCCGGCGCGCGACCGCGTCGATGTCGTCGCCGCCGCCGAAACCGGCGTGAATCTCCAGATCGCTGCGGCTGCCGTCGGCGTCCATCGCGCGGACCAGGCCGAGCGGTGCGATCACCAACCGTTCGAAGTCGAACCCCAACGCGCTGCCCGCGCCCTTGACCACGCCGACCACCCGGCAACTGCGGCCAGGCAAACTCAGATCTCGGCCGAGCACCGCGGCTTCGCCGCCCAATTCGCGGGCGAGACTGCGTCCGGCCAGGCATTGGCGCCCGCCGCCGCCGCGCCAATCCTGCACCGACGGCCATACACCGGCGACCAAGGCCACCTCGCCGAGCTTGAAGTAGTCCGAGGTGGTGCCGTAGATCGCCGCGGCGCCGTTGCGCGCGCCCAGCGCCACCGCGTTGTTGAATGCGCCATAGCGCAGCAGCGGCGCCACCGGGCGCTGGGCGAACGCGCGGCTCACCGCGCGCAGATCCTGCTCGGACAAGCGATTGGCGGTGCCGAGCACCAACGCCTCGTAGGACGGATCGGCGCGCACGATCACCACCTGCCGGCCCATCGACTCGAACGAACGCACCAAAGTGCGCGACAGGCCTTCGGACAGGGACATCACCGCGACGATGCCGGCCACGCCCAGCGCCACGCTGAGCATCGCCACGCCGGTACGCACCGGGAAGCTGCGCAACTGGCGCAGCGCGGCCTGCAGGGCTTCGCCAAAGGCGAAACCCCATGTCGGCGCGGTCGGCGCGGCCTGCGTCGAGGCCGCCGCAGCCGGATCGATGCGCTCGCCGGGCACGGTCGCGCTCATTGGCTGCGCAGCACTTGCTTGGGATCCTTGCGCGCGGCCTGCCAGGCCGGCGCCAGCGAGAACGCCAACACCAGGGCGGTGGTCGCCAAGGTCACCAGCACGCAGGCTTGCGCGCTCAAGGTCGGCGCCGAATCCAGGCGCAACGCGCCCTGCAGCACCGCCGCGGCGCCGCGTCCGAGCAGCAGGCCCAGCGGAATCGACGCCAGGCACAGCCACAAGGCCTCGCCGACGAACAACCACGCGATGTCGGCCTGGGTCGCGCCGACCGCGCGGCGCAGACCGATTTCGCCCGAGCGCTCGTCGGCGGCCAGGAACATCATGTTCATCACCCCCAGCGCCGCGACCAGCGAGGCCAGCAGCGAGATCCACGCCACGGTGCGGCCCTGGCTCTGGGTCGCCGCGCGCGCGCTGTCGAGCAAGGCCTGTTTGGCCTCGATGCGGAAATCGTCGGCGTCGAAACGGCCGCCGTACTTGCGCAGCAACCAGGCTCGCAGCGAGGTCTGCAGACGGTCGATATCGACCCCGGGCGCGGCCTTGACCACCAGCCGGCCGCCGTCGTCGCCGGGCCGGACCAGCGCGGCAGCGCCGGCCAGCGGCAGGAACACCGCATCGTCGTTGGAGACGAACTTGCCCGGTTCGTCGGTCGCCGCCAGCACTCCGCCGACCGCGAACCATTGCCCGCCCACGCGCACGAAGCGCCCCAGCGGCGAGTGGTTCGGGAACAGCCGCTGCGCGATGCGCGCGCCGAGCAAGCATTGCTTCGCCGAACCGGCGCGCGCGCCGAACAGGCGGCCCTGCGCCAGCGCGACCCGGTCGATGGAAAAATAGTCCTCACTGACCGCCAGCACCTGCGCCACCTGACGCGTGCCCGGCCCTTCCAGCAACGTCGCCGCGCCCGACAACTCCTGCACCAGTGCGGCGCGCGCGATCCACTGCGGCCGCCGCTGCAGATCGCTCAAGTCGCCCAGGCCGGGCACGAAACCGCCAGCGACGCTGGATTGGCCGCGGATCACCAGGGTGTCCTGGCCCAAGGTTTCGAAACGCCGGCCGAGCACCTGCGCCATGCCCTCGGCGATGCTGGCGACGGTGGAATAGGCCATCACCGCCAGTACGATCGCGCTGGCGCACAGCAGGCTCGCGCGCGGACTGCGCGCCAGCGAGCGCGCGGCGTCGGACAGACTGACCAGCCAACGGCGCATGCGCGTGGTTCCGCTCAAGCCGCCGCGTGCGCGGCCGATTCGACCACCCGGCCGTCGGACATGCGGATGGTGCGCTGGCAACGTTCGGCGACGTGCGGCGCGTGGGTCACCACGATCAGGGTGCGGCCGTGGGCGTGGATGCGCGCGAACACGTCGAGCACTTCATCGGAGGTCTTCGAATCCAGATTGCCGGTCGGCTCGTCGGCCAGGACGATGTCGGGCTCGCCGACGATGGCGCGCGCGATCGCCACGCGCTGGCGCTCACCGCCGGACATCTCGTCGGGCCGGTGCGCGGCGCGATGGCTCATGCCGACCTCGGCCAGCGCGTCCTGCGCGCGCGTACGCGCAGCGGCGCGCGGCTGGCCGCGGTAGCGCAGCGGCAGCATCACGTTCTCCAGCGCCGAGCAATTGCCCAGCAGATGGAAACTCTGGAACACGAAGCCGATGGTGCGGTTGCGAAAGCCCGACAACGCGGCATCGTCCTGGCGTTGCACCGGCTGGCCGTGGATGCGGATTTCGCCGGCATCGGGCGTGTCGAGAAAGCCGATCAGATTGAGCAAGGTCGATTTGCCCGAACCCGATGCGCCCATCACCGCCACGCATTCGTGCCGCGCCACATGCAGGTCCACCCCGCGCAACACCGCCACTTCGGTCGCGCCGAGCCGGTAACTCTTGTGGACGCCGCTCAGCTCAACCGCGTTCATACGACACCACCCGCACCCGCGTGCCCGGTTCCGGCGCCGGCTGGCCCGGCGCGGGCACCACGATCAGATCCTGCGTACTCAAGCCTTTGCGGATTTCCTGATGGGTGTCGTTGGCGTCGCCCAACTGCACTTCGCGCAGACTGGCGATGCCGTCGCTCACCACCAACACCGCGCCGCGGGCGCCGCCGGCCGCGGCGCCGGCGTCTTCGCGCAACGCGGCGATCGGCACGGTCAGCACCGGCGCGGCCTTGCGGCTGGGGAATTCGACCCGGCAGGTCATGCCGGTACGCAGACTGGCGCGGCGGGTGTTGCGGATTTCGATCAGCACCTCGTAATTGGCCGCGCCCGCCGCCGGCGCGCCGGTGCCGCTGGCCGGACGCGTGGGCGCCATCGACACCGAACGCACCGTGCCTGGCAACGGCGTCTCGTCGAACGCCGGCACCACCACGTTGGCGGGCGCGCCGGGACGGATCTTCCACACGTCGTACTCGCCCAGCTTGGCGGTCGCCACCAACACGCCGGTGTCGGCGATGCGCGCCACGGTCGAACCGCTGAAACTGAGCGCACTGGGCACCGCGGTTTCGCCGGGCGATACGTCGACCGACAGCACGGTGCCGTCGATCGGCGAGCGCAGCAGCGACTTGTGCAGACTGTCCTGCACCTCGTCCACCAGTGCGCGCTGGTTCTGGATGCGCGCGGTGCCTTCGCGGTATTCCGCATCGGCTTGGCGATACGCGGCCTGGGCTTCGTCCAGACCTTCCTGGCTGACCAGTTGTTGCTTGCGCAGTTCGGTGAAGCGGCGCAGCTTGGACGCGGCGAGTTCGCGGCTGGCGCGCCGGACCTCCAAAGAGGCGATCTCGCCGTCGCGCCCGGCGATGCGCTGGGCCATCTGCGCTTCGTACTGCTGCGAACGCAGCTTCATCAGCGGCTGCCCGCGCTTGACCTCATCGCCCTGGCGCACGTAGATCTCTTCGACCGCGCCGAGCACTTCGGAGGTCATCGCCAATTCGTTGCGATAGGACAAGGTGCCGTCGGCGAAGATCGTCGTGGTCAGCGGATCCAGGCGCGGATTGACCACCGCCACCGGCGCCACCGAGGCCACGGTGTTGCGCGCCATCAGCAGGCCCAGCACCAGCACGACGGCCGATACCGCGCCGGCGGCCCACACCCAGCGGCGCGGCCGCGCAGGCGGGCGCGAATCAAGCGTAGACGGGGTGTTCATGGCGCTGCTCTCCTTCCACCGTCCGGCCCAGCTCGTGCACGCGATCGCCCGGCTGGATCCATTGGGTGCGGTGAGTGACGATGATCTTCATGCCCGGCCACACCCGCAGATGGCGCAGGATCGCGCCCTCGGTGGCCGTATCGATGTCGCTGGTGAACTCGTCGAGCAGCATGATCGGCGCATGGCTGTACAACAGCCGCGCCAGGGCGATGCGCTGGCATTGGCCCGACGACAGGCTCTGGCCGACCGCGACCACCTGGGTCTCGTACGCCAGCGGCCAGTCGACGATCTCCTCGTGGATGCAGGCCGCGCGCGCGCAGCGTTCGATCCGCTCCACATCCGGTTGCGGGTCGAACATGGCGATGTTCTGCGCGACGCTGCCGGCGAACAACGCCGGATGCTGATTGAGATACGCCACCGCGGCGGCGCCGGGCGCGGCCGCGCGTTCGCCGTGGATCCGCACCTGCACGCTGCCGCTGTCGGGCAGCAACAGGCCGCCGATCAGTTTCAACAAGGTGCTCTTGCCGCAGCCCGACGGACCGACGATCACGTTCAAGGCGCGATCGTCGAAGGCCACGCTCACCTGGTCCAGCACCGGCTTGCCGGTGCCCAGGTAGGAGAAGCCCAGGCCGCGCACGGCGACCTGGGTGGGCTCGGTCCACACCGGCGCCTGCGCGTCCTCGGCCGGCGTCGCCTCGTCCAGGCTCATCAGGCCCTGGATCGATTCGATCCGGTCGGCGTTGATGCGCACCACCACCAACTGCATGAAGAACATCTGGATCGCGCGCACCGACGGGCCGGTCCAGCCGAGCAGGAAGTAGCAATAGAACGCGGTCTGATCCGACAGGTCGATCGACGGGAACGCCACGAACAACAGCAGCAGCGCGGCGATCGGCACCACTTTGTCCTGGTACGCGTACAAGGCCTCGAACACCGCGTTGAGCTTGCCGCGCGCCTCCAGCCAATGCTGGTGTTCGCCGAAGCGCTGCATCAGCCGGTCGGCGAATACGCCTTCCTTGCGGTTGACCTTGACGTCCACCGCCATGGTCAGGGTTTCGGCCAGCGTGCTGTAGTAGCCCGAATAGGCCAGCACCTCGCCGCCGGTCAGGCGCAGCAGGCGCTTCCAGCAGGCCACCAGCACTGCGGTCGACAGCGTGGTCAGCGCCAGGAACAGCAAGGCCACCGGCGCGCTCTGGAACGCCAGCACCGCCAGGGTGGCGATCAACACGCCCGAATCCAGGATCAGGCCGGTGATGCGCGCGGACAGGAAGTCGCGCACGCCCGAGACCGAGTTGACCCGCGCGATCAGATCGCCGGCCGGCAGCAACGAGAAGATCCGCAGCGGCAAACGCAGCAAGCGGTCGACGAAACGGGTGATGAGCGATCGATCCAGCTTCAACTGGATCATCAGCGAGACCCGCGCGCGCATCCAGTGCGCGACCACGAACGCCAACGACAGCACCAACAGGCCCACGCCCAGACCGGTCGCGCTGCCCTGCCCGCCGTAGGCCAGAAACGTCACCGCGCGGCTCAGCAGCCACGGGAAAGAGATGGTGGTGGCCACCGTCAGCGCGATCACGCTGAGCAGGAACAGCCACAGCGGCCAGTGTTCGCCGAGAAATTCCTTGAACAGTTGCCCCAGCGGCGAAGCCGGCGTGCCGGCCGGCTTGGCCGGATCGCGTTCGGCGCCGATGAACACGCCGCTCCACAGTTCCTGGAACTGCGCGTGCGGCACCCGGCTCTCGCCCGCGGCCGGATCCAGCACCGTGACGCCAGCGTCGTCGATGCCGCTGATCACCACGAAGTGCTCGCGGCGCAGGTGCACGATCACCGGCAACGCCACATGCCGCAGCGCTTCGACGCTGCCGTCGCTGGCGCGCAAGGCGCGCGGCTTGACCCCGCACATGCGCAGCACGTCGAGCATTTCCTTGGCCGACATGCCGCGCTGGCTGACCGGGTAGCGCGCGGCCAACGCCAGCATCGGCATGCGCAACCCCAATCCCGACAACAACATCGAGATGCAGGCGTGACCGCAGTCGGCGGCCGAGGTCTGACTGACGAACTTGGTTTTCGCAGGCTTGCGCCGCGATGGATTGTTCACGCGCTGTGTCCAGACAAGGCGCCCGCGAGGGCGCGCCGACTCGGCTCAGCCGCGATCGGCCAGCGACGCCGGCGCCCAGACCCGCGCTCGCGCCCGATCGGGCGCGCACGGTCTTAGGCGCGATGCAGACAGCGTCGCGATGGCGATGGGCGCAGGGCCGCGTCGTGGAAGAGCCGCCCGATCAGGACCGGGCGGCTCCGATTGGGATCAGCAGTGGCCCACGCAGACCGAGTGGCCGTTGGAACAGCCGCACTCGCCGGTGAAGGAACAAAGCCAACCGCAACCGCACACTACCGGTTTGCCGCCGAACAAGGCTTCGAGGTTTTCGTCCGAGAGTTCCTCGGCGAAGGGAACTGCGCTGGCGCTGGGATCTTTGACAAGATCGTGTTGCTGCAACATGGGGAAGTCCTCAGTTTTGACCACGAGCCGATGCGCTGCGTGGGTCGATGCCCCCCTGACTTTCGACGTTGCACTTGTTACCACGGCGCATCGGGAAGTTCCGAGGCTCACGTCAAGAATCGTTTCGCATCGAATGTCCAGCGCCTGATTCCGCTTACGTGATCGCGTAGAAAATAATTATTCGTTTCGTGCATATGACAATCGCATCGGGACGATCGGTCGCGGCGCGAACGCGCATGGCGCCGATTCAGCGTCCGCGCGCATCGGCCCGCGCGGCGCGGCGCGTGAATACGCGTCGGCGCGTGCGCGAACGCCTCCGTACTGCGTCGCGCGCGCAACATCGACCCGTTCACATTTCCGTATCGACGCGCGTCGGCGAGCACGCCCGCCCCGCGCACCGCAACCGTGCAGCCTCGGGGAAGCGTGATTCAGACATCAGAAGCCCGCGACCGACATCGTTAGTCTCGCCGGACCTCCAATGCGTTCGTGGGAATACGGCATGGTCGATATCCACCAGGTATGGCCGTACGCCGTCATGATGCTGCTGGCGTTCGCGTTCGCCTCGCTGCCGTGGTTCCGCAGCGCCGATCTCAGCGGCCCGCAAGCGGGCAAGCGCACCGACACGCTCGACGGCCTGCGCGGCTTTCTGGCGCTCAGCGTGTTCGCCGTCCATGCCATCGTGCATTACGACTACTTGCTGACCGGCGTGTGGAAACCGTCGACGGCGCAGTTCTACAACGTCGCCGGCGTGGTGTCGGTCTGCCTGTTCTTCATGCTCACCGGCTTTTTGTTCTGGAACAAACTGCTCAAGGCCGACGGCCGGCCGGGCTGGAAGGCGTTGTATATCGGTCGGGTGTTCCGTCTGGGACCGATGTATGTGGTCGCGGTGCTGGCGATGATCTGCATCGTCGCCTATCGCACCGGATTCCAATGGCGGGTGCCGCCGGCGCAGGCGATCGCCTCGGCGCTGGCCTGGCTGGCGCTGGGCATCGTGCCGCCGCCGCCGACCATCAACGGTTACACCGACACCGGCACGATCCTGGCCGGGGTGACCTGGACCTTGTTCTTCGAATGGCTGTTCTATTTCTCGCTGCCGCTGTTGGCGGTGTTCGTACGGCGGCGCAAGCATCTGGCCTTCACCGGCGCGGTGGTGGCGCTGTGCCTGCTGACGATAGTCGCCGCGACCTGGAACGGCGGCTTCCAACCCGGGGTCAAGCCGCGACCGGTGTTGCTGCTGGCGGTGCTGGCCGAACTGATCCTGATGCTGTTCTCGGGCATGTTCGTCGCCTCGCTGATCCATGCCGGCGTGGGCGCCAAGCTCAAGCTCGAACGGCCGCTGTGGGCGGCGCTGGCGCTGCTGGCGCTGCTGCTGGTGTTCGCCGCGATGCTGAGTACGCGCAACATCGGCATGCTGCAGCTGCTGGCGCTGTGTCCGCTGACCGGCGTGTTCTTCTTCATCCTGTGCTCGGGCAATCGCCTGTTCGGCCTGCTCGCGCTGCCGGCCTCGCGGCGGTTGAGCAGCATGAGTTACAGCATCTATCTGTCGCAGGGGTTGGCGATGGTCGCGGTGTTCGCGATCCCGGGCGTCAAGGCCTATGCGCTCAGCGGCACGCTGCCGTTCTGGATCGTCAACATCGCCTGTGCGCTGTTGCTGATCGTCAGTTCGTTCGTGACCTACCGTTGGGTCGAGGAACCCGGCATCCGCATGGGCCAGCGCCTGTCGCGGCGGCGCGAAACCGCGCCGGCCGCGCTGGATCCGGTGGCCTCGCCGACGTAGTGAAGCGCGCTCGATCGGATAGAGCGTCGGGGCGCAAGCCCCGCCGACAACAGCAAACCCTTACGGCGGCGCCGCTGGCTCAGCCGCGCCGGCCTGAGCCTGCACCCGCAAGCGATCGCCGTGCACGCGATACGCGAACGGCGCGCCCGCGCCCAGATGGCGCCACAACGGCCGCAACACCGCTTCGGCCTTGAGCAGCACTTCCTCGAATTCGGCGTCGGCTTCCGACAGCCAGGTGATCGCGCCGCCGGCGCCGAAGGCGACGCTGTCGCCGTCGTAGGACAAGGTGCGGATGCCGATGTTGAGATCGGCCACGCGGTTGTAGCCCAGGTAGCCGATCGAGCCGCAGTAAACCCCGCGCGCGCTGCGCTCCAGGCGATCGATGATCTGCATGGTGCGCTGCTTGGGCGCGCCGCTGATCGATCCGCCGGGGAAGGTCGCGCGCAACAGATCGATCAGGCTGCGGTCGGGCCGCAGCTGCGCTTCCACGGTGCTGACCAGTTGGTGCACGGTGCGATAGCTTTCGATCTCGCGCAGCTTGGGCACCTCGACCGAACCGCGCACGGCGACCCGATTGAGGTCGTTGCGCATCAGATCGACGATCATCAGGTTCTCGGCGCGGTCCTTGTCCGAAACGGCCAGGCGTTGCGCGTACTGGGCGTCGCGCTGCGGATCGCGCGAGCGGCGGATCGTGCCCTTGATCGGCTTGGTCTGGATGCGGCCGTCGCGGTTCACACGCAAAAAGCGCTCGGGCGAGGTGCTCAGCACATGGCAGCGGCCGCTGCGCAGGTAGGCGCCGAACGGAGCCGCGTTGCCGCGCCGCATCTGCCGGTACAGCGCCAGCGCGTCGAGCTGGGCGCGGAAACGGAAATGATTGGTCAGGCAGACCTGATACGACTCGCCATCGACGATGGCACGACGGCACGCGCCGATCGCGGCCAGATAATCCTGGCGCCCCAGGTCCATCTCCACCTCGAGGGACTGCAACGCAGGCGCATGCGCCTGCGCGGCTTGCCCGCTCAGCTGCGCCACCTGTTCGCAGCTCGCATCGATCCAGCGCTGCGCCGCGGCGATTTCATCGGCGGCGCCGTCGCCGTCGGCCCGGGCGATCGCGATCGCCCAGCCGCGCCCGCTGGCGTGATCGAAGGCCAGGAACCGGCGTACCCGCATCCACAGCGCATCGGGCAGGGTCGTGCCGGCGCCGCGCTCGCCGTCGAACACCGCCTTCATCTCGTAGCCCAGATAGCCCACGTAGCCGCCGCGGAAGTCGAACGGCAACCCGTCCGCGGCCTCTACCTCGCAGCCTTCCAGTTCGGCTTCCAGTTCGGCCAACAGCGCCTGACCCGCCGACAGCGCGGCATCGTCGTCGGCGATGCGGTAACCGCGCAGATCCGCGTCCTCGACTGCGCCCATGAACGAACACGCCGCAGCGTCTTCGGCGATCTGGCTGTCGAGCCAGAAGCTGTGGGCCTGCGATGCATAGACCGCGGCGAATACGGTTTCCGCGTCGACCGGGCCTGCACCCGCGGCCTGCAGCGGCCGCTGCAGCGCGCGCAGGCGCACGACGCGCGGCGCGCGGACGGGTGCGTGAGCGACAGGCGCGCTCACGCTGACGAACGCGCGCCCGCGATGGCGACGGGCCAGGTCGCGGAAGTTGGCGATCAGGTCGATGCCGTGTTCGGTCAGGATCGACTCGGGATGGAACTGCACGCCCCATTGCGGCCGCTGCCGATGACGCAGGGCCATGATCAGCCCGTCCTGGCTGTGCGCGGTGGCCTGCAGCGCCGCCGGCAGCGGCGCGGCGGCGATCAGCGAGTGATAGCGCACCACCTGCAGCGGCGCCGGCACGCCGGCGAACAAGTCGCTGCCGTCGTGCGAGACCTCGGCGATGCGGCCGTGCACCGGTTCGGGCGCGTGCACGATGCGGCCGCCGTAGGCATGGGCGATGCCCTGGAATCCCAGGCACACGCCCAGCAGCGGCAAGGCCGAGCGTTCGATCGCCTGGCGCGACACGTGGAAATCGGCCTCGCGGGTCACGCTGCCCGGACCGGGCGAGATCACGATGCAGTCGTAGCGATCGTCGGCCTGCAACTCGTCCCAACCGTAGTCGTCGTTGTGCACGACCCGCGGCGCATCGCCGAACGCCCGGCCGATCTGGTCGGCGAGGTTCCAGGTGAAGGAGTCGTAGTTGTCGATCAACAGGCAACGCATGATCCGCCTATTGTCGTACAAACCCGCGCCCTGGAATCACTCGATGGCTGGGCGCAGTACACAAGCGATGCTGCGCACCCCGCCGTCCTCGCCGTGGCAGTCGACCGCGAAACGCTGGCCGGCGCGCACGCCGGGCGCCAGGGTCTGCGCGGCGGCGAACACCAGCCGCTGCGGTTCGACCTGGGCCAGGCGCATGGCCTCGAAGCCGAAGAAGCGCCGTACTTGCGGGAACAGTGCTTTGTACAGGCTTTCCTTGGCCGAGAACGCCGCCGCCAGGCCGAACGGGAAATCGTCGAAACCCGCGCGTATCAGGGTTTCCTCGGCGGCGTCGACGACCACGCCGCGGATCTGCTCGGCCAGCTCGGCGCCGATCCCGCGTTCGATGTCGATGCCCAGGCCGATCACCCGCGGGTCGTCGCTGGCGATGCACACCGCGCGGTCGCCGGCGTGGGAGATCGAAGCGATCGCCCCGGCCGGCCACAGCGGTTCGCGATCCGGACCGATCCCGATCTGCCCGGCCGGTACGCCCAGCCGGCGCAAGGCACGCTGCGCGCAGATCCGCCCGGCGAGGTATTCGCCGCGACGCTTGGCGACGGCGCGGGCGAACTGAGGCGGGAAGTCCAGGCCGTGCAGCGGGTAGAGCTCGTCGCGGTAGAGGCCCAAATCGAAGCGGCAACGGTAACCGACCAGCGATTTGCCCTGTACTTGAACGTCGAAGTCGCCAGCGGAGTTCAGAAAGCTGTCGGTGCACAGAGGATCAAGGTCGGCCATGGTCGATTCCTGGTGCACGCTGGAGAGCGGCATGTTGCGGTGCCCGAAGTGAAGGGACCGGTTCTACAAGCTGCGTCCGGGCCAGATCCAGGCGCTGGGTGGTGCAGACAGCCACGCTCTCAGTCGCCCCGAACCTGCCCGGGCGGCAGCGGGCAGACCCGATCGATGTCGAGGAGTTTCTCAGCCTTGCCTTCGCTGCGATCTCGCCACAGGCGTTCATAGCAGGCAGCGCGGAACTTGTCTTTGTCCACGCCATCTCCCTCTTTGAAGGCTGTCCACAGATCGAAAAGACTTTGATCGTGCCCAAGCCGAGCAGCGGCCTGATAGGGCATCAGCGCTTCACGCGGTTTTTTCTCATAGCCTATGTACTGTCTTGCCAGAGCATAGCCGGCGTCCGCCGATCCTTGTTCGAGAGCGCACTCAAACATTGCCCGTGCAATGGAGAAACCGCGGTCCCTCTCGCCGGGCGCGGACTGAGCGACGGCCTTACGCAGGTTATCTCCTGTCACAAGCTGCGATTGTGCATTGCCGAGATCGGCGCCTTTTCTGAAGTATGTCAGCGCCATGTTGCGATCTTCCTGCACTCCGATGCCGCGCTGCAGGAAGGTTCCCATGTGGTAGTAACCCAGGCCGACATTCCGCTTGATGAGCTTTTCCGCCCACTCGACACCCTTGGCCTCATCGATCTCGACGCCGTCGCCATCGATGTAGGCCCGCACGAGGTTGTTCATCGCTTTGACATGGCCGCGCTCGGCGGCCTTGAGGGTCAGCGCGAACGACTGCTCGCTGTAATCTTGGTTGCCGCTTTTGTGGCCGGCCTGCCGCAGGTCGTTGGCCTGCCGATACCACTCTTCGGCCTGTGCGTCGGGCTTGGGCAGCAACTCGGCCTGATGCGAGCATTTGAATTCGAGCGATTGCCAGTCGATGGTCGCCGGGTTAGTGGTGTCTCGCTGCGCTTGTGCGTCACAGCCGATAAGCGAAGCGATGCCAGTCAGAGCAAATAAAAGCGCGATAAGCCTCAGCGTAGTCCAGCCCAGCCGCGCAGCCAACAATGCATCCTTGTCCGAGTCGGCTCCATCGTTCTTCGTCGGGGCTTGTTGCCTGGGCATGAACTCCATCTCCGTGCGTCCCGTACCGTTCTACAGGTATGTAGCTTCTACAAGTGTCGTCGCCCTTCCCAGATGACCTTAGGAACCGATAGCCCCATATCAGTTCCCCACCTGTCCTAGCGCTGCGTGTCTCCACGTCGGTCGAGCCAACGATAAAAATCGTCGTCTATAAGCATCCATCCATAGTTTACGGGATGAGATGACCGATTAACGGAGTGGGTAGTGGGTATAAGACGCTGCGCTGCCCAAAGAATGCCGTCGTCGGTATCGCCGCGCAGACGTCCGTGAGAGCAACCTCAGAGCACGATCGCGCGGCAGGCGGATTCTTGAGACGACGGGCTGTGCCGACAGGCCACAAATGCGAACGGCCCGCCAGGCGGACCGTTCGCTTCGTAGCTATGGCAGGTGTCGGATCAGTTGACGCTGGCCGCGCTCCAGGCCCGCGCCACTGCCGCGTGTTCGGCCGAGCCGGCGCCGTACAGCTCCGCGGCCGCTTGTAAGGTCAGGGTGCGCGCCTGCGGGTAGGTGGTGTTGCTGGTGAACTTGGTGGTCAGCGCGCGATAGAAGATCTTGCCGGCCTTGTCGCGACCGATGCCGGCGATGGCGGTGTCGCCGTTGCAGACCAACTGGGCCTGCGTCAGGCCCGATCCGGCCGGCACCGCGGCGCCTTCGGCCAGCAGGTAGAACGCGCGGTTGCCCACGCCGGAGGTGTAGTGCGGATCGTGGATGCCGCCGCTGGCCAGGGCCGGATCGAAGCCGCCGGCCGGATAACAGTTGAACGACTTGCCGTCGGCGGCCTGGTTGTACATGTCGCGCAAGGCCTTGCCCGCCTCGGTGCGCACCATCTCGCCGATGCGGTAATCGCCCGGATCGTTGGCGTTGTTGGCATGGAACTCGACCAGAGCGCCGAAGATGTCCGAGACCGATTCGTTGAGCCCGCCCGCATCGCCCGAATACGCCAACGCCGCGGTCTTGGCGGTCACGCCGTGGGTCATCTCGTGACCGGCCACGTCGACGCCCACCACCGGCTTGAAGCCGCGCGTCGCGTCGCCGTCGCCATAGAACATGGTATTGGTCAGCGCGACGTAGGCGGCGTTGGCGCCGGTGATGGCACCGCTCTGGGTCTTGAAGGTGGTGTGGGCGTAGCTCTTGATGCCCTTGCCATCGCCGGCCAGGCCGCTGCGGCCGTGCACGTTCTTGTAGTAGTCCCAGGTCACGCCGACGCCGTAGTGGATATCGACGCCGACCGTGTTGCGGTCGCTGGTGCTGTTGTTGCCCCAGGCGTTGTCGGTGTCGGTGAGCACCGGCCCGTTGAGAAACAGGATGCTGAACAGATCCGAGACGGTCTTGTCCTGCGCGTCGTGGACCGCGCCGTTGCCGCGCGTGGTGTCGATCAGGTCGAACTTGGTCGCGCTCTTGCGATCGGTGGCGATGCTCAGATCGCCGTAATACAGCGACTTGCCGGTGCCGACCGCGGCGGCGGTCTGGACCAGGTCCTGCACGTCGAGCACCTTGCCGCTGGCGGCATCGACGTAGTACTTGACCAGGCCCGAATGGCGGCCGGTTTCGGCGCCCTGCAGGATCACCTCATGGGCCAATACCGGCTGGGTGCCGCGGGCGTAGACGACCTGCTCGTTCGAGTACACCTTGTCGACCCGGCCGCCGAAGCGCGCGCCGGCTTCGACCGCGGCGTCCTGCGCGCTCAATCGAGCCTTGCCTTTCGGACGCAGCGCGCTGCGCAGGGTCAGCGAAGCCGAACGCAACGCGCCGCGCTGGCTGCGCGTCACCACGTCGCCGCCGATCACGCGCAGGCCGCGCCAGCGGCGATCGAAACGGACGTGCTCGGTGCCGTCGGCGTCGACGATGGCGTCGCGCGCTTCGAAGTTGTCGTCGCCGTCGGCCTTGAGCGCGCTCAGATGGTTGCCGATCAATCCCTGAGCCTGAGTGACCGCCAGCGCGGCCTTGCCTTGCACTTGTCCCGCCATGGCCGTCGGCGCCAACAGCAACGTCACCGCCGCGGCCAGGCACGACAGTTCGAACTTAAAATGCGTCTTCATGAGTGTGGTTCCCCTTGTGTGTACAAGCACCGTAGGTACGGGCAAATGTCCGGCGGCGGGTGCCGCTGGCCATTGCATACTCGCGATGGATGCGTGCGGTAAATCCTCTGTCGCCCGCACAAACACCCGGAAAAATGTGCTGAACTTCAGAGTTCGAGGAAGCCAAAAGAACTTTGCGTACGCGATGCGCAGCTATTGCGCATAGTGTGGGCAGTCGCTTTTCCTATAGGTTTTATAGACTTACCGTGCGTGCTGCGATATCGCGATCGGTCCCCGCGCGCGGCAGCTCCCTCGCCCCGTACTCTGCGAACTATCCGCATCCCTGGTGCCTACACGCATGAAAATACTGTCCGCCGTTCTCGCGTTGTCCACCGTCCTGGCCGCACCCGCGTCGATCACGCGCGAAACCTCGCCGCACCCGGCATACGTCACCGCGACGCCGACGCTCGCGCCGGAACGTCTGGCGCGGCTGGACACGGCGCTGCAACGTTATGTCGACGACGGCCGCATCGCCGGCGCGGTCGCGCTGGTGCTCAAGGACGGCCAGCCGGTCTACGAGCGAGCGCTGGGTTGGAGCGACAAGGAAGCCGGCCGGCGCATGAGCGCCGACACCGTGTTCCGGATCGCCTCGCAGACCAAGGCGATCACCAGCGCGGCGATCCTGATCCTCGCCGAGGAAGGCAAGCTGACCTTGACCGAGCCGGTGAGCCGCACGATTCCCGCGTTCGCCAAGACCACGGTCGCATCGACCGACGGCGCCGCGGTCGCGGCCAAGCGCCCGATCACCGTGCACGATCTGCTGACCCACACCGCCGGCATTTCCTACGGCACCGATGACGCGGTCAAGGCCGCCTACCGCGAACAGGGCCTGGGGCCGGCCGCCGGTTTCGGCTGGTACACCGCCGACAAGGACGAGCCGGTCTGCACGACGATGGAACGGCTGGCCTCGCTGCCGTTAGTGGCGCAACCGGGCGAACGCTACGTCTACGGCTACAACACCGACATTCTCGGCTGCGTGGTCGAACGCGCCGCCGGGATGCCGCTGGATGCGTTCATCCGCAGCCGCATCACCGGCCCGCTGGGGATGAAGGACACGGTGTTCTTCCTGCCGCCGGCGCAGCGCGAGCGGCTGGCGGCGGTGTACGGCAGCGGCAAGGACGGTCGGATCGAACGCGCGCCCGAGGGCAGCCGCGGACAAGGCCATTACATCGAAGGCCCGCGGCGCAATTTCGCCGGCGGCGCCGGTCTGCTGTCGACCGCGCGCGATTACGCGCGGTTTCTGGAAATGATCCGTCGCGGCGGCGCCCTCGACGGCGTGCGCATCCTTTCGCCGCGCAGCGTGCGGCTGATGCGCACCAACCAGTCCGGTGCGCTGTATCGCGAAGGCGCCGGCCTGGGCTTCGGTTACGGCTTCGAGGTCACCGAGCGTTTCGGCGCCAACGGCCTCGACGGCGAAGGCGCGTTCGGCTGGGGCGGCGCCTACGGCACGATGTACCGCGTGGATCCGGAGTCAGGCCTGGTGCTGGTGTTGATGCTGCAGCTGTTGCCGAACCGCACCGATATCCATTCGGTGTTTTCTACGGTTACGTATCAGGCGCTTGATTGACGGGCTGACAGCAAAAGCAAATCCCCCCTAGCCCCCCTTTTTCAAAGGGGGGAACTGTTCTGCTGGAGCTGGTGGGAACGCAGGCGAACGATTGCCCCCTTTGACAAAGGGGGCACGCGCCTTGCGTCGACCGTGAACCCGCGTCGCATCGGCGCGGGGGATTTGCTCTTAGCGATCAGTCCGCAACGATCGCGTGCGGCACGAATCGCGAGGTGTCCTGGGTGATGATCCCCGCATCCTCGCGAATCCCCATCCCCGCCGCCTGATCGGCCACCACCCAACTGCCGATCAGCGGATAGTTGGGCGCGCCGTCGGCGCCGTCGAAACGCGGCAACGGGTGCAGCGCCTGGCGGATGGTCGGGCCGCCCGCGTAGGGGCCGTCGCTGCTCAGGCGTTGTCCGTTCGCGTCGACCAGCTCGATGTTGGCGCCCTCGCGCGAGAACAGCGGCTTGCGCACCCAACCCGCGCCGAGTTCGGCCGGCACGGCCTCGTCGAAATACGCTTCGAGCAAATTGGGGTGGCCGCGATGGCGTTCCCATAACAACGGCAGTACGCCCTTGTTGCTGAGGATCGCCTTCCACGCCGGCTCGATCAGCTGCACTTGCGAGGCCGCGAGCTTGGCGCCGTACTCCTCCACGAACATCCATTCCAGCGGATACAACTTGAACAAGGTGCGGATCACCCGGTCATCGCCGTCGGTGAACCAGCCTTCCGCGCTCAGGCCGATGCCTTCGATGCTCAGCTCCAGCGTGTCCACGCCGGCCTGCTCGGCGCAGTCGCGCAGATAGCGCACCGTGCCCTGGTCTTCGACGGAATCCTCGACCGCGGCGAAATGCACCGGCGTGGCGATGCGCTTGTCGCGGGCCAGCGTGCCGAAGGTTTCGATCAGCAGTTCCTGGATACGGTTGTACTGATCGCCGCCCTCGCCGATCGCGCCGATCGCGCCGCGCTGGATGTTCTGCTCCAGCCACAGCCACTGGAAATACGCCGCTTCGTACAACGAGGTCGGCGTGTCGTAGTTGAGCTCGTACAGCTTGGCCGGACCGTTGCCGTCGTAGGCCAGGTCCATGCGCCCGTACAGATGCGGCTCGCCGCGGTGCCAGGAATCGGCGATCCAGTCCCAGTGGGTGTTCGGAATCGCCAGCCGGGTCATCAGTTCTTCCGAGCCGACGACTTCATCGACCAGGGCCATCGACATGTCGTGCAGCTCCTGGGTGGGCTGCTCGATGTCGTCCTCGATCTGGCGCAGGCTGAAGGCGTAGTAGGCGCGTTCGTCCCAATACGGCGCGCCGTCGATGGTGTGGAAATGGAAGCCCAGCGACTGGGCCTGTTCGCGCCAGTCGGGGCGTTCGTTCGCGACGATGCGTTTCATGCGATTCCGATGAAGTCGGCCGCGCCGGGCGCGGCCGTGGAGGGAACGGGCGTAGGCGATGCGCGGGCGATCAACCGCCCCAGCCGCCGCCGCCGGAACTGCTCTTGCCGCCGAAGCCGCCGCGCGCCGCGGCGCTGGAACCGAAGCCCGAACGCGAGACGGTCATCGCCCGCGCCGGCAGTGCGGTGTTGGCGGCCGAACGGCCGTACACAGTGCCGCTGGATTTGCTGACCTGATCGCCGTTCGGGCGCAGGTAACCGCCGCTGCGGTAATCGCGGTAGAGCGGCGACACGCCGCCGACGTGGTAGTAGTTGCGGCCGCCGCTCATCGCCTGCGACAGCGCGTAGCCGACCAGGAAGCCGGTCATCGGCGGCATGAACGTGCTCTGGTTGCCGTTGGCGTGCTGCGCCGGTACCGGCTGGCAGGCGCCGAACTGCTCGTTGCACTGCTGTTCGCTCTCGAAACGCGGGGCGATCTTCTCGTGATCGACCAGCGCCTGGGAATACGCCTTCTCGCACTCTTCGCGCGAGATCTCGGTCTGCACCGCGCATTCTTCGCGCGAGGTCAGGATCTTGCCGCTGGGATCGTCGTCGCAGCCGACCAGCGCGGCCGGCACGGCGACCGCCATCAGCACCAGTTTGAGGTTGCGCGAGCGCTTGCCGCGCGCGCCGTTCTTGGAAAGGGAGGTCGTGGTCATGGCATCGCTCACGGCGTCATCGCGGCGGCGTTGATCAGGCCGACGCTGATCGACACGCCGGCGTAGAAGATGCCGGCGGCCACTTGGTTGTTGGTGATCTGCTGCGACAGCTTGGGCGCGCCCAGGCGCGCGATCAGGAACGCGAACAACTGCACCACCACCGACACCGCGCCCCAGATCGCCGCGTCGACCAGGCTGACCGAGTTGGAGATCGCCGAATGCAGCGGCAGGGCCAGACCGATCAGGGTGCCGGCGAACGCGGTCGCCGCGGCGCTGTTGCCTTCGCGGATCAGGCTCAGCTCGCGATGCGGAGTGATCATCAGCACCGCCAGCGCGGCCAGGATCAGCACGCCGATGCCGGTACCGGCGTAGGCGAGGAAGTTGAGGAAGCTGTGGGCGGTGATCGGGGCGTCCATGGAAGATCCTTGCGTGGTGATGCGGTGACGGGGCTTGAAGATTGCGCCGAAAAGTCGAAAGTTCGGCGTCTTCGGCCCCTTAAATTAAGGGTTCGATGGCGTTGTGGAGGATGAGCGAATGCAGCGCAAGCCGGGGTCGTGAATAGCTGCGAATTCTCACCTAGGTAATGTCGAGATCGGCGGTGTTGAGGTCCAGGCCGATCGCATAGGTGACCGCGAACTCGCTGGGGCCGTAATCCTCCGCGGTGACCAGCAGGAACTCCTCGCGATCCAGCTCGGGCACTTCGCGCCGGTACAGCATGGCGTAATGGGTCAGATCGTCGTCGCGGCGCGGCGGGTCGTGGCGGTACAGCACCTCGTCGTAGATCACCGGCGGCACCTTGGCCGACGCGCTCTGGTCGCCGAACTCGCGGTGCCAGGTGCGTCCGGCGTATTGGATGCTGTCGGCGCCCAGATGCGGGTGTTCCTGGATGAAGCGCTTGAACTCGGCCTGATTGGCCGGGTTGACGGTTTCGTGGAACACGAAGGCCTTGATGCCCTCGACCTGGCCGCTGGCGGTGCTGATCTGCAGGTAGGCGTCATCGTCCAGATAGAAACGGTGCAGCGCGTGGCCGCCGCGCAGATCGATGTAACCGTAGCAGGGAATGCCCTGGTGGCCTTCGGGCAGCTGCACGGTCCAGGCCTGCGGATGGGCGCGGAACACCATCGTGTCGAAGGCGACGCGGCCTTGGATGCGCAAACCCAGCGGCAGCTCGTGGGCGAACGGCAGCGCCGGTTTCTCGGGCTGTTTTTTCTCGCCGCCGCCTAACAATCCCTTCAACCAACTCATCGCTCATGCCTCAAAGCGGGCGCGCGGCCCGGTCGTCGCCGTGATCACCGCGCCGCGAGCGAAGCCCACGGCACGCGCGCGCTGTCGATGCGCGCGTCGGCAAGGTAATACAACAACGTGCCCGGCGCGATCTCGACATGATCGGGCGGATTGAGTACCGGCGCGGCGCTGCGTCCGTCGCGGTAGCCGATCCACAGCGCCTGCTGCGCGCGGAATGCGCCGGCCAGCTTGCCGGCCTGCACCGCCACGGCGTTGGCCGGAATCTGCAGGCTGAACTGGGTCGGCCCACCCGCGCCGAGCCATTCGCCGGCCACCAGCGAGCTGCCCGCGTCCTGCGCGGCGCGCGCCATCACGTCCACGTGCAACGGCCGCGTGCATTCCACATGCGGATAGTGGCCGCGCACCAGTTGCGCGACCGCGGCCGATTCGAAATGGGCCACGACGTGCGCCTCGGGCTGATGCGCCATCACCGCGAACACCGCCGCCAGGGTGCGGTCGTCGTGATCGGTGTGGACGATGACCCGGGCGGCGCGCTTGAGACCGGCGCGTTCGTATTCGTTGCAGTCGGCATAGGACGTCGCGGCGACGAAACGGATCTGATCGGGCAGCGGATTCTCGGCCACGCCTTCGGCGACCAGCACGATGCCCTCGTCGTCGGTGTGGCTGTCGGCGAGCAGCAACTGCACCAGCCGTTCCGATTCGCGACCGTGCCAGCCGATCAGCACGGTGTGGCCGTGCATGTCTTCGTAGCTCATCTTGCCCATCTGATGGCGTCTCCAGAAATTGAGCAGGCCCGAGCTGGTCTTGGCCAGGATCGAGGCGAACAGCGCGATCGCGCCGGGCATGACGAACAAAGCCGCGACCCAGCGCCCGGCGGCGCCGCCTGGCGAGAGATCGCCGTAGCCGATCGTGCTGGCGGTAGTGACGTAGTAATAAACGAACCCATCCCAGCCCAGCAGCTTGTGTTCGCCGGCCGCGGCCAGCAACAGCCAGGTGCCGGCCATGTGCACCGCCAGCGCGGCGGCGACCACGCCCCAGCTGACTCGGCGCAAGTGCCCGCGCAGGGTGCGGAAGAGTTTGCCGATTACGATCATGTCAAAGGGTCATGTCGGCGGGTGGGTTTACGTCCGTGTGCGCGATTTTGCGCCGTGCTGTTTGTTGCTGCTGCGGGGCACTTGCTGCAGGTTTTCGAATGCGTCGTAACGTTCCGGCCGTCATCCCCGCGAAGCGGGCAGTCAGGGCTTTATCGCGACATGGCTCTGAAGTCTCTGGATCCCCGCCTGCGCGGGGATGACGAGCAAAGAAGTCGCCGCGAATGTTCGGCCACTCGATGCTTGAATGCCCGGACATTGAACAATCTCTCAAGACCGTCATTCCCGCGAATGCGGGAATCCAGCGACTTTGGTACAGGTTGCGACAAAGGCACCGGGTTCGCGGGAATGACGAGTCGCGACAAAGTCGGCCGACGCACGGCGATCAGCGTTCACGCCGATCGCCCGCTCATCACGACTCAATCCTTCCGCTTCACTCCTTCCGCTCGACCTTGTCGGTTTCCTTAACTTCCACCGCCGGCAGCGACAGCGGCTCGTGGCTGAGCTGCTGCACCGGCTTCTCGCGGAAGCGCTCGAGGATGTTGTCCACGCTGGTCGATTCCGGCAGCAGGCCGGCATTGGCCAGCTTGGCGTTGAGATCTCCGTCGCCGGTTTCCGATTCCAACTGCGCCGCCGCCTGCAGGCGCGCGCCGCGCTCGGCCTGACGCTGCTGGATGCGCTCGAGCGAATCCAGCGCAGTGGTGACCTTGCCGGTGGCGCCGGAATGACGCGCGGCGACCGCGGTCTGGGCGCGCTGCACCGCCTCGGTGGCCTTGACCGTGTCGACCTGCTGCTTGACCCGGGCCAGCTTGCGCTCGGTGGCGGTGATCGCGGTCTTGAGCTGGACGATGCTGGCGTCGTAGCTGTTGATCGCCTGCTCGTCGTTCTTCAGATCGGTCTCGACCGTGGCCAGGCGCTCGGCGACTTCGCGCGCCAAGGCCTCGTCGCCCTTGCGCAACGCGCCGGCGATGTAGGTCTCGTACTCGGCCTTCTTGGCGAAGCGGTCCTTGCTGCGGTTGGCCTGCAGCTGACGCTGGGCCATGACCTTGGTCAGTTCTTCCTTCGACCGCACCAGCTCGGTGCCGGCGTCGCGGATTTCCTGGTCGAGGATCTTCAGCGCGTTGGCGTCCACGACGGCCTGGCCGGCCTCGTGGGCGGTGCCGCGGAACAGGGTCAGGATCTTTTGCAGAATGCTCATGCGCTCACCAGATAGGACTTGAGGGCTTCCACCGCATCGATCGCGTTGTCGGCCAGGGTGCGGATTTCCAGTTCGATCTGCTCGGCGCTGGAGTCGGGCGCCATCTCGCCGAAGACGATATACACATCGCGCTCGTTGATGGTGGTCAGGCCCAGATTCGACAGCGGGTTGATCGGGTTCAGGCGCAGGCAGGCTTCGTTGAAGCCGGCCGCGTCGCGGACCTGGGCGGCCTCGACCAGCGGAGTGGAGACGAAGATCTCGCGGTCGGTCAGGGCGATGGTGATGCCCAGGTCGCCGCTGTCGGGCAGGCTCACCTGGATCGCGCCGTCGGCGGTCGGCACTTCTTCGACGTTGTCGGCGCCGAAGGAGGCGGCGAGGCGGGTCAGCAGTTCTTGCGTGGTCCAGCGGGACATAGGGCGGTCCTTGAGGGTGAAGGCGGCAGGCGCGGGGGCGCGAGGATCGCGAAAGGCGCTCGGCGCGGGCACGGGCCCGTCCTTGGCGCTGCGATCATCGTCCGTGACCGTGCTCATGGAACGCAACGTTTATAGGGGCGCCCGGTGACCGGCGCAAGGCGCATAGGTCGGAAGTCAGGGGTGGGCGAGCGGGCGCAAAGCCAAGCCTGACACGCTTTTTCGCCGTCGCGGCGGCTGCCGCGGCCGCGCGGGCGCCCCGTTCGCGGCCCAGCCCGCGCGGCGCGCGCTTGAGCTAAACTGTTTGGCGGAACTACCCGACCGGCATTCCCGGCCCGCATCGTCTGCCATGGCGCAGACCGACGTGGGTCCGTTATTCGGCGGGTCCGTGCAGCGGTCGCGCCGATCCCCGGTGGCGGCCACGTCGATGGCTCTATGCGTCCCGGTCGGGACGCACGCAATAGGTGGATCGTGCGCAATTACGACCTCGAATTCCTGAAGAAATTCTCGATGGTGATCGGCTTTCTGATGCTGGTGACCCTCGGCCTGATGATCGCGGCCTACTTCGTCCACCACCAGTTGCCGCAGGAAATCGATCCGCGCGCGGCCCAACGCACCGAGAACCGCATCGGTCCGGTCGGCGCGGTCTACGCCGGCGCCACCGGCGCGGCCTCGCAGCAGGCCGCGGTCGCCGCAGCGGCGGCCAAGGCCGCATCCCAGGTCGCCTACGGCGGCACGCTGGACGGCAAGGTCATCTTCGACAGCCTGTGTGCGGGTTGCCACAAGTCCGGTGCCGGCGGCGCGCCGACCCTGGATGCCTCGCATTGGTCCGCGCGCCTGCCCAAGGGCAAGGACACCCTGCACAAGCACGCCGTGGAAGGCTTCACCGGCACCACCGGCATCATGCCGCCCAAGGGCGGCAACCCGGCGCTGACCAACGATCAGGTCGCCGCGACCGTCGACTGGATGCTCGAGAACATCAAGTAAGCGCTGTCGCAAAGCGCTCGCCAGAACGCCGCCTTCGGGCGGCGTTTTTGTTGGTGGATACCGACTCGGTGCGAAAGCCGACGGTTATTGCTGTCGCTTCTTTGCCGTTCCCCCGTTGAAAAAAGGGGGAAACAGCAAGACAGCCTCGTCCTATCCGCTTGCCTCATCCCACCCACCCACCCACCCCATCTAGCCAGACGGCACACGACGCGCCGCAACGCGGCTGCGGATAATGGCCGCTCTTCGCCATCCTTCTCCGAGCCCGCCATGACGCGACTCCGCCCCGCCCTCGCCTTCGCGCCCTGCCTGCTGCTGGCCGCCTGCGCGACCGCGCCGCACGGCGAGCGCGCGGGCGCCCCGCGCGGCGCGGCCGTCGTCGCCATCGGCACGGTGCAAGGCCGCGACGATGCAAGGCCGCTCTCGGGCCAGAACGTCAGCGTGGCTGGCCTGGTCACCGCCGCCCTGCCCGACAAGGACCAATCCCCCGGCTGGCTGATCCAGGATGCGGGCGACGGCGATCCGACGACCTCCGACGCGATCTGGATCACCGGTCGCGGCGCCGCGGGATTGGCGCTGGGCCAGACCGTGCGAGTCAGCGGCCGGGTCCATCGGGCCGAACTCGATCCCGGCGGCAAAACCCCCGCGCGCGCGCTGACCGCGATCGACGCCGAGCAGGTCGCACCGCTGAACTCGCGCGCACAACGCAAATCGCTGGCCGCGATCGGTCCGGTCGCGATCGACCGCGCGCCCGACTGGCGCGCGCTGCAAGGCATGCGCGTGCGCATCGACGCGCCGCTGACCCTGGGCCGACGCGACGACAAGCAAGGCACGCTCAGCGTGTCCTTCGACGGGCCGCTGTGGCAGCCCTTGGAACTCGCCGCGCCCGGCAGCGAACGCGCCCGCGCGATCGTCGCCGACAACCGCCGTCGCCGGCTGGTGCTCGGTGGCGACCCGGCGCTGTTGGGCGCCGGTGCCTTCGCCGCGCGCAGCGGCAGCCGCCTGCAATCGGTGGAGGGCGTGGCGTGGCCGATCGCCGGCCGCGACGGCGTGCGCCTGACCGCGGCACCGCAATGGCAGCCCGCGCCGCGCCCATCGGCGCCGCGGGTCGGCGGCGATCTGCGCATCGCCGCGTTCAATCTGGAGAACCTGTTCAACGGCGACGGCCGCGGCGGCGGCTTCCCGACCCCGCGCGGCGCGCGCACTCAGGCCGAGTACCAGGCCCAGTTGGCCAAGCTGGTGGACACCATCCACACGCTCAATCCCGATGTCGCCGCGTTGATGGAGTTGGAGAACGACGGCTATGGCCCCGAATCGACCCTGGCCGAGCTGGTCGCCGCGCTCGACCGCGCCGATGCGGCCAGCGGCGGAACCCAGGATTGGCGCTATGCCGCGCCTTGCAAACAACCCTGCTCCGCGCGGACGCGGGGACCGGGCGACGATGAGATCCGCGTCGGACTGATCTATCGCGGCCAGCGCGTGGCCGCGCAGGGCCTGGCGGCGACCTTGCAACAAGGCCCGTTCGGCCCGCTGGCGCGCGTGCCGATGGCGCAGGCGTTCACCGCGATCGGCGCCGAACGCAAAGCCGGTCCGGCGTTCGTGGTGGTGGCCAATCACTTCAAGTCCAAGGGCTGCAGGGACGCGACCGGCGCCGATCGGGATCAGGGCGACGGCGCGTCGTGCTGGAACGCCACGCGCAGCGATTCCGCGCGCCGCCTCGATGCTTGGCTCAAGACCGATCCCACCGGCAGCGGCGGCGATCTGACGATGATCGTCGGCGACCTCAACGCCCATGCGCAGGAGCAACCGCTGCGCGAGCTGTACGCAGCCGGCTGGCAGGACGCCTTCGCCGTGGCCAAGGTCGAAGCGCCGTACAGCTACGTCTACGACGGCGAACTCGGCCGCCTCGATCACGCCCTGCTGTCACCGGCGCTGGCCGTACGGCTGCGCGGCGCGGCGGAGTGGCACACCAACGCCGACGAACCGGAAAGCGCCGGTTACCGCGACGGCGGCGCGGGTCCGTGGCGCAGTTCCGATCACGATCCGGTGCTGCTGGGGTTCGATCTGACGACGCGTTGAGCGGCGACGACGGCCACTGACCGCCAGCCCAGACCTCCGTCGGGGCTGAAGCCCCTCCCACAACAAACCTCGATGCCTCTACCCTCAATGCCTCTACCGCCGGCATGCCCGATGTCTTTTGTGGGAGGGCCTTTCAGGCCCGACCGCGAATCCACAACGACGACGCTGGCCGCCAGCCAAGACCCTCCATCGGGGCTGAAGCCTCTCTCACAGCAAACCTCAATGCCTCTACCCTCAATGCCTCTACCGCCGGCATGCCCGATGTCTTTTGTGGAAGGGCCTTTCAGGCCCGACCGCGAATCCACAACGACGACGCTAGGGACCGCCAGCCCATACCTCGGTCGGGGCTGAAGCCTCTCCCACAACAAACCTCGATGCCTCTGCCGCCCGCATGCCCTGGGTGTGTTGTGGGTTTGCTCTGGCCGTCCGTCATCGAGGCCACCACGCAACACACCATCGTAACACCGCCTCCACCCCGCCAAGTATCATGCCGGGCATGAGCACTCCCGCCTTCCCCAGCGACGCGTCCACCGCGCTGACGCTGCCCGGTCCGGTCGGCGCGATCGAAATGATCGTCGAGGCCGCCGAAGCGCCGGCGCGCCCGATCGTCGCCATCGTCTGTCATCCGCTGCCGACCGAGGGCGGGACCATGCACAACAAGGTCGTGACCATGGCCGCGCGCGCACTGCGCGAATCCGGCGCGGCCACGGTGCGCTTCAATTTCCGCGGCACTGGCGCTTCGCAAGGCGAGTTCGACCAGGGCGAAGGCGAATGCGACGACCTGCGCGCGGTCGCCGCCTGGGTCCGCGCCACCCGTCCGGATGCGCAACTGTGGCTGGCCGGTTTCAGTTTCGGCGCCTATGTCTCGCTGCGCATGGCCGATGAGCTGCGGCCCAAGCTGCTGATCTCGATCGCGCCGCCGGCCGGGCGCTGGGATTTCGACCGCATCGCTCCGCCCAGCGGTTATCCGTGGATCGTGATCCAGGGCGGGGCCGACGAAATCGTAGATCCCGACGCGGTGTATGCCTGGATCGACGGCCTGCGCCAGCCGCCGGAACTGGTGCGCATGCCCGACACGTCGCACTTCTTCCATCGCCGCCTGATCGACCTGCGCGGCGCGATCAAGAATTCCGTGCGTCCCCATCTCCCGCCGGAAACCGCTCCGGCCTGACAGGATTTCCCCACGATGCGCCCCGCCCCGAGCTTTGCGCTGCTGTACGCCTGCGCCTGCCTGATCGCCGCGGCCTGGTCGGCGAAGGCCGACGCGGCCGGTATCGACTGCGCCAAGGCCAAGAACAAGAACGAACAGGCCATCTGCGCCGATCCGGTGCTGACCGTCCGCGACGGCGAACTGAGCCAGGCCTATCGCGCCGCGCTCAAGGCCAGCCAGTACGGCGGCGCGTTGAAGAAGGACCAGTTGGCCTGGATCAAGGAACGCGACCGCTGCGACGGCCAGGTGCCGTGCCTGCGCCGGGCCTACGTCGAGCGCCTGACCGAACTGGCGCCCGGCGCGATCGGCGGCAAGTTCGACTGGAACGGTGACTGGACCCGCAGCGACGGCACCTCATCGCTGAGTCTCAAGGCGTTGGGCGAAGGCAAGTACGAGATGGAATTGCAGGCCAGCTCCGGCGCCAACACCGGCCTGTTGTCGGGCCGCACGCGCGCGGTCGGCGACAACGAGATGCTCTACAAGGGCAACGATCCCGCCGCCAAGTGCGAACTGACCTTTCACCGCTTCCACCGCCAGATCCAGATCGAGCAACAACACACCGGCAGCGATTGCGGCGCCGGCGTGGGCGTGCATTTCAGCGGCCGCTACCTGCCCGGCCTCGGCGAGGCGGTCGCCACCACCCACTGGAACCTGCTCGATCTGGGCGTGGTGCTGACGCCGGCCAACGACGCCAAGTTGCGCAAACTGCTCGGCGACGACTACGACGCGCTGGTCGACCGGATGGACGTGATCGACACCCGCGCCGACCAGGAAGGCCTGGGCGCCAGCGTCACCAACGGCTACGTGCGCGGCCTGGCCAGCCTCATGCGCGCGCTGTTGATGCAGACCGCCGACGGCCGCTTCTGGGTGGCCATCCGCGCCGACAACAAGCAGGACAAACCCGAGCTGCGCTACTACAGCAACGACCCGGCCTGGACCGCGAAACTGCCCGCGACCATCGACGCCTGGTCCGACGGTTATCAAGAAGCGGTGCCGGTGCGGCTGATGTCGGCCGGCGGCCGGACGCTGCGCACGCCATGAGCGCGCAACCGCAATCCGGCGCCGCGCTCACGCCCTCGCAGGCCTACGCGGCCGGTGTCGCGCGCCGCGACTGGACACCGGATCCGGCCCAGCAGCCGGCGCTGCGCGAACTCGACCGGATCCACGCCGGCCTGCTCGATCCGCCCGCCCAGGGCCTGTTCGACCGCCTGCGCGGCAAGCCGCGCGAAGGCGTGCGCGGCCTGTACCTGTGGGGCGGGGTCGGCCGCGGCAAGACGTTTCTGATCGACCTGTTCTACGAACACCTGCCGCTGGCCGAGAAGCGCCGCACCCACTTCCACCGCTTCATGCGCGAAGTCCACACCCAGCTGCGCGCCCACGCCGGCGAGAGCGATCCGCTGGCCAAGATCGCCCGCCAATGGCGCGAACAATTGCGCGTACTGGTGCTCGACGAGTTCTTCGTCATCGACATCGGCGATGCGATGTTGCTCGGGCGCCTGCTCGATCGCCTGTTCGCCGAGGGCGTGACCCTGGTGACCACCTCCAACACCGCGCCGCCCGATCTGTACGCCGACGGCCTGCAACGCGACCGCTTCAAGCCCGCGATCGAGCTGATCCAGCGCAACTGCGAAGTGCTGTTGCTCGACAGCGCGCAGGACTATCGCCTGCGCGCGCTGACCCGCTCGCCGGTGTATCGCGCGCCGTTGGACGCCGAATCCGACGCCTGGCTGACCGGACGCTGGAAGGAACTGGCGGCCGGTTGCGCGCCGGAGACCGGGCCGTTGCGTATCGACGGCCGCGACATCCCAGTGCGGGCGCTGGCCGACGGCCATGCCTGGTTCGACTTCGCCGCGCTGTGCGAAGGTCCGCGTGCGGCAGGCGACTACATCGAGATCGCCACCGAGTACCACACCGTGCTGGTCGGCGGTATTCCGCTGTTTCCCGGCGGCATCCACGACGATGCCGCGCGGCGTTTCATCAATCTGATCGACGAGTTCTACGACCGCCACGTCAACCTGGTATGCACCGCCGCCGACGCGCCGACCGGTCTGTACCGGGGCCACCGGCTCGACGGCGCGTTCGAGCGCACCGCTTCGCGCCTGATCGAGATGCAATCGGCCGAGTACCTGGCGCTGGAACACCGCGGCTGAGCGCATCGGGCCGGGGCGATTCGTCGCGTCCGGCCCGTGCCATTGGACCCTTCGGCGCCGGCGCGCGAGACCGCGAATCGCCCACGCAAACCCTCACGCAACCCCCACGCGTATGCGCGGCGTGACGACGCGAGCGGCCCGCGCAACCGCGCATATCCGCGCATGGGCACATTCGTGTCGCGCATCGCGGCCGTAAACGGCCGCCGCTCGCAAATACGCGCGGCCGACAGCCGCACCGCGACTGAACCGCCGGCGGACCGCCTCCGCCATGCGCGTCCAGCCGCTCCCGGGCGGGCGCAAACTTGCGCTGCGCCGCCGCACGAATCGCGAGAACCCTTATTTTTCAGTGGTTTTCTGCGCACCCGCGGCGACCGCGGCGGCGCCGTCGTCGCGCGCGAAATCCCTGTCGCGACAGGGATTTCCCCGGCGCCGCACCGACCGACGGGCATGTGCGACTGAAAAACACGCATTTTTTTGCGTCAAAACTCTTGGCGGCGCGTCACGCTTGCCCTACATTCCGCCTTGCCGAGGGGTTATCCAGGCAACCCATCCATCCAACGAGTACTACCGGAAAAAACTATGGCTACGAAAAAAACCGCTGCAAAGAAGAAGGCCGCGCCGAAGGCCGCCGCCAAGCCGGCCGCTACGAAGCCGATCAAGGAAGTGCTGAGCAAGTCGGGTCTGGTAGCGCACCTGGCCGAGGCGACCGGCGTGGTCGCTAAGGACATCCGCTCGGTACTCGCCGCGCTGGAAGGCGCCGTGCACGCGTCGATCAACAAGAAGGGCGCGGGCGCTTTCACCCTGCCGGGCCTGCTGAAGATCACCGCCGCCAGCGTTCCGGCCAAGCCCAAGCGCAAGGGCATCAACCCGTTCACCAAGGAAGAGCAGTGGTTCGCCGCCAAGCCGGCCACGGTGAAGGTCAAGGTCCGTCCGCTCAAGAAGTTGAAGGACGCCGCGGCCTGATGACCGCCGATGCGGCGCGCCCTGGCCCGCCGCATCACCGCTTCGCCGGACGCCGCCCTCGGGCGGCGTTCTGTTTTCAGCGGCCGCAATAGCGGCCGGCGATCCGGTCGCGCGTCGATGGCGCGCGTCCCGCGCGCTTGGGACCGGCGCAGTCTGAACACGTCGGCCGCTCGCCGCGCTCCCCCTTTCCACCGCCACCGCGCATGGCATAGTGCGCGCAACCGTAGTGGAGCGCGCGCCGTGGATCCGATCAGCCTGGAAGACTTGGCCCTGCTGGATGTTTTGCAACGCATCGACCAGGGGCATCCGCCGGGCCGGCATTCGCAGGCCTTGCGCGAACGCCTGGTCGAGGCGGCGCTGGCCCAGACCGACGATGAGGGCGAGCACCTGTCGCTGACCGACGCTGGCGTGGAGCGCTGCAAGTCGCTGCGCCATCGCGTCGCCGCCGATGCCGAAGCCGCGTTGGTGCTCAAGGAACGCGAAGAAGCCGCGACCCAGGAACCGGAAGCCGCAACCGACTGATCGCGCGCACATCGCATCGCGCGATCGCCGATCGGTTCAGCCGATTCATCCGGCGACGCGCATCTAACCGTGCCGTGTGTGTCGATTCGTCGCGCCGGCCACGCGCGCGCGATGCCGTCGTCGCGCAAGCTACACAAAGACACAGATGCGGCGCGCGCATCGGCTTGCCCCGCGTGCGCCTGCCCCGATATCGGCAGGCATCGCCCTTACGCCGCCGCCCATGACGCCTTTCGATCGCCACCTCTCCCTGTGGAATCTGACCGCCGACGGCGCGCCGATCCACACCCACAGCAGCGACTTGTTGCCGGTGCGCCACGGCGCGCGTCCGGCCATGCTCAAGATCCCGCGCGATGCCGAAGAGAAGTACGGCAGCGCGATGATGCGCTGGTGGAACGGCGAGGGCGCCGCGCGCGTGTATGCCTTCGATGACGACGCGTTGCTGCTCGAACGCGCCTGCGGCGCTCGCTCGCTCGCGCATATGGCGCGCAACGGCCAGGACGCGCAGGCCACCGGCATCCTGTGCGAAACCATCGAGCGCCTGCACGCGCCGCGCAGCGCGCCGGTGCCGGCCGATCTGGTGCCGCTGCGGCAGTGGTTCGCCGATCTGGAAACGTATGCGCGCAGCCAGGGCGGAATCTTGGCGCGCAGTTGGGACATCGCCCAGGAATTGCTGGCGCAGCCGCGCGAGGTGATGCCGCTGCACGCCGACATCCACCATGAGAACGTGCTCGATGCCGGCGACGCGCGCGGCTGGATCGCGATCGATCCCAAGCGCGTGATCGGCGAACGCGGCTTCGACTTCGCCAATCTGTTCACCGATCCCGACCAGGACACGGCGTTGAAACCGGGCTATTTCGAACGCCGGTTGGACGATGTGGTCGAGCACGGCCGGATCGAACGCCGCCGACTGCTGCAGTGGATCGCCGCGTTCCAGGGCCTGTCGGCGGCGTGGTTCCTGATCGACGACGAGGAACCGGAGAAAGAATTCGAAATCATCGGCCGGGCGTTGGCGGAGTTGGAGCGCTGTTGAGCCGGCCAGCGGCCGAGTTGCGAGACATCCCCGTTTCAAGGGGCAGGAGCGGCGCAAGCCGCGACCGTGAAACACGGCATACATCGTCGATGCGAGGTCGTGGTCGCGGCTTGCGCCGCTCCTACAGTCGGGCCTCGTGCGAAGCGGCGAACTGGTGTTACGGGTTCGCCACGGGCTCCCAACCGCCACCCAGCGCTTTGTACAAATTCACTTCTGCCGTCAACGCATCGCCCTGCAACTGCAACACGGTGAGTTCGGCGTTGAACAGATTGCGCTGCGCGTCAAGTTCGTCCAGGTATGCGGCATAACCTTCGTTGTAACGGTTGTGCGCGATCCGCAACGCGTCGGTCAGCGCCTGTTGCTGGAGCAGGGCCTGTTCGCGCTGTTCGCGCAGACGCTCGATCGCGGCGAGCGCGTCCTCGACTTCGGCGAAGGCGGTCAGCACGGTCTTCTGGTAACCCAGCACGGCCTGATCGCGCCGCGCCGCGCTGGCCCGGGCCTGCGCGCGCAAACGGCCGCCGTTGAACAGCGGCGCCAGCACGCTGCCGCCGACGCTCCACACCCGGATCGGATCGCCATGAAGCACGCTCGACTCCAGGCTGCCCAAGGTGCCGGTCAGCCGCAGCGACGGCAGCAGTTGCGCGCGCGCCGCGGCGAGGCTGGCGTCGCTGGCGGCGATCTGCGCCTCGGCTTGGGCGATGTCGGGACGGCGGCGCAGCAACTGCGAAGGCACGCCGGCCGCGGGCAACGCCGGCGCGGCGATATCGACCAGGGCCTTGCCGCGCGGCAACGCCGCCGGCGCGCGGCCCAGCAGCACCGACAGTGCGTCTTCCTGGCGACGGATCGCCAGTTGCAGCTGCGGCACCACCTGCGCGGTGGCGCGGTATTCGGCCTGGGCCTGGGCCAGCTCCAGACGCGAGGTGTAACCGGTGTCGAAACGGCGCTGCGCCAGCTTGAGCGCGTTTTCGCGCGAGAGCAGGGTGCGCTGGGCGACTTCGAGCCGTGCGTCGCTCGCGCGCAGCCCCAGATACGCCGAAGCCACGCCGGCGGCGACGCTGAGCCGCGCGCTGTCGGCGCCGGTCTGGCTGGCGAGCAGGTTGGCGCGCGCCGCATCGGTCAGGGCGCTCAGCCGGCCCCACAGATCGATTTCGTACGCGGCCTGGAACTGCGGCTGGCTGACGTCGGAGATGGCCGCCCGGCCGGTCGCGGCACTGACGCTGCGCGAACGCGTGGCGGCCCCCGACAGGTCCAGCGTCGGCGCCTGCGCCGCGCCCTGCGCGTCGAGCAGCGCGCGCGCCTCGGCCACGCGCGCGGCGGCCAGGCGCAAGTCGGTGTTGTGCGACAGCGCGGTCTCGACCAGCTCGGCCAGCACCGGATCGTTGTAGCCGCGCCACCAATCGCGCTGCACCGCCACGCCGGCGCCGGGCGCATCGCGCCAGGCCGGCGGCGGTTCGGCCAGTTGCGGCGGCGGCGCGATGCTGACGCAGCCGGCCAACAGGCCCGCCGCGATGGCCAACGCGACGATGGCGGAACGAGCGCGCACCAGGCTCATCGGCGCGGATTCCCGTCGCCCGCAGGCGCGTCGGCTTTGCTTGGCTGCGCCGACGCTGCCGGTGCGGCGACCGGCACTGCCGCATCGCGCGCGGCCGCGGCCGCGGCCGCCTGTTCGTCGCGGCGCACCGCGTCCTCGTCGATCTTGCTCGCGGTGTCGACCGTGGCCTCCACCGACATGCCCGGACGCAGGCGCGCGGCCTGGTCCTGATCGGGATCGATCGAGATGCGCACCGGCAGGCGTTGGGCGACTTTGGTGAAATTGCCGGTGGCGTTGTCGGTCTTGATCACGCTGAACTCCGAACCGGTCGCCGGCGACAGCCGTTCGACCCGGCCGCGCAACACCGCGCCGTCGAGCGCATCGACACGGAACGACGCGGACTGGCCGGCGCGAATCCGCGCGGTCTGCGATTCCTTGAAGTTCGCCACCACCCACACCCGCTGCGGCACCAGTTGCATCAGCTGGGTGCCCGGGGTGACGTACTGGCCCAGGCGCACGCCGATCTCGCCGAGCTGGCCGTCCTGCGGCGCGTGGATGCGGGTATTGGCCAGATCGATCTGGGCCAGATGCAGCGCGGCCTGCGCGTTGGCGACCGCGGCGCCGAGCGCGTCGCGGTTGACGATCACCGATCGCACGTCCTCATCGGCCGAGCGCCGCCCGGCCTGAGCCTGACCCAGGCCGGCTTCGGCCTGGCGCAACGCGGCCAGGGTCTGATCGCGCTCGCGCTGCGACAGCGAGCCGTCGCCGACCAGCGCGTTGGCGCGGCGCATGTCGGCCTGAGCGCGGGCCAGATTGGCCTGCGCGGCCTTGAGCTGCGCGTCGACGTTGGCCACCGCCGCTTCGCGCACGCGCTGGGCCTGGGTTGAATTGGACAGGTTGGCCTGCTGCGCGGCCAGATTGGCGAGGGCCTGATCCACCCGTTGCCGGTAGTTGCGATCGTCCAGTTCGACCAGCACCTGGCCGGCCTTGACGTGCATGTAGTCCTGCACCCGCACCTGGGCGACATAGCCGTCGACCTTCGGCGCGATCACGGTGACGCTGCCGCGCACGTAGGCGTTTTCGGTGGCCTGGCGCGCGCTGGAGAACGGCCACAGCCGCCAGGCGTAGAGAATCAGCAGCACGCCGACGATGGCGATGACGATCACCGGAATGGTGGCTTTGGATTGGAAGGGCGTCTTCAAGGGCATGGGGCGTCCTTCGGATCGGAACGGGCGGGATTCAGAGCGGGCTGGATCAGGAACCGGCGGGAGCCGGTGGCGGGGATTGGATCGCAGCGTCCGTCGTCGGCGCGTCGCGAGCGGGCGTCGAAGCCGGTGGCGCGGCGGGCGGACCGAACGGGCCGGGCACCTGCGAGGCGAAGCTCACCACGGTGTGGCCGCGTCGCCACAGATGCCATTTCAGCAACAGCACCCAGGCCAGCACCACCGCGGCTAGCCACGCCACCATCAGGAACACGTCGTTGTAGGCCAGTACCCAGGATTCGCGGGTGACCTGCTGGCTCAGCGAGGTCAACGCCTGATTGCCGCGCGCCGCGCCGTCGCCGACCACCCGCGCGACCGCGCCGCCGAGCTGCTGGGTGCGCAGCACCACCTGCGGATCGCCCAGGGTGAGTTGCTGCATCAGGTGCTGGTAATGCGCGGTCTGGCGCTGGGCCAGATAGGTGCCCAGCACCGCCGAGCCGAGCAGGCCGCCGAGCGCGTTGGTGGTGCTGAACAACACGATGAAGGTCACCAGGTTGCGCACGCCGTCGGCGACCACCCGCACCAGCGCGAGCAGGATCGAGCTGGCCAGGAACATCGACGCGGCCATCGCGATCAGGGTCTGGGTGAGGTAGAAGTTCGCCGGCCGGGTCAGGTTGGTGGAATGCGAATCAACGTAGGCGCACACCCCGACGATCGCCACCGCGATCAGCCCGAGCATGTCGAAACGCTGGCTGCGCAGGAACGGCAGGGTGACCACGAACCCGGCGACGGTGCCAATCAACACCAGCCAGAACATGGTGTGCATCTGATCGTTGAGCAGGCCCAGCACGTTGAGCAGGCCGACCGCGCCGACCGACTGCTCCGACAGCACCATGCGCGACAGCACGATCGCCAGGCCCAACCGCACCATGTAGCCGCCGTGCAGCAGCCAGCGCAGGTTGACCATCGGCTTGGCGCGATTCATCTCGATCACCACGAACGCGCCCGCGCACAACACAGCCGCCACCAGGCATTCGCCCAGCCACGCCGTGTCGAACCACCAGCGCAGGCGGCCCTGGGTCAGCACCACGCAGACCAGGGCGATCGCCGCGGCGTACAGCGGGAAACTGGCGATGTCCCAGCGATCGAACATGTTCTGGCGCGGCACCGGCGTGACCCGCAGCAGATTGATCGCCGCCAGGCAGGCCAGCGCCAGCCCCAGCTCGAACATCACGATGCCGTGCCACTGCGCGTTGAGCAGCAGGCTCTCGGCGACGATCCGCGAGATCGGCGCGCCGGTCTGCAGGGCCGCGAAGCCGAACATCAGGCCGACGACTTTCTTCGGCCCGGCGAATACCTCGGCCATGTACAGCACGGTCAGCGAACTCAGCGGCGCGGCGGCGATGCCGAGCGCGGCGCGCGCGGCGATCGCCGAGTCCAGATCGTTGGCGAGCAGATGCACGACCGCGGCGACCACGAACAGGCCGATGCCCAGATCGGCGAACAGGCGCAAGCCGTAGTGCAGACGGAACTTGGTCAGCAACAGACTGGCCGGGATGTTGGTGGCGAAATAGGCGGTCAGCAGCCAGGTCGCCTCGGCGCTGGTGGCGCTCAGCGCGCCCTGCACCTGCTGCAGATTCGACGCGACCAGATTCATGCCCAGGCTTTGGGTCAACCCCAGTAGCAGCGAGATCGAGACGAAACCGGCGATGCGCCAGCGCGACATCGGCGCGGGCGCGGCCGGCGGGCCGGGCGGCGCGGTGTCGGCTGGCGGCGAGCCGCCTGCGTCGGGCGCGGCGGCGGGTGGCGTGGGCGCGGTGGCGCCCGTGGCGGCGGGATCGGACATGGCGTTGGCGGCGGTGCTGGCCATGCGAGGCGCGCGGGTCCCGCGTTCGGTTAGCGTTGCGATCGGTTAGTAGGCTACAGCGGGCGGTCAACGATCAAGCGCGCATAAGGCGACTGACCCGTCCGTTTACGTCCGCTTCCCCTGCACGCCATGGTGCGCGATGCGCGTCGTCGGGATGTGACGGCGCGTGCGATGCCGTCATCGTGCGCGTTCGCGCCGAGTAAAGACGATGCGCGATGAAGATTCGCGGCTCCGCGAGCCGTCGCACGTGGTGCGAGCCGTTGCGGCGTGGCCGGCAGCCGATGCAGCGTCGCTGTTGTTTCGCGGGCTGGACGACGCGGCGTCCCGTGCCTGATTCGCTTCGCCCCGGCGCGCTGTCGCGACCTGTGCGTGGCGACGTGACTGTCGTTTCGCGGTCGCGGCTTGCGCCGCTCCTACAGGCGGGCACTGCGTCTGCGCGGTTCGTTTCAAGGGGTAGCAGCGGCGCGAGCCGCGACCGTGAATCCGCGACTACGCCGCAGTTGCAGGCTCACGCCGCGAACCACCGCGCCTACACCCGGCGCCGCCGCGCGCTCAACACCCCGTACAACCCCACCAGCACGATCAACGACACCACGATCGCCGCCCATTGCGCCGCCGTCATCGTCGCCAGAACCGCGGCCATGATCGCCACCGCCAGCAGCGGCATCGGCCAGCTGCCGCCGGGCATGCGGAACGGCTCGCCCGCGCCGCGCAGGTCCAGCGCCTGCGCACGCCAGGCCGCGATCGACACCGCGGCGAACAACAGGCAGATCGCGCCGCCGGAAATCAGCGCCAGGGTTTCGAAATTGCCGATCAACGCCAATGCCAAGGCGATGCCGGCATGCGCGGCCAACGCCACCCGCGGCACGTGGTAACGCGCATCGACACGGCCGAAGGACCGCGGCAGATAACCGTCGCGGCCCAGCGCGAACAGCAGGCGCGAGGACGAGAACAGATTGCCCATCAAAAATCCGGTCATCGACACGCCGGCGGTGATCAGCAACAAGCCGTGCGCGGGCGGCCAGATCGCGCCGGCCGCGTCGGCTACCGGCACGGTGCTGCCGTCCAGGCGCGGACCCAGCAGGCCCTGACAGGCGATCTGGATGCCGATGTAAAGCAGCACCACGACCACGATCGCCGACAAGGTCGCGCGCGGGACGTGGCGCGAGGGGTCGCGTACCTCGCCGGTCGGCACCAGCGCGGTTTCCATGCCCGAGTAGGCGAACACCACCAGCACCATCGACGAGCCCAGCGCGCTCCACGACGGCAACTGGGCGAAGCCCACGTAGTGCCAGTCGACGAAGAACAGGCCGACGCTGGCGAGCAGGAACAACGGCGTGAGCTTCAAGGTCGCCAGCAGCACGATCATGCGCGCGCCGAGTTTGACCCCGAAGGCGTTGAGCGCGAACAGCAACGCATAGGTCGCGGCGATGAACAGTCCGCGCGGTATCGGTTCGCGCAGCGCGTTCCAGGCATTGCCGGCCTGTTCGGCCAGCGCCGCGGCGACGCCGGCGCTCGATGAGGTATTGCAGATCCACATCAACGCGCCGGCCAGGAACCCCGCGAACGGGCCGAATGCGGCGCCGACGAAGGTGTACGGCCCGCCGGTGGCCGAGGCGCGGCTGCCGACGGCCGAGAAGCACAAGGCGATCGGCACGATCGCGATCGCTCCGGCCACGAACACCAGCGGCGCGCTCGCGCCCATGCGTCCCATCAACAACGCCGGCAGCATGAAGATGCCGGCGCCGACGATGATGTTGATGATCGAAGCGCCGAGCTGGAACGGCCCGAGCGCGCGAACCAGGGCGGCCTCGCCTTGCAGGGCCGAAGGCGATGAAGACGGAACGGGCGATGCGGTCATGGCGACTTCCCGGCGGATCGGCCGCAGCCTCGCATGGCCGCTGGGGAAAGGCGAGGTGAGGTGCAGCAAAGGCGACGGGAGTCGCAGTCGCTATTGCTGTCGCCGCTGCTGTTCTCCCGCCGCTGCTGTTCCCCCTTTGAAAAAGAAGGGAACAGCCCTACCGCTTCTCGTCCTCGCGCATGAACTCCACGAACACCCGCAGCTTGGTCGGCAACTGCTTGCGCGCCGGGTAGTACACGTAGAAGCCCGGAAACGGCGGCTGGTACTCCGCCAGCACCTCGACCAGCCGGCCCGCGCGGATGTCCTCGCGCGCGACCGGTTCGAACAACTGGCCCATGCCCAGCCCCGCGCGCGCGGCGTTCAAGATCATCGCGCCATCGTTGACGATCAGCCGGCCCTGGACGTCGACTTCGAAATCGCGGCCGTCCTCGCCGAATTCCCACGGATGCAGGCGCCGGCTGCCCGGCAGTCGCAGGCGGATGCAGTCGTGGCCGACCAGATCGCGCGGCGTGCGCGGCTTGGAATGGCGATCGAAATACGCCGGCGTGGCCACGATCACCTGCCGCTGCGGCCCGCCGATCGGCAGCGCGATCATGTCGCGCGCCAGGCATTCGCCCAGACGGATGCCGGCATCGAAACCGCCCGCAACCAGATCGGCCAAGGTGTCGTCGGCGAACAGCTCGACCTCCAGCTCCGGATAGCGCGCCAGGAACTCGGGCAAGCGCGGTTCGATCAGGATCTTCGCCGCAGTGCGCCCCACGTTGATGCGCAAGCGCCCGGTCGGCCGATGCCGGACCGCGTCGAGATCGTCGAACGCGGCCTCGATCTGGGCCAGGCCCGGACCGATCTGCTCGAGGAAGCGTGCGCCGTGTTCGGTCAGCCCGACCTGCCGGGTGGTGCGGTTGAGCAGCCGCACGCCGAGCTTCCCCTCCAGAGCGCGGACGGTCTGCGACAGCGCCGAGGGCGAGACCTCCAGTTCGGCCGCGGCGCGGGTGAAGCTGCCGAAATGGGCGACGCGGGCGAAGGCCAAAACAGCAGGCAGAGGATGAGCGGCCATGAAGCCTCCGAAGCCAGGACAATCGGTCCGATTATGAAGCAAGTCTTCATAAGTCATTCGAACAACCCCTATTTTTCGATCAATCAAGCCGGCCTAGAGTGCACCCCACGCCCTCACCGGCCGCCGCGGCCCCTCCCCCACCGCCGCGAGCCCGCTCTCCCCCTTCCGATCAGGAGACCCACCCATGAGCCTGTCCCACACCCCGCTTCCGACCCGCCGCCTCGGCCGCAACGGCCCCACCGTCTCGGCCCTGGGCCTGGGTTGCATGGGCATGAGCTTCGCCTACGGCGCCGCCGACGAAACCGAATCGCTGGCCACCCTCGACCGCGCCCTGGAGCTGGGGGTGAACTTCCTCGACACCGCCGACATCTACGGCCCGCACACCAACGAGGACTTGCTCGGCCGCGCTCTGGCCGGCCGCCGCGAGCAGGTGTTCCTGGCGAGCAAGTTCGGCATCGTGTTCGACCCGGCCAACCCGCGCGCGCGCGGCGTCAACGGCCGCCCCGAGTACGTGCGCAGCTCGATCGAAGGCAGCCTGAAGCGCTTGAACACCGATCATCTCGACCTGTACTACCAGCACCGCATCGATGCCGCGGTGCCGATCGAGGAGACCGTCGGCGCGATGGCCGAGCTGGTGCGCGAAGGCAAGGTGCGTTACCTCGGTCTGTCCGAGCCTTCGGCCGAAACGCTCGAGCGCGCGCACGCCGTGCATCCGATCACCGCGGTGCAGAGCGAATACTCGTTGTGGACGCGCGACCCGGAGCACAACGGCGTGTTCGAAACCTGCGAACGCCTGGGCATCGGCTTTGTGCCGTACAGCCCGCTGGGCCGCGGTTTTCTGACCGGCAGCATCACCAGCGCCAGCGAATTGCAGAGCGACGACTTCCGCCTGACCACGCCGCGCTTTCAGGGCGAGAACTTCGCTCACAACCTGGAACTGGCCCAGCACGTCAAGCGCATCGCCGCCGACAAGGGCTGCACGCCGGCGCAGTTGGCTTTGAGCTGGGTGTTGGCGCAGGGCGAACACTTGGTTCCGATCCCCGGCACCAAGCGGCGCAAATACCTGGAAGACAACCTCGGCGCCTTGCAGGTGACCTTGTCGCCCAACGAGCTGACGCAGCTGGACACGCTGTTCCGTCCGGAAGCGGTGGCCGGCGATCGTTACACCGCAGTGGGCATGGCGTTGATCGGACGCTGATGGCCGCTCGACGGGCCGGGGCGCTTGCACCCCGGCCCGTTGTTTTTTGGTTCCGCGGTGCTTGATTCGTTGCCCTCTTTGAAAAAAAGGGACAAGCGCCTTGCGGCGTTACGAAGTCGATCGATGCAGGCGGCGCGGGGGATTTGCTTTTGCCGGATGCGGTTAACTGAAGGCAAAAGCGAATCCCCCAGCCCCCTTTTTCAAAGGGGAGAACAGCAAAAGCGTTGGTGACGACGCCGGGTTAGATCGACCGCATCACCACTGATACCGCACCGTCGCCGTCACCGTGCGCGGATAGCCGTAATAGCACCAGATCGCGCTGTTGCACGCGGTGACGTATTCCTTGTCGCTGAGGTTGCTGGCGTTGAGCTGGAAACGCCAGCTGTCCAGGTCGTAACGCACCGAGGCGTCGAACAAGGTGTACGAAGGCGTCTTCCACTGGTTGTAGATGTCGCCGTAATGATCGCCGGTATAGCGCACGCCCGCGCCGAAACCCAAACCCGACAACGCACCGTAGCCGATGGTGTAATCCGCGCCCAGCGAGGCGATGTTGCGCGGCTGCAGCGCGATCTGCTTGCCCAGCGCGCCGGCGTCGTTGGTGCGCGTCACTTCCGAATCGGTGTAGGTGTAAGCGCCGTACACGCTCAGGCCGTTGCCGAAGTTCCAGCGGCCTTCCAGTTCGGCGCCGCGCACGCGGGTTTCGCCCTGCTGGACCGAGAACAGCGTGTGATTGGGATCGACCGTCAGCGTGTTCTCTTGCTTGATCTCGTACACCGCCAGCGTCGCCAAGACGCGGCCGCTGGCCGGCTGGAATTTCAACCCGGCCTCGATCTGCTCGCCGGTGGTCGGCTTGAAGGATTGGCCGGCGAAGTTCGCCCCGACGGTCGGCTCGAAGGACTGCGACCACGACACGTACGGCGCCCAACCCGAATCGAACAGATAGTTCACGCCCACACGGCCGGAGAACTTGCTGTCGTTCTGGCGTTCGCGCGTCACCGGCGTGGCCAGCAGCTGATCGGTGCGGGTGCGCACGCGATCCTGGCGCCCGGCCGCGGTGATCACCCAACGGTCGATCTTGATCTGGTCCTGCACGTACACGCCGAGTTGCTGCTGGACCTTGTCCTGGCGCGAGGTGTAGGCGGGCTTGACGATCGGCGCGCCATAGACCGGATTGAAGATGTCCAGCGACGGCGCGCCGAACGCGAACGCCGAGGCGTAGTCGCTTTCCAGCCGGCGGTAATCCACGCCGGCCAACAGCGTGTGCTGCCAGGCGCCGGTGTCGAACTTGAGCTCGACGTTGTTGTCCACGGCGAAGGATTTGGAGGTCTCTTCCAGCGGGAAGTAGTAGCGCGTCAACGTGCGCTGATCGGCCTGCAGGCCGAACGCGCCCACGCCGGCGTCGTGATCGACGTCGACCTTGCCGTAACGCAGGTTCTGCCGGAACGTCACTTGGTTGTCGAAGCGGTGGCTGAACTCGTAGCCCACCGATCGCATCGTCTTTACGTAGTCGTTCCAACCCGGTTCGCCGGTGAAACGCTCACGCGGAATCTTGCCGTTCGGATTCGGCAGCAGCGTGCCGTCCGCCGGCAAGAAACCGCCGCCCTGCGCGGTGTCGGCTTTTTGCCAGCGTGCGAGCAAGGTCAGCGAGGTGTCCTCGCTCGGCTTCCAGCTCACCGCGGGCGCGAAGAAATAGCGGTCGTCCTGGACGTAGTCGACGTAGTTGTCGCTGTTGCGCGCCAGACCGGTGAGCCGATAGAACCATTGCCCGCTGGAGCCGAGCGGGCCGCCGAAATCGAACGCGGCCTGGCGCAGATCGTAATTGCCGACAGTGAATTCGACTTCATGCAGCGGCTCGGTGGTCGGCCGCTTGCTGACCATGTTGACCAGGCCGCCCGGCGGCATCGCGCCGTAGGCCACCGAGGACGGCCCCTTGAGCACGTCCAGCCGCTCCAGACCGTAGGGCTCGATGCGGGTGCCACCGGTCCACACGCCGTCGGTGAGGGTCAACCCGTCCATGTAGCGCGCCGGACTGAAGCCGCGCACCAGCAGCCAATCGCTGCGGGTGTCCTGGCCGTAACCGCCGCCCTGTGCGCCGGCGGTGTACCACACCGCTTCCTCGATGCCCTGGATGCCGCGATCGCGCATCTGCTGCGCGGTGATCACCGACACCGATTGCGGCACTTCGATCAGCGGCGTATCGGTCTTGGTGACGGTCTGGCTGCGCTTGGCGATCGGCGCGCGGACCTGGACATTGTCGAGGGTGGTGGCGTCATCGGCTTCGGCCGCATGGGCGGCCGGGACGGCGATCAGCAGCGGCAGGCCGAGCAGGGCGCGGCGGATCGCGCGGCCGAGCGAGCGCGGGGTCGAAGCGTTGGGCGACATGGAGGAGCCTGGGCTGAAGCGGAGAAAGGGAGCGATCGCGGCCGCGAACGTCGCCAGCAAACGATAACCATTCTCATCCTATGGCCCGAATGGCCCGCCCGCAAATCCGCCGCTGCCGAAGCCCCTGTAGGAGCGGCGCGAGCCGCGACTGCGAAACCGCACATACGATGCAACTGCGGCGTCGCGGTCGCGGCTCGCGCCGCTCCTACAAAGGGCTTCGGCCGGCTCGACGCCGCGCTCAGGCTCGACGCCACGAGCCACGCATGGCCACATACGGACAAGCGATATCGCCACGTACCGATACCGCTTAGCATCGCCTCCTAGCTATCAGCCGTGGAGCACGCGATGTCCGGGTCCGACCGTCTGCCGCTTTCGTTGTCCGCGTGGGCCCTGTGCCTGGCCGCGCTGCCCTCGATCGGCGCCGCACAAACCGCCGATCCGGCCCAGACCGCTCAAGCCGCACAGCGCGTGCAACCGCAGGTCGTGGCCTGGCGCCGCGATATCCACCAGCATCCCGAACTGGGCCAGCACGAAGTGCGCACGGCCAAGCTGATCGCCGACCAGTTGCGCAAACTCGGCCTGCAACCGCGCACCGGCATCGCCCACACCGGCGTGACCGCGGTGCTCAAAGGCGGCAAGCCCGGGCCGAAGATCGCGATCCGCGCCGACATGGACGCGCTGCCGGTGACCGAGCCGGCCGGGCTGCCGTTCGCGTCGAAGGTCACCGCCGATTACCGCGGTCAGCCGGTCGGGGTGATGCACGCCTGCGGCCACGACGCCCACGTGGCGATCCTGCTCGGCGTGGCGACCGCGCTGGCGGCGCAGAAGGATCAATTGCCAGGCGAGGTGATGTTCGTGTTCCAGCCGGCCGAGGAAGGTCCGCCCACGCCGGGCGAATCCTTCGGCGCCAAGCTGATGCTCGAACAGGGTGTATTCAAGGATTTCAAACCCGAGGCCGTGTTCGGCCTGCACGTATGGGCCGGTTTGAATGTCGGCCAGGTCGGCTATCGCAGCGGCCCGATGTTGGCCAGCGCCGACGAGTGGAGCTTGACCGTGCGCGGCAAGCAGACCCACGGTTCGCGGCCCTGGGACGGGGTCGACCCGATCACCGTCGGCGCGCAGATCCTGCTCGCCAGCCAGAGCCTGATCGCGCGACAGATCAACATCGCTGCCACGCCGGTGGTGCTGACCGCCGGCCAGTTCAACAGCGGCGTGCGCTTCAACATCATTCCCGACGAAGCCAAGCTGGTCGGCACCCTTCGCACCTTCGATCCCGCCGTGCGCGAGGACGTGATCGCGCGCCTGCGCCGCACCGCCCAGGACTACGCCCATGCCGCCGGCGCCAGCGCTGAGTTGCAGGTGGTCAACAACGCGCCGGCCACGATCAACGACGCGGCGCTGACCCGCCGCGTCTTGCCCTCGCTGCAGCGCGCGGCCGGCGAGAGCAACGTCGGCGAATCGGGCCTGGTCACCGTGGCCGAGGATTTCTCGCAGTTCGCCAACACCGTGCCGGGGTTTTATTTCTTCGTCGGCTCGACCGCCAAGGGCAGCGACCCGGCCAAGGCGCCGATCAATCATTCGCCGAATTTCGTCCTCGACGAAGGCGCATTGGAAGTGGGCACCCAGACGATGCTGCAGGTCGCGCTGGACTACCTGCACGGGCCCTGAGGCATGGACGAACACACGCCCAAGCGCGCCACCCCGACCGCGAACGGCATCGGCAACGCGGCCGATCCGTCCGCCGCCGCCGCCGCGGCCAGTCCGCAGCGCCTGAGCGGCGAGGTGCGCGAATTGGATCGCAAGATGCAGACCCTCCGGCGATCCGGGCGCCATGGCGGCCCCGTGCAATTCACGGTGTACCGGTTCCGCCTGGACCACCTGCGCCTGGCCTTCTATGAGCCTGTGGACTCGACCGACACCACGCAGCCGCCGTTGAGCGAAGGCGACCGCGTCGAGCTGGTCGCGCAACACTACGCGGGGAAGCGGCCCGACCCGGAAGGGCGCGGCGACGACGGCGCGGTCGCGGCCCTGCATAACCTGGAAAGCGACCGGCGCTACGTCTGCCACAGCATCTTCCGCTGGCTGATCCTGGACCTCGCGCCGGTCGGCTACACCCCACGCATGCTGCGCGAAGCGCTGTACTGGAGCCTGGTGCTGTCGCTGCTGGGCTGCGCGGGAGTGGCCGGACTGAGCCTGGCCGTGTCGCCATCCACACCGTGGCCGCTGGTGCTGGGCGACTGCGCGAAACTGGTCGCGTTCTTCAACGCAGTGATCTGGATACCGGTGGCGGTGCTGCAGCTGCGCTGGCGCCTGGGCCGGCCGACCCGGCGTCAGGTCCATACCGAACGGGTCTATGCCGCGCTCGGATTCGGCTCGCCGCTGCGTCCGGCGCCGGGGCTGATCGAGCTGTAGATCGAGCTGTACATCGGGTGTCCGATCGCGGCGGCCGTGGTGCCTGCCGGATCACTGGTGCTGGAGTAGTCCGATCGTCCAATCGGCCCGAACCGGTCCGATCAGACCCGGCCGCATCGGCTAGCATCGGGACTTTCCCGCCGGAGCCCGCCGATGCGTCCCTTGTTCGCCGCCATGACCTGCGTCCTGTTCGTCGCTTCGCCCGCCGTTCTGGCGCAATCGGGCGAACGTCCCGAGGTGGCCTCCGCCGCTGCCAAGGTCAAGGCCGACGTGGTCGCCTGGCGCCGCGATTTCCATCAGCACCCGGAACTGTCCAACCGCGAGGAACGCACCTCGGCCAAGGTCGCCGAGCACCTGCGCAAACTCGGGCTCAAGCCGCTGACCGGCATCGCCAAACACGGCGTGGTCGCGATCATCGAAGGCGGCAAGCCCGGTCCGAAGATCGCCCTGCGCGCCGACATGGACGCGCTGCCGGTGACCGAACAGGTCGATCTGCCGTTCGCCTCCAAGGTCACCACCAGCTTTCGCGGCGAAACCGTCGGGGTCATGCACGCCTGCGGCCACGATGCGCACACCGGCATCCTGCTCGGCATCGCCGACGCGCTGGTGGCGATGAAGAAGGACCTGCCCGGCCAGGTGATGCTGGTGTTCCAGCCGGCCGAGGAAGGCGCGCCGTCGGGCGAGGAAGGCGGCGCGGCGCTGATGCTCAAGCAAGGCCTGTTCAAGGACTTCAAGCCCGAAGCCATGTTCGGCCTGCATGTGTTCTCGACCCTGCCGGCCGGCCAGCTCGGCGTGCGCCAGGGGCCGCTGATGGCCGCCTCGGACCGCTTCAGCATCAAGATCAAAGGCCGCCAGACCCATGGCTCGTCGCCGTGGGGCGGCATCGACCCGATCGTCGCCGCGGCCGACATGATCGGCACCGCGCAGACCATCGTCAGCCGCCGCACCAACATCGCCAAACTGCCGGCGGTAGTCACCTTCGGCTCGATCAAGGGCGGCATCCGCTACAACATCATTCCCGACGAAGTGGAACTCACCGGCACCATCCGCACCTTCGACGAAGGCATGCGCGCGGCGATCTTCAAGGACCTCAAGAACGTCGCCGAGCACGTCAGCGCCGCGCACGGCGCGCGCGCCGAATCGCAGGTGCCCGAACCCGACAGCAATCCGGTCACCTACAACGACCCGGCGCTGACCGCGCGGATGCTGCCCAGCCTGAAAGCGGTGGCCGGCGAGAACAACGTGATCGAAATGCCGCTGGTGATGGGCGCGGAGGATTTCTCGTTCTACGCCAAGGAAGTCCCGGCGATGTTCTTCTTCGTCGGCGCGACCGAACCGGGCGTGGAGATCTCCAGCGCGCCCAGCAACCACTCGCCCAAGTTCAAGCTCGACGAAAGTTCGCTCGATATCGGTCTGCGCGCGATGTTGCAGGTCACGTTGGATTATTTGAACGGGAATAAGGCGGGTTGAGCCACGGGTTGGCGGCGGCGCGGTGCAGGCGACGGCGCGACCTCGGCGCGACAGCGTAATCGCGGAGTCGTGGTCGCGGCTTGCGCCGCTCCTACAGGGCTGGTCGTGACATCAATGCAAACGGCAGGAGCAGCGCAAGCCGCGACCGCGCCACCTCACCCACCGCGCCAGCCGCACATCCGCCGCAACCCAACGCGCTAAAATCCCCGCATGACCACGCATGACCTCCCCCTCGGCCGCCACGTCGACTACCCGCGCGAGTACGACGCCTCGCTGCTGTTCCCCATCGCCCGCGCGCTCGGCCGCGCCCACATCGGCCTGCACGACGACGCCCTGCCGTTCGTCGGTTTCGACCGCTGGCACGCCTACGAACTGAGCTGGCTCGACGGCCGCGGCAAGCCGCGCGTGGCCACCGCGACGCTGACCGTGCCGGCCACCTCGCCGCAGCTGATCGAATCCAAGTCGCTCAAGCTCTACCTCAACTCCTTCAACTCGACCCGCTTCGACGACGCCGAAACCGTGCGCACTACCATCGCCGGCGACCTCTCGGCCGCCGCCGGGGCCCCGGTCGAGGTCGCGTTCGGGCTGCCGTCCATCGGAAACCACGATGGCGCCGAATCGATCGACGAGCTGGACGTGGCCATCGACGACTACGGCCCGCCCAACGCCGACCACCTGGCCGCCGACGCCGGGGACATCGTCGAGGAAGCCCTCGGCAGCGCCTTGCTCAAGTCCAATTGCCCGGTCACCGGACAGCCCGACTGGGCGCGGGTGATCGTCGCCTATCGCGGTCCGCGCCTGGACCGCGCGGCGCTGCTGCGCTATCTCATCTCGTTCCGCGATCACGCTGAATTTCACGAACAATGCGTCGAACGCATCCATTCGGACCTGCAGCAACGCGCCCAGCCGCACTGGCTGTCGGTGGAAGCGCGCTACACCCGCCGCGGCGGGCTGGACATCAATCCCTGGCGCGGCAGCCGCGGGCTGCAACGGCCGGCGGCCGGTCGCGACGAACGGCAGTAATCGCTTCGGCACGGCGCCTACACACGGCCTGTGCCAAGCGGATCAGCGGGAATTCGCTCATTCAGTTTCGTCATGAAAGTTCACGCGGACGCTATGTCTTTTTAACAAGCGCCATGTCATGTTGCGTTCCGCCACTTCGGCAGGAGCCCTCAACCCATGACTACCCCGGATAAGAAAGCCGATTTTTCCGATGTGAACGTCAACGTCGACACCACCGCGCAAAAGGTCGAGAAAGCCGATTTCTCCGACGTCACGGTCAACGTCGATACCACGGCCGAGAAGGTCGGCGAGCAGACCTATACGGTTGAGAAGGGCGACACGCTCTCGCACATCGCCAAGCAGTTCTACGGCAAGTCGAGCCAGTGGAACGCGATTTTCGAAGCCAATCGCGACCAGCTCGACGATCCCGACAAGATTCAACCCGGCCAGGTCCTCAAGATTCCGGCCATCAACGACTAATCCGTCGACTGCGTTTCAACATCATCACTAGTCTTTGCCAGGAGAGATCCACCATGCTGATCCGCAATCGCACCCATTACGCCGTTGCCGCCGCTCTGGTCGCCGCGCTGGCCCTGGCCGGCTGCAAAAAGAAAGAAGAGCCGGCTCCGACGCCGCCTCCGGCCGCCGAAACCCCGGCTCCCGCTCCGGCACCCGAACCCGCTCCGGCTCCGGCCGCGCTGAGCGTGACCTCGGTGACCCTGGGCACCGCCGCCGGCGCCGACAAGAAGATCGCCGCGCCGACCACCGCGTTCAAGCCGGGCGACAAGATCATCGCCTCGGTCGCCACCGATGGCGCCGCGACCAACCAGGAAGTCTCGGCCAAGCTCGTCTACCAGGACGGCCAGACCGCCGGTGAGTCCAAGCAGACCCTCAACACCACCGGTGCGGAGACCACCAACTTCGAATTCGCCAAGGCCTCGCCGTGGCCGGCCGGTAAGTACAAGGTCGAAGTCACCGCCAACGGCGCGGTGGCCAACACCACCGAACTCGAAGTGAAGTAACCGACTCTCTCCGCCTCTATGGGCGGGCAAGCCCGGGGCGCGGCTCACTGCCGCGCCCCTTTTTTTTTGCGCCGCGGTCGGCGCTTGTAGATCACCGCGAACGGTTCCCTTCGAAGAGGGTAAGAGCATGCGGTTGCGAACCGCAGGTTCGCGCACGATCGAAGCCCGCAGGCTATGCGTGGTGGCCGGACGGGCCAGCAGATTCGCTTGTGCTCCCGCCGCTGCCGGCAAGGCAAATCCCGCCGCGCCACGATCGCCGGCGCGAAACGCACCTGCCTCGGGCGCCTGCCACTTTTGCAAATGGGGCGACGACTGACGCTTCCGCCGTCAACCCTCAGATCGCCGCGACCTGTTCCCCCCTTTGAAAAAGGGGGGCTAGGGGGGATTTGCTCCTGCTCCGCTCCCACCAGCAGCGATCAGCATCACCGCACCGCGCCTCAACCGCCCGGAAATTCCCCATCCACATACAACCAGCGCCCGTCGACCCGCACGAACCGGCTGACCTCGTGCAGGCGCACCGCGGACCCGCCACCCACCCGGTAGCGGGCGACGAATTCGACCACTGCGGTCTCGCCGCCGGACCGATGCCGCTTCACCTCCAACCCCAGCCAGCGCATCGACGGGTCGAAGCCGAGTTCCGCCGGGCAGGTTTCGGGGTGCCAGCTGGCCCGCAGATACTCCAGATCGCCCAGCGCATAGGCGCTGTAGCGCGAGCGCATCAAGGCCTGCGCGGTGTCCGCGGTCGCGGCCCCGGCATGCAGGCGTTCGCAGCAATCGGCGTAGCGGCGCGAGGGGTCGCAGGGGCAGGTGTCGGGCAGGGCGATGCGGGCGGTCATCGGCGTATTTTCAGCGCAGACACGCCGCTGCGACTACCATGCGCGTCCCCACCCGTTGCCAGAGCCCCGCCATGAAAGCGCCCGCCTACCTCGACGACGACCAGATCGAACGCCTGGCCGACCTGCTCGACCAGCGTGCCGTGCCCTACAAAGGCTTCAACCTGGAGGCGCTGGACGGCTTCCTCTCGGCCCTGGTGGTCGGCCCCGAGCAGCCCGCGCCGGAGCTGTGGCAGCCGGCCGTCTGGGGCGGCAAGGAGCCGCGCTGGAACGACGACGCCGAGACCGCGCAGGTCCAAGCCCTGCTGACCGGCCACTGGAACATGGTCAGCGCGCGCGTGCGCTACGGCGACGACGACCTGCCCGACCACCTGGCGCCGCTGCTGTGGCTGCCGGAGGAACCCGAGACCGAACAACCCGACGAACTCGATGTCGGCCGCGACTGGGCCTTCGGCTTCTTCCGCGGCGTCGAGCTCAACGAAGCGACCTGGGACAAGTGGCTGGACGAGAACGACTGGATCGACGATATCTTCGGCCTGTTCGACCGCCTCGCCAGCGGCGAAGTGCTCGCCGAAGACCCGACCGCGCCGGCGACCCCGATCAGCTACCGCGAACGCCTGGAGATCGTCGCCGGCCTGCCCGGCATGCTGGCCGACCTGCACCACCACCGCATCGAAGCGCTGACCCCGCGCGAACCGCTGCGCCGCGTCGAGACGCCCGACCGCAACGATCCATGCACCTGCGGCAGCGGCAAGAAGTACAAGAAGTGCTGCGGGGCCTAAACGTCCTACGCCCCACCTACCGAATTTCCCCCCTTTGAAAAGGGGGGCCAAGGGGGATTTGCTGTTGCCGTTGCTCCTGAAAAACAAATCCCCCGCACTCGCTTCGCGAGCGCAGTCCCCTTTTTCAAAGAGGGCAATGTCAAAGGCCGCAGCTCCTTCCGCCTGACGTCGAGCCGCGGTTTCTTCCGCCCAACACCAAAGACACGCCCTTCCTTCCCGCTGCCGCGCCGCGGACAATACGCCTCCCGTCCCCGCTGCCGCCCGGCGCATGTCTACCCATCCCTGCCTGAGCTGCGGCGCCTGCTGCGCCCACTTCCGCGTCGCCTTCCACTGGAGCGAAACCGACGCCTTCGACGGCGGGACGACCCCGAGCGCGCTGACCGAAACCCTCAACCCGCACCGCGTGGCGATGCGCGGCACCTACGGCGGCCAAGCGGTGCGCTGCGAACAATTGCGCGGCGACATCGGCGCGGACGCGCACTGCGGCATCTATGCACTGCGGCCTTCACCGTGTCATGCGCTCAAGCCTGCGTGGGAAGACGGGGCGCCGAGTCCGCAGTGCGACAAGGCGCGGGTGGCCTACGGATTGCCGGCGCTGACTCCCGAGCAGTGGAAGTGATTCAACCATCTACGGACGCCTGAGCCGACACTGGCCCATGCGTCGCATCGCTCAAGCCGACACCGTACCCACCGATTTTTCGATACGTCGGCCGTCGCGGGTTTCGATGCTGACCATACAACCATCGGCAGTCCTGCATTGGCCGCGAAACACGAAGACAATGCGCGCCCATGCCAGCGACGATGGATCGATGGCTTCTTTCATGAGCAGCTCGACAAACTTCACTCGCAGATGCGGTCTGTCCTCGTACGGCTCATCGTCTTTACTGCGGTCACCGATCAGAACGACACCGATCCGCGCCGCTCCCGTGCGCCGCTGTTCCAGTTCGCGCTCGGGCGCGTCGCCGCAGAGTCCGCTCAACGCATGTTGGGCAAAACTATGGGCGACGCTACGAAGTCGTTTTACACCAGACATGAGCGGAGCCTCGTCGGAGCGCATCGCGTATAGGCCGTGCGAAACACGATACAAATCATCGCGTGCTGTGAGCGGCGGGTAACCCGCGGAGATCGCCGGCTGATGAGATACAACGCTTTATCGGACTCGACTCATTCATCGGCGTCGCAATCCGCCTTGACGGTAGCGATCAGATGCGCGCCGAACCGCGGCACAGAGATCAGACGCAGAGCTGGCTACCACACCAAGGCAAACCCCCTGGCGTTGGCCAATACGGCACGATGGCCCTGGGCAATACCGCCACGCTGCAGCGACCGGTAATCGGATCCGAAGCAGCCACGAATCAAATCGTTCAGCGATTGTCGTGACGACGTCTTGCTCAGATCGCCGAATATTCCGTGAAAGTCGAGAGTATAAGAATCGTCCACTCCGCACGCGCGTATGCCGATGCCACGTTGAAACGGCGTCAATCGTGGATACCCGTCCACGTCCTCGGCCCAGATGCGAATATCGCTCAGGGGTCTGCGCAAGGTGAATATCCAGATGCCGTATCGACGCAACACATCACCCCCCTTGGCGAAACTCATTTCGCTTCGCCGTATGCAAATGTACCGGTGCGCTCATCCAGGCACTCGACACGAAGCCGTTTCATCTGGCGTGCGCCCCTCACTCGCCCCGCGGCAGCCCACAATGCAGGCACTTACCCGACAACGGCCACCAGATCAGATAAAACAGCAGCGAGAACGGTTTGCGACAACGCGGGCAAGCGAACCACAGCAGCCGCACCATCACAACGCAGAAGGCCAGCGCCCACGCCACGCCGATAAGCACGGTGATCCACACGCCCGCATCGCCCAACAGCGACGGCAGGATCATCATCAGCATCGATAACAGCGCGAAGCCGCCGGCCCAGACGCTCAGGAACCAGATCCAGCGTGCGCGGTAGTCGCGCCATGATTCGGCGTGCGTGGTGGGTTCGGTCAAGTCGGCGTCCTCTGCTATGGCCGGGGCGCGATGGCGACCACCGGGCTCCTGTCGGAACGATAATCAGCGCGCCATGCCGGCGCAATCGCCGCAATCGCCGCAATCGCCGCGACCGGCCGCTCCGCACAGCGTGCGCGTTCACGGCCCGCTGGAACACAGCCGCCCCAAACCCGCACTTTGCCTCGCCCCGCCCGAACCGCGACAATGGCGGGCCGGGTCGCAGCGCCATCGCGTCCCGCAAGCACCCTGCTCCGCCCCGTGCGCCCGCGCACGGTGGCCCCACTGGAGATCGTAATGACCGAGTTCGTAGCGACGCCGCCCGCAGGCGGCGCCAAGATCACCAAGACCCCGACCGGCCTGAATGTGCCGGATCGCCCGATCATCCCGTTCATCGAAGGCGACGGCACCGGCCCGGACATCTGGCGCGCTTCGGTGCGCGTGCTCGACGCCGCAGTCGCCAAGGCCTACGGCGGCAAGAAGAAGATCGAGTGGCTCGAGGTCTATGCCGGCGAGAAGGCCAACAACACCTACGGCACCTGGCTGCCCGACGGCACTGTGCAGGCTTGCCGCGACTACCTCGTCAGCATCAAGGGTCCGCTGACCACGCCGGTCGGCGGCGGCATCCGCTCGCTCAACGTGGCCCTGCGCCAGATGCTGGACCTGTACGTGTGCCTGCGCCCGGTGCGCTGGTTCGAGGGCGTGCCCTCGCCGGTCAAGAAGCCCGGCGACGTGGACATGGTGATCTTCCGCGAGAACACCGAGGACATCTACGCCGGTATCGAATGGGCCGGCGGCAGCGCCGACTCGCAGAAGGTCCTGGACTTCCTGCAAAAGGAATTCCCGCAAGCGTTCGACAAGATCCGTTTCGGCACCGCGCAGAAGAACGCGGCGTGGCTGAAGGAAATGGAAGCCGTCGGCGCGCCGGCGCGCGAGCTGCCGGTCGAAGTCGGCATCGGCATCAAGCCGGTCAGCCGTCTGGGCACCGAGCGTCTGGTCCACAGCGCGATTTCCTACGCGGTCGAGAACAAGCGCAAGTCGGTGACCCTGGTCCACAAGGGCAACATCATGAAGTACACCGAAGGTGGCTTCCGTGATTGGGGCTACCAGGTGGCGCGCGACTACTTCGGCGCGGTCGAACTCGACGGCGGTCCGTGGCACGTGATTCCGGAAGGCAAACCGGGCGCCGGCCTGATCATCAAGGACGCGATCGCCGACGCCTTCCTGCAGCAGATCCTGCTGCGTCCGAAGGAATACGACGTCTCGGCGACCTTGAACCTCAACGGCGACTACCTGTCCGACGCGCTCGCCGCGCAGGTCGGCGGCATCGGCATCGCGCCGGGCGCCAACATCAACTACGTGACCGGCCACGCCGTGTTCGAGGCGACCCACGGCACCGCGCCGAAGTACGCCGACCTGGACAAGGTCAACCCGGGCTCGGTGATCCTGTCGGGCGAGATGATGCTGCGTTACCTGGGCTGGACCGAAGCGGCCGATGCGATCATCGCCGCGATGGACAAGGCGATCGCCAGCAAGCGCGTGACCTACGATTTCGCCCGTCTGATGGACGGCGCGACCGAGGTCAAGTGCTCGGAGTTCGCCGACGAGATCATCAAGCACCTGTAATCGGGCGCTGCGATCGGGTTCGTGCAAAGGGGCGCTTCGGCGCCCCTTTGTTTTTTACGCAACCGCATCCGGGCCCCGTAGGAGCGGCGCAAGCCGCGACCGCGACATCGCGCTTGCGTCGTAACTGTGATGTCGCGGTCGCGGCTTGCGCCGCTCCTACAGGGTGCGCGGGATCGCGCACCAACAAAAAGGCCCGACGAATGCCGGGCCTTTCGCATGCGACCGTCGCCGTCGGCGCTCAGCGCATATACGGCGCTTGCTCGTTCTCGACCTGCTTGCGCTGGATTTCCTCGACCTTGGCCCGCTCTTCCTCGGCGGTCATGCGGTGCTTGGGCGCGATGTTCGGCTCGATCAGGCGCATCCAGCTGCGGGTGATCTGCTTGCTCTCCTCCTGGCAACGCAGCGCGCGCGCTTCGGGCAGGCGGCCGCTGGTCACGATGCGCAGGTACTTGCCCGGATTGTTGCCGTAGACCATGCACTGCAGGTTGAAGAAGCGCTGCGCGCCGACCGAATGCTCATCGGCGTAGGTCGCCATGTCGTGCTGGCCGTTGTCGGTCATCAGGAAGAAGTTGGAGGCCAGCTGCAGCTTCTGCGCGATGTCGCCCTGCGATTCGTCGGCGCTGACGAAGGACAGCATCAAGGTGGTCGCCAGCTGGTCGACCGCGTCTTCCTCGCGGCCGGTCGAGGGCAGGTCGAGCATGTCGACCAGGGCGTGGCCGGTTTCGTGCAGCATCAGGAAACGCAGGTTGGCCATCAGATAGTCGAGCTGATCGCGGGTGGTGCCGCCGTTGGCTTCGGCGATCGCCGCGCCCTGGCGCACCAGCAGTTCGAGCATCTCGTAGCACAGCACGATGTCGCCCTTGTCCTTGGCGTAGAAGGCGTTGACCGTGCCGCATTCGGCGGCGATGAAATTGATCGGCCGCGGCAGGGTCAGCCAACCGTCGAGCTGGTTGACCTCGGGCAGGTGCTTGAGCACATCGATCTCGCGCGCCATGTTGTACATGGCCAGCAGGTCGGGATTGCGCGGGGATACGTACTGATAGGTGAAGTGGGTGCCGTCGGCCTTTTCTTCCGGCGTCTGCGCGGCGACCGGCGCGATTTCGGCCTCCGGCTTGGGCGCTTCGACCGGCTTGGCCGGCAGCGCGGCGGCGGCCTGCGCCAATGCGGCGGGCGCGGCGACCTGCTGTTTTTGCCAAGTGGTGTAGCCCCAGATCGAACAGACCGCGATCAGGGCCGCCGCCAGAATGCCGATGATGATCTTCTGTACCATGTGAGTGGCTCTTGTCAGGAATGACGCGGGATACGGATCCCGATTGCGAGCGCACAAGACACGGACGACGACGGATGCCTGCGATGCCATCCGAACAGGAATATCCTGCCGGAGGCGCGCTGCCGGGCCTATCCATCGGCGCTTGCTGCGTCCCTGCACCGTCGGAGCGGATGGTACCCCGATATTTCCGTGCATTGCATCGGTTTTCTGCCGGCGGCGACGCACAACGGCATGTACGGCGAAGTCTGCCGCAGGCGGCTTGGATCCTGGTCTGTGGGCGCGGCGGTGGTCGCGCTGGAGTGCCGCCTGGCCGGGCGGGCGGGCGCGCCGGACGGTCAGCGCATCGGTATCGGGATGATCACCACGACGGCGTTTTCGCCGTAGAGAATCGACCGGTTCGACTCAGCAATCGTTGTTGTCGTACTGGGTCTTCTCCAACGCGTCTTCCATCTGCTCGCGTTTTTTCTCCGGCAGCGCGGCCTTGCGCAGTTCCACCGGCAGCAACCGCTCGCCGTCAGGGCTGATCCATCGGCCGCGCAAGCGGCCGTCTTTCTCGCTCAGCATCATCGCGCCGCTGATGCCGGTGCCCAGGCCGGACTCGACCAGGGCCAGATGGCCTTTGCGGTCGGCACTGGCCTGCAACTGCAACCATTTCGACGCGCCGTCGTAACGGTAGATCGCGCTGAGCAGGCGGCGGTCGGCGCCGCACGGCAGGGGCTCGCTCTTCAGGTACAAGGTCACCGCACGCGCGCCGACGCGGCCGGTGTACAACGTGCCGGTGGGGCCGTCACGGCCCTCGACGTTCCACGACGGCGTGGCGGCCAGCGCCGGCAGCGCGGCGCAAGCCAGCGCGAACGACAACATCGGGTTCGGGCGTTTGCCGGGCGCGCGGGTCTGAGCGGTCATGATGGTTTCATCGGTAATGAAGCGGAGCCCTGCTGGCCGCGAGCATGCCATAGCCGTCGCGCACTGGTCTTACACTGCGGCCATGTCCGCCTCTCTCGCCGATCCGGCCCGTCTGGCCGAAGCCGCCGCCATCGCGAACCAGATCCGCGATGCCTTCGCCGATTACCACGCGCGCTTCGCCGCGATCACCCGGCGCGCGCAAGGCCGCTTCGAGCGCTGCGACTGGAACGGCGCGCGCGAGGACGCGGTCGAGCGCATCGAGTTGTACGACCGCTGCATCGCCGAGGCCAGCGACGCGCTTCAGGCGCGCCTGGGCGAGCATGCGCGCGAACGCGAGCTGTGGGCCGACGTGCACGCCGCGTATGCGCAGGCGGTGGCGCCGCTGCTCGACGGCGAGCTGTACAAGACCTTCTTCAACACCCTGACCCGGCGCTTCTTCAAGACCCGCGGCGTCGACCCGGCGATGGAGTTCGTCGCGCTCGACATCGAGCCCACCGACTCGATCACCCATCCGGTGGCGCGCCACAGCTACGCGGTGTCCGAAGACCGGTTGGTCGAGACCTTCATGCGCGTGCTCGACGACTATCCCTTCGCCGTGCCCTACGCGCACCGCACCCGTTGCGCGGCAGGAATCGCGGTGCGCCTGCAGGACGACCTGCAGCACTGGGGCCCGCATCCGGTGCGCGCGGTCGAGCTGCTGAATACGGTGTTCTACCGCGAACGCCGCGCGTATCTGATCGGCCGGGTGTTCGGCGAGCGTTCGTTCTCGCCGTGCGTGATCGCGCTGGTCAACGATGACGGAGCGCTCAAGGTCGATGCGGTGCTGACCTTGCGCAGCGAGGTCGTGCAGTTGTTCAGCTATTCGCGCAGCTACTTCCACGCCGACCTGGGCACGGTCGGCGATGCGGTGGTGTTCCTGCGCACGCTGCTGCCGGGCAAGCCGATCGACGAGCTCTACACCGTGCTCGGCCGCGCCAAGCAGGGCAAGACCGAACGCTACCGCACCTTCTTCCGTCAGTTCGCCGCGCAGCCCGGCGAGCGCTTGATCCACGCCGAGGGCGAGCGCGGCATGGTCATGGCGGTGTTCACCCTGCCGAGCTATGCGCTGGTGTTCAAGATCATCCGCGATCGCTTCGCCTACCCCAAGGACGTGGCGCGCGAGGAAGTGGAAGCCAAGTACTCCCTGGTCTTCCATCACGACCGGGTCGGCCGGCTGGTCGATGCGCAGCCGTTCCGTTTCCTGCGTTTTCCGCGCGCGCGCTTCGCGCCGGAGCTGCTGGAGGAATTGCTGGACACCTGCGCCGGCAGCATCAGCCAGGACGGCGAGGATCTGGTGCTGCACCTGTGCTACGTCGAACGCCGGCTGCGACCGCTGAACCTGTACGTGCGCGAGCAGACCGCCGAGGCCGCGCGCGCGGCGGTGATCGACTACGGTCAGGCGATCCGCGATCTGGCGCTGAGCAATATCTTCCCGGGCGATCTGTTGCTGAAGAACTTCGGCATGTCGCGGCACGGGCGCGCGATCTTCTACGACTATGACGAACTGTGCCTGGTCACCGACTGCCGCTTCCGCCCGGTGCCGGCGCCGCGCAATCACGAAGAAGAGATGGAATCGGGCGCGTGGTTCTACGCCCACGGCAACGACGTGTTCCCCGAACAGTTCCCGCGCTTTCTGGGCCTGTCGCCGCCGCTGCTGGGCGCGCTGATGCACGCCCACGGCGAGATCTTCCGGGTGGAGTGGTGGCAGCAGGTGCAGGCCGGGCTGGTCAGCGGGCAGCGCAACGACGTGGCGCCGTATCCCTCGCAGAGGCGGTTGCCTTGAGGGCGGGGATTGGGAAGTCGGAAGTCGGAAGTCGGAAGTCGGAAAGGGCGTACTTACCTGCCGTCATTCCCGCGAACGCGGGAATGACGATCTGGAAAGATGTCGCTGAAGGCTCCGGATATTCGGCTGCGCCGAAGTAAAGCGGAGCGCGCCTTCGCGGGAATGACGACCTGGAAAGATGACGCTGAAGTCGCTGGATGTTCGGCTCCGCCGAAGTAAAGCGGAACCCGCCTTCGCGGGAATGACGATCTGGAGAGATGACGCTGAAGGCTCTGCACACATCGCTCCCGGCTCACCGATCAAGCACACCCACGCGCATCGCAATCGACCTCAACCTTCGCCGTCTCGCTTGGCCACAGGCGCAGCCAGGTGCGCCAGATGGCGCCACTCGAGGCCTGAGGCCGGCGTGAGGCGGCGGCCGGGGCAGGTTCGGTGCGGGCCGCAGCTGGCGCCGGAGCGGCCTCATCGTCCGCATCGCGCGGATCGACGAAATGGCCGTGCAGGAACATCAGGTTCTTGTAGATATTCATGGCCGAGTCTCCTGGCGGTTCGAGCCGCCCCTCCGGCTTGAGCGAAGGGGCTGGCCTATTGAGTGATTCGCAAGTTACGCTCGCCCGAATCGGCAAAAAAGCGACACGTTTGCAAGCCAGTCTTGAATCAGGTTGTAGGCTGGACCCGATCCGATGCCGTTCCCGGTAGCCGCCATGGACCCACCGCGATGAACCGACCGCCGCTGCACGCCCTGCTGGGTTTCGCCACCGCCGCGCGTACCCAGAATCTGACCCGCGCGGCCGAGCAGATGCACCTCACCGTCAGCGCGCTCAGCCACCAGATCCGCACCCTGGAAGAACGCCTGGGCCGGCGCTTGTTCGAACGCGGTCCGCGCGGGGTCAGCCTGACCGCCGACGGCGATCGTCTGTTGTCGGTGGTCGCGCCGCACCTGGACGCGCTGGACCACGCGCTGCGTCCCTACAGTCCGCGCCGCGACGACGTGCTGACCCTGAGCCTGATGGCCTCGATGGCCTCGTCCTGGCTGGTGCCGCGGCTGGGCGGTTTCGTCGCGCTGTATCCGCAGTTGGAATTGAATCTGTTCTCGTCCGCGGCGCTGGTCGACTTCGACCGCGAACCGGGCATCGACGCGGCCATGCGCGGCGGCTACGGCCGTTGGCCGGGCCTGGTGATCGAGCATCTGTTCGACGAAACCCTGGTGCCGGTCGCCAGCCCGGCCCTGGTCGAGCGCATGGGCGGCATGCCGGCGCAGGAAGATTTGCATCGCTGGCCGCTGCTCGGCGATCTGTCCACTTATTGGCAGGACTGGTTCGACCGCTACGGCGGCAAACGCCCGGCCCGTTTCGTCGCTCACTTCGACGATTCCGAAACCATGCACCGTGCCGCGGTCGAGGGCCTGGGCGTGGCGCTGGGGCGGATGGCGCGCACCCGGCTGCTGATCCGCAACGGCCAGTTGCTGCCGCTGAGCCAGGGCCGGCTCAAGATCGATTGGGGCCATTACCTGGTGTACCCGCAGCGCTCGGTCGATCACGCCGGCCTGGAATCGTTCCGCACCTGGCTGCACGAACAGGCGCGCGCTTACGTCGATCAGATGGAGTCGGATCTGGCCACTCGCGTCGTCGCCAGCCTGGACGAGGGCGATTGCGGAAAACCCGCATCCGCGACGGCCAAGGCGCAGCGTAAGAAACGCTGAACACGCCGCACCCGGCACGGTGACCTTGTCCCGAAAGCTGAACGCTTGCGGTAGGCTGGCGCCCTCCCCGAACGACACGGAGTCCGTTGCATGGAACGACAACGCCTTGCCCGATTGCTGCTCGCCACGTTGCTGCCTAGCCTGGCGGTAGCCGCGCACGCCCAGGAAACCGCTGAGCAAACCAAACCCGCCGCACAAGCCTCTGCCGAGGCTGCCGCGAAGGCGGACGCGGCCAAAACCGCAGCCGGCACGAACACCGCGGTCGAAGCCGCGCCGGAAGCGAAAGCCGAGGTCCAGGCCGAAGCCAAGCCGGAAGTGAAGGCCGACGCTCAAGCCGAAGCCAAACCGGAAGTGAAGGCCGACGCTCAAGCCGAAACCAAGCCAGAAGTGAAGGCCGAAACCAAGGTCGAGGCCAAACCTGAGCCGAAGCCCGAAGCGAAGGTCGAGACCAAGCCCGAGCCGAAGCCCGAAGCCAAACCCGCCGCGCAAGCCGCGCCCAAGGCCAAGCCCGCGCCGGCCGCGCGCGAAACCGCCGCCGCCGGCTCGCTCAAGAGCGCGGTTGCCGGCAGCTGGCGCGATCCGGACAACGTCGCCCGCGACGGCTATCGCCATCCCGTGGAAACGCTGACCTTCTTCGGCCTCAAGCCCGAGCAGACCGTGGTCGAAATCACCCCGGGCGGCGGCTGGTACTCGGAAATCCTCGCGCCGTATCTGGCTCAGAAGGGCCGGTACATCGCCGCGGTGGTCGACCCGGACACCCAGACCCAGACCAGCTCGCGTGTGTACTACACCAAGGGCAAGACCTCGCTGGAGCAGAAGTTCGCCGCCTCGCCGGCGCAGTACGGCAAGGTGGTCGTAGCGCCTTACGACTCCTACAAGCCGGCCTTCGGCGCGAACGCCTCCGCCGATCTGGTGCTGACCTTCCGCAACGTGCACAACTGGCGTTCGGCCGGCCAGGCCGAGGTGATGTTCAAGGGCTTCTTCGATGTGCTCAAGCCCGGCGGCGTGCTCGGCGTGGTCGAGCATCGCGCCAAGACCGACGTGCCGGCCGACGACAAGTCCGGATACGTGGGCCAGGCCCAGGTGATCGCGCTGGCCGAGGCGGCCGGCTTCAAGCTGGAAGGCAAGAGCGAGATCAACGCCAACCCGCGCGACACCAAGGACTATCCCAACGGTGTGTGGACCCTGCCGCCGGTCAACAAGCACGACGCGGCCGACGACGCCAAGTACAAAGCGATCGGCGAAAGCGATCGCATGACCTTGAAGTTCCGCAAGCCGCGTTGATCGCGGCGACCGTCGCGATGCATCGGCCCTGACCGATGCATCGCGGTGGCCGGTGCGCGCGCCGCATCCGGCCCGGCTTTACCGCCGCACGATCGAGCCCCCGACCGCGCCATGCTGATCGCCTTGAACAAGCCCTACGGCGTGCTGTCGCAATTCACCGATCGCAGCATCCCGCCCAAGCCGACCCTGGCCGACTTCGGTCTGCCCAAGGACGTCTATGCCGCCGGCCGCCTGGACCACGACAGCGAAGGCCTGTTGTTGCTGACCGACGACGGCGGTCTCGCCCACCGGCTCACCGATCCCAGGCACAAGCAGCCCAAGACCTACTGGGTGCAGGTCGAAGGCGAACCGGGCGAGGAGCTGCTGCAGGCGCTGCGTCGCGGCGTGCGACTCAACGACGGCCCGACCCTGCCGGCCCAGGCCGAACGCATCGACGCGCCGGCGCTGTGGCCGCGATATCCGCCGGTGCGCTTTCGCAAGACCGTGCCCGACGCGTGGCTCGCCATCACCATCAGCGAAGGCCGCAACCGGCAAGTGCGGCGGATGACCGCGGCGGTGGGACTGCCGACGCTGCGCTTGGTGCGGGTGGCGATCGGGCCGCACCGGCTCGGCGATCTGCCGACCGGACAGTGGCGCGCGCTTTAACCTCGCCCGACCGAGCCTCTCTCCCGCAGACGGGAGAGGGGTTGGGGTGAAGGCCGCTCAGGGCGGACAGTGCCGCCGGGCTTCTTCGAAAGTGCGCACTTCCACGCCGTTGCAATGCGGCATCGGCACTACGCAGTCGAGGTACGGACGCGCCAGCCGGCGCGACTCGGCCTTGCTCGCGATCTGCACCGGCGCGGTGGTGCCGGCGCTGGCCACGCAGCGATCGTGCTTGGCCAGCACATAGTCCCGGCACGGCGCCGGCGCGAGTTCGGTCCGGCCTTGTTCGCGGGTGTCGCACGTGTTCAATGCGGCCTCGCGCCAGAGCTCGTAGAACTCGCGCTTGGGAATGGGCCGCTGGTCGACGGTCGCCAGGCTGTACTCGGACGCCTTGGATCCGAACCAATGCAGGTAGGCGAACCCGGCAGCCGCGGCCAGGGCAAGCAGAATCAGGAATCGTTGCATGCGGGTCCGGCGGCGCTCGGCGCTGAGAGGGCAGACATTCTCGCGTCTGGATGCGATTTGCGCGAGCCCGGCTGTTTCCGCATCGACACCACACCGGCAGGCCGATGTTGCAGCCGCGCCGAAGCCGCCTCACCCGGTCGCCAGCCCCCCGCGCCGCCGCTATTCGGCTCGCGCGCACACCGATTCTGCGACTTCCGTCGCAGGAATGGCGCCAATCGCCAAGCGTCCTGAGAAATCGACCCGATTTGATCCCGGACCAAGGCTGGCGGCCACCCCGCCCCGGCCCTAGCGTCACCGATTAGCTACGCGCCTGGCGCTACGCCACCGCGGTCTGCTCATCGGAGGAGCCCGACCCATGTACACCCTGCGTTCGCTGTCCCTCGGCATCGGTCTGGCGGTCAGCGCCGGCACCGTCTACCTGCTGTCTCCGCCCACCCCGGCCGACGCCGCCAGCCGCGTCACCGCCGCCGCCGACACGTCCAGCTTCGAACAAGTCCCGCCGGCGCTGGACGGCATCACCATCACCTCCACGCCGCAGTCGTCCGAAGGCAACGCCCTGCTGCAGTTGCAGTACGCCAAGGGCCAGGACCTGCCGGCCGAGATTCCGTTCAACGTCGACGGCAAACCGGTGCTGCTCAAGCGCGACGACAAGGACCCGCAGCTGTACCGCGCCGGCATCGCCTTCGATTTCGAATCCTTCGTCAAGGAACAGGAAGAACGCCAGCGCGAAGCCGGCGAGAAGGACACCGCGCTCGAGTTCGACGGCCGCCTGATGATCGCCGAGGAGCCGGTGCGCTTCCTCGATCCGGAACAGCTGCGCAAGCAGATCTCCGCCGGCGCAGCGATCCAGATTCCGCGCCCCATCATCTTCGGACCGCTGCGCCGGGTGCGTCCGGAACGCTCGCTGATGGTGGTCTCCCCGGACGTGGTCGAAGACCCGATCCGTACCTTCGACGCCTGCACCAACGCCGGCAATCCCAACGGCGCATGGACCTTCAACCGGCTGATGACCAACATGGCCAATCAGCCGCTGACCGGGGTCGACCCCTCGGACTTCGTCGAGAACTGGCTGCGCACCTGGGGCACTTCGACCAGCGTCAACACCTTCCCGGTGCCGGCGCGCACGCAGGTGATCAATCAAGTGCTCAATACCTGGCCGCGCCTGACCAGCGGCAAGCTGGACCTGGCGCGCTCGCCGATGCGCTTGCTGGCCATCGTCAACCGCGTCGACCTGCGCACCAATTCGGCCTACGGCGGCGGCAGCGCCGGCGAAGGGCGGTTCGTGTTCGGCGTGATCCGCCGCAACACCAACGGCTCGTGCACCCAGCACCGCTTCACCGTGATCCTGGAGTACGGCGTGCCGATCAACGGCTGCCCGGCGGTACGCAGCTACGCGCAGCAGTGGGGCAACCTGGGCACGATGGTGCTGGGCTCGCCGAGCTACAACTCGGCCCTGCAGGCGCTGACCGACCAGTTCACCTCGGCCAACGCCGCGCCGCGCAAACCCAACGCCAGCGCGATCAACCAGATCCGCACCAACGAGTTCCTGCAGAACCCGTGGGAGCTGCGCGAGTTCAACATCGTGCGCGGCAGCAACCAGCTGTCGATCGTGCCGGCCAAGCAGACCCCGCATCACAGCTTCAACAACTCCACCACCACCAGCTTGCTGGCGACCTTCATCAACAACAACCAGGCCGCGGTGCTGGCCGAGCAACACGTGGTGCCGCTGAGCTACCTGGGCACGCCGTTCCTGACCGGTTCCTCGCTCAATCCTTCGCCGCAGCAGGCCTGGCGCCATCCGGCCATCGCCAACAACGACGCGCGCAACAAGTTCTCGCTCAACACCTGCGATGCCTGCCACGGACGCGAAACCCAGACCGGCAGCTTCCTGCACGTCGCGCCGCGTTCCTCCGGCGCGCAGGCGGCGCTGTCGCAGTTCCTGATCGGCAACCAGCCTGGCGCGAGCCTGGCCACGCCGACCCAGTACACGATCCCCGATGCGATGGTGTCGTCGACGTCGCGCAACTACGGCGGCGATCTGCGCCGTCGCCAGACCGATCTGGCGGCCTTGCAGAACAGCCTGTGCCGGGCCGGCGGCGTTTTCCACGAGGCGCATTTCCTGCCGCTGTCGGCGACGCACTGAAGTCGCCAGTTCGCCACGCAAGGAATCGGGCGCCCTCGGGCGCCCGATTCGCATGCGCCGCCCGAGCCGCGTTCGTGCGACCTAGTCCTCGAAGCGGCTGACGGCGTCGCGATCGTGCTCGTACGGCTTGACCTGCGGAAACGGCGGCAGCCAGGACTCGCGGCGGACCGTCCACAGTTCGTAGGTCGGTTTCAATTGGTCGGGGGCATCCAGCGCGCCCAGGTTCACTTCGACTTCGTCCGCGCTGCGGCCGAACACCGACGAACCGCAGCGGGGGCAGAAAAACCGCCCGCCGTAGTGGCCGGTTTCGCCCTCGATCGTCACCGCTTCTTGCGGGAACACCGCGGACGCGTGGAACAGCGCGCCATGATGTTTGCGGCAGTCCAGGCAGTGGCACATCCCGACCCGGTACGGGCGCCCGGACGCCACGATTCGAACGTTGCCGCACAGGCAACCGCCGGTGAATCGGTCCATGTTGGGTCTCCTGTGAAATCGAGCGGCGACCGGCGCTGAAACCTGCAACGCGGTCGCCGCCGTTATCGGGCCACCATTATCGAGATTGCCGCGGCCCGGCAATGGCGCCGCGTCGCGGTCCGCGGCCTCAAGCGCCGGCGGCGGGTTTGTCCGGCGGCGCCACCGGCACCGAATTGGCGCCGGGCCGGCTCAACAGCAACACGCCGCCGAGCACGACCGCGGTGCCGACCAGCTGGATCAAGGTGATCGACTCGCCGAGCACCCAGGCGCCGAGGAACACCAGCGACACCGGCCCGATCACCGAGAACTGCGCGGCGGTGCCCGCGCCCAACCGCGCGACCGCGGCCATGGTGAAGGTCACCGGCAGGAAGGTGCAGAACAAGGCATTGGCGGCGGCCAGGGCGTACACCTGCCACGGCAGGCCGAACAGCGCGGCCGGATCGCGCGCGATCAGGTAATGGATCAACACCGCCGCGGTCGACACCAGCATCGCGTAGGCCACCAGCTGCAGCGACCCCAGGCGCTTGACCAGCTCGCCCGACATCGCCAGATACAGCGCATAGCTCACCGCCGCGCCGAGCACCAGCGCGCTGCCCAGCAACACATGCTCGCCCTGCACGCGCAGGTTCTCGACCATCACCAGCACCACTCCGGCATAGCTCACCGCCAGGGCGATCCATTCCTTGGCCGCGACCTTGCGCTTGAACGCGAACAGGCCGATCAGCAGCACGATGGTCGGATTGAGGAACAGGATCAGCCGTTCCAGCGACACCGGAACGTATTCCAGCCCCCAGAAATCCAGCAGGCTCGACAGGTAGTAGCCGAGCACGCCCAACACCACGATCAGGCCCCAATCGCGCCGCGACGGCAGCGCCCGGCGCGCGCGTGCGCGGCGGGTCTCGCGCACGCCCAGCAGCGCGAACAACGGCAGCGAGAAGGCCATGCGCAAGCTCAGCACCTGCAGCGAGTCCACGCCGTAGCGGTACTGCAGCTTGGCCAGGATGGCCTTGGCCGAAAACAGGATCGCGCCGGCCGCGGCCATGGCGATACCCAGGCGGCGGGCGTGGTGGACGGTGGTGGCGGGAGCGATGGCGGCGTTCATGGGCGATCGGTGGTTCGGATCGGGCAGCCTAGAGCGGAATGCGCCGGCGCGGCAGAGGCAGTCGCCGTGTCGATGCGCCGGTACAGATGGGCGGCGCGCGGCTCAGCCGCCGGCGCTGGCGCGGTCGAGCGCGGCGATCTCGTCGGCCGCCAGACCCAGCCGCGTCGCGCCCAACAGCTCGCGCAACTGCGCCACGCTGGTGGCGCTGGCGATCGGCGCGGTCACCGACGGCCGCGCGATCAGCCAGGCCAGCGCGACCTGGGCCGGTGTCGCGCCGTGCGAGGCTGCGACCTCGTCGAGCGCGGCGAGGATGCGCAGGCCGCGCGCGTCCAGGTACTTCTCCACCGAACCGCCACGTGCGCGGCTCTTGTCCAGGTCGGCACGGCCGCGGTACTTGCCGGTCAGAAAACCGCTGGCGAGCGAGTAATAGCCGATCACGCCGAGCCCGCGTTCGCGCGCCAACGGTTCCAGTTCGGCCTCGAAGCCGGCGCGGTCGTAGAGGTTGTACTGCGGTTGCAGGGTTTCATAGCGCGGCAGGCCGAAGCGTTCCGACACGTCCAGCGCCTGGGCCAGGCGCCCGGCCGAATAGTTGGACGCGCCGATGGCCCGCACCTTGCCCTGCTCGATCAGCCGCGCGAACGCGCCCAGGGTGTCTTCCAGCGGCACCGCCGGATCGTCTTCGTGCGCCTGGTACAGGTCGATGACCTCGGTGCCGAGCCGGCGCAGCGAGTCCTCGACCGCTGCCTGGATGTTGGCCGGCGCCAGCCCGCGTCGCGGCGCCCATTTGGCCACCTTGGTCGCGATCACCACCCGCTCGCGGCGCCCGCCGCCCTGGGCCAGCCAGCGGCCGATCAGGGTTTCCGATTCGCCGCCGACATTGCCCGGCGCCCACACCGAATACACATCGGCGGTATCGACCAGGGCGAAGCCGGCCTCGGTGAAGGCGTCGAGCAAGGCGAAGGTGGCGGCCTGATCGGCGCTCCAACCGAAGACATTGCCGCCGAAGGCCAGCGGGGCGACGGACAGCGACGAACGGCCGAGCGGACGCAGGTTCATTGCAGTTTCCTTAATGCGCAGGTGTTCATGATGCGCCGCCGCAAAAGCTTCAGTCATGCCGAATTTGCAACATCGACTGGCTGATTGCGGCCCGTCGTCGCACTGGCGTGAATGATTCAGTTTTTCCGTCGACCGTCCCGCCTTTGCGTGAAGGTTTCTGTTAACTTTCCACACGATTTCCACGCGGTTCACGTATGCGAATTTGACGTGAAATTCGTAGCGATCCAGCGCCTCTACGGGGATTTACAGGACGTATGAGCACACCCGCGACATCCACCGGCCGCATTCTCGTCGTCGACGACCAGGCCGCGAACCTGCGCGTGGTGACCGCCCTATTGTCCCGCCAGGGCTATGAAGTGGTGTCGGCCTCGACCGGCGACGAAGCCCTGAGCCTGTATGCCGCCTCGCCCCCGGACCTGATCCTGCTCGACGTGATGATGCCGGGCATGGACGGCTTCGAAGTCATGGAAGCTTTGCGCGCCGGCTCGCCGTTGCGCGTGCCGGTGGTGTTCGTCACCGCCGCCCACGACCGCGATCTGTTGTTGCGCGCCTTCGACGCCGGCGTGGTCGATTACGTCACCAAGCCGTTCCTGCCCGAAGAACTGTTGGCGCGAGTCAACGCCCATGTGGGATTGAAGCTGACCCGAGACCGCCTGGAACGCGTCGCGCGCGAGCGCGAGGAACTGGTCAACCTGGTCGCGCACGATCTGAAGAACCCGCTGACCAGCGTGCTGTTCGCCAGCGACCTGTTGATCAACAACGGCTGCAAACCCGAGCGCGTGCCGCGCTATTTGCAGATGATCCACGAGAGCGCCGACGATGCGCTGGGCTATATCCGCCATTACCTGGAAAGCCAGGCCGGCACCCGCGAACGCGCCGAACAGACCGGCCGCGCCGATCTGGCCGAGACCCTGGACTGGCTGGTGCGCCGCTACGAGATGCAACTCGACGCGCGCGGCATCCGCGTGGAAGTGCTGCCGCCGGCCAACGGCATCGCCCGGGTCGCGATGGATCCGCGCGTGCTGCGCCAGGTCAGCGAGAACCTGGTGACCAACGCGATGAAGTACGCGCCGGGCAGCGACCTGACCCTGGCCGCGCGCAACAGCGCGCCGGGCTTTTGGCAACTGATCGTCGCCGACCGCGGCCCGGGCATTCCGGTCGCGCGTCAACGCGAATTGTTCAAGCCGTTCGTGCGCCTGCACGACGAGGAAATCGACGACGGCCTGTCGAGCGGCCTGGGCTTGTCGCTGGCCAAGCAGATCGTGGTCAATGCCGGCGGCCAGCTGTGGTACGAGGAGCGCAAGCACGGCGGCTCGCGTTTCATCATCGAACTGCCCGAGGCGGTGGGACACGACCATTCGGACACCGCCCCGGCGGAGTAGCGCCGCACGACGCCGCTCCCCTGCTCCCGCTTGCGGGAGCAGGTGGCTCGAAGCGCCGGATGAGGGTGCGAGCCGCGATTGGCCCCGCGATGCCTATCCCCTCGCGCGTTCGGTGCCGCGCCAGCCAGCGGCATAGGCGCGGTCTCTTGCCCGAAAGCGGGAGAGAGCCCAGCCGATGAAAGCATCGCGCAACCCCGAAAAAAGCGAAGGCCGGCATCGCTGCCGGCCTCGCGCTCATCGTATCGCCGCTGATGGTCGCCAGCGCGAGCGAAACGGCATCAACGCCGATCCGCCTGCGCGTTCGCGATCACTCCGTCGTCTCATCGCCGCCGTTGCGGCTGCTGCGACGGCGTCGCGGCTCGGCGCGTTCGGCGCGGCGCGCATCGATGCGGCGCGCGCTGCCTTCGATCGCCTCGCCGCCTTCGGCTTGTTTGCGGGCCTTGCGGCGCGCTGCGGCGTACCACAGCAGACCGGCACCAGCGACGGCGGCCACCGCGACCACCGGATTGCGGCGGATGAAGCCGCCGGCAGTGCGCGCACCGGACTTGACCACGCCGAGCTTGGCGCCGGTTTCCAGCCAACGGCCGGCCTTGGGCGCGGCCTCCTTGAGATTGGCGCTGATCGCGTGCACCAGTTCCAGCGCGCGGTCGGGCAGGGATTCGAACTTGCTCATCGTGTCGGTCCTGGACAGGAGAAACGGGCTTCAGTGTCGGCGCGCCACCGTTGAAATTCTGTGAGCGCAGGCGCAACGGACTGGCTGGGGGCTGAATGTAAGCATGGACGAGGGTACGTTCGCCAGCGCACGGAGGTGGCGCGTCAGGGGCGATGCATCGCGATCGCGAGCAGCGACGTTGTTTGTTTGTCGCGGTCGCGGCTTGCGCCGCTCCTACCGTCGCCCATGTAGGAGCGGCGCAAGCCGCGACCGCACCAATCCAACTGCGTCGGAACTTTCAATCAAGCGCACTTGATTTCCAGCTCACGTTGGTAAAAAAACGCCCGGCCAAGCCGGGCGTTTTCGCGAACAGAGCAACCGCTGCGACCGTCAGCCCGCATCCTTGATCTGGAAATTGCCCGGCAGCGCGGTATTGCGGTCGTCGCCCCACATCATCATCGACACGAAGTCCTCGCAGCCGGCCTGGCCGCTGCGCGAGATCGCAGCGAACACGTCGTCCGGGGTCTTGGCGATGGCGATCTTCTGGGCCAATTCGGTCGGGTTCGGCGTCACCTGGCCGGAGTCCAGATCGCGCAGACGCTGGCCGCCGTGCTCCTCGCCGCCGAGGTTGCCCACGCTCTCACGGGCGCGATCGCGCAGCGACATCAGGTCCGAGTCGGTGAACTTGAACTGCAGGTGCTGGTTGCCGTCGAACTGCTTGTTGAGCTCGCTGGGGTGATAGGACGAGTTGAAGTACGAGGCGGCGGCATCGCTGGTGTTGGGCAGCACCAGGGTCCACTGGGTGGAATTCTCGACCGGCTTGCCGTCGGCGCCGACCTGGAACTGGATGTCGGTGGTCTGGCCCATCGACTGGTAGCTGTTGGTCTGATCGACCGTGCCGTCCTGCCAGACATTGCGGGTGATGGTGAGCTGGCTGCTGTTGCCCACGCCCACCGACAGCGGACCCAGGTCGATGCCCAGGCGCGCGGCGTGTTCGGCGTTGAACACCTCGGTGGTGCCCGAGCGCTGCACGCCCGGCGGGTTCCAGTCCGGCACCTTGCCGCCGCTCATGAACGCCTGGTAGGCGTCGCGGCCTTCCTGCGTGGACAGATCGATGCGCGCGGTCTGCAACTGGCGGGTTTCGCTGCTGGTCTCCACGCTCAGGCCGATCGAGTAGGAGCCGACCTTGCCCAGGCCGAACATGGTCGCGTTCTCCACGGTCTGCATCGGGCCGGCGTAGACCTCCACCACGTTGGGCTCCACCTTGCGCACGCCGAAGCCTGCGCCGTCGAGTTCGGTGTGGGTGCCGCCGATGCCGACGATGGACTTGTAGTTCAACGCGAAATCCGAACCGGTGAGGTTCTGCCCGCGCATCAGCACCGAAGTGCCCTCGGGCATGGCCACCGGATCGAGCGGGTTCGGCATGGCGGTCGCATCGCCGTCGGCGAGCCGCGCGCCCTGCTGCGGCGTCACCGTGGCCTCATAGCTCAGCCGGCTGCCCTCGAATCCGGTGATGTGGCCGGAGACCGGCAGCCCCTTGACCACGTTCTTGAGCAGCTTGGAGCTGTCGACCAGTTCTTTGACGTTCGGCGGCACCCGGCCGAGCATGTCGGCGATGCCGTAGAGCTTCTGCAACGGCGTCTTGCCGACGTCGGCGCCGGCTTCGGCCTGCACCTGCACCGAGGCCTTGAACTGCTGGGTCCGCTGGAAATCCACGCCGGTCTGGACGTCCGAGAGCTCGACCTTGCCCTCGACGGTGACGCCGGCGTTGACCCGCGCGGGAATGAACGAAGGCGTGCCGACGCCGGCCACCGGCATCTGGTAGCTCACCGCGGTGCCGGGATTGATCGCATAGGACAGCACGTCCGGCGGCATCAGCTTGAGCAGCTCGTAACCGGAGGCGATCTGTTCCGGCGTCGCATTCACCGGCAGCTGCACGCCGAGAGTATCCAGCGCAGTGCGCATGGTCTGCGGCGGCAGCGCGGACACTTCGGCCGGGTCGGCGGCGGTCTTCTGGGCGGTCAGGTACGCCGGCACTTGCGTCGGCTTGTCGGTGGCTTCGCCGACGATGCGCTGCAGTTCCTTGACGTAAGGGTTGCTGTTGAACGAGTCGCTCGACTGTTGGTATTCGTAGCTGGCGGTGGCGCCGTTGAGGCCGCTGTCGCGGAAGTCCTGCCACTTCGGCTCCATCCGGTCCAGCGCCGCCTGCGCCTCGGTGCGGCGGGTGTTGTTGAACTCGGTGACGCGCGGCCCGTAGATCGACTGGTACACGGTCGAGGGCATGCTCGAGGACAGGTCGTCGTTCTTCGGCAGCGGCAGGTTGTGGATCGAGTTCACCGCCTCTTCCGGCGTCTTGGCATCGGCGGGCTTGGCCGGCGCGGGCGTGGGCGGCGGTGCCGGCGCGGCCTCGGGCGTGGGCGCGGCCTGCGGCTTGGCGGCCGCGTCGAGTATCGCCTGCCGGTCTTCCGGCGGCAGGTTCCTCAGCATCTGCCAGTTGACGCCGCTCACTCCGCTCATCGCAATTCCCTCGTCGTGGATAGGAGGACGCCACGCTGCGTCCAGGACGCCACGATAGAAGCGCGCGTTCAGGCGCGAAACTGGGGCCAACCCTAGACCTGTATGTCCAGGCGACGAACGCGTCGCGCCGCCCCGTCGGGCCCGGCCCGCCGCCGCCCGCCAGCGGGCCGGCCATGACGCGGCGCACCGCGATGCGCGCCGCCGCAGCGCCCGGATTCGCCGCAGCGCGCACTCCCCGGGTGACTGTCGTCGCGGAACCGAACACTGCCCCCGCAAACCGCGGCGGTCAGCACTTGCGCGACAAGCAAATGCAGTACAAGAGCGGCGCGGGAATTTTTAATTCTCATGGGGATGACGAACATGAATGAATATTCCGTCCGTCGGTCGGATCGCAATCAGCCGTGGTGGTCGCCGCTGTCGTTCGCCGTAGTCGCCGCACTCAGCCTGGCCGCCTCGGCCGCCCAGGCCCAGGCCGCGCCCGAAGACCGGGCCCTGGCTCAACGCCTGCAGATCCAGGAGTCGCTGGAGCGGGTCGATCGTCAGCTGTATGTCGCTTACTTCCGCCAGGCCTATGCGCGTTACCCGTCGATCCCGGCCGGGACCCTGGAATCGGTGGCCTATGTGATGAGCCGCTGGCAGCACCTGCGTCCGCGCAGCGACAGCTACGGCGAGCAGCACCAGCACATGCCGCAGGCCTACGGCGTCATGGGCCTGTACCACGGCGAGGGCTTCGCCGATCAGGTCGGCGAGGGCGCGCGTCTGCTCGGCGTGCCGGCCGCGCGCGTGCAGCGCGATCCGCTCAGCAACATCCTCGCCGCCGCGGCCTTGCTCGATCGCGAGCTGCGTGCCGACCGCGTCGATGCGGCCTCGCCGGTGGAAGGCACCCGCGCAGCCTTGGAACGCTATGCGGGGTTCGCCCCGGGCCAGGCCAAGGGCGCGGTGCAGTCGCATGCGCGCGCCAGCTTCGCCTTCGACGTGCTGTCCGCGCAGGACAAGGGGGTCAACGACCGCGGCATCGTCGTGCCCGAGCGCGCGGTGGCCTGGGAGCGCGCCTTCGATGCGCGCGCGCTGGTGCGCTTGCGCGCGCCGTTCGTGCGTTTGGACGTGACTCGCGACCAAGTCGAAACCGGCCGCCTGAATCCCGCCCAAGGCGAGGCGTTCGCGATCGATCCGGTCAGCGAAACCTTGCAGGCGCCGGTATCGAGCGCGGCCGACGAAAAAAGCACCGACTATCCGCCGGCGCTGTGGGTGGCCTCGCCCTACCACTCCACCCGCACGTCTTACGACTCGGTGACCATCCACACGATGCAGGGCTATTACGCCGGCAGCATCTCCTGGTTCCAGAACAATCCCAACAGCGTCAGCGCGCATTACCTGATCCGCAGCTCCGACGGCCAGATCACCCAGATGGTGCGCGAGAACCGCGCGGCCCATCACGTCGGCGTGCACAACAAGACCACTTTGGGCATCGAGCACGAAGGCTTCGTCAACAACGCCAGCTGGTACACCGCGGCGATGTACAACGCCTCGGCCGCATTGACCCGACACTTCTGCGCGACCTACAGCGCGATCAGCTGCGCCAGCGCCTACAAGGGCCCGGCCGGCAGCGGCATCAACGTGTTGCCGGCCAGCGTCAAGGTCAAAGGCCACCAGCACTACAGCAGCCAGACCCATACCGATCCGGGCATCAACTGGGATTGGGCGCGCTATTACAACCTGCTCAACCCCGGCAATCCGCCCGGCGGCGGCAGCGTGATCGACAACTTCGAGAGCACGGTCGGGCATTTCGACACCTCGCCCGCGTATTCGGGCAGCACCACCGGCATCGCCGCGGCCTCGTTGTCCGAGCGCAACTGCACCACGCGCAAGAACGGCGAATGCTCGCTGCGCGTGCTGCTCAAGGACGACACCGCCAGCGCCGACGCCTGGGCGGTGCGGTTGTTGTCGGGCAGCGGCAATCCGGGTAGCAACGCCGCGGTGACCCGCGCCAACGGTAAGGTCGGCGTGTGGGTGTACACCGGCGCCACCGGCATGAGCGCGGCGATCGGCATCGACGACAGCGACGGCACCGAGCGTTCGGTGAGCCGCGCGATTCCGGCCAATGCCTGGACCTACCTGGAGTGGAGCCTGACCGACGACGCGCAGTGGGACGCCTGGGTCGGCGGCGCCGACGGCGCGATCACCGCCGCGTCGGTGAAGCTCGATGCGGTGTGGTTCTACCGCGACCAGACCTCGTTCGACGTCAACGTGTACCTCGACGATGTGCAAGTGAAGAACTGAGGGGCGAGCGCGCAGGCCGCAATCCCGCAGCGGCCTGCGCGCTTTTTATCGAGGCTGTGAGGTGAGCGAGGGTTCTTGTCGGAGGTCTGTTGTGGGAGGGCCTTCAGGCACGACGCCTTTCGATCCGCGACGACGCAACTGCGATGCGACCGGCCGCGACGAGTCGGGCCTGAAGGTCCTCCTACAAAGACTTCGTGCAACGGTCTTGCGGCAACGGCCCGGACATAGGGGCTGGGCAATATCGTCGAAGGCGAGATCCGATTCGGTTAGACACGATCCAAGCAAGCAGATCCAAGCCCAGCAGATTCAGCAGGCGAGATCCAAAAGACCGCATCCAGACAAGTCGGATCCAGCCGCACCGGATCCGACAGAACCAGGGGGACACCATGTCGGAACCCAACGACCCACCGCGGCCTCCGACCCGTCGGCCGCGACGCGCACCTACGTGGTTGGCGATCCTCGCGCTGTTGATCGCCGGCGCGGTATTCGCCCAGTGGTTGCGCAGCAACGGCGAGCGCGCCGGCGCGGGAGCCGCCTCCGCGGCGCATGTCGCCCGCGTTGCGATCGCGGACAGCGGCGCGCGCAATCTGCCGATCCGGGTGCGCGACAGCGTCACCGGCCGCGCGCTGGATTCCAATCTGGTGCTGCATGCGCGCAGCGACGGTGCGTTCGTGCGGGATCTTCGCATCGACGACAACGGCGAGCGCATCGCCACCTTGGCGCCGGGCGATTACCGGTTGCAGATCGGCGCCGGCGCGCATCAGTCGTTGAACACCGATGTGCATATCGATGCGGCGCAACCCCTGCCGCTGACCGTGTGGCTGGCGCCATCGGCGCCGTCGGAAGCGCTCGATCTGCTCGCGCTCAAGGCCGCCGCCTGCGCGCGTTGCGCGATCTTCAGCGGTAACGTCTACGACCGCGCCAGCGGCCGCCCGCTCGCGGGCGCGCAGGTGCGCAGCAGTCAAGGCACGCGCGCGAGCACCGATGCGAACGGCTATTTCGAGCTCTCCGCGACGCTGCCGCGTTCGCTGGCCGGCGACAGCGAGGCGTTGCCGGCGACGCTGGATCTGGTGATCGGGCATATCGGCCACCGCATCCAGCGCCTGAGCGCGCTGCCGCTGATCAACGACAGTCGCCACCTCATCGTCGACCTCGATCCTGGCACCGGCACGGTCCGAACCGACCGCAGCCACGTGCAGCAACGCGCGCGCCAACGCGAAGATCAGCAACGCCCGCTGCCGGCCGAGGAGGCGATGCGCGCTCAAACCGACGCGGCCGCGGCCGACGACGAACCCGCGTGGGATCCCGCGCGGCCCGACACGGTCGCGCTGGCGCGGCGCCTGGCCGCGTTGGCCGCGAACGTGCCGATGCCGTCGAGCATCCGCGTCGGCACCAATTGCTCCGGACGTTCGTGCACCGGCGTATCGGTCTACGGCTTCGAAGACTACGTCGGCCGCGGCCTGGACGAAGAATGGATTCCGTCGTGGAATGCGCAATCGCTGGCCGCCGGTGCGGTGGCGTATCGCAGCTACGCCGCGTACTACGTCGCCCATCCGGTCAACAGCCGTTACGACATCTGCTCCAGCACTTCGTGTCAGGCCTTCAACGCCGACAGCGTCGCCGCGACAGTGGCCGCGGCCGCCACCACTCGCGGCGTGCTGCTGACCCGCGACGGCGTCGGCGCGGCGTTCAGCGAGTACTCCTCGGAGAACAACGCCTGGGACGATCCCGGCGACGGCCTGTCCTGCGTCAACAACGATCTGAGCTGCGGCAACGGCCGCAACGGTTCGCCGCGCAACGGTTGGCCGTGCCTGTCCGATGAGGTCGGCCGCGGCCGCGGTTGTTTCGGTCACGGCCGCGGCATGAGCCAATGGGGCACCCAGCGTTGGGCCGCGAACAACGGCCGCGACTGGCGCTGGATCGCCAATCATTACTTCAACGCCAACAACAGCCCCGGTGGTCAACGCAACGCCTTCCTCGCCAACGACGGCGGTGGCGGGCCGGGCGGCGGCGCGGTGGTGTTCGACGACTTCGAAGCCGGCGTCGGCCGTTTCGCCAGCGCGCCGACCTTGTCGGGCAGCACCGTCGGCATCTCGACCGCGTCGTTGGCGCAGCACGACTGCACCACGCGCAAGAACGGTACCTGTTCGCTGCGCGTGCTGCTCAAGGACGACCCCGACGTCGCCACCGCCTGGGCGGTGCGCCTGCTGTCCGGCGGCGGCACGCCGGCCAACAACCTGGAACTGATCCGCGCCGGCGGCAAGGTCGGCTTCTGGGTCTACACCGGCGCCAGCGGCCTGCGCGCCTCGCTGAGCATCGACGACAGCGACGGTACCGAACGCGCGGTCGAACGCGCGATTCCGACCGGCCAATGGACGTATCTGGAATGGGCCTTGGACGATCCGGCGCAGTGGAACGCCTGGGCCGGCGCCAGCAACGGCCAGATCGATGCGGCCAGCGTGCGCCTGGATGCGGTGTGGATGCTGCGCGAACAGACCAGCTTCGATGTGAATCTTTATTTCGACGATGTGCAGATCGTGCACTGAGCACGTCCGGCCCGTCGCTGCGAGCACCGTGTTGAAACCTTCGTTGCGGACCATTCCGCATCGTCCCAACCGCCGCGTCGTTTGCTGATCGCGGCCCTATCGATGGAGTGATCCGCCATGCACAAGCTACACCGTTTCAGCGGCGCCGCCGCGCTGTTCGCCGTCGCGTCCCTGTTCGCCGGCGCCGCCCAGGCCCAGTCCGTGCGGACCTTCCAGATGCCGTTCCCGTGCGGTCAAGTCTGGGCCGGGCAGACCCGCACCAACCACAATCCGCAGAACTCGGTCGATTTCAACCGCGCCAACGACGAAGGCGACATCGTCGTCGCCGCCGCGGCCGGTACGGTCAGCGTGGTGCGCAACCTGGGCGACACCAGCTACGGCAAGTACGTGGTGATCGACCATGGCGGCGGCTGGACCACGCTGTATGCGCACCTCAATTCGTACTCGGTCTCGGTCGGGCAGAGCGTGGCGATGGGCCGCTCGATCGGCACGGTCGGCAACACCGGCGGTTCGAGCGGCGCTCACCTGCATTTCGAGGAGCGCTTGAACGGCAGTGCGCAGCGGATCAAGTTCAACGGTTCGACCATCCATTATTTCGACGGCAGCGGCAACAGCACCAACTACACCAGCCGCAATTCCTGCGGCAGCAGCGGCGGCGCGTCCGGTACGGTCAACACCAACGGCACGCCGCTCAACGTGCGTTCGGGCCCGGGCACCACGCACTCGATCGTCGGCAGCCTGAACGACGGCGCCGCGGTGTCGATCCAGTGCCAGACCACCGGCACCTCGGTCACCGGTACTTACGGCACCAGCAATATCTGGAATCGGATCGGCAGCGGACGGTTCATCCCCGATGCCTATACCTACACCGGCTCGGATGGGCGGGTTGCGCCTAATTGCTGAGGCGCGCGCCCTTACCTCAACCTCTCTCCCGCTCGCGGGAGAGGGGAATGAGAGCTGCATCCGTCCATGCGCGGCGGACGGGGGCGCTATGCTGAGTCCTTCTTCAAGACCTGGCGCCGACAACCACCGATGACCGTACCGCGCACCCTCCTGGTCGCTCTGATCAGCGCAGCCGTCGGCGCCTTCGCCGGAAGCGCGTACGAAACCCATCGCTACCGCGCCGCGCTCGAAGAGGCCGAGCGCAACCTGCCCAATCAAGGCGTGGCGATCGCTCCGCCGCGGTCGCGCGCGCCGAACGGGCATTCGCCCTACCCGGATTATTTGTCGCTCGACGGCGGCGCTCCGGTCAGCTTCGAATCGCTGCGTCAGCGCGCCAGCCGCGATCCCGCGTTCCTGCGCACGTTGCTGCAGCGCTACCGCGACGAAACCGACGCGGTCGCGCGCGGTGAACTGCTGTCGTTGCTCAACGCGGTTTCAGGCGAGGAGGTGCTGCGGTTCGCCTTGTCGCTGACCGCCAGCACTCGCGCCCAGGACGAACGCGACGGGCTGGAACTGTTGCGCGCCTATTCGATGGACCGCGCCGAGGTGCGCGAGGCGGTGCTGGCCAAGCTGCAGTCGGGCGGCGATCCGCAGCGCACCGCCGAACTGGTCGGCATGCTCACGCCGACCACGATGCCGGCCGAGGACGCCGCGCCGGTGCTGGCCGAACTGGGCCAACTCACCCGCCACCCCGATCCTGCCGTGCGCAGCGAAGCGGTGCTGCAACTGGCGCAATGGGACGACGGCGCTCAGGCCGAAGAGCTGTTGCATCGCGCCTTGCTCGACGCCTCGCCGCAGGTGCGCGGCAAGGCCATCGCCGGGGTGCAGAGCTCGCATGCGCGCAGCGACCGGCTCAAGGAGGCCTTGCTCGACATCGCCGACGACCCGGCCAGCAGCGCGGCCGACCGCGGCGCGGCCGCCTTCGCCCTGCAAGACTTCCGCCTCAATCGCGCCGAGTACGCGATCTGGCGCCGGGCCCAGACCCGGGCCGACGCCGACAGCGGGGAGGGCGGCTGAGGCGCCGGGTTCGGCGCATCCGGTGCCTCCATGACCCCTGAGGAGGGTTCGCAGGCACCGTCGAAGTGAGGTTCCGCGGCTTCGGCCCCCCCGGTTCAGGGCGACGCGGCCGGGACCGGGGTGAATCGCGTGAATTCGCCTTTACGCGGCGATAAAGTCTATGTAAATCAGCTGGGTATGGTTCATCGACGGCCCGCCCGCGGTCCCGCCCCCGGGTTTTACGCGCTCCGCCAATAGGTGAATTCGAGCCCGATTTGGCAAATCCGCTGAACATCAAACGTTCAAGCCAATTGATTTTCGTCCCGGACGCCACTACGGTGTGCGAGCTGAGTTAGTCAAGGGTCACCGTAGGTCGTGACCCGATGCCGTAGATCATCGATCCAACAGATCCACTCCATCGTTCCACGCTTCCTCCTTGCAACCAGCCCCACCGCCGCGCAAGTGGCATTCCAATACTACGTTTCAAGGAGTTAGCAACATGGCAGATCGTGAAACCGGAACCGTCAAGTGGTTCAACGATGCTAAGGGCTTTGGCTTCATCTCCCGCGAAGGCGGCGATGACGTGTTCGTGCATTTCCGCGCGATCCAGGGCCAGGGCTTCAAGAGCCTGCAGGAAGGCCAGAAGGTCACCTTCGTGGTGACGCAGGGCCAGAAGGGCCTGCAGGCCGACCAGGTTCAGGCGGTCTAATCGCCCGTACCCGCTGACCTGCGGCGCAAGCCGCGAGTCGCTCGAAAAGCCCGGCGCAAGCCGGGCTTTTTCGTTTGCCCGGTCGAGCGGGAACGCTGCCGCCCGTCCGGAGCGCGCGATTGCCCCGATCGCCTCATTCCCGGCCCGCGCTTTTTCGATCACCATGAGCCGCCCAATCCGCGATCGACCGCCATGAGCGCACCCGACAACGAATCCGATTACGAAGACGAAGGCTTCGACTTCTCCGGCGACGAGGATGAGGAGCTCGACGAGGAAACCCTGATCTGGCAGTTGCTGCTGCTGATCAATCCGGGCGACGAAGACACCGCGCTGCAGCAGTTCGCGCGCTTCCGCGAGGCGCGCGAGGAAGCCGGCGAAGACGGCACCGAGGCGGTCGACATCGTGCAGGACGTGATCGACTGGACCTCGGGCTACCACGTCGACTGGAAGGACACCGAGTCCTTCATCGACTCGATCGCGCAACTGGCCTCGCGCTGGAACCTGCGCGTGGACTGGGGCGTGGAAGATCCGACCGACGACGAGTTCCTCGATCGCACCGACGTGCCCGAGCTGATGTCGATCGCCCACGACCGCCTGCGCGAACACGGTTACACGGTGTGGAACCGCGATACCGGCGGCGACGCGTACGCGGGCTGGATCGCGCTACGTCGCGACGACGAGAACATGCAGGCGGTCGCGGCCGCGCTCGGCATCGACATCCGGCCGGGCAGCGACGCGTTCTGAGCGGCGCGGGTTGCCGGCCCCGTCGTTGCCGAACCGAAAGCGTCGGGCCTGAAGGCCCTCCCACAAAAGACTTCGTGGTCTCGCGATCCGGTGCTGGGTCCTATCAGGCCTTCCGCACCGATCGCAGGGCCGGTGCAACGGCTCAGCAACTCTCAATGCCGGCAGAACGCCCCCGGCTTCGAATACCGCGAAGTCTTTTGTGGGAGGGCCTTTCAGGCCCGACGCTTTCCGCTCCGATCGCGGAATTACCGCAACGACTCAGCAACTCTCAATGCCGACAGAACGCCACCAGCGTCGAGTGCCGCGAAGTCTTTTGTGGGAGGCCTTCAGGCCCGACGCTTTCCGCACCGATCGCAGCGCCGTCGCAACGGCGCAACAACTCTCAATGCCGGCAGAACGCCGCGACCTTCGGATGCCGCTGCTCGAACGTCCCCAACTTGCCGAACAAGCCATCGAAGTAACCGACCGCGATTGCGACCACCTTGCGAAACTTGTGCTGTTCGCACACCAGCACGCAGGCCACCTGGTGCAGGGTCAGCAATTCGATCAGCCAGTGGATCGACCAGCGCGAGGCGTTCGAGCGCAGCGCGTGCACTGCGTTGCGCGAGGCGTAGTAGCGGCGCCAGGCCACATGGTTGCTGGTGGAGAAGATGCCGCGCTTGACGTATTGGCCGACCTGCTGACGGATCTCCACGCCGGCGTTGACGAACACCGGCACGCCTTCGCGGGTGGCGCGCAGGCCGTACTCGATGTCCACGTACTCGATGAAATAGTCCTCGCGGAACTCGCCGAGCTTGCGAAACGCCGCGGCCGACACCGCCGAGCCCGAGGAGATCACGAACAAGGTCGGCACCAGGCCTTCGCTGCGCTCGTCGATACGCTCGGGCTTGGGCATGCGCAATTCCGGTGAGAACACCGGCAGATAGCGATTCAGATTCACCTCGAACACCTTCGGCCCGACGATGAAGGCATCGCCGCCGGTGCGCGCGCAGGCGCGCATCATGCCGTCGAAGAAATCGGCGCCGAGCCGCGAGTCCTGATCGAGCAGGAACATCACCTGGCAGCCGCGCCCGAACAGCACCTGCGCGCCGCGGTTGTAAGCGCCGGAGATGCCGCCGCGGTTGGCGTTGTGCACCACCTCGATGCCCGCCGCACGCAGACGCTCATGCAACTGCGTGTCGGCCTGCGGCGAGTTGTCGACCGCGACCATGTGCCGGCAGGCCGCGCGGGTCTGTTCCAGGTGGACCAGATGCGAAGCCTCGGGATTCCACAGCACGGCGACGACACCGAACGCATCCAGGTCGATTGGCGTGGTGTTTGGCTCGGCCTGCGGCGCGCCGACGGCGCGCTCCACGTCGAGGCCCTGCGCCGTTGCCGCTTCCGCGCCGCCCGGGTCGGTCCGCAACTCGCTCATGCCGCCTCCCGCAGCGACGGAGCTTGCGTCGCCGGCGCATGCGCGCGTTCGCGCAGCAAAGCGGTGGCCAGATCGCGCACGCGCTCGGTCTGCGCGCGCGACATCGATCCGGTATCGCAGGTCAGGGCGAAGTCGAGTTCGCCGTCATAACCCGACATCAGCACCGCGGTGGTGCTGCGCCAGGGCAGGCGCGCGGTCGGACTGAACACGGTTTCCACGCGGAACTCGCGATAGTCCTGCGGGATGTCGATGCGACCGATGTTGGACAAGGTGGTGTCGAACTGATCCAGGTCCGAGCGGCGTTCGGCGACGAACTGGGCGAACACCGATTGCATCATCTCCAGGCCGATGAAGTACTCGTACACGCTGCGCGACATGCGCTCCACGCGCTGATTCAGACGGGTCTTGAACTGACGGGCCTGTTCCCAGAACGCCGCGTCGTCGACCTGGTCGGGCGCCAGTTTGGTGTCCAGCGCGACGATCGATCCGGGCGAAGCCGAAAACAGTTGATCGGCGCCGATCAGCGGCAGGAACTTGCGGATATCCACCGGCGCGAACACCTTGCCTTTCGCGCTGGCGCCCTTGACCGTGCGGAACGCCAGCGAGAACGCCACCGCCATCGCGGCGAACATGGTCACGCCCTCGGCGCGCGCGCGCGCGGCCAACGCGCTGGTCGCCTCGCGCGAGAGTTTCCAGTGCAGCACATAGAACTCGCCTTGCGGCACCGGCTTGCGCCTGCGGCGCAGGGCGAAGAACAGGCGGAACGCCAGCGCCTTCCACGCCGCGCTGCGGCGGATGCGCCGATCGGCCAGGACCTGCGCCGGCAGAATGTCCTCCAGCGCGTTGATGTTGGTATGGCGGCCGATATCGAGCTGAGGTTGATCGCACAGCGCCAGGGTTTCGCGCAGCAAGGTCATCATCGACATGCCGTCGCAGATCACGTGATGGCAGACCACCAGCAGTTCGCCGACCGGCTCGCCGTTATCGTCGCGGCCGTGCACCCAGACCATGCGCATCAACGGCGCTCGCGCGCTGTCGAACCGGGTCTCGCGCTCGATGTCGGATTGGCGCTGCCATTCCTCGTCGTCGCGGCGTTCGGCCAGGCGCAGCGGAATCGGCGCCGGATCGTTCTCCAGCACCACGCTCGGCGGATCGCCGTCCTCGATCGAGCAACGCAGCATCGGATGCTTGAGCTGGACCTTGTCCAGGGCATGACGCAGTTGCGCCGGATCGATGTGCCCGCGCACGCGCGCGGCCTGGACGATGGTGAAGGTGGAATCGCGATCGACATACATGATTCGCTCGCACAACATCATCTTTCGCTTCATCGGTGACTCGGTAGTGGGGGATAGGAATCGTCTTGCGCAGTGGAACGGGGTCGAGCGTGGCCTTGTAGCCCTCGCCCCGACTCCGCCCCGGCCCGAACGCATAGCGTTCGGGCGTTCGGCGCCGCGCGAGCCGGTGGCTCGCAAGCGCGGCCCCTCACCCCGCAAGCGGGAGAGGGGGCTGGTGCTTATCAGCAGTCGGGAATCACCGCGCCGTTGTTGTCGCGCGCTTCATCGTTGCCCCAACGGCTGAGGTAGTAGGCCGAGACCCAGGCGCCGGCCGGGCCGACGTCGAGATCGGTCTTGAGCCAGTAGTGGTTGTAGCTGCTGCCCGAACGCACTTCCTCGCCCCAGGCCTTGCAGTAGACGTAGTTGGTGCCCTGGTAGAGCGTGCCGACCGGCGTCAGCGTCGACGGCCACTTGTAACCGGTGGCGTTGGAGAAGGTGTCGACCCAGTACTTGCCGGGCGGATTGGGATTGCCGCCGCCGTTGATCAGGCCGTAGAAGTTCGACCACGGGAAATACTTGCCGGGGTCGTAGCGGTTCTGATTGCCCGAGAGCATGCCGTGGCCCTTGACCCGAACGTTGTCGGGCACCAGATGCCAAGTGTCGTAGCCCGGGCCGCTCCAGGCGCTGGCGCAGTTGACGCCGCGACGCGCGCAGATGCTCTTGGTCAGGCGCGCGGACGCGTTGACCATCGCCGACGACCAGTTGCCCGCGTCGGCGGCGCGGCCGTCGTGCTCGATGCCGATGGTGTAGTAGTTATGGTTCTTGGCGTGCCAGGCCTGATGGTACTCGCGCACCATCTGGGTGATCTGGCCGTCGGACTTGCGGATCAGATAGTGCGCCGAGACCTGCGCGCTCGGGTTCTGGAACCACGAGATCGAGCCGGCGTAGGAGCCTTCCATCGTGTGCATGATGACCGCGCTCATCGCATTGGACGCGGTGCTGTAGTTGCTGGAGCTGGCGGGATTCCAGATCGCTTCGCCGAAATCCACCGCCTTGAGGCCGACATCGGTGGCGGGGGCGGCTTTCGGTACGGTGATCTCGGTGATGAGCGCCGGGTTGAGGCGCACGCTGTCGTCGTCGGCGTTCATCAGCAGCGCCGGAGCGCGCAGCTTCTGCAATTGCTTGGCGTCGAAGGCGCGTTCGAGCTTGAGCGGCTGCGGCTTGATCTGGATGCCTTGCGCATCGACGCCTTGCTGCAAGGTCTGCAGCACGCCGTAGGCGAAGTTCTGCCGCGCGTAATCGGCGATGCCGCCGTTGCTGGCGCCGTAGCCGGCATACCGGGCGAGCACCGGCGCCAGATCCTCGGGTTGAGCGAGCGCGCGGCTGCGCTTGTCGGACTGGCCGGCGGCGAGCGCGCGGTCGAGCAGCGCGGCCGCGGCGAGGATGTTGCTTTCCGGATCGTCGATGACTTGTTGCGCGCTGCGCCCGGTCAGGCGCGCGCCGTCGCCGACCTGGTCGGCGAAGCCGCCGCCGTGGTACAGGCCCATGACGCCGTAGGACCGCGGCATGTGCAGGTCCTGCGGGTTCTGCGCGGGATCCGGACGCACGTGCACCCAGTTGGTTTCGGCGTAAGCGATGGCTTCCAGCGCGCCGGCCGGCAGGTTGGGATAGCGCGCGTAGGCGCGGCGGAAGTATTCGGGGTAGGCGGCGCGCTGGGCTTGGGCGAGCACCATGGCGTGGGTCTTGTCCAGATCCAGACGCAGGGTATCGAGGCTGGGGCGGTCGGCGGCGCCGGCCAGGGCCGAGCTCAGCAACAGCGAGCAGCCCACGGCGGTGGCGAGAGTGTGCGGATGCATCGAGCGTTCTCCTTCGGGCACGGCTTCGATGAAGCCGCGTGGTTTCGAGGCAAGCATGGATCCCGTAGGTTCATTGTCGTGAGCGAAGTGTCGCGTTACGTGATCCGTTACCGAAAACCGCGGCGAGATGACACGGCGATCTGTGCCCGCGTTTCCACATCGGAGCTTTGACCGTCGTCACCGGTGTGCGATTCATGCCGATGAACGCGTAAGCTGCGCCGGCAACGTGGTTTCTCGAACGATTGCAACAAATACGGGGCTGGGGAGCCGCGGCAAGGGAATGCGGGGGGCGATGGCGATGCGCAGCATCGCGATACGCCGATGCAAAAAAGAAGGGCGGCCCAGGCCGCCCTTCTTCATACCTAGGGTCACCCCCAGGTAGCAGATAAAACCATCAGCGCCCTTGTAGGAGCGGCGCAAGCCGCGACCGCGCCACTACACCGGCGGCGACACCAGCAAACAACCAGGCAAGTCCCCACGTCATCGCGTCAGAAGCACCGCAGCCTCAGCTCCCGTCGCCAGCTACCAACTGTCCTCAAGAAACCGCGGCTTGCACGCCAACCGCCCGCCCACGACCAACACCAGCAGACACGCGCCGAGCATCGCGAACGGCCACACCCAGCCGTGGCTGAGCTCATGCAGCCAACCGAACGCCAGCGGTCCCAGGCAGCTGATGGTGTAACCCAGTCCTTGCATGAAGCCCGACAACGCCGCCGAACCGGCCGGCGTGCGCGTGCGCAGATTGATCAGCGTCAACGCCAGCGGAAACGTGCTCGGGCCCAGGCCGATCAGTCCGACCCACACGAAGGTGCCGTGCATAGGCGCCAGCAGCAGCCCGGCGAAACCGCCCAGGTAGGCCAGCACGCAGGCCAGCACGATCGGAAACGGATTGGCGATGCGCACCGCGAGCATCGGCATGCACAGTGCGCTGATCATACCCAGGGTGGAGAACAGCGCGACCATGCTGCCGCCGAGCGCGGCGCTGCCGCCGGCTTCCACCAGCAGCTTGGGCAACCAGGTGAACATCGAATAGGTGATCAGCGAGGTCATGCCGAACATCAGCGCCATGCCCCAGGCCACCGGCGATCGCCACACCTTGCCGCGCGCGCTGGGCGCGGCCGGCGCCGACAGTTCCGGCGCTTCGTCGCCGTCGGCGACCGCGCGATCGTGCGTTCGCGCCAACTCGCGCGCCTGCGCCGAACGGCCGCGCGCTTCCATCCACAACACCGCCAGCCACGGCAAGGCCGCAGCCACCGCGACCAACGCCCACGATGCCAGCGACACGCGCCAGCCCGAAGCCTGCGCCAGCGGCACCGCGGCCAGCGCCGGCAGAATCGTGCCCAACTGCAGCACGGTGATGTAAGCGGTGCTGACCGCGCCGACGCGATCGGCGAAATAGCGCTTCACCAGCGGCGGCAATACCACATTGCCGATGCCCATGCCGGCCAGCGCGACCGCGTTGGCCGCGAGCAACTGCCCGGTGTCGCCCACGAAACCGCGCGCGAACAAGCCCAATGCGGCGACGGCCATCGCCAGCAGCGCCGCGCGTTCCAGGCCGATGCGATGGGCGATCGCCGGCGTGGCCACGCCGAACAAAGCGAACGCAGCGGTCGGCACCATGCCGAACACGCCGGTCATGGTCGAACCGAATCCGAACTCGCGGCCCAGCGCATCCAGCAGCGGGGTCAGCGAGGTCACCGCAGTGCGCAGCGTGAACGCCGACAGCACGATGCCGATGAGCACCCAGGCGCGGCCCTGCCAAAGCGAGCGTGCGTGTGGAACCGATGCGGTGGTGGCGCTCATGAAGGTCGGGGTGGCGGACTGCGAAAACGGGGGAGAGGCCGCGAACGGGCGCACGCGGGCGCGGACAGCGCGGACGCGAAAGGCATCGGCGGTGCCGCGCGCCGCGCGGCGGCGGCGGGCGAACAAGGTGACCGACAGTGTGGCCACTGCGAGACGGCCGCGCCAGCACCGGCGCGGCAACGGTCAGTTGCGGCAAAGTCGCCGCCACGGCGCCGGAAAAGCGCCGTGACGGGGACGGTTCACGCCGTTACGGTTCACGCCGTTCAGGCGAAGTAGGGCCGCTCGATCGCGAACAACAGGCGCTTGGCGCCATCGCGCCAGGCGCGCGGGCAGTCGCGGCCCAACAGCACCACCGCGGTGGCGTAAGCGATGCCGCGCGAGCGCGGCGCGAGTTTGCCCAACGCACGCTCGGTGGCTTCCGAGGAGGCTGCGCCATCGCGGCGCACCGCGTCGAAGAACGCGGCGATCTTGGGCGCGTCCTCCGGATCGGCGCCCATGGCTTGCTCGCGCAGGCGCGTCGCCGCCGCGTTCTTCTCGCGCGCGGCCAACGCCGCCAACGCCCAGGCCGCGGCCGGATCGTTCTCCACCCGCACGGTCTGCGCCAGCGCGCGCGCCACCGTCTCGGCCGGCGCGCCGTCGGACGCGGCGACCAGGCCCAGCAGCCGCGCTTCCATTTCAGCGGAGGTCTGCTTGGTCGCCAGCGCATCGGCGAGGCGGCCGCTCTTGAGCGCGGCATAGGCCCAGTACGGCGACTCGCGCGGCACCGTGTTTTGTTCGATCGCCAGCAAACGCTTGAGCGATTCCGAATCCGGCGCGGTCATCTGCGCCGATTCGCCTTCGATCGCGCGCTGCGCGCGCGCCAGTTCCGGCCCCAGCCAATCGGCGGCCTGCGGCATCTTCGCCGCCTGCCGCAGCAGCGGCAGCGCTTGCGTCCACTGCGCGCGCTCGCTGGCGCCGTAGCCGGTCGCCAATGCGAACCAACCGTGCTCGGGCCAACGCGCGTGGCCGTCGGCGAAGGCACGGTCCTGGGCCTCGTCCTCGGGCGTGCAACGCACGGCGACGTAGCGCAAGTCGGCCGAGTCGGGCGTGCGTTCGGACAGCGCGCGATGGCGCTTACACACTTGCGCATACGCCGGCTTGCCCTTGGCCGCGTCCTGCTCGGCGCGCAGAGTCACCACTTCGGCCGGCGTCCGGCGCAGGCGTTCGCCGATCAGCCGGGCGAACTCCGGCGTCTGCGAAGCCAATGCCAGCCATTGGCCGATGTGGCGCGAATCGGCCGTGTCCCAGCGCGCGTGCGCGGCGATCAGCGAGTTTTTCTCTTGCTCGCTGGCGGCCAGTTCCAGTTGATCGGACGGTTCGAATTCGGCGAATCCCTGCAGCACCTGGCGGGTGCCGCCTTCGCCCTTGGTGTTGATCTGCTTCGGCGGTTGTTCGAACACGTAGTCGGCCGACGAGCTGCTCCAGCGCGGCGTGCCGAGTTTGCGTTCGGGAACCTCGCCGAGACTTCCGTAGACCGCGGTCCACTCCACCAGCGGCGTCGCCGAGGCGATGTTGTAGACGAAGTGCGAAGCGTGATTGGAGCCGTCGCTGTCGAACTCCTCCACCGTCGCGCCGTCGGCGGTGCGTGCGATCACGTGATGGCGGCCGCTGCCGGACAGGTCCAGGGTGCGGTGCTGCAGCGGCGGCAACTCGACGAGGAGGCCGTCGATGTCCACCCGCATCGCCTGGGCCAAGCCGTTGACCACGGTGATCTTGGCCACGCCGATCGACGTGCCGACGAACAGCACGGTGCCGACGATGCCGCCGGCCACGGCCACGCGCGACAACGACGGCATCAGGCCGTCGGCGGTCTGGAAGCGGTCCCACCAGCCGAGCTTGGTCTGGCGCTTGCGTGCGCAGCCGGGCTTGAGCAGGGCGTACTCTTGCGGCGCGGTCGCCGGGGAGTCGGGCGTGATCGCCGCGAATCGCGCATCGTTGGACGTCGCGTCGTCGGTTGCGGTTTCGCCGTCGCCGTCGTTCGCGGCGATCGCGGCCTGTGCGTCATCGGGCGCGAACGCGGCGATCGCATCCGCGCCGGCGGTGGCGCGCGCATGCACGAGCGCGGCGACTTCATCCTCGGTCGAGAGCAGCGCCCCAAGGGCGGCCTTGCGCAACGCCGCCAGCGGCCCGAGCGTGCCGCGCACCCAGTTGTCGATCACGCCCAGCCACTGCTGGATGTTGTCGCGATCGGCCAGCGGCAGGCGGAATTCGCCCATCGCTTCGGTCCAATCGCTGATGTCCAGGCGTTCGGCGATGCGCCGATCCAGGCGCACTTGCCCCGCGTGATCGTGCAGCGCGTGCAGCGTGCGCTGCAATTGATTGGCCGCCGCCACCAGGCGATTGAGCTCGCTGGAAGACACCCGGCGGTCGGCGGTGACCACCTCGTAGGTGTTGACCAACAGTCCGTTGATGTCCTGCACGTCGGCATGGCTGTGATCGGCGTAATGCAGCACCGCCAACTGTCCGCGCAACAACGCTTCCCACGGACCGCCGAGCGCGCGCGCCGCGGCCAGGTGCACGCTGCGGCAGCGGCGGTCGTGCTCGCGCACGTCCTTGCGCAGCGGCGCGAGCTCCTCGTCGAGCTGAGCGATCACCTTGGGCAGTTCCTTGGCCGGCAGTTCGCCGCCACGCCAGCGCACCACGCCGCCGGGCGCGCGCAGATGGCCTTCGCGCATGGCGTCCAGCGTGGCGTGCTCGGCTTCCAGCTCGCGCAGGCGTTCGAGCGCGTCGCCATGCGCGGCCGGGTACAGGCCGCTCAGGTGTTCGCCCAGGTCGATGCCGGCGGGCATGGCGTAATACAGTTCGTCGCAGCGGTCGTAGTCGCGCACGATCGAACGGCCCAGGTAGGTGCCGCGGAAGCGACGGTCCAGGGCCAGATCGGCGTAGTCGCGCTCCAGGTGGCGCAACGATTCCTCGACCGGCACCGCCGGCAAGGCTTCGGGCGCGTCGATCATTTCGCGCGACATGCGTTCCTTCAGCGCCTGCGCGTCGCGCAACAGGCTCATCGCCGGGCGGGGATCGATATCGCAGGCGATGTAGCTGCGCTTGATGTTGTGTTCGCGATCGCCGTTGGCCGGATGGGTGGACCACATCTGCGGCGGTTGCGCCAGCTCGCTCTTGAACACGCGATGGCGGTCGCGGTCGCTGCCCGGCAATTGCGGCGGCTCGCCGTATTCGGCGTCGGCGAAGACCCGGCGCAGGTGCTCGATGATGCGGGTCTGCACCACGAACAGGTCGGCGACCGGGCGCTGATTGGCGTACTCGCGATTGGCGAAGTTCAGCGCGCGATCCCAGGCGTCATCGGCGGCGCCCAGGCGATGCAGGGCGTGCACCAGCGCATCGCTGCCGGTCAGCGACGCGGCCACCAGGTCGGCCTGATATTCCATTTCGCGCGACAGCGCGCGCTGGGCCAGCACCACCACCCGGAACACCATCTCCACCACCGAGCGGATCGACCACACCACCAGCGACAGCAGCCAGCCGACCCAGGCCACGCGCAGGTCGAAACGCGACAGCGCGCGCAGGAAGTCGTCGAACGCGTCGCGCTTGGCGATGATGTGCGCGGCCACCTGCTGGGCGATATAGACCCAGCGCCCGACCGCCATGGTGCGTTGGGCGAAATGGCCGAACTCGTGCGCCAACACCGCCTTGAGTTCGCCCAGGTTGAGCACGTTGACCAGGGCCAGGCCGATTTCCAGGTTCTTCTTCGACGGCAGAACCAGATTGAGCAGCGACAGGTCGTAGAACACCCCGGCGTTGACTCGCGGCGACAGGAACACCCGATGCGGCCGCGGCGCGCCGGCTTCGTCGGCCAGCCGATGCAGGAAGGCGAACAACTCGGGCTGGTCGGCCGGCTTGAGTTCCATGTCCTGGTCGGCCGCGCCGTGGCGCTTGAACACCAGGGCCTTGGCCATGAACAAGAACAAGAAGGCGGCGCAGGCACCGGTGATGCCGTTGCCGATCAGATTGTCGCCGTTGCTGTCGACCAGGCTGGCGAACAACCGCCAGGCGGTCCGGCCGAACCAGACCAGCAAGGCGAAATAGATCGCGACGAAGGCGAGCAGGCCGGTCATGGCCAGCCAGGCGTGACGACGGTAAGCGGTGCTGGGCGCAGTCAGTTGCGCGGGCACGGACGCAGGTCCGGCCGGATATATCGAGTCCATGTTGTCCCCATTGAGCGTTGGCGCGGCGCGCGGGCCGCAGCGGTAGATGCGCCGGCCCGCCGGGCGCAGCGCGTCGGCAGGCGCCCTGGCCGGACGCCCGCCTATTCTGCGCACATCCATGTGACCCAGTCATCAGTTTGTGTCGGCTCATTGGCAGGGCCCACCCGGTGCCGCCGGCCGTCCCGCGCCCGCCGGGACGGTGGAACGCACCGATCCGCCGGTGCGCCCGTCGCCGGCTTGATGACGGCCGGCGCCGGCCGCATCGTCGTTGGACCTATTCGATGCGCCCCGCGCGGAGTTTCGCCATGAGTTCGTCCATTCCCAACCCGACCCCGCGGGTCAAGATCGATTTCGTCTCCGACGTGGTCTGCCCCTGGTGCGCGGTCGGCCTGAACGCGCTGGAGCAGGCGATCGCCCGGATCGGCGACGAGGTCGAGATCGAGCTGCATTTCCAGCCGTTCGAACTCAATCCGCAGATGGCGCCGGAAGGCGAGAACATCGACGAGCATCTGGCGCACAAATACGGCCTGGGCGCGCAGCAACTGGCGCAGAACCGCGAAGCCCTGCGCCAGCGCGGCGCCGCGGTCGGTTTCCAGTTCAACACGCGCGACCGCATCTACAACACCTTCGACGCGCACCGCCTGTTGCATTGGGCGGGCGTGCAAGGGCCGGAGCAGGAGCGCGCGCTCAAGCACGCCTTGCTGAAGGCCTACTTCACCGACGGCCGCGACATCTCCTCGCGCGAAGCGCTGGCCGCGGTCGCGGTTGAGGCGGGGCTGGACGGCGGGCGGGCGAAGGCGCTGCTGGCCTCGGACGAATACGCCGACGCGGTGCGCGCGCAGGAACGGTTCTACCAAGGCCAGGGCATCCGCGCGGTCCCCTCGGTCATCATCAACGACCGTCATCTGATCCAGGGAGGGCAGCCAGTCGAGCAGTTCGAAGCGGCGTTGCGGCAGATCGCTGGCGTGGCTTGATCGATGATTCGATTGCGTGGCGTTGCGGCCTGCCGATGCTCGGGTCGCGGCGCGTGCGGATGCGTTCCACCGCGTAATCGGAATTGTCGCGAGGTCCGACTGTAGGAGCGGCGCGAGCCGCGACCGCGACCTCGCGACAACGACGCAAGCGCGGTTTCGCGGTCGCGGCTCGCGCCGCTCCTACAGGGGTTGGTCGTGACCTCACCTCGCCATGCCACCTTCTGCATTTCGGCCTGCGACGCTCGATGGTTCGCCCTGAGTCCCTTCGCACCTGACGCGCTGCGGCCCTTGTTCTAGCCAAGCCCGATCCGTAGCATGCGCGCCGCGACCCAAGCCGATCGCGACCCTCTTTGCCAGCCCGGCGATTCGCCTGCCAGCTTTCTTTTTCGGCATCCGGCGCAAGCGCTTCTTCGCGCACTGCGCTGTGAGGCGATGGGTGCAACGGAATGCTGCGCCGCGCCGTTCCCGCCGCCACGCCTCGCGCCGCCGCCCGGCCCACCATTTTCGCCGAACGCCATCGCGTCCCGTCGGTCCGGCGGTTTGTGCGATCCGACCACTTCGCTCTCCCCAATTCGTCAATCTGTGCGCGACTGCGCCTTTACCGCTCCATCCTTGCAACATCGCTGCCATCGAACGGCTCCCATGCTTCGGACTTTCGTCCGCATGAGGTGTCCGATGATCCGCCCCAACGCTATCGCCCGCGCGCTGCGCGTCAGTCTCGCCACCGGCTGCCTCGCGGCCGGCGTTTTCGCCTCCACCGCCACCGCCGCCGGCCTGTCCGCGCAATCGGCCGCCGACCGCGCCGCGCTCGCCCTGCGCTGGGCGCCGGTGCATTACCAGGACGTCGACCAGACCGGCAGCCACGCCCTCGGCGGCGCCGCCGACTACATCGCCCGCTACGACTTCGACGGCGATCTCGACGCGCGCAACAACTGGGACCGCGCCGGCCAATCCGCGTATCCGCTCGCCGCGCACGGCTACTACTCGGTGGTTGAGACCAGTACCCACTGGTTCATCACCTACCTGTTCTTCCACCCGCGCGACTGGACCGACTCGTTCTTCGACACCGAACACGAGAACGACGCCGAAGGCGTGCTGTTCGCGATCGCACGCGACGGCTCCACCTACGGCACCCTCAAGGCCGCCGTGACCGTCGCCCACACCGACTTCTTCTCCTACGTCCCCGCTGGCAGCAACTGGACCGCGAACGCGGAGAACATCGACGGCTCGCTGTCGTTCCTGACCCACGACGGCGCCCCGCACCCGGTCACCGCCCAGGAAGCCAAAGGCCACGGCCTCAAAGCCTGGCCCGCCTACAACATCAACGGCGACGGCGTGATCTATTACCCCTCGCTCACCACCGCCGAAGTCCCGTCGAACCCCGACGACCGCGACGTCAAATACAAACTCGTAGACATCTTCGAAACCGGCGGCATGTGGGACCAGCGCAACAACAGCTGGCTGTTCGCCGGCTGGGGCAGCTTCGCCGGCGACAACAGCGGCGGTTGCGGCAGTGGAGCGATTGGATGCAACACCAACTCGGCGAATGCGCCTTGGGGTTGGGATGACAGCAACGATGGTCCCGGGCGGGGGATGCTGGCGACCGATCCGGTCGGGCTGGTGACGAATTACTTCCGGGTGCCTGAGGCGGTTAGTGGGGCGTATACGTACAACCCGTATCGCTGATCTCCACCTCCCAACGGCACCGTCCCGGGGCAATACGCCGAGGAATGGGCCCTCGGCGTGCTCTACGGCTGGACTTTGGCCGTCTTGTTGAGCCCGCTGACACGCGTTAGTGTCGCCGTGACCAGGTTAAGCATTACGATGCTTGGCTTGGTCGATGACCATGGCTTTGTCGGTGATGCAACGATGGCCGTGGTGGGGCGGCAGAGTTGCGGTGAATGAGACGCCGCGCGATCAGAATCAATACGGTAGATGACGCATGCCACGACGCATGCAACTTCCTACTCAATCAAGGAAAGAATGATGAAGCTGCGCGTCGTTTCAACGGTACTGCTGGCTGTTTTGGCCTGTTTTTCTTCCAGCGTCGCGCTCGCCGCGGGCGAGTACTGTGCTGAGCGGCCAGCCGGCCTTGAACCGCGGTACCAATGCTTCGATAAGCTGGGCGACGCGGAGGACTTCATCCGTACCGAGCATTCGCCGGCGATCGGCGCGCCGTTATTGCGGCGAGCTAAGAAGATAAGGCAAACGTCTCCTGGGTATGCATTTTTCGACTATGTAGTCGATAACGCGGCGATCGACCGTTTCCGCGGCAGTTCGTTCAAAGGGTTCAATATTTCGCCGGGCGGTTCTCCCCAGGTCGCTTGCGACTCGGCTTCACTCAACCCGTCGGGGCATGTGTGCGAGGACGAGCAGGGCTTCGCCGATCTATTGCTGGCTACGTGGCCCTATGGCCCAGGCTACCAAGCGAAGTTCACGGGGCGTTATCAAACCGATCCACCGACTCGCTGGTGGTCTGGCAATGAATGGGTCACTGCCGACGCCAATGGGCTGTCGTTGGATGAGAAACGTACGCTGACGGCGATTTCTCCTTCGGGCGTGCCCTCCGGAAATTCCTACGATCGCTTCGATCATTTTACCTGCCCTGCCACTTTCCATGCCACGGGATACGACGGCGCGACCCCGCTTATATATCCATGGCCGAAAGTTTGTCTTAATTCAACTAAGGCAATGATTCAGCACCGGAGCAATCAATACAAATCTTGCGGAGACGGTAATCCCTGCATCGCGGCCACGGGAAACAAAGAGTACAAGGAAGTCGATTTCAGCTGGGAAGGTCTGAATTTCGCCAGATCCTACAACTCCATTCGCGATATGCCGCTCGTATCGGGAATGGGCGATAACTGGGCGCACTCGTTCTCGGATCGACTGCTTTCCCGCTCGCCTTTCGACCTTGACCTCTATTGGCTCCGAAGCGACGGCTACTTCGAAGTATTCGAGAAGGTATCCGAGACCGTTTACCGTTCTCGCAATCTTGTAGGCATTACGGTTTATCGGGAAGCCGAGGGCACCACGCTACCCGCCAGATGGCGGCTGGTGGATGGTGACAAAACGCTGTGGTTCGACGAGTCCAGCCGCCTCACGCGGCTGGAAGCGGGGGCACGCTACTTCGACTTGAAGTACTGCTCGATGGCGGATCACGTAGCCAAGCGCTGCGTGACCCCGGACAGTCTTATCGCGGTGGTCAGCCATACGGGAAGGCAGCTGAAGTTCGGTCGCGTCGAAAAACCGGTGAATGTCGATCCCGCCGGCGTCAACAAGGTGCCCGAGTCATTGATCACCTCCATCGAGAGCGATGGCGTCGTGCTGGCGTCGTACGACTACGATGAGATGGGCCGCCTTGTGAAAGCGAATGGAGGCAGCGCGTCAGGCCAGGGCAAGGATTATCTCTACGCCGAACCAGGCAACCTCTGTCGTGACGCGCAGGGTGCGGTATCAGCGGGCTGCAATGCATCGGAGTTTCCCTTTCATCTCACGGGCGTGATGAATGAGGCGGGCACTCGTTCGGCGAACTATCGATACGATCAAGCCGGACGAGCAACTCTGAGCGAGTATGCCGGCGGCAACGGTCGGGTGACGTTGTCGTACTTGGCCAATGGCGATACGCAGGTCACGTTGCCGAATGGTGCTCTGAAAACTTACAAGTTCACCAGCGATCCCTTCCGTAAGCCGACATCGGTGGAAATGTCGGCGACCGACGGAGCGATTGGTTCGACGACCTCGTTCGTCAACGAGAACATGCGCAGGACAAGGATCACATCGCCCAACGGCGTCACGACCCAATACGCCTACTCTCCTACGCACGAAATCGAACGAAAAGAAGGTTTGAGTTCGTCCGGCGCGGCTACTCCTTTCACGCGTACCCGTCAAACCGACTGGCACTCCACGCTCGGCCGGCCGACGGAATACAGGACTTACGACGCCGCCAACGCGCTGGTCCGTAAACAGAGCTTGACTTACAACGATCGCGGCCAAGCCCTCGGGATGAACTCCATTGAACCGCAGACAGGCCAGGCAAGGTCCGTCGCCACGACGTACTGCGAGCAGAGCGATGTCGTGGTACCGGGCGGCACGTGCCCTGTCATTGGCTTGGTGAAATCGGTCGACGGTCCCCGTTCCGACATCAACGACGTCACCACCTACAAGTATTACGCGGCCGACGAGGCCTCGTGCGCGAGCTCGCTGTCGACCTGCCTGTATCGCAAGGGCGATCCTTGGACGATCACCAACGCAGCAGGCCAGATCGTCGCCGAGTACTTGCGCTACGACCGCGGCGGCCGTGTGCTGAGCGCACTGGACGCCAACGGCGTCGTTACCGATTACGAGTACGACGTGCGCGGCCGCACGACCGCGACCAAGATCCGTGGTGCCAACGACGCGGTCGAGACGGACGATCGCGTTACCAAGATGGAGTACTGGCCGACCGGACAGGTAAAGAAGGTGACTCTCCCCGATGGGGCTTTCACCACCTATACCTACGACGCCGCCAATCGCCTCACCGATATCGGCGACAACGCCGGCAACACGATTCACTACACCTTGGATGCCGACGGCAACCGCGAAAGAGAAGAAACCAAGACCGCCACTGGCACGCTCAAGCGCACCTTGTCGCGCGTCTACAACCAACTGAGCCAACTGCACATCGCCAAGGACGCCTCGAACAATCCGACGACGTTCGGCTACGACGCCGACGGCAACCCCGACCGCACCACCGACGCGCTGGGCCGCATCACCGATCAGGACCACGACCCGCTCGGCCGCCTCAGCCGCACCTTGCAGGACGTGGGCGGGCTCAACGTCGAAACCAATTACGAGTACAACGCGCTCGACCAGATCACCAAGGTTACCGACCCGAAGCGGCTGAGCACGCACTACCGTTACAACGGCTTCGGCGATCAGGTGCAGCTGGAAAGCCCGGACACAGGCATCACCGACTACACGTACAACGCAGCGGGTTTGGTCGCGACCAAGAAAGACGCCAACGACGCGGTGCCGCACAGCTACACCTACGACGCGTTGAACCGCCCGAAGACCGTGTCCTACACGGCCGCGGGCGCGCCGGACGTGGAGTACGACTACGACACCGTCAACAGCGTCTGCACGGCCGGCGAAACCTTCGCCATTGGCCGCGTCACCGCGATGCGCACCGACGGCACCGAGCTGAAGTATTGCTACGACCGTTTCGGCCAAGTGACGCGCAAAGTGCAGACGGTCGACGGCAAGAGCCTGACGCTGCGTTATGCGTACACCTTGAGCGGACAGCTCCGCGCGATTGCGTATCCCGATGGCGCCGTCGCCGATTACGTTCGCGATAGCCAGGGGCGGGTCAAGGAAGTGGGGGTGACGCCGGCGGGTGGTGTGCGTGCGGTGTTGTTGACGGGGGCGACTTACGAGCCGTTTGGGCCGGTGGCTGGGTGGGCTTATGGCAATGGCCGCACTCTAACCCGTACTTACGATCAGGACTATCGGGCTAAGAGTATTTATGACCCGTCGCCCGGCGGTTTATCGCTGCATTACGGCTACAACGAAGTCAGTGAGCTGACTTCGCTCAAGGATGGTTTGGAAACTACGCTGCAAGCTAGCTACGACCACGATCCACTGGGTCGGCTTGTGGTGACCCGGGACGGCGCAAGCGGCGAGCCGTTGGAGACTTATGGTTACGACAAAACCGGAAATCGCATAAGCCTGTTGCGCGGCGGAGTCACAGAGACCTACAGCTACTCGGATGGCAGCCATCAACTCGACAGCGTCGGTGCTATCAGTCGTGGATATGACGTAGTAGGCAACACAATTAGCATAGGTAATGTGGCTAAGGAATTTATATATAACGCCAATAACCGGATGAAGCAGGTCAAGTTAGCTGGCGTGGTGAAAATGGGGTATCGCTATAACGCTATTGGCGAACGTGTCGCTGCGACCAATGATGACGCTGTTCCGGTCACGAGATATACCCTCTATGACGAAAGTGGTCATTGGGTTGGGGATTATGATGGCGCCGGCGCTGTGGTGCAGCAGGCTGTATGGAAGGGCGACGAGCCGGTTGGCTTGATAGTGAGTGCTGGGGGCGGCCAGTCTCTGAAGTACGTGCAGTCTGATTATTTGGGCACACCTCGCACAGTAATCGACCCTGCTCGTAACGTTGCAATTTGGAAGTGGGATGTGAAGGGGGAGGCCTTTGGAAATACGCCTCCTCATGAGGATCCCGATCAAGACGGGGTTCAGTTCAGGTTTGACTTGCGGTTTCCGGGGCAGCGCTACGACTCTGTAAGTGGGCTTTATCACAACTATTTTCGCGACTACGACGCTGTAGCGGGGCGTTACGCGCAGAGCGATCCGATTGGTTTGAAAGGTGGGGTGTCAACTTATTCGTATGTCGGTGGGGCACCGCTGTCTTATATAGATCCTTTAGGGCTGGCTCGATTCCCGAGATCTCATCCCCATTGTGTCGCTATCAAGAGGAAGATTGATAATCTTCGCGCCGATCTCGATAAAAGATACATAGAATACGAACTCGATGTGCAAAATCAACCGGAGCGATTGCTTCCTAAAGGCCAGAGAGAAATGCTCGGGGATACTCGAAGAGGGCACCGAGTGTTGATTAATCAGACAGATACGAATCTCAAGTATTGGGAGAATCGATATCAAAAGGAGTGCGGCGACGATGGTGATGGTGAGTGCAAGGTTCTCAATAGCAGTCCCAGTTTTGGCTTTGATCTCGGCCCTGATACCGATCCGCCTGAACGTAATGCGTTGCCAGAAATGACGCCTGGGGCGAAGGCGGCGGCTATTGGTGCGTTTATTGGTCTTGGTGCGCTCATGGTGCTTAGCGTTTTAACGGGCGCGGGTTCATAACGATAGTTGGCTCACATTTTTTATTAATTGTCATGGCTTCTGAATCAATAGGTATCTGCTCTATCTTAAGTTTGTTGACTGTTAGGTGATTATGAATAGTGCTGTTGATTTTAAGGGATGCCTGTTAACTGCGCTGAATTCAGCGCGGCCAGAACGAGAGGTTAAGAAATTGCTTCGCGATTTCGAGAGTTCTCTCCTTGGCTATGAATTTATGCCCGATGGAGATTTTTCTTTTGTCATTTTTTTTATACAGACTGCGCCCGCGTTACAGTTGAAGTGTGCCGCTAATCTATTTTTGATGCTGCATATTGAATTCTATCTGCTTTCTGCAACGCAAATATGTTTATTAATCGAGGTTGTTCGCGCCAGTAATTTTATATCCGGCGGTTCTGAGGAGGCGGTACTTGCTTGCGCGGATATGTTTGCTAGAAACCTTGGCCCAGTGGATGCAAGGTCTATGTTCGAAGAGGCCAGTGAGGCAGGTGCTCAGGCATTCTCAAGCTTCGGGCAGGACGTCATGCGTATTCGCTCTCTTCGCTCTATTTGAGTGGAGAGTGACTTTCGGATGTCTCATTGGTTGGGCAGCGAACTTATTTAGGTTAGTTGCGTGTAAGCGAGAGCCTGTTCAAGCATAGTGCTGAGTAAAGACAGAGCTAATCCGGCTGAGCGCCGGAACGGATTGGAGGATAGGTTTTAGGTTCATTTTCATTGGGCCGGAAACTGAAACTGAAGCCTTTCGACTTCCAGGCCGCCGTCTGTGCGACGGCGGCCGATGGAACGTCAAGGCTGTTGTATGGAAGTAATCGTGCGTTCGATCTGCCCAGCCCATAACCGGAATACCTTGGCTAAGGCGCGGCGGCGTGATTGTTCATTCTTGCGCACGGGCGAGGCGAGTGGGTCGGCTGGGTCGATGGTGTGGGCGATGCCCATCAATTCTTCATGGAATGCTCGCAGATCAAGATATGCATCGACAGGTAGCAGAACGTTGTTTGCGAACGCGGCAGATCGGGTTTTGCGGGGCATAGCGGCACTCCTCTCCATGGATTGTCGGCCCGCGCTGCGCGATGGCGCAGGCGGGATGTCGGGAGGTTAAGAACCGCGCATAGACGGCGGGCGTATTCCCCTTGCGGGTGTTGTATTAGCCGCCCTCCCGACGCTGAGAAGCGCCGAACTTGCACCCAACTGCAGGCGCAAAAAAACCACCGGGTTTTCGGAGGTGGTACCGCTATGCGAGGAGTTCTTACGCTCCGTGGTCAAGATTGACGCTACGATATTGACGTGTCAACAGGCTCAAGAACGGAAATACGAACTAAACGTCGAGTGCTGTATTTAAGGCATGTAGATTGCGTAAGGCCTTCGGTCAGGCGATCTGCTGGTCGCAACTCAGGCATCACGGCACGATCCGTTTCCGTCGATCCTTATTGAGTGGTGCTCATACATGGACATCCCAGAAATTAAGAGCCTGCTCGAAGCCGGCGCCATCGACACCGCTCGCGCCCGTCTTCTGGAGTTGGTTGAATTCGATCCCCAGGAAGTTCGCGCTTGGCTGCTGCTCTCCGGCTTAGCTTTCCGCACTGACGATTGGCCTCTAGCCGAGAAGGCGGCAGCGGCATTGGTGGAACTGCGGCCTTCCGATGGCTTGGCGTCATCGGCGCTGGTGTCGTGCTTGGTCAATGCAGGGCGCTATCCGCACGCGGAGAAGGAAATCGTGCGCTTCAATGCGATCGCGGACGGTTCGGGTCCGAATCATCAGGTGGTGCTGCAAGAGCATCGTGCGACGCTCGAAAGAATTCGGTCGCTCGGCCAGTAACTACCGTTGCGGCGGCGCAGCCCTGGCCAGCACTTGCTGTATGGCAATTAAGGCAAGCGGCGATAGTAGGGCTGAAACATTGCCAAGCCCGCGCGCCGCCACCGGCCGCCAAGGCTTAACGCCAGCTACATGACCCCACGGAAAACCCACCAAAAGACCGCCTAACCACTCCTGAGGCCGCTTGACTCCGCCCACCCAAAAAAAGAGAATGATCGTTCATTCTACGATACGCCCGCGGTCCACCCCGGCCGCAACAACGACCTGAGGCTCCCCCATGCCGTCGCGCAAGTCACTGTCCTATAAGGCAATTCTCACTATTTCCGTGCTCTGTCTGGCCCTGGCGGCCTGCGGTAAAGGCGGAGACGAACAAGGCGGTCCCGGTGGTCCTGGCGGCCAGAAGGGCCAGGTCACGGTGGTGACCCTCAAGCCGCAGACCGTCACGCTGACCCGCGAGTTGCCGGGGCGCACCAGCGCTTCGCTGATTGCCGAGGTGCGGCCGCAGGTCAACGGCATCGTCGAAAAGCGGTTGTTTACCGAAGGCGGTCTGGTCAAGGCCGGGCAGCCGCTGTATCAGCTCGACGACAAGACCTATGCCGCCGATCTGGAAACCGCCAAGGCCACGCTCGCGCGCGGCGAAGCGGCGCTGAACTCGGCGCGGCTCAACGCCAAGCGCTCGTCGGATCTGGTCAAGATCGACGCGGTCAGCAAGCAGGACGACGAGACTGCGGTCGCCACGCTCAAGCAGAGCCAGGCCGATGTGTCGTCGGGCCGCGCGGCGGTGCAGAGCGCCGGGGTGATCCTCGGCCGCGCGCGCATCGTTTCGCCGATCAGCGGCCGCATCGGCAAGTCGGCGGTCACCGCCGGTGCGCTGGTCACCGCCAATCAGGCCGATGCGCTGGCCGTGGTGCAACAGCTCGATCCGGTGCACGTCGACATCAGTCAGTCCAGCGCCGAACTGCTCGCGCTGCGCAAGCAGATCGCCGCGGGCACGCTGACCGAAGCGGTCACGCCGGTGACGATCCTGCTGGAAGACGGCAGCAAGTACCCGCTGGAAGGCAAGCTCGCGTTCTCTGAGGTCACAGTCGACGAAGGCACCGGCAGCTACCTGCTGCGCGTGGTGGTGCCCAACCCCGACAACATCCTGATGCCCGGCATGTACGTGCGCGCGCTGGTCGGCACCGGTGTGCGTGAGAACGCGCTGCTGGTTCCGCAGCAGGGCATCTCGCGCGATCCCAAGGGCAACGCCACTGCGATGGTGGTCGGCGCCAAGGGCACGGTCGAGCCGCGCGAACTGCAGGTCAGTCAGGCCATCGGCGACAAGTGGCTGGTCGAAAGCGGCCTGAAGGCCGGCGACAAGGTCATCGTCGAAGGCTTGCAGAAGATCGGCCCGGGCATGCCGGTGGACGCGACCGAGAAGGGCGCAGCGCCGGCCAAGCCGGCCGCCGCGCCTGCCGGCGCGCCGAAGCAGTAATCGGAGAAATTCATGGCACGGTTCTTTATCGATCGCCCCATCTTTGCCTGGGTGCTGGCGATCATCATCATGTTGGGCGGCGCGATCGCGATCACTCAGCTGCCGATCTCGCAGTACCCCACCATCGCGCCGCCGACCGTATCGGTGAACGCGTCCTACCCCGGCGCCTCGGCCAAGGCCGTGGAAAACTCGGTGACCCAGATCATCGAGCAGAACATGAAGGGCATCGACGGCCTGTTGTACATGTCGGCGACCAGTTCGTCCGACGGTCAGGCCGGCGTCACCCTGACGTTCGAAAGCGGTACCGACCCCGACATCGCCCAGGTGCAGGTGCAGAACAAGCTGCAGCTGGCCACGCCGTTGTTGCCGCAGATCGTGCAGCAGCAGGGCGTGAGCGTGTCGAAGGCCAACTCGGCGTTCCTGCAGGTCATCGGCTTCGTCTCCGAAGACGGCAGCATGAGCGGCGCGGATATCGCCGACTATGTGGCCGCCAACCTGGTCGACCCGCTCGCGCGCGTCAACGGCGTCGGCAGCACCCAGTTGTTCGGCACCAAGTATGCGATGCGGATCTGGCTGGACCCGGACAAGCTCAACACCTACAAGCTCACCCCGACCGACGTGATCAACGCGCTGCGCGCGCAGAACGCCCAGGTCGCGGTCGGTCAGCTCGGCGGCACGCCGTCGGTGAAGGGGCAGCAGCTCAACGCGACCGTCACCGCGCAGGACCGTCTGCAGACCGCGGATCAGTTCAAGAACATCGTGGTGCGCGCCAACAGCAGCGGTGCGGTGCTGAAACTGTCGGACGTGGCCCGCGTCGAGCTGGGTCAGGAGGACTACACCACCATCGCCCGCTTCAACGGCAAGCCCGCCAGCGGCATGGCGATCTCGCTGGCGACCGGCGCCAACGCGCTGGCCACCGCGCAGGCGGTGCAGGCTGAACTCGAGCAGCTCAAGCCCGCGTTCCCGAAGGGCCTGAAGGCGGTGGTGCCGTTCGACACCACGCCGTTCGTGCGCGTGGCGATCGAGGAAGTGATCAAGACCCTGCTCGAAGCGATCGTGCTGGTGTTCCTGGTGATGTACCTGTTCCTGCAGAACTTCCGCGCGACCCTGATCCCGACGATCGCGGTGCCGGTGGTGTTGCTGGGTACGTTCGGCCTGCTGGCGTTGTTCGGCTATTCGGTCAACATGTTGACCATGTTCGCGGTGGTGCTCGCGATCGGCCTGCTGGTCGACGACGCCATCGTCGTGGTCGAAAACGTCGAGCGCGTGATGAGCGAGGAAGGTCTCTCGCCCGTGGAAGCCACGCGCAAGTCGATGGATCAGATCACCGGCGCGCTGGTCGGCATCGGCCTGGTGCTGTCGGCGGTGTTCGTGCCGATGGCCTTCCTGGGCGGCGCGACCGGCGTGATCTATCGCCAGTTCTCGGTGACCATCGTTTCGGCGATGGGTCTGTCGGTGCTGGTGGCGATCGTGCTGACGCCGGCGCTGTGCGCGACCATGCTCAAGCCGATCGAGAAGGGCCATCACGCGTCCGACAAGGGTTTCTTCGGCTGGTTCAACGACAAGTTCGATCGCGGCAACAGCAAGTACCAGGGCGTGGTGCGCGGGATCGTCACCCGTACCGGCCGCTTCATGATCGTGTTCGCGGCGATGGCGGCGTTGATGGTGGTGCTGTTCCTGCGCTTGCCGTCCTCGTTCCTGCCGCAGGAAGATCAGGGCTTCTTGTTCACCATCGTGCAGGCTCCGGTCGGCGCGACGCAGGAACGCACCGGCGAAGTGCTCACGAAGGTCGAGGACCAGTTCCTCAACGACCCGGCGGTGGATTCGCTGTTCACGGTGCAGGGCTTCAGCTTCGCCGGTAACGGCCAGAACGCGGGTATGGCGTTCTCGCAGCTCAAGCCGTGGGAAGAACGTGCCACGACCTGGGGCGATCGCTGGCGTTGGCTGACCAGCTTCGGCAAGACGCCGATGCCGGACAACAGCGTCAATGGCGTGGTCGGCCGCGCCATGGGCAGCTTCATGCAGATCAAGGACGCGTTCGTGTTCGCGCTGGCGCCGCCGGCGGTGTTCGAACTGGGCAACTCCAACGGCTTCGTGTTCTACATGAAGGACAACGGTTCGCTCGGTCACGATGCATTGGTCGCCGCGCGCAACCAGTTCCTCGGCATGGCCGCGCAAAGCGAGCTGTTGCAGAACGTGCGTCCCAACGGCATGGAAGACACGCCGCAGTTCCGCGTCGACGTCGACAACCAGAAGGCGTCCGCGCTGGGCTTGAACATTGCTGACATCAACTCGACTCTGCAGGCGGCGTGGGGCGGTCAGTACATCGACGACTTCGTCGACCGCGGCCGGGTCAAGCGCGTCTACGTCCAGGCCGATGCGCCGTTCCGCATGGCGCCGACCGACTTCAACCGTTGGTACGTGCGCAACGACAAGGGCGAGATGGTGCCGTTCTCGGCGTTCGCCTCCACCCGTTGGGAATTCGGTTCGCCGCGTCTGGAGCGTTACAACGGCGTCTCGGCGCTGGAAATCAACGGCGAAGCCAAGCCCGGCGTGAGCTCGGGCGAGGCGATGGCCGAGGTCGAGAAGCTGGTGGCGAAACTGCCGCCGGGCATCGGTCTGGAATGGACCGGCCTGTCGTATCAGGAACGCCAGGCCGGCGCGCAGACGCCGCTGCTGTACACGCTGTCGTTGCTGATCGTGTTCCTGTGCCTGGCAGCGATGTACGAAAGCTGGGCGATCCCGACCTCGGTGCTGCTGATCGCGCCGATGGGCATCCTCGGCACGGTATTGGCGACGTGGCTGCGCGGCATGGAGCGCGACGTCTACTTCCAGGTGGCGATGCTCACGACCGTGGGTCTATCGAGCAAGAACGCGATTCTGATCGTCGAGTTCGCCAAGGAGAACCTGGAGAAGGGCATGAACCTGATCGACGGCACGCTGGCCGCGGTACGCGACCGCCTGCGTCCGATCATCATGACCTCGCTGGCCTTCGGTCTGGGCGTGCTGCCGCTGGCTCTGGCGAGCGGCGCGGGTTCCGGCGCGCAGCGCGCGATCGGTACCGGCGTGCTCGGCGGCATGGTGGTGGGTACGTTCCTGGGCATCTTCTTCGTCCCGCTGTTCTTCGTGGTGGTCGAGAAGCTGTTCGTCCGAAAGAAACACGCGCCCGCTGAGCACAGCGCCCAAGGAGCGCAGAGCCATGAGTAAGTTTTCGATTCACGCGCTGGCCCTGGCGATCGCGGTGGCGACCACCGGTTGCCTCAGCCTGGCGCCGAGGTTGCCCGAGCAGAACGCGGCCATTCCAGGCGAATGGCCGCTGCCGCCGACCACCCAGTCCTTCGTCGGCGCGCAACCGCTGACCTCGGATCCGGCGGCTTCGGGCACCACTGCGACGGCTTCGTCCGCCGCGGTGACCGACATCGGTTGGCGCGATTTCTTCGCCGACCAGAATCTGGAAGATCTGATCGGCCGCGCGCTGGAGAACAATCGCGATCTGCGCGTGGCCGTGCTCAACGTCGAGAAGGCGCGCGCGCAGTACCGCATCCAGCGCGCCGACCGGGTGCCGGCACTCGGCGCCACCGCGCAGCTCGATCGCAGCGGCGGCGACAACGTGCCGGTGACCGATCAGTACCGCGCCGGCGCCGCCATCACCAGCTTCGAGCTCGACCTGTTCGGCCGCGTACGCAACCTCAGCCAGTCGGCGCTGCAGCGTTACTTCGCCGAAGAGGAAGGCCGCCGCAGTGCGCAGCTGAGCCTGATCGCCGAAGTCGCCAACGCCTACCTGACCTTGGCTGCCGATCGCGAATTGCTGTCGGTGTCGGAAGCGACCTTGAAGAACCAGCAGGCCGCTTACGATCTGACCGAGAAGCGGCGCGAACTGGGCGCGGTGTCCGGGCTCGAACTGAGCCAGGCGCGCACCCAGGTCGAGCAGTCGCGCGCCGACGCGGCGCGTTATGCCGGGCAGGTGGCGCAGGACATCAATGCGTTGAACCTGCTGGTCGGCGAAACCGTCGATCCCTCGCTGCTGCCGCAGAAGCTGACCGACGGCGTCACCGGCCTGGCCGCGCTGCCGTCGGGCATGCCTTCGGAAGTGTTGCTGCGCCGTCCGGACGTGCTGCAGGCCGAGCACACCCTGCGCGCGCAGAACGCCAACATCGGCGCCGCGCGCGCCGCGTTCTTTCCGTCGATCAATCTGACCGGTTTCCTCGGCAGCGCCAGCACCGAGCTGTCGGGTTTGTTCGATTCGAACACGCGCGCCTGGACGGTGAATCCGGTCGTCAACCTGCCGATCTTCCAGGGCGGCAAGCTGCGCGCCAATCTGGCCTCGGCCAAGGCCGATCAACAGATCGCGCTGGCCCAGTACGAGAAGGCGATCCAGTCCGGTTTCCGCGACGTCGCCGACGCGCTGGCGCTGACCAAGACCCTGGCCGAACAACGCCAGGCGCAGGAAGCGCTGGTCGAAGCCGCCGGCCGCGCCGATCAACTCTCGACCGCGCGTTACAGAGCCGGCCGCGACAGCTACCTCAACCAGCTCGATGCGCAGCGCACGCTGTACGGTGCGCAGCAAGGCCTGGTGACCACGCGTCTGGCCGAGCAGAGCAACCGGGTCGCGCTCTATAAAGTCCTTGGAGGTGGCTGGAACGAGCGCAGCCAATGAGCACTCCGGGCAAGCCCACCGCCAAGGCCGCCGCGCGCGCGCAAGCGCAGCGCGAGCGGATCCTCGTGGCGGCGCAGAAATGCTTCGTCGTGCATGGCTTCCATGCCGCGAGCATGGCCAACATCGCCGATACGGCTGGCATGAGCGCGGGCCTGATCTACCGCTACTTCAAGGGTAAGAACGACATCATCCTGGCCATCATCGAGCGCCAGCTCGAAGAGGCCCGGGCCGATGTGGCCAAGCTGCACGCGACCAGCGATCTGGTCGCGGGCATCGCCGAAGTGTTCCAGCAGTGGCAGGCCAACGATCCCAACATCACCAGTGCGGCGCTGTTTCTGGAACTCACCGCCGAGGCTACGCGCGATGAGGAGATCGCCGCGGCCACGCACGCCTCCGATCGGGTGTTCCGCTCCGATCTGGCGGCGTGGTTCGCGCGCAGCAGCGCCGATGGCGGGCTGGGTATCGCCCAGGATCAGGTCGCCACGCGCGTGCTGATCCTGCAGTGCCTGATCGAGGGCTTGGCGATGCGCGCGATCTCGCAGCCGGATTTGAGCGTGGATCAGGTGAAGTCGGCGTTGGATCAGTTCTTGCCGAGTCTGCTGACGGCTTGAAGGTATGGCCTGGAGTTGATGCGTCGAAATGCAAAAACTCCCGGTAAAGGCCGCCCTGTGCGGCCTTTATTTTTGTCGAATCCTTGAGGTCTTTTGTGGCAGGGGCTGAAGCTCCCTCCCACAAAAGACCTCGCGACATCGCGCTTAGCCTTGCAGATGTTTGGCCAGCTCGCCCACGGTTTGCAGTGCGCTTTCGATCTTGCGATCCCAAGGCTGCCCGCAACTCAACCGCACGTGGTGGGTGTAATCGCCGCGATTCGAGAACAAATGCCCCGGCAGGATGCCGATGCCGCGGGCCAGCGCGGCTTCGAACAAGGCCTGTCCGTCGACCGCCGGCGGTAGTTCCACCCACAACGTCATGCCACCGGCCGGTTCGGCCACGCAGGTGCCGTCGGGCCAATGGTCCAGCACCGCTTGCCGGTACACCTGCGCATTGCCGGCCAGGGTGCGGCGCAATCGACGCAGACCGCGTTCCATGTCGTGGCGGGCGAAGAACTCGATCAGCGCCATCTGCGGCAAGGTCGCGGTGGCGACCGTGGAGAAACTCTTGGTCCGCAGCAGTTCCGAACGGCGCCGTCCTCCGATCATCCAGCCCACCCGCAGCCCCGGCGCGAGCATCTTCGAGTACGAGCCGCAGGTCACCACGTGCTCGCCGTCGTCGAAACGGCGCAGCGGCGAGGGCCGTTCGCCGGAGTACGCGAGCTCGCCGTACAGATCGTCCTCGATCACCACCGTGCCGTGCACGGCGCAGGCGGCGACGATCTCGCGCTTGCTCGCCTCGCTGGTCAAACTGCCGAGCGGGTTGTTGAAGTTGGGCACCAACAACGCAGCGCGAACCGAATGGCGTTCCAAGAGTTCGCGCAGTTGCGCCGGGTCGATACCGCGACCGGGATGATTGGGAATTTCCAGCACCCGCAGGCCGTGCGCGGACACCGCCTGCAGCAGGCCGTGATAGGTCGGCGATTCCAGGATCACGATGTCGCCGGGTCGGGTGATCGTGCGCAAGGTCAGGCTGATGGCTTCCATCGCGCCGGCGGTGACGATGACTTCGTCGGGGTCGATCTCCACGCCGCATTGCGCATAGCGCTGGGCGATGCGTTCGCGCAGCTGCGGCAGGCCTTGCGGCACGGTGTAGCTGAGCGCGGTGTGCGGATCGCGCCGCATCGCCCGCGCCACTGCCGCGGCCAGCGCCGCGCTCGGCAGCATCGAGGCGTCGGGCGTGGCGGCGTGCATCGGGATCAGGTCGCGACGCGATTGCACGTCTAGTACGCCGAGCAGGGCGGGATTGCGCACCGGCATCGGCGCGCGCGACAGATGTCGGGCGCGGCTGCTGCGCGGCGCCGCGCCGGCCGCGGCGCGCACGTAATAGCCCGAACGCGGCCGCGCTTCGATCAGGCCTTCGCGTTCGAGCTGCTGATACGCCTCCACCGCGGTCGCCAGGCTGATGCGCTGATCGCGGCCGAGCCGGCGCAGCGAGGGCAGGCGTTCGCCGACACGCAGCACGCCGCGCTGGATCTGTCGGCGCATGCGGTCGGCGAGGCGTTCGTACAGCAGGTCTTGGGGCATGGCAAGGCGATCCAGGTGGCGCGGTGTGGCGGGACTGTTGTGGGAGGGGCTTCAGCCCCGACGTTTTTCGGTCTGATTGCGAGTTGGCCGAAGCGACCTGCGCGAAAAGCGTCGGGGCTGAAGCCCCTCCCACAAAAGGCCGTTTCAGCCGTGATAACTGTATCGGTCAAGATTCATCCTAACTGAATCTGTATCGGTCCGCAGCCTGGTCCTAATCTGGGTCTCCCGAACTCCGCCTCCCCCCGCGCGAGCACCGCGCCGCCCCATGAGCCCCGTCGCCACCCCCGCAGAATCGCGCACCGCCCTGATCCAACTGTTGATCGCCGAACTGTTGATCGGCTCGGTCGGCGTGTTCGTGCACGAGAGCGGCCAGAACGCGATCACCGCGGTGCTGTTCCGCTGCATCTTCGGCTGCGTGTTCCTGCTGGCCTGGGGCTCGGCGCGCGGACTGTTCCGCGGCCTGCTCGGCGAGCGCGCGCTAATCCGCTCGGCGATCTTCAGCGGCGTGCTGCTGGTGCTGAACTGGGTGGCGCTGTTCGCCGGCATGGCGCGCTCGTCGATCGGCGTGGCGACGATGGTCTATCACTTCTTCCCGTTCGTGATCCTGGGGATGGCGGCGATGTTCTACGGCGAGCGCACCCGCGCGGCCGATATCGGCTGGACCGCGATCGCCTTCGTCGGCGTGCTGTGTTCGGCCGATCCGTTCAAGCTGTGGACCAGCGCCGGCAGCGGTTATCTGATCGGCGTGGGTCTGACCTTCGTCGCGGCGATTCTGTGCGGCGCCTCGCTGTTGCTGTCGCGGCGGATCAGCCGCGAGCGCCCGTTCGCGGTGGTGCTGATCCAGTGTCTGGTCGGCGTGGTCATGCTGGCGCCGTTCGCCGACTACGCGGCGGTGTGGGTGCCCGGCTCGCACTGGTTCTGGCTCGCCGGCCTGGGCCTGATCCACAGCGGCGTGTGCTATGTGCTGTTCTATTCGTCGTATCCGCGCCTGCAGGTGGCGACGATCGCGGTGCTGGCCTTCATCTATCCGGTGATCGCGCTGCTGCTCGACTACCTGGTGTACGGCCGCACCTTGGCGCCGGTGCAAAGCCTCGGCGTGGCGTTGATCGTGCTGGGCACCTTAGGGGTGAATCTGAAATGGCAGTGGCGGCGGGCGTTGCCGGCGCGCGCCTGAGCGCGATCGATCGGTCCGCATCGCGACGGGTTTCTCGACCCGGTCCGTCTCTCGGCGGATCAGCAGGCGGTTGCGTCTGCTCGGCCGGCACAGGGAGGCGCCGGCGGGGTATTTCATCGGGGCGGTTCGGCTACGCCGACGCAGGGCCGGGTTTCAGTCGGTCAGCACCAGTCGCCAAGCGCCTTCGACATCGTCCTCGATGACCGACCACGGCACCTGTTCGGCGCCGCGCAGCCGTTCCCAGCCGCGCGCGAGTTCTTCGCGGATGTCTTCCCAATGGCGCTCGCCATGATGCAGCCGCGCGCCGATCCCGTAGGTGATCGCCAGCTCGCGGGTGCGGTGCGACACCGAGGTCGCCGATGCCGCCGATCCCGGATCGTGGCTGGGCGAGGAGGAAAGCCAGTCAATGTTGCGAGGAGGCATAGACGGGTCCGTTGGCATTCCTTTTGCATTAGGACGATATCGGTTTTATGTTCTGTTGGGGTTACCGAAGCCGGCTAGCTCACACCTGAAACGCGAGCTGTGTCGCAAACATGCATTCGGGTTTTCGCGTACTCGCTCGTCCTCCGCCGAAAGGCGGGGAAACCGCGCGGGCAAACTGAACCCAAAGTGCGGCGCGCCCTGAACGAGGACGGTCGGGATCGGCCATCGATAAAGTATTCGAAGCAGGCGAGCCTGTCGGCGGCGAAGGCGACGACGATGCCGTCCTCGGAGTTTTCTTGCGACCGCCAACTCATGCATAGGCCGGGTGCGGAACACCACGATTTATCGCAGGCCGCTCCGATGATCCGCGCCTAAAAAAACGCCGCTCACGTAGGGCGGCGCCGCGAGCGCATCCTTGCGCTCAACCCTTGATGCAGACCACCTGGCGCAAGGTGTGGACCACCTCGACCAGATCGGCCTGTGCCGCCATCACCGCTTCGATCGGCTTGTACGCCGCCGGCGATTCGTCGATGACCGCCGCGTCCTTGCGGCATTCCACGTGGGCCGTGGCCGCACGATGGTCTTTCAGCGTGATGTTCTGCCGCGCCTGGGTGCGGCTCATGACCCGGCCGGCGCCGTGGCTGCAGCTGTGGAAGCTGTCCGCGTTGCCTTTGCCACGCACGATGTAGCTGCGCGCGCCCATGCTGCCGGGAATGATGCCGAGCTCGCCTTCGCGGGCGCTGACCGCGCCCTTGCGGGTGACCCACAACGATTCGCCGAAATGTTCCTCGCGCTGCACGTAGTTGTGGTGGCAGTTGACCGCGGTCTTCTCCAACTGGAATTTCGGCAGTTGGATCCGCATCGCGTGCAGCACCCGCTCCATCATCGCCTCGCGGTTATGACGGGCGTAGTCCTGTGCCCAGCCGACCGCTTCGATGTAGTCGTCGAACAAGGGCTCGCCCTCCAGCAGGAAGGCCAGATCCTTGTCCGGCAAGTGGAAGCCGAGCACGCGCCGTTCCAGTTTCAGCCGCGCCAGTTCGATGAAGTAGCTGCCGATGATGTTGCCGGTACCGCGCGAGCCCGAATGCAGCATCACCCACACCGCGCCGGCCTCATCGAGACAGACTTCGATGAAGTGGTTGCCGCCGCCGAGCGTGCCGATCTGCTTGTCGAGCTTGTCGGTGCGCAGCTTGCGATGCTTGGCGTGGATGGCGTCCAGCCGCGCCGCCAGACCCGACTTGGCCAGCCGCGTGGCATGGCTGTCGGGCAGGCGCCGGTGTTCGCCGCCGCGGCCGTTGCCGACCGGCACGCAGTGCTCGATCGCCGAACGCAGCTTGGCCAGACTGTCGGGCAGATCCTTCGCCCGCAGCGTAGTGCGCACCGCGGCCATGCCGCAGCCCAGGTCGACGCCGACCGCGGCCGGGATGATCGCGCCGCGGGTGGGCACCACCGAACCGACGGTGGCGCCCTTGCCCAGATGCACGTCGGGCATCACCGCGACCCAGGGCCCGACGTGGGGCAGGGCGGCGATGTTGCGCAATTGCCGCCGCGCGCCTTCGTCGACCGGCACGCCGCGGATCCAGCCTTTGACCGGCACCGCGCCTTCTTCGGCGTGGAGCAGTTCGTAGCTTGAGGTACTCATATCAATGTTCCTTATGAAGCGCGCCGCTTCGGATCGGCGCGCGGAATCGGAAGGCATTGCGCACCCGCGGCCGCGAGCGCAGGCTCGCGGCGTACGTATCGGGTTCGGTGCCGTTGCGAAGCCCGTGATCGAGCAGTTCGGCGCGGCTGAGTTGCCGCTTGTGATGCGCATACAGCGAGCACTTGCCGTACATCCGGCAGCGCTCGCCGTTGTAACGGTCGACGCGCTTGTGGGTGACCGCATCGAAAGCGAACAGCCGCTCCAGGCTGCGCTTGCGCTGCCCGGGCTTGTGCGCCTCGTCGCGCGGCGGCACCGGCGCGAGTTCGACCTCGTACCAGATGCCGTCGATGCGCCGCAACTGCGTGCGCTCGCCCAGCTTGCGCACCTCGGCCTGCCACCCCGCCTGACGCGCCTGCACCGCCAGACAATGCTCGCGATGGCGTTGCAGGCGCAGAGCGATCGCCGCCTCGTTGCGCATCACACACCCGTTGCGCGGGTCCACATACAGCCGTTGACGGACTTCGGTAAGCGGTATCATGCCGCCCCAGTTCTGCATTACATGAAGTTCTCCATCGATATCGGTGACCTGCACGGCCACGAAATCGTCGATGTGTTGGTGGATATGCTGCTGCACGGTGTTGCGCCGGTCGACGCGAGCGCACAGCTGCGAGTAGACGAAATCCCAGCGCCGGCCGACTTGGCGTTCCAGGTAGCGTTCCAGCGGACGCAGGTTTTCGTTGAGCCATTTGGGATCGTGACGATGGCGGAACGCGAGGCTCTCGCGTTGCCGCTCGTCTTGCCGGTCGTAAGGCGGGCGCGAGGAGTGGAAACCTCCGCGGCGCGGCCGCTCGACGATTACTTTGTACATGTCCTTACGCATATAGATGGAAATCCGATAGATATCCCCGCGCCGCGGTCCACGACCGCGCACGGTGAGATGGCCGCCCCGCGGGGCGGCGCTCGCGTTTTGCTTGGCGGCGTGCGCGCTATCGGAAGCCGGACGGCGATGGCGCCGTCCGATCCTGCGTTCAGCCGTTTCCCTTGAGGCTGACCAACTGCTTCATGACTCCCTCCAGACCGCCGAACACGGTCAACTTGTCGATCTTCTCGGTGATCTTCTCCAGCGCCTCGAGTTCCTTCAGGCGCATCAAGACCGGGCTTTCCTCGATCAGCTTGGCGGTGTTGAGCAAGCTACGCGTCGCATTCGCCTCTTCGCGGCGACGGATCACGTTGGCCTGGGCGGTCTTCTCCGCCTGCACCACGCCGTTGAGGATATCCTTCATCTCGCCCGGCAGGATCACGTCCTTGACGCCGACGCCGAGCACTTCCACGCCGACCGCGCCGATCGGGCCGCGCACGTAGGCGAAGATGTCCGCGTCGAGCGAAGCCTTGTCGCCGAGCAATTCGTCCAGGGTCTTGGACGAGATCGCCTTGCGCAGGCCGTACTGCAGCTCGCGGTAGACATGCTCGGTGTACTTGGCCACCTGCGTGCGCGCGGCGACCGGGTCGGTCACGCGCAGGCTCGCGGCCAGGTTCACGCGCAACGACACCTTGTCGCGGGTCAGCAGTTCCTGACCCGAGACTTCCATCGACTGGACGCGAAGCTCGACGATTTCCACCGCGACGTTCTTGCGCAGGTTCCAGAACGCGTACGCGCCCGCCTCCAGACGGCGCAGGAACTTGCCGTCGACGAACAGCAGGCCGGCCGACTCGGTCGGCACGTTGCCGGCGACGGCGACGCGATCGAGGTAGCCGAGCTGGCGCAGGCCGTTGACGACCTCGCGTTCCATCTCCAGACCGTCGCTCAAGGCGATGGCGCGGATCTCGATGGTCGCCAGGCCCTTCCAGTACAAACGGCGGGTACCCGGCGCGAGCACATCGGCGATGCGACCGTTGCGCAGCATCAGGCCGACTTCGTCGTTGCCGATATCGGCGAGCACGAAGTAGTCCTGCAGCTTGTCGCCGAGACTCGGGATCAGCGATTCGCCGTCGTTGCCGGCGTACTGGCTGTTGGCGATGGAATGCACGGCCAGTTCCAGATCGCGCTTGAAATCGTTGAGCTTGTGCACGCCGGGGCCGAGCACGCGCTCGATGCGGCGGTTGCGGTACACCAGGACGCGTTCGGCATCGCCGACTACGACCTTCTTCATCCAGAACATGACGGTCTCCTTGAGGTTCCGGTGGATCCGATCCGTGGCGGTGGCCGTTGCGACCGAATCGGTTGCCGCAAAGGCGCAGTGAACGCCGCGCACCAGGCGCAGCGGGGCTCGCGTCGTGCGCGCCGCGCGCGCAAAACGTGGGTGGGGTCCGTCGCATTCGGCGACGAACGGGATAAGGCGGAAACGCCCCTGACGCCGGCATCGCGGAACCCGCGCGCTGTTTGCGCGGAGCCGGCGCCGCCGGACATCGCGACGATCCTTGTCGCCGACGTCCGTGCCGCGCCGTTCCTTCGCCTTCAAGGCGCGGGTCCGGCGATGTCGCCGCTGCTGCGTTCCGTTACGCGTCCTGTAACAGCGACGTTTGACGAAACGCCGCACGGGGCGTTTCCTGGGTTGGAACTTTCGTTCCTGTGCAACTGCGTTTCAGGCAGTTTGGAGGGATAGCAGGAATTGAACCCGCGACCACAGCATCGCTGCTGCGCTCTACCAACTGAGCTATATCCAATGTGAAAGGGCCGGATTCGAACCGACGACCTGCGCACTACGTCGCTGCTCTACCGACTGAGCTACCTTCCTGGAGCAAAACCCAACCGCGCACTTCGGCATACGCCACGGCAAAGCCGCGCGCACCGGACGGGATCGCAACCCGTACCGCTGTAGTGCGTTTATGAGGTTCTGCTTATTGCCGTCCGTTGCCGAACGGCAATGCGTTCGGGCGCAAGCGCCCATTCCCGGTCGATCCCTCGCACCGCTCGTGCCGAAGCATCCAGGCACGGCGCTGTAAGCGCCTTTACGGTCGAACCCCTTCATCTCGGATGCTTCGGGGCCGCGCGATCGAACTGATTTTCAAGGGTTTTCCGATGTTCCTTTGCGGACGCTGAAACGAAAACGCCCCCGGTGTTGGACCGAGGGCGTCAGCGTTCCTCGGGAGATCGGGGCGACCGATCTCCCTGGCAAGGAGATCAATCCGGCGTGTGCAGCACCTGGCTGCGACCGCGCATCGACAGCGCGCAGTCGAACCCGCCGGGGCACGAGGGCCGCGGTGCGTTCTGCTTGGCGATGTGGTTGTCGAAATGCATGGGAAGGCGGTCGGTTGGATTGCGTCGCAAGGACGATGGGCGCGAACTCTACGCGCGCAAAATTACGGATGCAAGACCGTTCGTCGTCTCGCGAAAGGTTTTTCGCGGTCGATGTGATCGATGCGGATCGATTCACGTCGGCAGGTCGTGAGTGCATGTCGCTTCGAAATCGATCGGAGCCCCGTTCCGCGCGTGGGAGAGGGAGCAGGAGCGGCGGAAAGTTCGCGAGGTGCGGGGCGATGCGATTGCGTTGCGTGCATGCGATCGATCAGGACTCATCGATACTCGCCAGCAGCGCATCGGTATCGGTCACCTCGGCGAATTCCGCGCGCAAGGTCGCCAGATGCGCGCGGCTGATCTGCTCGGCGGGAATCGTCGATCCGTCGGCATCGATCAGATCGAAGCAATAGCAGGCATCGCCGACCACGACGGTGCGATAGCCCAGATTGCTCGCCATCCGCGCCGTCGTCGATACGCACATGTCGGTGCTGATGCCGAACAGCACGACGCGGTCGACACCGAGCCGTCGCAGACGCAAATCCAGATCGGTGCCGATGAAGGCGGCATTGACCGATTTGGCGACCACCGTTTCGCCGTCCAGCGGATCGAAGCCGTCGCGGAAAGCGTTGCCCGGATGCGAGGGACTCAGCGGCGATCCGGGCTGCACCGAATCGTGGCGGACGTGGATCAGCGGCCAGCCGCGTTGGCGCCAGGCCGCGAGCAGGCGTTGTCCGTTGTGTTCCATCGCCGGATTGCCGCGACGGCCCCAAGGCGGATAGTCGAAACCACGTTGGACGTCGATGGGAATGAGAGCGGTGTTGGCGGTAAAGCTCATGGGGGTAGTTTCGGTCTGTGGGTGGGGAACAAGGTGGCGGCGCCTGGATGCGATGCGGCGGTCACGGCGCCGCGCCGCGCGGTCCGCCATAGGCGCGTTGCACGATCGCCACGCGCTGCTCGAAGCGCCGGTACCAGCGACGATGGCCCAGATCCCGCACCGCCGCGTGTTCGGCGTGCTCGCGCCAGGCGCGGATGGACTGTTCGCTGTCGAAGTAGGCCACGGTGATGCCGAAGCCTTCGCCGTCGCGCACGGACTCCATGCCCAGGAAGCCGGGTTGCTGGCGTACCAGTTCGACCATGCGATCGGCCGCGCGGGCATAGCCGGCTTCGTCCTCGGCGCTGCGCTGGGACGAAAAGATCACGGCAAAGTACGGCGGCGGGGGCAGGTCGGCGAAGCGAGCGCTGGGATCGTGGGCGGACATGGCGGGAGCATCGGCTGCGCCGGCGGGCGAGGGCCCCATCCTGCGGATTCGCCCGCGCCGGTCTCAACCCGGCAGAATGACGGTTCTGGCCGGCGCGGCCGGGTTGCCGCCCCTCATGTAATCACGATGGTCACCACGATGAAGACGCTGGACGAAGTCGACCGCAAGCTGATCGCCCTGCTGCAGGACAACGCCCGTCTGTCGACGGTGGCCCTGGCCAAGGCGGTGGGCCTGTCGCGCAGCACCGTGCAGGAGCGCCTGCAGCGCTTGGAAACGGCCGGCGTGATCGCGCAGTACACCGTGCGCCTGGGCAGCGGCGGCGATCCGCTGTGCGCCTGGCTGTTGTTGCGCTACGCCGAGGGTTTCAGCTGCGACGACATCGTGCCGCCGCTGGCGCAGTGGCCGCAGGTGCGGCTGGTGCACAGCGTGGCCGGCGAGACCGATCTGATGGTGTTGGTGGAAACGCGTTCGCCCAGCGAACTGGCCGATCTGCGCGAACGCGTGGCGGCGATGAAGGGCGTGGACGACGTCACCACGATTCCGATTCTGCGCACGGCCTTGGATCGTTTATAGCGCCCAGGTTTGTGGTGTCGTGGTCGCGGCTTGCGCCGCTCCTACAACATCTCGTCTGCAGGAGCGGCGCAAGCCGCGACCGCGACACCGCACCGCCCGGCGTCACTCCGATTCAAGCTGGGCCAGACTCATCACCCACGCGGGCACCTCCGGCTCGTCGGCGAAGAAACTCGCCGGTTTCTTTTCGCCGATCGCCCAACGATGCAGCCAGCTCGGACCGGCCGGGCCGGTGTAGGCGTCGGTGCGCTCGTAGGCCCGATCGCGCATGGCCTCGTCCAGGCCGATGAAACGGTAGCCGCGCTTGCGCGCCATCGCGATCAGATCGCCGTAGCTGGCCGCGTTGAGCGCATTGGCGTGGATCAGCCAGATATGCGGCAGGTTGTAGCCGAGCAGGGCGATGGACTGTTGCTCGTAGTAATCGAGTTTGAGCCCCATGTAATGGATGTAGTCGCGGCGCAGCTTCGACTTCAGCTTTTCGGCCTTGGGCGAGGCGTCGGCGCGCAGATACGCGGCGGCCCAGATCCAATCGGAGTTGTCGACCGTCACCGGCGCGATGCGGTAGCCGTGCGCGGACAGGAACTGGGCCAGATCGATCTTGTCCTGCGCGCTGCGTCCGGCGCGCAGATACGGATGGCGGAACCAGTGCGGGGTCTGTCCGCGGCTTTGCAACAGCGGGCGCAGTTGGCGTTCGCCGCGCAGGATGTCGTCGCGATACGCCGGCAGGCCGACCGCATGCAGGTCGGCGTGGCTGTAGCTGTGATTGCCGAGCGTGGCGCCGGCGTCGAGCCAGTCGCGCAGCATCGCCAGGCGTTCGGGCTCCACTTTGCCGTCGGCTTCGAGTTTGCCTTCGTTGACGAAGCCGATCGCCGGCACGCCGGCCTGGCGGATCGCCGCGACCAGGCGGCGGTGGTCGGCGATGATCGATGCGGTCGACACTGCGGGCAGTCGTACCCAGGGCAGGTCGTCGATGGTCATCGCGATGCGCCGGTCCGGCGCGGTCTTGTCTTTGCCCGGATCCTTGGCCGCCGCCGCGGCGAGCGCGGGCAGGGCGAGGATCAACAGGCTGGCGAGCAGCGAAGCGAACGGGCGCATGCGGATCTCCGGTCGGGGACGCAGCGATCATCGCCGCGTCCGCGCCGCATGCCTACCGTCCGACCTCGCAGCTGCGCACTGGGTCGCGCAATCGCCGCGGGCGGCCGATCGCGCGGCGTCGGAGCGCTCAGTCGAGTTTGCGCGAAATGACGTAATAGACCAGATTGCCGATCCCGACCGCGGCGAGCAGCACGGCGATGGTGCCGGCGTTGACGTCGCGCCAGCCGGCGCCTTCGATGATGGCGAAGCCGATCGCGAGCAGCACCATCACGATGCCCCAGCGCAGCGCGCCATGTCGGCGGCGGATGTCCTCGTCGCGGGCCATCGAGCGCAACAGCTCTTCGGCGCCGCCGGTCTGCAGCGCCTTGCTGCGGAAACGCGCTTCCACGACGATCTTGATCGCCAGGACGATGCAGACGAACAGGGTGATGGGGACGAGGATCTCGGGCATGGCGGCAGTCTCTTCGGTTCGGGGCTTGCGGCAATGGATACGGGCCGGTCGATGTCGGTTGCAGCCGTTGCGGGCAGGGTCGGCGAGCGCCGGGGCGCGCGCTGCGCCGGGTTCCGGCCGCCGCCCCGTTCAGCCAGCGGGCCGGAGCGGGCGACGGACAAGTGACAGGTATCATCGCGTGAGCGGTGGCCTCGCCACTGCAACCGCCGGCCGCCAGACCGCATCCTGTTTCTCCGATGACCGGTCTTACCTCATGAACGACGATCGCGCCCTGGTCGAAGCCGTCCTGGCTCGCACGCCGGGCGCGTTCGAGCGCCTGGTCCGCGAGTACCAGGGGTTGTGCTGGCACATCATCCAACGGATGGTCCGCCACCCCGACGACACCCGCGAGCTGTGTCAGGAGGCGTTCTTGCGTGTGCACCAGTGCCTGCACCAGTACCGGTACGAGAGCGCGCTCAAGTCCTGGATCGGCCAGGTGGCCTATTCGGTGGCCAAGCGGCATCTGGAGCGCAAGCGGATTCCGATCGTGGAAACCTCGGCCGACGAAGACGCGCTGTCGCCGTTGGAGATGGTCGGCGACGGCTTCGATCTGGAAGCGGCCTGCGCCGACGAGGAGATCGCCGCCGGTCTGCACGCCGAGATCGAGGCGTTGCCGCCGTTGCAGCGGACCCTGCTGACCCTGTATCACCTGGAAGAAGTGCCCATCGGCGAGATCGCGAAGATGACCGGCCTGGCCGAGGGCACGATCAAGAGCCACCTGTTCCGCACTCGCGCGCGTCTGCGCCAGCGCCTGGAAGCCCGGCTGGGAGAAATCGCATGAACCGTAAACCCGACGCTCACGCCGCCGCCGCCGATACGGTGCGCTGGGACGATCCACGCATCGCTCGCGAGTGGCAACTGCAAGAGCGCGCTCAACGCGATGAGCGCGCCGGCGCGCCGATGGCCGAGGCCGATCCGCGGCTGGCCCAGTACCGATTGCTGACCCGGGCCTTGCGCGCGCCGGTGATGGAGCCGATTCCGTACGGGTTCGCCGAACAGATCGCGCGACGCGTCGAGGCCGCCGCTGTCGGCAACGACCGGGTCGAGCGCTACCTGCAGCAGCTTCTGCTCGGTGTGCTGGTGGTGCTCGGCGTGGGCATGGCCTGGTCGACCGCCGCGAGTTGGTTGCCGAGCGTGCAGGCGCCCTTGCAGCAACTGCCGCAGGGCAGTCTGACCTGGGGCGCCCTGGCCGGCGCCTGTTGCCTGCTGACCTGGGGATGGGACCGCGTGGTCCGTATCGTCGGTTCGAGCAGGCCCGACGCAGGGCGCGCGGCCTGAGCCGCATCGCCGCGCCGTGCACGGTATTTGCCGCATCGGAAACCTGGCCGGCGCTTGAGCAACTTCGCTGCGTCGGCGCGCATCGCGCGTGGCCGAGGAGCGCGAATGTGAGTCTGGGCCTGCTCTAAACAGTCCTTCGCGCAAGCGCGCACGCCGCAGCATGCGTCGCGCGCGCTTGCGCCGGCGCGATGCGGTTGGCCAAGGACGCGGAAGAATTCCTGTATCGCGACGGCGTGCGCAGTTCGCTGCCGTCAGCGCCTCGCGTGTGTCACCCAAGTAACAGCCATTGCCGGACCCCCTCACCAGACTCGGTTCACATGCCGACAACAGGAGAGGCGAGTGATGGAACGTACCCGGCCGGAACGTCCTGATTTCAGGGCCGCAGATGAGATGTTCGCCAAGGCCTGGCGGGTCAGCCTGCCCGAACTGGAGGCGCGCGCGCGACGCTTCGCCGAAGGTCAGCGCGACCGCGCCGAGGAACTGCTGGCCAATACCGCGATCAAGGCGCTGTTGTTCATGCGCCGCTCGCCGGAGACCGTCACCGACCCTTGCGGATTCTTGTTCGTAGTGCTGCGGCACGTGTTCCTGGACAGCGTGCGCCGGCGCGGGCGCGACCGCGAAGTGTTCGACCGCAATCGAGAGGTCGACGGCGAGGTCGGCGGATTCGCCCACGACGGCCTCTCGGCCCTGCAGAAACTGGAGCTGGATCAGCAACTGGACCGGGTCGTGGCCGCGGTGGCGCGGATGAGCCGCGAGCAACGCCGGCTGTTCGCCTATCGCTTCATCGACGATCTGCCTTACCCGGTGATCGCCGAGAAGCTGCACATCAATCAGCCCTTGGCGCGCAAGCGGGTCGAGCTGCTGCGCAATCGGCTCAAGCTGGTGATGCGCGCAGATTGATCCGGCGCCGGCGCGTGGCCGCTCGCGCGCGGCCGCATCGTTGGTTCCGGCGTCGGGTTTCACAAGCGTGGCCGGACCGCGTTCCACCCGGATAGACCCGCAATGAACTCAACCCAAGGACAGGCTCATGGCCGATACCCCCGTCAACTCGCAGATCACCGACGCCGTCACCCAGACCAACGTCAAGGTGGTCGCCGAAGCGCCCGCGCAAGCCATCGCTTCGCTGTATCAGGTGTCCAGCCATTCCACCGGCTTGGCGTTGCAGAACGCCGTGCACAGCCAGCAAGTGCTCAATCAGATCTCCAGCGCGGTGGTGTCCAAGGCGGTGCAGTTGATCATGGCGGTAGGCGACAAGCCATGAGGCGTGTCGCCGGGCGGTCGGGGCGGTCGGGTAAGGGGCGGGTGGGATCGATTCGGCGCGCGGGAGAATCGCTATGAAGTTCTGGTTCGGTAAAGACAAGAATCCACCGGCGGCACCGGCCACTGCGACCGCTGCTCCGGCAGCGCCGGCCTCGGCGAACGCGCCCGCAAACACCGGCGCCAATACCGGCGCGAACGCAGGCGCGACGCCGATGGCGGTGAGCGCGCCGATCGCCGCGGCGCCGAGCCTGGCGTCCGCCGCCGCTTCGCCGCCGCCGGCTGCGACGGATGTGCCTGCGGCGACACCTTCCTCTGCCGCGGCCGCCGCGCCATCGCCGTCATCCGCCGGCGGCGCGACCGCGCCGGCCGATTCGTCCTCGGCGGCGTCGAGCGCCGCATCCGCGCCGCCATCCGTACCCGCCGGCGGTGCCGCGTCGACTTCGGCCGCGGCCGCCGCTCCTGCATCTTCGGCTTCGTCGAGCGCCGGCTCGGCGCCCGCGTCCAATGCGGGCAACGGTTCCAACGGTTCCAATGCGTCCAACGCTTCCGGCCCTGCGCCCGCGCCTAAAGCGCCGTCGTCGCCGGGCGGCTCGGGCGGCGGTGCGACGACGGCGACCGATGCGCTCAATCAGCAGATCGTGCAAGCGGTGCAGTTCACCAACGCCGAGACCGCGTCCTACGCGCCGGCGCAGATCGCCACCGGTCCGGACATGATGATCAGCCAGGCCGCCGGCCTGGTCGCGCAATCGGCCGCCGCGTATTTCGATGGCGTCACCAAGATCGCCCTGGCCAGCCAAGGCGTGCTGATGAAGCAGATGACTCAGGACCTGGTCGAGAACAAGCCCGTGCAAGCCGCCGAGGACGCGCTGGGCATTCTCGCCACCGACATCTTCATGGGCGCCGCGGCCGCGGTCGCCGCCGCCGCGGGCGCAATGGAAGCCGAGTCGGCGAAGTTCGCCATCGACCGCATCGACCAAAGCATCGAGAAATATTCGGCGCTGTTGAAGAACCAAAAAGGGACTTGAGCGATTCGGCTCCGGCCGCATCGTCGGAGCCCGATACCAGGCCCTGCTGGATCGTCGCCGTCGCATCCGGCGCCGGGGTTCACCGTCCTCGTCGCGAGCGGACGCCCGTTGGGCGGCCGCGATGCCGGAGCGTGGCGGCGATTTCGGCTCGTGTCGGACCACCACGACCGATGTCGGCCGCAAGCCGCCGGCCTGGGTCGCCGCCGCGATGCGCAGCCGGCCCCGGCCTGATCGGCGGCCGCATTGCGTATCGCATGACTTGTAGGACCGGAGTAGGCCATGAACGAGAATCTGCGCTATCTGTTGCATGAAGAGCTTGAAGATCTGTTCGATCCGCCCGCCGCGCAGGCGGCCGGCGAGCACGGCGACAGCGACGAGGCGAGGCCGCAACGTATAACGGCGCCGATTCCGGCCGCGCAAGCGCTCCGCTCGATCCACCCATTCGAGGCCATGGCGGACCGGCCGCGCGAACGCGCGCTGCTGCCCAGGTGGCGGTGTCCATGGGGAGGGCGCTGAATGTCCGCCGCCGCGCAAGATCCGATCGCCGCGCAAGCCACGCGCGCCGCGCTCGACGACCAGGTGCGCCGCTTCGCGCGCAATTGGCTGGGCCGCGAGCTCGATGAGAACGAGCATGCGCAACTGGCGATCTTTCTCGCCGCGCTCGACCCGGCTTCGCGCGATCAGGCCAGCAATCTGCCGATGGCCACCGGCCTGCGCGATCAAGCCGGTAACACCATCGATGCGGGGCGCCAACGCATACAAAACATGATCCGGCAGAGTCTGGGGCGTACCCAGGCGGCGGTGATCGGCAACGCCAAGGCCGAGCGCGCGGCCGAAACCGCGGTGCTCGGCGCAGTCGAACGCGCCTCCTCGTTGCAGGATCTGCGCCCGACCAAACCGGCCGCGGGCGCCGCGGATTCGCGCGAAGATCCGTTGATCGCGCAGATCGCCGGTCGTCTGACCGAGCTGATCAAGATCGAGGTCGAGGCGTGCTTCCAACAACAGTTCGGCCCGCTCGCGCTGCAACTGCAAGCGGTGATCGAAGCGGCGCAGGCCAGCGGATTGCTGCCGAAAGCCGAGTCCGACGCGGCGGCGGAATTGCCCGCGAAGCCCACAGAAAACAGCGGAAAAACAGCGGCTGCAGGTGCGCACGCCGATGCCGCGGAAAAACCCGCGGCAACCTCCGTGCCGGCTTCACAAGCCGATTGATGATTCGTTCTTCAGCAACGTACGGCATCGGCCGTACCTCATCCTAAGGAGCTCGACATGGCATTCCCTACCGCCGTCAACGATCAAATCACCGATGCCGTCACCCAGTCCAACGTCAAGGTCATCGGCGAAGCGCCGGCCTTCGCGATGGGTTCGATCTACCAGTCGATGGCCCACTCCACCGGTATCCTGTTCGAGAACGCAGTGTCCGCGCAGCAGCAGCAGAACACACTGGCACAGGCGGCGGCCAACCAGGGCGTGATGCAGATCTACAGCCTCGACACCACCGCCGCCGCCGGCGCCACCGAGAAGGTCGCCCAGACCGGCGTGTCCGACAACCTCACCAGCCTGCTGACCGTGCTGCAGGCGTTCAAGCCCTAAGCCGTAGAACGCCACGATCCGTCCGTGCCGGCCGGATCGCAGATGCCGGCTCGAGTCTCGCTTGAGCCTGGCCGGCATCGGCTCCGCGCCGCTCACCGACCGTCGCAATCACGATCACCGTAACCGAGGATTTCCACATGGCCTATCCAACCGCAGTCAACAATCAGATCACCGACGCCGTCACCCAGTCCAACGTCAAGGTCATCGCCGAAGGTCCGGCCTTCGCGATGGGCTCGATCTTCCAGTCGTCGGCCCACTCCACCGGCATCTTGTTCGAAAACTCGATCGCCGCTCAGCAGCAGCAGAACACCCTGTCGTTGGCCGCGGCCAACCAGGGCGTGATGCAGATCTACAGCGTCGACACCACCGCCGCGGCGGGCGCGACGGAGAAGATCGGCCAGACCGGCGTGTCCGACAATCTGACCAGTCTGCTCACCGTGTTGAACGCGTTCAAATCGCCGTCCGGCCTGTAAGCCGCGACGGACGCGATGCCGGACCGCAGCGCGGCGCCGGCATCGTAGCCGCCGCGCGCGCCGCGGACGGCGGTACGGCCACGACGCCGCGACTGCGCGGGAGCCATCGCTCCACGCCGGGCTTCGTCCTCGCCGCGGCTTTCGAACGAAGACGTCCACAGGGGGCGTTATGAAACCTGCCATCGGCCGCGGGTGCGGCCGTCACGACCCGTGCGAGCCCGCCGATCGCCTTGCCGATCGCTCCGGCTCGCGGCCCGCGCTATGTCGCTGACACCCGACGACGGCGTCGCCGTGCGCCGGCGGCGCTGGGGCCTGGACCGCTGCGCGCTGCTGCGCGGCCTGCCGGCGACGCTGCTGGAGCACATCGCGCGCCACAGCACCGAACTGAATCTGGAAGAAGGCGACGCGCTGTTCTTCAAGAACGATCCCAGCGACTTTCTCGCCTTCGTCGTGCACGGACGCATCTACAAGCTGCTGTACGGGCCGGATGGACAGGAATTGATCGTCGATACCATCGAAAGCGGCGAAACGGTCGACGAAACGCCGTTGTTGGACACCCACTCGCACACCTTCACCGCGGTGGCCTACAGCCCGACCCGGGTGCTGCTGTTCTCGCGCCGGCATTTTCCCAGCCTTACCAGCGATCCGGTGGTGATGGACCGCGCCCACGTCTGCCTGTGCCTGCGTCTGCGGCATGCGGTGGAGAGCCTGGAAACCATGTGCCTGCACCGGCTGGAATCGCGCCTGGCGCGCTATCTGCTGTCGCTGATGAACACCCAGCCGCGGCCGCGCGACGGCGATTTCGAAGTCGCGCTTCCGCCCACCCAAAGCATTCTGGCGGCGATGGTCAACGCAAGCCGGCCGAAATTGAACGCGCAGTTGCAGACCTGGCACCGCAGCGGACTGGTCAGCCGCAAGCGCAACATCCTGCGCATCAACGATATCGACCAGTTCCGTTGCAAGGCTTATCTGAGCCGCGATACGGATCGATCGAATCCGCAAACGCGTTCGACCGCGGCGCGGCGTTTGGCTTGAGTGTTTTGCAGTCGCAGTCGCAGTCGCGATCCGCAACGCCCGGCCACCAGACCCGAGTACTCCCTCCGAAGCGTTCCCCCCTTTGAAAAAGGAGGGCAGGGGGATTTGCTTTGGCTTCGAAGCAAAAGCAAATCCCCCACGTCCGCTGCGCGGCCGTTCGCCCCCGTTTTTCAAAGGGGGCAACAGCTCATAGTGCTTACTTCAGCATCGGCCCCAACTTGCTCCACACATGATCGCGCAACTTGGGTTGCGCGCTGGCGATAGGATGCAGGTTGTCGGCCTGGAACGCGTTGCGGTCCAGCGCGATGGGTTCGAGCAGGAACGGCAGCAGCTGGGTGCGATATTGCTGCGACAACTCGCGGTAGTTGCGCTCGAAGCCGTCGGTGTATTCCTTGCCCAGGTTCGGCGGCATGCGCATGCCGATCAGCAGCACCTGCGCCTTGGCCGCTTGCGCGGCCTGGATCATGCGCTGAAGGTTGGCGCGGCTCTGCGCCAGTTGCAGGCCGCGCAGGCCGTCGTTGGCGCCGAGTTCGATCACCACCACCGCCGGGCGGTTGCGCTGCAGTTCGCCGGCGATGCGCGAGGCGCCGCCGGCGGTGGTTTCGCCGCTGATGCTGGCGTTGACCACGCGCCAGCCCGGCTGGGTCTTGGCGATGCGCTCGGCGGTCAGCGACACCCAGCCCTGCGACGCGGCCAGGCCGTAACCGGCCGAAAGCGAATCGCCCATGAACAGCACGGTGCGCGCGGCCTTGCCGGCGGGGGCGGCGACTGGGGCCGCGGCCGCCGCCTTGACCGCCGTGGCGGGCTGCGCGGACAGCGGTGCGGCGGCGCTGAACAACGAGACGGCGGCGATCAGCGCCGCGACCGCGCCCATGCCGAGGCGGCGTCCAGTACCGATGGCCCATTGAACCCGGCCGCCGGGTACCGCATATCCTGTTCTCGTGCGGGTATTTTCATTGCGATCGGCGGCGCCGCGCTCGGCCCGACCGTCCAGATTCTTAAAGATCATTTAATAACGTCTCCCGAAGATGCGGCGAGGCAAGCAGAAGGACGATCATGGCAGCTTCCAATCTCGCTGATTCGATCATGGCGCAGGACATCGTGAAAGGCGTCGACGAACCGCAAGCTGAAGCGATGCGGCCGGCGGCGCGCGTGGCGACGCTGGAAGTCGACGGTCTGGGCAAGCATGTCGCGCTGCCCTCGGGCGAACTCACCATCCTCGATGGGGTCGGTTTCTCGATCGCCAAGGGCGATACGGTGGCGATCGTCGGCGCGTCGGGTTCGGGCAAGAGCACCTTGTTGTCGCTGTTGGCCGGACTGGATTCGCCGAGCACCGGCACGGTCAAGCTCGACGGCGAAACCATCTCCGCGCTCGACGAGGACGGCCGCGCGCGAGTGCGCAGCGAGAAGGTCGGCTTCGTATTCCAGAGCTTCCAATTGCTGCCGTCGCTGACCGCGCTGGAAAACGTGATGCTGCCGCTGGAACTGCGCGGCGATCGCGATGCGCAGACGCCGGCGAAGGCGATCCTGGCCAAAGTCGGCCTGGACCAGCGTCTGGATCACTATCCGCGGCAGTTGTCCGGCGGCGAACAGCAACGCGTGGCCTTGGCGCGCGCGTTCGTGACCCGGCCCTCGTTGTTGTTCGCCGATGAACCCACCGGCAATCTCGATACCCACACCGGTCAGGCGATCATCGAACTGCTGTTCCAGCTCAACGCCGACGCGGGCACCACGCTGATATTGGTGACTCACGACGAACACCTGGCCGAACGCTGCCATCGGCGCATTCGCCTGGACAGCGGCCGTCTGGTGCAGGGCTGAACCATGGGCCGCACTTTAGCGATGGCGTGGCGGCAACTGGGCCGCGATCTGAAAGCCGGCGACGTGCGCATCCTGCTGGCCGCGCTGGTGTTGGCGGTGCTGGCGGTGACCGCAGTCGGCTTCGTCACCGATCGCGCCGAACGCGCGCTGGCGATCGAAGCCAATCGCCTGCTCGGCGGCGATGCGGTGATTCGCGCGGATCAGCCGATCCGGGGCAAGCTGCGCGAAGCGGCATCCGCACCGGAACTGCGCCGCGCCGAAGCCACCGAACTGCAGACCATGATCCGCGTCGGCAATCGATTGCAGTTGGGCGATCTGCGCGCGCTGGGCAGCGGTTTCCCGCTGCGCGGCAGCTTCCGTATCGCCGACCGCGCCGGCGCCGTCGAGCGCGATGCGCAAGGCGTGCCCGCGCCCGGCACGGTGTGGATGAGCCAGGCCGGCGCCGACACGCTCGGCGCGCAGGTCGGCCAGGAGATCGCGATCGGCGATTCGCGCCTGCGCCTGGCCGCGCTGGTCACGCAAGAACCCGATGCGTCGCTGGACTACTTCAACATCGCGCCGAAGGTCTTCCTCAATTTGTCGGATCTGCCGGCCACCGGCCTGATCCAGCCAGGCAGCCGCATCCGTTATCGCTTGGTGATCGCCGGCGCGCCGGGCGCGGTCGAGCGTTTCGTCGCCGCGGCCAAGCCCACGCTCGGCCGCGGCCAGCGCCTGGAAACCATTTCCGATGCGCGTCCGGAAGTACGTTCCGCGCTGGATCGCGCCGGCCGCTTCCTCGGCCTGGCCGCCCTGGTGTCGGTGGTGCTGGCGGCGGTAGCGGTGGCGATGGCCGCGCGCCGACACAGCGAACGGCATCTGTCGGGCACCGCGGTCATGCGCTGCCTGGGCGCGAGCCAGCGCACCCTGGTCGGCATCCATGTCGGCGAGATGCTGTTGCTGGGCCTGATCGCCAGCGCGATCGGCGTGGCCTTGGCGTTCGGTCTGCAATGGGCGATCGGCGGTTGGCTGGAACAGAGTTTGAAGATGTCGATCCCGGCCGCGAGTTGGTTGCCGGCGTTGCAGGGTTTCGGCGTCGGCCTGGTGGTGCTGCTGGCCTTCGGTGCGCCGCCGGTGCTGGCGCTGCGCCGGGTGCCGGCGTTGCGGGTGTTGCGTCGCGATCTGGATCCGACCGAGCCCAGCGCCTGGCTGGTCGCGGTGGCCGGTTTGATCGGGCTGAGCGCGCTGCTGTGGTGGAAGGCCGGTTCGGTCGCCTTGGGCGCGTACATGCTGGCCGGCATCGCCGCGACGCTGGCGGTGTTGGCGCTGTTGGCCTGGGCGCTGATCGTGGTGGTGCGCCGCTTGCGCTCGCGTCTGCGCGGCAGCCTGCGTTACGGCCTGGCCAACGTCAGTCGCCGCGCCGGCACCAGCATCGCGCAGGTGTCCGCGCTGGGTCTGGGCCTGATGGCCTTGTTACTGCTGACCTTCGTGCGCACCGATCTGCTCGATCGCTGGCAGTTGGCTCTGGCGGCGGACGCGCCGAACCGCTTCATCATCAACGTCCAGCACGATCAACTCGACGACGTGCGCAAGTTCGTCGGCACGCGGGGGTTGGCCGCGCCGACGTTGTTCCCGATGATCCGCGCGCGCCTGGTCAGCCACAACGGCAAGCCGGTGACCGGCGACAGCTACATCGAGCGCGGCGATCGCGCCAAGCAGCTGGCCGAACGCGAGTTCAATCTGTCGGTGGGCGACACCCTGCGCGCGGACAACAAGCTGGTCGAAGGCAAGTTCTGGGCGTCGCGCAAGTTGGCGCAGCCGGAGGTTTCGGTCGAGGAAGGTTTCGCCGAGACGCTGGGCTGGAAGATCGGCGACCGCATCGGTTTCGATATCGCCGGGCAGAACTTCAGCGCCAAGATCACCAGCCTGCGCAAGGTCGACTGGGAGAGCTTCCGACCCAACTTCTTCGTGGTCGCATCCCCTGGATCGATGGATGGTTACCCGGCCAGCTACATCACCGCGATCAGCGTACCGGCGCAGCAGACCCGCTTCACCTCGCAACTGGTCGAGCAGTTCCCGAACCTGTCGGTGATCGATGTCGAGCAGGTGCTCAAGCAAGTGCGCAGCACCGCCGACCAGGTGTCGACCGTGGTCGAGGTGGTGTTCTATTTCTCGCTGGTCGCCGGCTTGTTGGTGTTGATGGCGGCGGTGAGCGCGAGCCAGGACGAGCGGCTGCTCGAAGGCGGAGTGATGCGCGTGCTCGGCGGCAGCCGGCGGCAGTTGCGGCTGGCTCAGGCGTCGGAGTTCGCCGCGATCGGCCTGCTCTCGGGCTTGACCGCGTCGATCGCCGCCTCGGTGCTGGCGGGCGTGGTCGCGGTGCAGGTGTTCGACCTGCCTTGGGAGTTCGATTGGCGCATGACTGCGGCCGGCGGCGGCCTGGGCGTGTTGGCGGCGCTGGCGGCGGGCATGTATGCGACTCGCCGCGTATTGGACGCGCCGCCTTCGGTGACGTTGCGTGAGTTGCAAGGGTGAGCGAGCGCACGCTTGCGAGCCACCGGCTCGCGCGCTCGCGAACGCCCGACGCACTGCGTCGGGCCGGGTCGTAGTATCGGCCGAGGTGTTGCCTCGCTTGCGAACTCCACCGGCTCGCGCGCTCGCGAACGCCCGACGCACTGCGTCGGGCCGGGTCGTAGTATCGGCCGAGGTGTTGCCTCGCTTGCGAACTCCACCGGCTCGCGCGCTCGCGAACGCCCGACGCACCGCGTCGGGCCGGGTCGTAGTATCGGCCGAGGTGTTGCCTCGCTTGCGAACGCCACCGGCTCGCGCGCTCGCGAACGCCCGACGCACTGCGTCGGGCTGGGTCGTAGTATCGGCCGAGCTGTTGCCTCGCTTGCGAACTCCACCGGCTCGCGCGCTCGCGAACGCCCGACGCGTCGGGCCGGGGCGTAGTAGCCGTAAGGACGCCGCTTCGCTACGCAGCTTAGTCTTCCGTGTGAAAGCTCAGACGTTGAGTTGCGGCTGCGCCTGAAACCTGCGCGCATAGCCGCGTTCTTCCGCGACTCGTTCGACTTCGGTGTCGGCCAGCTCGGGCGCGGCATACACCGCGTACACCGGCGCACCCTCGCGCAAACCGACATGATGCAAACGGTAGCGCTGCGCGCCGCTGCCGGTATCGGGCGGATAGTGAAGCGGCGGTTGGCCGCCGTCGAAATCGAGTTCGCTGTTGTCGACGGTGCCGCCGACGAATAAGGCTCGCATCGCGGGTCGCTCCTCAAGCAATGAACCGTGTTCCATGCTCGCGGCCGCGGCGTTGCGAGGGAATGAAGTTAGCGTCTAATGCGCGTATTGCGCGCTAAACCGCGCGATCGCGTTCATGAGTGCGACGCGATTCATTCGCCCGGCGACAAATGCCCGGAGAACACCCGATGGCGCGGATGCAGGCGCAGCCACAGCGTTTGCGCCAGCAACAGCGCGCCGATCGCCACCGCGCTCCAGGCCGCGATGTCGGCGCCTTCGAGCGCGGATTCGGATTGTTTTACGTAAACGCCGGCCAAACCCCACAGCGCGGCGAGCGCATAACCCAGGCTGCCGCGCATGCGCGCGTTCAACACCCACAACAGCAGCGCGGCGGTCGTCAGCAGGGCCAGGCTCCAAACCAGACGGTCCACGCCCGACAACAAACCGTAGGCGACGATCACCTGCGCGGTGTTCAGGAACGCCGCCAACGACAGCCAGCCGGCATGCAGCGAGAGCGCGAACTTGGCCCACACCGCTTGCCCCGGCAGCGGCGTGGGATCGCGCGCCAGCACCACCGCGGCCCAGGCCATGCAGGCCAGCGCCAGCCAGATCACCGCCAGCGCCAGCCAGAACCACTGCTGCGAGAAGATCGGCATCCACAGCGCGGTCAGGGTGAACCCGGCCGCCGCGGCCGGGCGCACCCGCAGCAAGGTCTCGTCCTGGCTGACCCGCGAGCGCAGCTGCCACAGCGCGAAGGCCAGATCGAGCAGGAAAATCAGGCCCCAGATCGAGAACGCATAGCCGGCCGCGACCAGCAAAGTGGGGTAGCGGTCGGAGATTTCGCCGTTATCGGGGCCGAAATAGCCCTGCTGCGAGAACCAGGCCATCGTCGGCATCAGCACGGCCGCGGTCAGGACGGGCAGGCGCACGGCATCCTCCTTGCGATCCAATGCCACACCCTAGCGCGGGGCCGCGTAAAATCGGCGCGATGACTCAATCCACCGCTACCTGCCATGCGCGTTGACGCTTCAGACGACGCACTCGACACCCTGTTCCAGCCATTCGCCGACGGCGTGCTGAGCTGGCCCGAACACGGCGGCGCGCTGTTCCTGCGCGCGCGCGACGGCGTGGGCCTGCGCCAGCGGCCGCGCCCCGGGCTGGTCTGCGAGCAGGACTACAAGCCCGCGGTCGATGCCCTGCATCGCGGCGGCCTGGACACGGTCGAGCTGGAATCGCTCGACCCGGCGCTCAAATATCCGTTGGTGCTGGTGCTGCCGCCGCGTCAGCGCGAGGAGGCGCGCGCGCTGTTCGCCCAGGCCATCGCGCGCACCGCGCCGGGCGGGCGGGTGCTGGCCTGCACCCGCAACGACGAGGGCGCGCGTTCGGGCGAGGACGACCTGGGCCGCATCGCCGGCAAGGTCGGCAGCCTGTCCAAGCGCAAATGCCGGGTGTTCTGGACCGCGCCGCTGGACGGCCCGGCCGACCCGGAGCTGGCGCGGCAATGGGCCGCGCTCGACGCGCCGCGCGAGATCCTCGGCGGCCGCTTCCGCAGCCGTCCAGGCGTATTCGCCTGGGACCGGATCGATCCGGCCTCGGCCCTGCTGGCCGCGCATCTGCCGGCCGATCTGAGCGGCCGCGCCGCCGATCTGGGCGCCGGGTACGGTTATCTGTCGGCGGAGCTGCTGGCGCGTTGCCCGCGCATCGCCGCGCTGGATCTGTACGAGGCCCAGGCCCGCGCCCTGCAACTGGCGCAGGTCAATCTGCAGCGCGCGCAGACCGCGGTGCAGCTGGAGTTCCTCTGGCACGACGTCACCGCCGGCCTGACCAAGCGTTACGACGTCATCGTCAGCAACCCGCCGTTCCATGCGCAGGGTCGCGAAGAACGCCCCGACATCGGCCGGCGTTTCATCGCAGTGGCCGCCGAGGCGCTCAATCCCGGCGGCCGCCTGTGGCTGGTCGCCAACCGCCATCTGCCGTACGAAGTCGTGCTCGACGAGCGTTTCGGTCAAGTCCGCACGGTCGCCCAGCAGGGCGGTTTCAAGGTGGTCGAGGCGATCAAGGCGACCAAGGCCGCGGGCAAGGCGCGCGCATGAAACTGGTCAAACTGATCGCCAACCTCGGCTACGGCAGCCGCAAGGATGTCACCGCGATGTTCCGCTCCGGCCGCATCACCGATGCGCAGGGCGAGGTGTTGTACGCCGACGACAAAGTCGAGCACGACACCATCCGAGTCGACGGCGAGCCGCTCGATCCGCCCGCGGGACTGGTGATCGCCCTGAACAAACCAGTCGGCTACACCTGTTCGACCAAGGATCAGGGCCGCATCGTCTACGACCTGCTGCCGCCGCGATTCCGCCTGCGTTCGCCGCTGCTGTCCACGGTCGGCCGGCTCGACCGCGACACCAGCGGCCTGCTGTTGTTCACCGACGACGGCGGTCTGCTGCACAGAATCGTGTCGCCCAAGGCAAACCTGGCCAAGGTCTATGAGGCTACGCTGGCTTCGGATCTGAGCGGCGAGGAAGGCGCGATCTTCGCCAGTGGCGAGCTGATGCTGGAAGCGGAGAAGACCCCGCTGGCGCCGGCCGCGCTGGAGGTGTTGGAGCCGCGCCGAGCGCGCCTGACCCTGACCGAAGGCCGTTATCACCAGGCGCGGCGCATGTTCGCCGCGGTCGGCAATCACGTCGAAGCGCTGCATCGTTCGCGCATCGGCGGTTTGACCTTGCACGATCTTCCGGGCGGGCAATGGCGCACGCTCGATTCCACCGACATCGAGACCTTGTTCCGTGGCTGAGTCCGCATTGCGTCCCATCGAATCGATCCCCGCGGCGGTGTTGTTCGACATGGACGGGCTGATGCTCGACAGCGAACAGGCGATGCTGGAAACCTGGCGCGAAGCGGCGCTGGCCGAATCCATCGACGCCGACGACAGCCTGTGGCTGGCGATGGTCGGCGTGCACGACCGCGCCAGTTTCGCGATGCTGACTCAGCGGCTCGGCGAAGACGCGGCCACGCGGCTGCGCGACACCAGCTACCGCTTGTACGACCAGCGCGTGGTGGCGGGTCTGCCGCGCAAGAGCGGCTTGCTGGAATTGCTGGATCTGCTCGAAGCGCACGGCATTCCCAAGGCGGTGGCGACCTCGACCCGGCGCGAACGCGCGCTGAGCAAACTCGCCGCGAGCGGGCTGATCGACCGCTTCGCGGTGATCGTGACCGGCAGCGATGTCGAGCATCCCAAGCCGGCGCCGGACATCTATCTGCTGGCTGCGCGCGAACTCGGCGTGGACCCGCGCCGCTGCCTGGTATTGGAGGATTCCGAGCCCGGCGTGCGCGCCGCCTTGGCGGCCGGGGCGATGCCGATCCAGATACCGGATCTGATCGAGCCGGGCGAGGAACTGCGCGGCTTCGGCCATCGCATCGCCGCTTCGCTGGAGCAGGTGCGGGAGATGCTGGCTGGGGTGCTGGGTGGGGGTGGTGCGTCGGCGGTGGCTGTTCGCGGTTAAAAGCAAATCCCCCCTTGCCCCCCTTTTTCAAAGGGGGGAATCGATAGGCTGGTTATGGGCGAGCTTGCCGGCAACGAAGCCGCATCGCCTCAGCCACTTCGAAACACCAAGACATTCCCCCCTTTGAAAAAGGGGGGCAGGGGGGATTTGCTTTTGGCTCTCAACTACTCAAGACGCCAACAACTTCCGCCATCCCTCAAACCCCAGCCGATCCAGCGTCTCCAGATTCCGCTCCACGATCACCTCCGGATCCGGGAACGCCGCCACCGCGCGTTCCACGCTGGCTTCGCGCAACAGATGCAGGGTCGGGTAGGGCGAGCGGTTGGTGCAGTTGCCGACCTCGTCGAAATCGGTGCCGGCGAATTGATAGTCGGGATGGAAACTGGCGACCTGAATCTCGCCTTCCAGATCCAGCGCCGCGATCGCGCCGTCGGCCAGTTCCAGGAAGTCGTTGAAGTCGAGGAAATCGGCGAACACCCGCGGGTGGATCAGCAAGGTGGTGTCGATCTTTTCCGGATCGCTGCGCTCCAGCAATTCCAACTCCGAAGCCAGTTCCTCCAGCAACGCCTCGCCGGTCTGCGCCTGGCTCAGCACGAAACGCACCTGGCCCTTGGCCAGCACCGCCTTGGCGAACGGACACAGGTTCAGCCCGATCACCGCGCGTTCCAGCCAGCGGCGGGTCGCGGCGATCGGGTCTTCGGGCGGCGCGGCGTCGCTCACGGCGCGCTCAGTCGCGGAAGTTGTCGAACTGCAGCGGGCGTTCGAAATCGCCGGCCTTCAGCAGCGCGATCGCGCCCTGCAGGTCGTCGCGCTTCTTGCCGTTGACTCGCAGTTTGTCGCCGTTGATCTGGGTTTCGACCTTGAGCTTGGCGTCCTTGATCGCCGCGGCGATCTTCTTGGCCAGCTTCTGCTCGATGCCTTGCTGCACGGTGATCTTCTGCCGCGCGCCGGCCAGATTGGATTCGACATCGCCGAATTCCAGGCAGCGCGCATCGATCTGCCGCGCCGACAGGCGTTGGCGCAGGATCAGGGTCATCTGCTCGAGTTGGAACTCGCTCGGCGCGGACTGGGTGATCTGCTTGTCGTCGAGCACGAACTTGGCGTCCACGCCCTTGAAATCGAAGCGGGTCGACAGTTCGCGGTTGGCTTGGTCGACCGCGTTGGTCAGTTCATGGGTGTCGACTTCGGACACGACGTCGAAAGAAGGCATGGCGCACTCGCAGTGATGGGGGAAACGCGCAAAGGGTAACGCAAGCGCGGCGGCGATACGCAGCGTTGCAGCGGAGATGCGGTCAAGTATCCGGCGGTTTGACGCCGCAGCCACGCCGCGCGCCTAGAATGGACCGATCCGCTTCGGCCCCGTCGCGCGATCGCTCGAGTTCGCGCCGCGGCCGGCGCGCCGGCCCTGGCGCCGTCGCGTCCCGTCTCCACGCCACCTGGAACCCCCATGTCCAAGACCGCCGCTTACGCCGCGCAGAACGCGCATTCGCCCCTGGCCCCGTTTTCGATCGAACGCCGCGAACCCGGCCCGGACGACGTGCTGATCGACATTCTCTATTGCGGCGTGTGCCATTCCGACATCCATCAGGCTCGCGACGAATGGGGCGGATCGACGTTCCCGATGGTGCCGGGCCACGAAATCGTCGGCCGGGTGGTTCGGGTCGGCGCCGAGGTCCAGGGCTTCAAGCCCGGCGACGCGGTCGGCGTGGGTTGTTTCGTCGACTCCTGCCGCGAATGCGCGCAGTGCAAGGCCGGCGAAGAACAGTACTGCGACCAGGGCATGACCGGCACCTACAATTCGCACGAGCGCGGCACCGGCGCGCCGACCTACGGCGGCTACTCGACCCGCATCACCGTCGATCAGGCCTATGTGCTGCGCATTCCCGAGTCGATTCCGCTCGACCGCGCCGCGCCGCTGCTGTGCGCGGGCATCACCACCTATTCGCCGCTCAAGCATTACGGGGTCAAGGCCGGCGACGAGGTCGCGGTGGTCGGCCTGGGCGGCCTGGGCCACATGGCGGTCAAGCTGGCGGTGGCGATGGGCGCGCGGGTGACCGTGCTGAGCACCTCGGAATCCAAGCGCGAAGCCGCGTTGGCGCTGGGCGCGCACGCCTTCGCCGCGACCCGCGAGAAGGGCACGTTCAAAGCCTTGTCGCGTTCGTTCGACTTCATCATCGATTCGGTCTCCGGCGATCACGACTACAACGCCTATCTGGGGCTGTTGAAATTCGACGGCACCATGGTCCTGCTCGGCATTCCCGAGACACCCTCGACGGTGGCCGCGGGCGCGTTGATCATGCAGCGGCGCAAGCTCGGCGGCTCGCTGATCGGCGGCATCCGCGAAACCCAGGAAATGCTGGATTTCTGCGCCGAACACGGCGTGGCCTCGGACATCGAGCTGATCGATATCGCGCAGATCAACGAGGCTTACGAGCGCATGCTCAAGGGCGATGTGCGCTATCGCTTCGTGATCGACATCGCCAGCCTCGACAAGGCGGCCTGAGGCGAGGGTAGGCACCCGACTGTAGGAGCGGTGCGAGCCGCGACCGCGTGCTGGCCGGTCGCGCCGCATGCGTGGTGTCGCGGTCGTGGTCGCGGGTCGCGCCGCTCCTACAGTCGGACACCTGCCAGGCACGCCGCCGAGGTTAAGCTGCCCCCATGCCGCTGCTCCTGATCCCCTTGGCGCTGTTGATCCTGCTGGCCCTGTGGGCGCTGCTGATTCCGATCGGCCTGATCCAGCGCTACCGCTACGGCAAGGCACGCCGGCGCGCGTTGCCGTGGGCGGTGAGCCTGGCGGCGGGGTTGTCGTTCGCGTCGCTGCTGCTGTTGTTCCTCAGTGCCTGGGCAATCGGTCACTGGGTCGCCGATGCGCCGACATACGCCGCCACGGGCTTTCTCGGCGGCGGTGTGCTCGGCGTGATCGGTCTGGGGCTGACCCGTTTCGAGGACGAAGCCAAAGGCTTGTTCTACACGCCCAATCGCTGGCTGGTGCTGGGCCTGACCCTGCTCGTCGCCGCGCGCATCGTCTACGGTCTGTGGCAGACCGCGCACGCCTGGGGCGACGGGCACGAAGACTGGCTGTCGCGTCAGGGCAGCCTGCTCGCGGTCGGCGGATTGCTGTTGGGGTATTACCAGATCTACACCCTGGGGCTGCGCCGCAGACTGCGCCGGCGCGCGACCCGGATCGTCGGATGAGATGACACAACGCAGATGACGCGCCGCTGGGCGCCGGTCATGATGGCCAGTCTTCTTTTGCCCGGCCGCCATGACCGTTCTTCCCCGCTTCCGCATCGCCGATCCGGACGCCGCCCGCGCGGACGTGTCGTGATCGCCGCCCATCCCCGCCAGCGCCGGGCGATCGCGACCATGCTGGTCGCGGTGCTGATGTTTTCGCTGATGGACGCGCTGCTCAAGCTGTTGTCCGAGCACTACCCGCCGTTCCAGGTGGCGACTCTGCGCGGAATCTCGTCCTTGCCCTTCGTGCTGGTCTGGGCGATCGCCAGCACCGGCCTGAAGCCCTTGTTGAAGGTGCGTTGGCCGCTGCACCTGCTGCGCGGCGTGCTGGGCGTGGGAATGATGGCCGCGTTCGTCTACGGCGTGAACCGGTTGCCGCTGTCGACCACGTATTCGATCTTCTTCATCGCGCCGCTGCTGATCACCGCCTTGTCCGGACCGATGCTGGGCGAGCAGGTCGGGCCGCGGCGCTGGGTCGCCATCGGCATCGGCCTGCTCGGGGTGGTGGTGCTGTTGCGTCCCAGCGGCGAGGGCATGCTGAGCCTGGCCGCGCTGGCGGTGCTCGGCGCGTCGACGGCGTATGCGATCAGCGCGATCACCGTGCGCCTGCTCGCGCGCACCGACAGCACCCAGGCGATGATGCTGTGGCTGATGGTGATGATCACCTTCGGTTCCGGCGCTCTGGCCTGGTCGGGCTGGGTACCGCTGCGCGGCGAGGACTGGTGGCTGATCCTCAGCCTGGGCGTGTTCGGTACGGTCGGCCAGTACGCGATCACCGAGGCGTTCCGTCTGGGCGAGGCTTCGCTGATCGCGCCGTTGGAGTACACCGCGCTGATCTGGGGCGTGATTCTGGACCTGAGCCTGTGGGGCGTGCTGCCCGATTCGATCACCTGGGTCGGCGCGGCGATCATCGTCGCCAGCGGCCTGTACCTGCTGCGCCGCGAACGGGTGCATACCGAAGCCGAACATCCCTGAGCCGACTCGGAGCCGATTCGGAGCCGACTCGGAGTCGTCCTGGTTCAGCTTGCGCGACCGCGTCGCGACGGTTCAGCGTGAGCCGGCGTGAACTTGCGCGCTTTTCGCCGCAGCGCGCCATGACGATTTGTTCGCCACGGCGTAGTGTCGAAGCGTAGTCCGGGGAGAAACAACATGACCGCGCTCGTCCACGCTCCCGGGGCCCCGTGCTGGTTCGAGTTGGCGACCGACGATCAGCCGGTCGCCGAGGCGTTTTACAGCGCATTGTTCGGTTGGACGGTCGAGCGCACGCCGATGCCCGACGCCAGTCTGTATACGATTTTCAAGCTAAACGGCCTCGACGTGGCCGGCACCTACAGTCTGGTCCCCGGCGCCTTGCCCGGTCCCGACGGCAACCATTCGCCGCATTGGGGCGTGTACTTCCGCGCCGCCAACTGCGATGCGGTCGCCGCGCGCGCGGTGGCGCTGGGCGGACGCATGATCGCCGCGCCGTTCGAACTGATGGAACACGTGCGCATGGCCGTATGCGCGGATCCGGAAGGCGTGGTGTTCTCGCTCGCCCAGCAGCGCGCGCATCCCGGGGTGGATGCGCTCGGGGTCGACAACGCGGTGTGCTGGGCCGAGCTGGCCACGCGCGACATCGCCGCGGCGGAAGCCTATTACCAGCAATTGTTCGGCTGGCGCATGCAGGCCCATCCGCAGGCGCCGAACGGTTACCGGGTGTTCGTCGACGAGCAGCGCATGCTCGGCGGCCTGCTGCAGATGCAGCCCGATTGGGGCGATCTGGCGCCGCACTGGTCGATCTATCTGCAGGTCCCCGACGTGGACGCCTGCGTGCAGCGCGCCCTGGTGCTGGGCGGGCGGTTGGCGTTCGCGCCGTTCGACGCCACCGGCGTGGCCCGCATCGCCCGTCTGACCGATCCGCGCGGCGCCGCGTTCTACGTGATCCATTTTCTCGACGGCGGTTCGAAGTAGCGGCTGCCGGGCTTGCGCGCGTGCGTGGGCTTGCGAAAAAGAAACGGGCTCCCGAAGGAGCCCGTTTTGTCTGCGCGGCTGTCGATGGCGGCTGGGATTTGCAGCCTTCAGAGCAACCGCTTGTTCACTTGCGCGGGTATGACCCGATTCAACCTCGACGGTTGATCAGAAGCGCGCGCCGATGCCGACGCCCACGGTGACCGGGTTCAGCTCGGCTTCGCCGACCTTGACGCCGTCGAGCTTCACGTCCGGCTTGCCCTGCATGTAGCGCACGTCGGCGCGGGCGAACCAGGTCGGGTTGATGTTGAGATCGACGCCGGCGGTGGCCATCGCGCCCTTGGCGTTGTCGATGCCCAGGCGGTTGCCGCTGCTCAGCGATTCACCGCTGTAGTTGGCTTCGTAGTAGCCCAGACCCACGAACGGACGCACGATGCTGTCGGCGCCGCGGAAGTGGTACTGGCCGCTCAGCGCGACCGGCTGCGAATCGACGCTGCCGATCTTGCCGCCGCCGGCGTTGATGCGCTGACCGAGCTTGTCGGCCGCGCCCCAGGCTTCGATGGCGATGTTGTCGTTGATGTACCAGCTGGCGCTGAGGGTCGGGGCGCCGCCGCCGTCCACGTCGGTGCGTACGCCGCCGATCTGCGGATTCTTGGTCGGTTGGCTCAGCGAGTAGCCGCCGACGATGGCGAAGCGCTTTCCGCTGGCGCTGTCGGTGCTCGCATCCTGAGCGAAGGCGGCCGGGGCGAAAGCCAGGGCGCCGATCATGGCAAGGGTCAAATGACGAAAGCGGATCATGGAGTGGACTCCTGTTGTTGTGTTGCGTGACGCCTTGGGGGAGGCGGTGCGCAAGGTAGCAACGCGTGCATGAACCGAACTTGCCGCGCGAATGCGCGTGAAGGAACTTTTCACGCGTGAGCCGTGTTAGAGCCGCGTTTTCAAGGGAAAAATGAACGAAATGAACACATTGGGACTGGTGGGAATTCGTCGTCGACGAGCGCTTCGTCGATGCCGCCGCGTGCGGTATCGCATCGGCTGTAAACCTTGGTGTGGCGGGGAAATCGCGTGAAATAAGCGGTTTCATGCTCGATGAGCGCGACTTGAACGCCGCGCAGATGCGCGCCGCGCGCAAGCGACGATCAATGCATTCGCCGCGCGCGGGATGGCGATCGATGAAAATCGCGCACATAAACGGCGGGAAAACGGCCCTTTCGCGCGCGGCATTCAGTGCGCTCTCGCCACCGCGCAGACCCGATTCGACGCGATGGCGATCGAATCGCTCCGCGAACTCGATCCGACCGGCGCGCTTGCGCGACTGCGATGCGCCGCGCATCGCGCCGTCGTCCCGATGCGCTAGGCTGTGGTTAGCCAAACGCCACGATCGGCACGGCCAACCGCCATGACAAAGGTAATGCCGTCCATCGGCACAGGTATCTGACCCACGGCCACGGCAAGCTGTGAACCATTCCACCGTCAAGGATCCGGCGATGCGCGCACGTTTTCCGCTCCGACTGACCGCCCTGGCCGCACTGACGCTGGCCGGCGGTTCCGCGTTGGCCGAGGTCCGGGTCGACGCCACCTGCGAAATCGACAGCGCGTATGAGCTGACCCTCAACGAGCGCAGCCTGATCCTGACCCGGAAGCTGGGCGAGCCGAAGGCGATCGTGATGCGCCAGGGCCGGATGTTCGTCGACGATCGCTGGGTGACGTTGAGCGCCGACGACGCGCGCCGCATCGCCGAGTTCGAGCGCGGCACGCGCGCGGCGATGCCCGAGGCCCAGCACATCGGCCGCGAGGCGGCCGACATCGCCTTCACCGCGCTCGGCGAGGTCGCCGCCGTGCTCGGCAACAACCCCGACCGCACCCGCACCCATGTCGAGAAGGCGCGCAAGCAACTCGATGCGCGTTTGGCCAACGTGGTCACCCCGACCCGTTTCAGCGGCAAGGCCCTGGGCGACGGCATCGGCGAGGCCTTGGCCGACACCCTGCCGATCGTGATGGGCGAACTGGTCGGCGGCTCGGTCACCGCGGTGTTCAGCGGCGACCTCGATCGGTTCAAGCGCCTGGACGCGATCGACGCCAAGGTCGAAGCGGCGGTGCAACCGCGCGCCGACAAGCTCGGCCTGCGCGCCGATGCCTTGTGCCAACGCGTGCGTGGGCTGGACGAGTTGGACAATGCCTTGAGCTATCGCTTCGCGGGCAAGCCGCTGGATTTGCTCAAGGTCGAAGTCAAGCCGAGCCAGTCGAAATAAGCGGCCCGTCTTCGGTCTCCCGATCGAGGCCGGCGTCCCGTCGGACACGCTGTCGTTCTGTCGAGGCGGAATCACGGCCGCAAGCGTGGCCGCGCACAGGTAGGTCGGTTAGGTCGTGATCGGCGTATCGCAGTCGCGGCTCGCGCCGCTCCTACCCCAACTTCGTCCCCCGGCCTCCCTGTAGGAGCGGCGCAAGCCGCGCCCGCGCCCTCTAGGCCGCGGCGTAAGCAGCAGCACGCTCCGCCACCAGCACACGGCCTACACAACCGCCCGTACCTCTCCCGTCGACACCAAGTCGCCCTCAAGGACGCCGCCCAGGCGGCGCGCCGCAACCCCGTCCTGCGACCGGATTTCCCCCGGATACCTCCCTCCCGACCCGGCCAGTACCCCGGCGTACGCAAGACCGCCGCAGTAACTTCGCTGTGCCGCGTAGGCCTTTAGTACTGCAGTGGCCCGCGTGCGGTTGGCGTGATCGCCTGCACACGCCACAATAGGGTTTTCGCGCATTGCGGAGCCCCACGAACATGGCTGATCTGAAGGAAGCACGCGTCCCCGACATCGGCGACTACGACGGCGTACCCGTCATCGAACTGCTGGTCGCGGTCGGCGACACGGTGACCCAGGATCAAGGCCTGGTCACGCTGGAGTCCGACAAGGCGACCATGGAAGTACCGGCGCCGTTCGCGGGCGTGATCCGCGAACTCAAGGTCAAGATCGGCGATCAGCTGGCCGAAGGCAGTGTGGTGGCGTTGATCGAGCCAACCGAAGGGGACTCGACCGCAGCGCCCGCGAAAGCCGAAGAGCCCGCCAAACCGGCTGCGCCCGCCGCTCCCGCCAAAGCCGAGGCCCCCGCGCCGGCGAAGCAGGAAGCTGCCAAGCCCGAAGCGCCGGCCAAGTCCGAAGCCGCTCCGACGCCCGCCTCGATTCCGGGCGCCAACGCCGGCACCGACCCCGAAGCCATGCCCCCGCGCACCCCGCCGGTCGCTTTCACCGCCGAAGAGTTGATGCCCGACAAGGTGCCGTACGCCAGCCCGGCGGTACGCCTGTTCGCGCGCGAGCTCGGCGTGGACTTGGCGCGCGTCACCGGCAGCGCGCGCGGCGGACGGATCGGCAAGGAAGACGTGCAGTCCTTCGTCAAGGGCGTCATGCAGGGCGGCGGCGGAGCACCGGCCAGCGTCGGCGCGGCGCCGAGCCTGGGCGGCGGCCTGAATCTGCTGCCGTGGCCCAAGGTCGATTTCAGCAAGTTCGGCGAGACCGAAACCAAGCCGCTCTCACGCATCCAGAAGCTCTCCGGCGCCAACCTCGCGCGCAACTGGGCGATGATCCCGCACGTCACCCAGCACGACGATGCCGACATCACCGACCTGGAAGCGCTGCGCGTGGCGCTCAATAAGGAAAACGAGAAGGCCGGCCTCAAGCTGACCATGCTCGCCTTCCTGATGAAGGCTTCGGTTTCGGCGCTGCAGAAGTTCCCGACCTTCAACGCGTCCCTGGACGCGACCGGCGAGAACCTCACGCTGAAAAAGTACTTCCACATCGGTTTCGCCGCCGACACCCCCAACGGCCTGGTCGTGCCGGTGGTGCGCGACTGCGACAAGAAGGGTGTGCTGCAGATCGCGAAGGAAACCGGCGAACTCGCCGCCAAGGCGCGCGACGGCAAGCTCGGCCCGGCCGACATGAGCGGCGGTTGCTTCTCGATCAGCTCGCTCGGCGGTATCGGCGGCACCGCGTTCACCCCGATCGTCAACGCGCCGGAAGTGGCGATCCTGGGCGTGTCCAAGTCGGCGACCCAGCCGGTGTGGGACGGCAAGCAGTTCGCGCCGCGCCTGATCCTGCCGCTGTCGCTGTCTTACGATCACCGGGTCATCGACGGCGCCGCCGCCGCGCGTTTCACCGCGTATCTGGCGCAGTTGTTGGCCGACATGCGCCGCGTGCTGCTGTAACGCCCGCCGAGCCAGGCGCCGTTGCGACGGGCGGCCCCGCGATCGATGCGCGGGGCGGCTCGCGGCGGCGGCTCCGATCCGCGTCGTTCCGTTCGTCCATGCTCGCCGTTCAACAGGATCGCCCGTCGCAATGATTCGTTCTTCGCGTAACGCCTCCGCCTCCCGCCGCCTGGCCTGGTTCGGCCTCGCCGCCGTGCTGGCCGCGCCGTTCGCGCAGGCCGCCGATCAGTGTTCCTTCGCCCTCGGCCGCGGCTGGCCGCCGGCGACCGAGAACCACGGTTCGGCGGTCGAGCAACTGATCGCGGCCAAGTCCGAACCGCGCCTGAGCCTGACCTTCCTGCCCACCCGCGGCGCCGAAAGCGGCCTGCTGTTGATTCCCGCCGCGGGCGACGCCGACTGGACCGTGCGCCATGCGCTGCCCAGCGAGCGCGTGGCGGTATGGAACTCCGCCCGCGCCAGCGGCGCTCTGGAACTGCGCGTGGATCAGGAAGTCGAGAACGAGGAAGCGCCGATACCGGCCGCGCTGGCCCAGCGCGTGGTCGCCACCTGGAAGCGCGCGCTGGAAACCATGGCGCCGCGGGACAAGCCGGCCGAGTTCCAGGACAAGGACCAGTTGCTGTTCGTGGTCGACGGATTGCGCGTCAGCGGCACGCGTCCGGACTGCGGCGCCGGCGAGCCGCTGATGGAGCAGGTCAGCCTGTTGATCGAAGCGTCCAACGAAAGCGCCTCCAAGCGCGAGCGCCGCTGGCGCGCGCTGGGCGAATCGCTGGACGAACTGGACAAGCAATTAGGCGAAGTCGCGGCGCCTTGAACCTCCGCCCGCCCGCGCTCAGGCGCGCGCGGGCCTTTATCGCAGGCGCCGGCCGTCGCGGCGGGCGCCGAACGCACGGTCCGGCCGTGCGCACCCATGGCGGACGCCCACGCGCCCGCACCCGATTCGAAGAGGACGCAGCGCGATGGCCAGCAGCATTGAAGTAAAGGTTCCCGACATCGGCGACTACGACGACGTACCGGTCATCGAATTGCTGGTCGCGGTCGGCGACACGGTCAAGAAGGATCAGGGCCTGGTCACGCTGGAGTCGGACAAGGCGACGATGGAAGTGCCGTCCTCGGCCGACGGCGTGGTCAAGTCGATCAGCGTCAAGGTCGGCGACAAGGTGGCCGAGGGCGCGGTGATCGTGATCCTGGAAGCCGAAGGCGCTGCAACAGGCGCAAGCGACACCAAAGCACCTCTCCCGCCTGCGGGAGAGGTCGCCGCGCCCCGCGCGGCGGGTGAGGGCACGCCGGCCGGCGCGCCCCCATCCCAGCCTTCCCCCGCAAGCGGGGGAAAGAGCGAATCCACCGCGAGCGCGGCATCGAATGCCCCCTCCACGCCCGCGCCGACCGCTGCCGCCGCGAGCGGCCGCAAGGCCGACGTCGAGTGCCGCATGCTCGTGCTCGGCTCCGGCCCCGGCGGCTACACCGCCGCGTTCCGTTCGGCCGATCTCGGCCTGGATACGGTGCTGGTCGAGCGCTACGCCAGCCTCGGCGGCGTCTGCCTCAACGTCGGCTGCATACCGTCCAAGGCGCTGCTGCATGCCGCCGCGGTGATCGATGAGGCCGAGCACGCCAGCGACTACGGCGTCAGCTTCGCCAAGCCGAGCATCGACCTGGACGCGCTGCGCAAGTACAAGGAAAAAGTGGTCGGCCAGCTGACCAAGGGCCTGGCCGGCATGGCCAAGCAGCGCAAGGTGCGCGTGGTCGCCGGCACCGGCACGTTCGTCTCGCCCAACGAACTGGAAGTCAAAGGTGAGGGCGGCACCCAGTTGATCCGCTTCGAGCAATGCATCATCGCTGCCGGTTCGCAGGCGGTGAAGCTGCCGGGCTTCCCGTGGGACGACAAGCGCGTGATGGATTCCACCGACGCGCTGGAGCTGGCCGATATTCCGAACAAGCTGCTGGTCGTCGGCGGCGGCATCATCGGTCTGGAAATGGCCACCGTGTACCGCGCGCTGGGCAGCGAAGTCACCGTGGTCGAGTTCATGGACCAGTTGATGCCGGGCGCCGATCCGGATCTGGTCAAGCCGCTCGCCGATCGGCTGAAGAAGCAGGGCGTGGCGGTGTATCTGAAGACCAAGGCCGCCGGTACCGAAACGTTGAAGGAAGGCATCAAGGTCAATTTCGAAGGCGAAAAAGCCCCCGAGGCGCAGGTCTACGATCGCGTGCTGGTCGCGGTGGGCCGTTCGCCCAACGGCGGCAAGATCGGCGCCGACAAGGCCGGCGTGACCGTCACCGAACGCGGCTTCATTCCGGCCGACCGGCAGATGCGCACCAACGTGCCGCACATCTTCGCCATCGGCGATCTGGTCGGTAATCCGATGCTCGCGCACAAGGCCACGCACGAAGGCAAGCTCGCCGCCGAAGTCGCCGCCGGCGAGAAGAAAGAGTGGGTGGCGCGAGTGATCCCGTCGGTGGCCTACACCGATCCGGAAATCGCCTGGGTCGGCGTCACCGAAACCGAAGCCAAGGCCAAGGGCCTGAAGGTCGGCATCGGCAAATTCCCGTGGGCCGCCAGCGGCCGCGCGATCGGCATTGGCCGCACCGAAGGCTTCACCAAGCTGATCTTCGATGAAGCCAGCCAACGCATCGTCGGCGGCGGCATCGTCGGCGTGCACGCCGGCGATCTGATCGCCGAAGTCGGTCTGGCGATCGAAATGGGTTGCGAAGTCGCCGATATCGGGCACACCATCCATCCACATCCGACTCTCAGCGAGTCGGTCGGCATGGCCGCGGAGGTGTTCGATGGAACGATCACGGATTTGTATATCCCCAAGAAAAAGGGGTAAGGCCAGCGCGCTGGCGCTAGCGTTGGTCGTCGGCTTTTACGCGATGCAAGCGGCGGCCCTGTCCTGAGGCCGCCGCCCCAACCCCAGGACGAAGACTATCGTGCCTGCCCGCAGGGGCAGGCCTGGATGGACGGCGCCCGCGCGCGGATGCAGCGGGCGCGCCTGCGCCAGCCGGCATCGCCGCCGCGCGATCCGGCGTTGCGCGAAACCGTGCGGCGCTTGAGCGCTCTGGCTTTGCACGGCGGCTATGGCAGCCAGAGCGCCTCGCACGACGCCGTTTCCGCGGCTCTGGCTGCGGCGGCCGCCGCTGCGGATGCGGCAGCCGCAGCCGCGGCCGCAACACCTCCCGGCGCGACGCCTGCCCATCGCAAGGAATCCCGTGCGCCCGAACCGCGCGTGTCGGTGGCCCAGGCACGGACAGCGGCGCAGCAACTGCGCGAGATCCTGCAGCGCCGGCCAATGCCCGGCGTCGACGAGATCGGCGCGGATGGCGTCGAGGCGTTGTGGAGTGGGATTTACCGCGACCGCGACGACAGCGGGCGCCAATTGCGGCTGGCCGAAGCCTTCCTCGAGACGCAGCGGCGGATGCCCGGCGCGGGCGGATATCTGATCCGCGAGGCGATGGAGCGGGTCGATCAACTGCGCCTGGCCGAAGGCCGGCTCCAGCGCTATGGCACCCAGTTCGACATCGTCGACGGCAAGGTCGCGCCGCGGCCGGTCGAAAGCGCGCAAGCGGCCGAGGCCTACCGCAGCGAATTCGAGCGCATGCCTTTGGCGCTGGAGGCATGCCTGCGCGGGCGCTTGAACAGCCCGCGCGCGTTTGTGCCGGAGCTGTAAGCGACGCCGGCGGGCCTCATCGGAAGACGGCCTCCAGGTCGGATGCTCTGGCTCGATAAGAACCCAGGGCATCGGACCTGAAGGTCCGGCCGCAGTCAGAACGAGAACGTCACGCCGGCCATCGGCCCCTTGAAACGCTGGTCCAGGCCGACCACGCCGTCGTTGCCGCTGCGCTTGGCGTCGATCTTGAACCAGTCGTAGCCGGCGAACACGCCGAAGCTTTCGGTGAAACGGTATTCGACCAAGGCATTGGCGCGGCTGATGTCGCCGTCGTAATCGCCGAAATCGCCCCAGCCCGCGTCGAGGTACTGGCCTTGCACGACGAAACGCCAATGTTCGTTCGGCGACAAGGTCAGGCGCGAGCCGACCACCGGCGCGTAGCCGTCGTCGCTGGAACTGGTGCGGTAGCTGCTGGTGCCGGCTTCGGCGTTGAGCTTGCCTTCCAACTTGGCGTACTCCACGCCGATCTGCAGGCCCCAGCTCACCGTGTCGGTTTCCACCACCGCGTAGTCGTACATCACGCTGGCCAATTGGAACTTGGTCTTGGCCTGGGCGAAGCTGCCGGCCGGAATGGTGGTGTCGTCGAAGGAGATGTTCTCGCTCAGCGTGGCGCGCTTGCTCTTGTCGTAGCTCCAATAGTTGAACAGCAAGCGGTTGCGTTCGCTGAAGCGGAACAGGCCCTCGATGCGCGGCACGGTTTCCTTGCTGCCGAAATCGAAGTCCTGGCTGAACCGGTAGGGCTGGCCGCGGAAATTGGTGCCGGCGCTGAGTTCGCCGCTGGTGTCGACCGACATCGCGCCCAGTCGCACGGTGAAACGATCGTCTTCGGCGTGCGCAGGCAGCGCGAACGTGGCGCCCGTCGCGGCCAGCGCGAGCGTCAATGGAAGAAGTTTGTAAGTCACAGGGTCACTCCGTATGCGGGGGATGCAGCACAGTTCATGTACTGGTGCGTACATGAATGCCGTCGCCGGAGTGGAGTGGTCGTGAAAAAAACGGGAGCGGCCGAAACGGCAAAGTCGAACTTGCGGAAAAGGTGATAACGCTCACAAAAGACGAAGCCCCGGCGGGTCATGCCGGGGCTTCGGGGTGCCCACCGCTGCTTTTGCCATTGACGAGGAGAGAGAGGCGGCGGGCGTTCACTGATACTGACCGGAGCTTCGATAAAAGGTTCCGCAGTTCGTCAAAGATTTCGATCAAGTCGTCAGCGCGCCACCCGAATTTGCTGAACCGGCAAGCGCGGCTTCGGCGCGGCGGCGCTCGATGCGCTTCCACACCTTTTCGTGCAGATGGAACGCGACCGTGTTGCAGGCCGGTTCCACCAGGGCCAGCGCGCCGCCGACCCAGACGCTGCCGGTCATCAGGTAGCCGACCAGGAAGGCGACGCAGAAATGGACGGCGGCGAAGCTGAGGGTCTTGCTCATGGCAGTGATCTAGATGAGAATGATTCTCAACATGCGCCGACCCTGGGGAAAAGCAAATCGATTCTCGCAACCGGTTCGATAGCCTTCAGCTATGGCGAGCCGGCCTGGCGCAGCCTTGCTTACCTGGGAGGTAATTCAACGTCCTAGCGCTGGGCCGCATAGTCGCAGCCATGAAACTGGTCGCGATCGCTGTCGCCGTAACCCAACACAGCGCCTATGGCAGTCCCGTGACTGCCGCCGGTTGCCGCAAAGTCGCTCGCGTTCTATACTTTTGCGGCTCTACCGGGCGCTTTGCGCCAACCCCAGACCGACGAGACCCGCGTGCACGATCCAATGTCCGCAGGCCGCCGGCTAGCGTCGCGCGCGATTGCCTGGCAAGCCGGCGCAACGGCGCTGACGGCGCTGGCCTTCCTCTCCTTCGGCGCGAACTTCGCGCTGGCGGCAGCGGTGGGCGGCGGGGCCGCGGTGGCTGGCAGCCTGGTGGCGGCCAGGATGGCATTGGGGGGAGGCGTGCAACCGGCCGGTGCGGCAGTAGGGCGGTTGTTGGCCGGAGTCATATTCAAGTGGGTGGCGGTCTTGATGGTGTTCGGACTCGGTATGGTCCGATGGCATCTGCCGCCGCTACCAATGCTGGTGGGATTGCTGGCGGCGACGCTGGCCTTCGTACTGGCCAATCTTTTGAAACGATAAGGTGTCTTTCGTGAGTGAACAGACCGGTTCGGGCGGCCTGAACGAATACATCACGCACCATTTGACCCACAACACCAGTGAGGTCTTTGGCAGCGATGCATTGTCGAAGTTCAACTTCGACTCGTGGATCGTGGCGTTGGTGCTCGGTCTGGTGTTCATCCTGTGGTTCGGCCTGGCCGCGCGCAAGGCGACGGCAGGCGTTCCCAGCAAGGGTCAGGCCTTCGTCGAGATCATCCTCGAGTTCATCGACGGCCAGGTCAAAGACACCTTCCACGGCGATCGCCGTTCGGTGACGCCGCTGGCGCTGACCATCTTCATGTGGGTCGTGTTCATGAACACGATGGACCTGCTGCCGCTGGATCTGTTCGGCTGGCTGGTCCACACCACCCAAGGCGCGGAAGTCGCGCACCACACTTATTTCCGCGCGGTTCCCACCGCCGATCTCAACACTACCTTCGCGCTGTCGGCCTCGGTGTTCTTCATCCTGATCGGCCACGCCATTTCGGCCAAGGGTGCCGGCGGTTTCGGCAAGGAACTGGTCACCGCGCCGTTCCACGCGCACGGCGTGATGAAGATCGTGCTGGCACCGGTCAATCTGGTCATGAACATCATCGAGTGGCTGGTCAAGCCGGTTTCGCTCGCGATGCGACTGTTCGGCAACATGTACGGCGGCGAGCTGGTGTTCATGCTCATCGCCGGTCTGCTGGGAAGCATCTACACCTTCGTGCCTGGCGTGCTCGCCAACGCCGCCTGGGCGATCTTCCACATCCTGATCATCCTGTTGCAGGCCTTCATCTTCATGATCCTCACGGTCGTCTACATCGCAGGCGCCCGCGAAAGCCATTGATTCGAGCAACGCCCTTTTTCGTTTTACCTATCCGTTTTCCCTTCACCGTTTAGCACTACCTCTACCAGGAGAAGCACCATGCTCGTCGAGAACATCGCCAACGTTCAGGGTCTGACCGCGATCGCGATCGGCATCATCATCGGTCTCGGCGCTCTGGGCGCCTGCCTCGGCATCGCGCTCATGGGCTCGAAGTTCCTTGAATCCGCCGCGCGCCAGCCGGAGCTGGTGCCGATGCTGCAGGGCCGTATGTTCCTGCTCGCCGGCCTGATCGACGCCGCGTTCATCATCGGTCTCGCCGTCGCTCTGTTCTTCGCGTTCGCCAACCCGCTGATCGGAGCCATCAAGCTCGCTGCCGCCGCTGGCTGATCAGGCAGAGCCGTGCCCCCATCGGGGCGCGACTCGGCAACCCGGGCCGGCACTCGCCGGCCCAACGTAAGTAACGTCGAGGACCCGTCATGAATCCCAACATGACTTTCTTCGGCCAGATGCTCTCCTTCGCGATCCTCGTATGGTTCACGATGAAGTTCATTTGGCCGCCGCTGAACGCAGCGATCGAAGCGCGCCAGAAGAAGATCGCCGAAGGTTTGGCGAACGCTGAAGGCGCCGAAGTTCTCATCCAGCAGGCCAAGGCGCAGGCGGATGAGATCGTGCGCGAAGCTCGTACCAAGGCTAACGAAGTCATCGAGCAGGCTCATCAGCGCCACAATCAGATCGTCGATCAGGCCAAGACCGAAGCGATGGTCGAAGGCACGCGTCTGAAGGCAATGGCCGATGCCGAAATCGCCGCGGCATCCGACCGTGCCCGCGAGGATCTGCGCAAGCAGGTGTCCGCGCTGGCCGTGAGCGGTGCCGAAAAGCTGCTCAAGCGCGAGATCGACGCCAACGCCCACAAGGCGTTGCTCGACGAGCTGGCCGCAGAAATCTGATCGGATAGCCCAAGCAGATGAGCCAGAACCTCACCCTCGCCCGTCCGTACGCCCGCGCCGCATTCGCGCTGGCGCGCGAAGCCGGCCGCCCCAGCGAATGGTCGCAAGCGCTCGCCTTCTCGGCGCGCATCGCGGCCGATCCGCAGGTGCAATCGCTGCTCGGTCACCCGCAGCTGACCTCCGGCGACGCCGTCGCCCTGGTCGCGATCGACGGCGCGGAAGAGTCCGTGCAGCGCTTCCTGGCGCTGCTGGCCGACAACCGCCGTTTGCCGCTGCTGCCGGAAATTTCCGGCATGTTCGATGAGCTGCGTGCCGAGGCCGACCGCGTGGTCAAGGCCAAGGTCACCTCCGCGAGCGACCTGCCCGCGGCCGAACTCGATGCGATCAAGGCCGCGCTGACCAAGCGTTTCGGCCGCCAGGTCGAGGTCGAGACGGCGGTCGACGCATCGCTGATCGGCGGTGCGGTGATCGACGCCGGCGACGTGGTGATCGACGGCTCGCTCAAGGGCAAGCTCGCGCGCCTGCAGACGGCGCTGGCCGGTTAATTGCCGGGACCTAAGGAATAGGAAGCAGGGAATCGTCGAAGCTCAAGCTCTTCCGATTCCCGACTCCCGATTCCCGACTCCCGAACCAAAAGAAAGCACCCGCGCGTCGCCCCATCGCGATGCAGGACCAAGGAAACGACAATGGCAAGCACCCAGCTCAACCCGTCCGAAATCAGTGAACTGATCAAGACCCGCATCGAGAAGGTCAAGCTGGCCGCCGAAGCGCGCAACGAAGGCACCGTCACCTCGGTCGCCGACGGCATCGTGCGCATCCACGGCCTGGCTGACGTGATGCAGGGCGAAATGATCGAACTGCCGAACAACACCTTCGCGCTCGCGCTGAACCTGGAGCGCGACTCGGTCGGCGCCGTGGTGCTGGGCGATTACGAACACCTGGGCGAAGGCGACATCGCCAAGACCACCGGCCGCATCCTGGAAGTGCCGGTCGGCCGCGAACTGCTCGGCCGCGTGGTCAACGCGCTCGGCGAGCCGATCGACGGCAAGGGTCCGATCGGCGCGACCCTGACCGCTCCGGTCGAGCGCGTCGCCCCGGGCGTGTTGTGGCGCAAGTCGGTTGACCAGCCGGTGCAGACCGGCTACAAGACCGTCGACGCGATGATCCCGATCGGCCGCGGCCAGCGCGAGCTGATCATCGGCGACCGTCAGACCGGCAAGACCGCGATGGCGATCGACGCGATCATCAACCAGAAGGGCACCGGTATTAAGTGCATCTACGTCGCGATCGGCCAGAAGGCCAGCTCGATCGCCAACGTGGTGCGCAAGCTCGAAGAGAACGGCGCGCTGGCGCACACCATCGTGGTCGCCGCGACCGCGTCCGAATCGGCTGCGATGCAGTACATCAGCGCCTACTCGGGCTGCACCATGGGCGAGTTCTTCCTCGATCGCGGCGAAGACGCGCTGATCGTGTACGACGATCTGTCCAAGCAGGCCGTGGCCTACCGCCAGATCTCGCTGCTGCTGCGCCGTCCGCCGGGCCGCGAAGCCTACCCGGGCGACGTGTTCTACCTGCACAGCCGCCTGCTCGAGCGCGCCGCGCGCGTCAACGAGGACTACGTCGAGAAGTTCACCAACGGCGAAGTCAAGGGCAAGACCGGTTCGCTGACCGCGTTGCCGATCATCGAAACCCAGGCCGGCGACGTCTCGGCGTTCGTTCCGACCAACGTGATCTCGATCACCGACGGCCAGATCTTCCTGGAAACCGACCTGTTCAACGCCGGCATCCGCCCGGCCGTGAACGCCGGTATCTCGGTGTCGCGCGTCGGCGGCGCCGCTCAGACCAAGATCGTCAAGAAGCTGTCGGGCGGCATCCGTATCGCGCTCGCCCAGTACCGCGAGCTGGCTGCGTTCGCGCAGTTCGCTTCCGACCTGGACGAAGCCACCCGCAAGCAGCTCGAGCGCGGCCAGCGCGTCACCGAGCTGATGAAGCAGAAGCAGTACGCGCCGATGCCGATCGCCCTGCAGTCGCTGTCGATCTACGCGGTCGACAAGGGCTACATGGACGAAGTGCCGGTGGCCAAGATCGGTGCGTTCGAAGAAGCGCTGCACGCGCACTTCGTCAACACCGCCGGCGAGTTGGTCAACAAGATCAACACCACCGGCGATTGGAACGACGAGATCGAAGGCGCCTTCAAGAAGGGCATCGAAGAGTTCAAGCAGACCGGGACCTGGTGAGGTCGGTGAAGCGGGACTAGGGAGTAGGGGTTAGGGAACTGCGGAGCCAAGCGGCCGGCAGTTCCCCGCGAAACCCCAGTCCCCCAACCCCGCTTTCAAACCCCAATCCCCTAAAGCGAGCAAAGCGAGCGAACAATGGCCGGCGGCAGAGAAATCAAAACCAAGATCAAGAGCGTGCAGAACACCCGCAAGGTGACGCGCGCGCTCGAAATGGTCTCGGCTTCCAAGATCCGCAAGGCGCAGGATCGGATGAAGACCTCGCGCCCGTACGCGCGCGTGATCAAGCAGGTGATCGGTCACTTGGCCCAGGCCAATTCCGACTACCAGCATCCGTACATGGTCGAGCGTAAGGATCCCAAGCGCGTCGGCTACGTGATCGTGTCGTCCGACCGCGGCCTGGCCGGCGGTCTGAACAACAACATGTTCCGCAAGCTGCTCGGCGAGTTCCGCAAGTGGCAGGAGCAGGGCGTCGAGATCGACGTGGTGACCATCGGCCAGAAGGCTTCGGTGTTCTTTCGTCGCATCAAGGTCAACATGCTGGCTTCGGTGACCCACCTGGGCGACCAGCCGCACGTGGAACAGTTGGTCGGCGTGATCAAGGTCATGCTCGATGCGTACAGCGCGGGCAGCATCGACCGCGTGTTCGTCTGCTACAACGACTTCGTCAACACCATGACCCAGCGGGCGGCGTTCGATCAGCTGCTGCCGCTGCCGGCGCCGGAAGCCCAGGTCGCCAAGCACGACTGGGACTACATCTACGAACCCGATGCGCAGACCGTGCTCGATCACGTGCTGACCCGCTACATCGAGTCGCTGGTGTACCAGGCGGTGCTGGAGAACGTGGCGTCCGAGCATGCCGCGCGCATGGTCGCGATGAAGTCGGCGAGCGACAACGCGACCAAGCTGATCGGCACCTTGAACCTGGTCTACAACAAGGCCCGTCAGGCCGCGATCACCCAGGAAATCTCCGAAATCGTCGGCGGCGCCGCGGCGGTCTAATCCATCCGGTGGGCGCGGCCAGGGGCCTGCGACCACGAGCAGCATTTGAAAGTTACTGAGGAATCAAAGATGAGCAGCCAGGGCAAGATCGTTCAGATCATCGGTGCGGTCGTCGACGTCGAGTTCCCGCGCGAGTCCGTGCCGCGCGTGTACGACGCATTGAAGGTCGAGAACACCGCCATCACCCTCGAAGTGCAGCAGCAGCTCGGCGACGGCATCGTCCGCGCGATCGCGCTGGGCTCCACCGACGGTCTCAAGCGCAACCTGATCGCGACCAACACCGGCCGTCCGGTCTCGGTGCCGGTCGGCGTAGGCACGCTGGGTCGCATCATGAACGTGCTCGGCGAGCCGATCGACGAACGCGGCCCCGTCCACACCGACGTGCAGTGGGAAATCCACCGCCCGGCGCCGGACTACGCCGATCAGTCCTCGGGCAACGAGCTGCTGGAAACCGGCATCAAGGTCATCGACCTGATGTGCCCCTTCGCCAAGGGCGGCAAGGTCGGCCTGTTCGGCGGCGCCGGCGTAGGCAAGACGGTCAACATGCTCGAGCTGATCAACAACATCGCGACCCAGCACTCGGGTCTGTCGGTGTTCGCCGGCGTGGGCGAGCGGACCCGCGAAGGTAACGACTTCTATCACGAGATGAGCGACGCCAAGGTCATCGTGCAGGAAGACCTGTCGAAGTCGAAGGTGGCGATGGTGTACGGCCAGATGAACGAGCCGCCGGGCAACCGTCTGCGCGTCGCGCTGACCGGCCTGACCATGGCCGAATACTTCCGCGACGAAAAGGACGCCAACGGCAAGGGCCGCGACGTGCTGTTCTTCGTCGACAACATCTACCGCTACACCCTGGCCGGTACCGAAGTGTCGGCGCTGCTGGGCCGCATGCCGTCGGCGGTGGGCTACCAGCCCACGCTCGCCGAGGAAATGGGCGTGCTGCAGGAGCGCATCACCTCGACCAAGACCGGTTCGATCACCTCGATCCAGGCCGTGTACGTTCCCGCGGACGACCTGACCGACCCGTCGCCGGCGACCACCTTCGCCCACCTCGACGCCACCGTCGTGTTGAGCCGTAACATCGCGTCCCTGGGTATCTACCCGGCGGTCGATCCGCTCGACTCCACCTCGCGTCAGCTCGACCCGAACGTGGTCGGCGCCGAGCATTACGACACCGCGCGCCGCGTCCAGGCCACCTTGCAGAAGTACAAGGAGCTCAAGGACATCATCGCGATCCTGGGCATGGACGAGCTGTCGGAAGAAGACAAGACCGCCGTGGCCCGCGCCCGTAAGATCGAGCGCTTCTTCTCGCAGCCGTTCCACGTCGCCGAAGTGTTCACCGGCGCGCCGGGCAAGTACGTGTCGCTGAAGGAAACCATCCGCGGCTTCAAGGGCATCTGCGACGGCGAATACGATCACCTGCCGGAACAGGCGTTCTACATGGTCGGCGGTATCGAAGAAGCGGCCGAGAAAGCCAAGAAGATGGGCGTGGGCTGAGTGGAGCAGAAGCGGGATTAGGGAATGGGGGTTGGGGAACTGGAGTTTTCGGTTCCGGTCGATCCCCGATCCTGCGTAACTGCAGTTCCCCAACCCCGCTTCTAGACCCCGCTTTTCAAGCCCCGCCTCATCACTCCGAACGAGACCCACCACCATGGCCACTACCTTCCGTTGCGACATCGTCAGCGCCGAGGAAGAAATCTTCCACGGTGAGGCGACGCTGCTCGTCGCCACCGGCGAGATCGGCGAACTCGGCATCGCGCCGCGCCATGCGCCGCTGATCACGCGTCTGAAGCCCGGCAAGGTCGTGGTGACCCTGCCGAACGGCGAGCAGCTGGATTTCGCCGTGTCCGGCGGTATCCTGGAAGTGCAGCCGCAGGTCGTGACCGTGTTGGCCGACACCGCGATTCGCGCTCAGGACATCGACGAAGCCGCCGTGCGCGCCGCCAAGGAAGAAGCCGAACGCGCGCTGGCCAACCGCGGTCCGCAGATGGACGTTGCCGAAGCTCAGGCCAAGCTCGCCGAAGCGATGGCGCAGCTGCAGGCGCTGGAGCGTCTGCGCAAGAACATGCGGCACTGACCGGTCGGCCGCTTCACGACGCTTACGAAAACGCCGGCCTTGCGCCGGCGTTTTTCGTTGGGGGATGGAGCGGGGAAGAAAGGCGGGGTTGGGGAAGTCGAATCATGTTGATCGGGACGATCAACCAGAACCGAAGCCTTACAGTCCCCAACTCCTAACGCCTAACCCCGCACCAACCCCAACACCAACCAGAGCTCAACGCCGATAAACCCAGTAACGCGAAACCATGAAGCCCACGCCGGCCAGGGTGATTTCGATCGCCGGCTTGGCGAGCCAAGTCCAGCGCAAGCCCGCATGGCTGTTGACCAGGCTGACCGCCGCGGTGCTGGCGAGAGTGGTGCAGATCCACAGGGTCGCGAAGCGGGCGAACTGGCGCCGGCCGACCGTGGTGTCTTCGCTGGCGAAGGTGAAGCGGCCGTTGAGCCAGAAGCCGAGCGCGGCGCCGCTGACGCGGCCGGCCAGATTCGCCGCTTCCACCGGCAGGCCCATATGGCTCAAGGCCACCATCACGGTCCAGTCGACGCAGTACTGCAACGCGCCGAACATCAGGTAGTTGCGCCCTTGCCGGGTCAGGCTCACGCGTGCGCCTCGGGGCCCGGGCAGGGACATGCGGAGCATGGACGGCGGAGCGAAGCGGGGGGCGGGGCCATGCCTCTATTCTAGCCAGACGCTCCCGCCCGGACCCTGTACCATCGCGCCATTCCACCCTCGGCACTACGGAGCGCCGGCTTGCGCAGCGCGGTCCTGATCCCCTGTTACAACGAAGCCAGCACGGTCGCCAAGGTCGTTGCCGACTTTCGCCGCGCGCTACCCGAGGCGCAGGTCTGGGTGTTCGACAACGCCAGCACCGACGGCACCGCCGAACTGGCGCGCCAGGCCGGAGCGCAGGTGTACCGGGTGTCGGCCAAGGGCAAGGGCAACGTGGTCCGGGCGATGTTCCGCGAGGTCGAGGCCGACGTCTATCTGATGGTCGACGGCGACGATACCTATCCGGCCGATCACGCGCGCGTCTTGCTCGAAGACATCGTCGACGGCCGCGCCGACATGGTCGTGGGCACCCGGCTGGAGCAACACGACAGCGCATCGTTCCGGCGTTTCCACGGCTTCGGCAACAAGCTGGTGCGTTGGAGCATCGGCCGCCTGTTCGGCCAGCCGGTGCGCGACGTGCTGTCGGGCTATCGCGCGTTTTCGCGCCGCTTCGTCAAGTCGATGCCGGTGCTTTCGCGCGGATTCGAGATCGAAACCGAGATGACGGTGTTCGCGATGGCGAACGCCTTCGTGTTGACCGAACGCACCGTGCCTTATGGGGTGCGTCCGGAAGGCAGCGAATCCAAGCTCAGCACCTTCCGCGACGGATTCCGGGTGCTGCGCACGATCGGATTTCTGTTCAAGGATCTGCGTCCGCTGCTGTTCTTCGGCGTCGCCGCATTGCTGGTCGGTCTGGCCAGCCTGGGTTTCGGCGCGTTCGTGATCCACGAGTTCGGCCGCACCGGCGAAGTCACCCATCCCTCCACGGCGGTGCTCGCCGCGGCGCTGGCGCTGACCTCGTTCATCCTGCTCGCCACCGGGCTGATCCTGGATACGGTGAATCGGCGCTCGAACGAAATCCTGCGGCTGATCACCGATCAGGTGGTGCGCTACAAATCCGAGTGATGCGACCGGCGCGCGGCGCGGTTATTTCTCGGTCGTGCAGATCGGCTTGAACGACGCGCGCGCCAGCGGGCACAGCTCGATTTCGGCCAGACTGTCCTCGACCGCCAGACAGGTCCCGCCGACGCTCAGACCGTACAAGGCGATGCGATCGGCGGCCGGGTAATCCACTTGCTCCGGGCGCAGCAGCCACAACGGCCCGGCATGACCGGCGATGGTGCGTTCCACCCGTTCCTGCAGGCGCGTGCAGCGCTGCGGATCCATGAAGTTGTTGCGGATCGCCATCGCCGGCACCTCCGCCGGCAGGAACGCGACCGCGTGTCCGATCGGCGAGTCGGTACTGGTCAGCACGATGCTGTCGTTGGGCAGCGGCGGGAATCGGACTTCGATCATCGGCGAGCGGTACGGATCGCGGCCCCAACTGGGGTGCTTGGTCGGCGCCACCACCAACACCATCGCCACCAGCATCGCGGTGCGGGTCCAACGCCAGGCGAACAGCATCGACACCGTCCCGACGATCAGCGCCGAGAACAACAGTTCCAGCGGCAGCAGGTAACGGTAGATGCTTTGGATGAGCAGCCAGGAGAGGTAGCTGATCAAGACGAAGGCGAGCAGCGGCCAGCGCAGCGCGGCGGCATTGTGTTCGGCGGCCGCCAGCGCGACGGCCGGCGCGACCGCATCGGCCGATGCGGTGTTCGCCGCGCCCGCGGCGGGGCCGGCGACGGCAGCGAGCGCGCGGTCGCGGCGCAGCCACATCCAGCCGCCGAGCGCGAGCAGGCCGAGCAGCACGCGCGGATCGGCCAACACCTGCTCGGAGAAATTACGGCTGCGGCGCAGCAATCGCAGCGGCGAGTCGAGCATTTCGAGCGGACTCTTGGGCAGGTAGCGCAGGTCGCGCCACGCATCGGGGACGGTGTCGGGCGAGAGGAACCAATGATTGAAATACGGAAACAGCGGATTGCCGTGTTCGCGCCACAGATACCAGCCCCACGGGCCCCAGCACAGCGCCGCCCCGACGCCGCCGCCCAGCGCCAGCGCGCCGACGCGCAGCGGCAACTGGCGCACCGGCCCGGCGATCAGCGCCGCGGCGATGAAACCCAGGCAGTAGGTGATGCCGGTGAGCTTGAGGCCGGCCGCGGCGCCGGCGAACAGGCCGACCGGCAGCCAGGTCGCGACAGGCCCCCGCCGCCCTTGCGAGCGCGCCCACCAGTACACCGCGCCGAGCACGAACGCGCCGACGAACTGGTCGTTGAAGGTCGCCCCGGTGCTCGGATACGCCGCAGCGCCGGTGATCAGAACGAATCCGGCGATCCAGGTGCGCGCGCGGCTGCGCTGGGCCGGCATCAGGGTATCGAGCAGGCGCAGGCCGAAATACAGGCCCAGAACGCAGGGAATCGCCAGCCACACGGTGATCGGCACGCCGCCCAGGCCGGCCCGGACCATCAGCGCGAAGGGAATGTCGACGATGGGGTTGTGCCAGGTCTGCAACTGCGCCGCCGCGATGTCGCCGTCCAGGCGCCCCTCCATCCAGGCCAGGGGCGCGTACAGGTGATAGTTGCGCAGGTCCCAGTTCGCGTCCTGGCGCAGTGCTATCGCCGCGAGCGCGGTGAAGAATAGGGCGACCAGGACGGCGGTTCGCCAGGAAGCGCGCTCAGCGGGCATGCAGGGTCCTAGGTGGGGCAATTGATAAGATTCGGCCCAGACGGGGGGCCCACGTCAAGTAACCGAAGGTAAGGAAGATTTCATACATGGCTCATGAGTCGATGAACCCGTTGCACGTCGTCATTCTCGCCGCTGGCGAGGGCAAACGCATGAAGTCGGCGACGGCCAAGGTGCTGCAGAAGATCGCCGGCCGGCCGATGCTGGCGCATGTGATCCAGACCGCGCGCGCGCTGCGCCCGGCCGGCATTCACGTGGTCTACGGCCACGGCGGCGAACAGGTGCGGCAGGCCTTCGTGGGCCAGTCCGATCTGCACTGGTCCGAACAGGCCCAGCGCCTGGGCACCGGTCACGCGGTCCAGCAGGCGATGCCGGACGTGCCGCAGGACGCGCGGGTGCTGGTGCTGTACGGCGACGTGCCGCTGATCGCCGCCGACACCTTGCACCGGCTGCTGGCCTCGCCGGGCCGCCTGGCGGTGTTGGTGGCCGACCTGGACGATCCGAGCGGCTACGGCCGCATCGTGCGCGATCCCGAAGGTCGGGTCGGCCGCATCGTCGAGCACAAGGACGCCGACGAAGAACAGCGCATGATCCGCACCGTCAACACCGGCATCCTGGTCGCCGACGGCGAGCCGCTGCGGCGCTGGCTGGAACGGCTGGGCAACGACAATGCCCAAGGCGAGTATTACCTCACCGACGTGTTCGCCTCGGCCACCGACGAATACAGCGCGGCCGAAATGGTGCACGTGGACGATCCGATTGAGGTCGAAGGCGCCAACGATCCGTGGCAGTTGGCCCAGCTCGAGCGCGCCTACCAGCGCCGCGCCGCGCGCGCGGTCTGCCTGCAGGGCGCGCGCCTGGCCGATCCGTCGCGGTTCGATCTGCGCGGCGAGGTGCGGGTCGGCCAGGACGTGGAGATCGATGTCGACGTGGTTCTGGAAGGCACGGTCGAACTCGGCGATGGCGTGGTCGTGGGCCCGTTCTGCCGGCTCAAGGACGTCAAGCTCGGTGCCGGCACCGTGGTGCGCGCGCATTGCGATCTCGACGGCGTGGTGGTCGAAGGCGCCGCGCAGATCGGCCCGTACTCGCGCCTGCGTCCGGGCACGGTGCTCGCCGACGGCGCGCACGTGGGCAATTTCGTCGAAACCAAGAACGCGCGCATCGGCGTGGCCAGCAAAGCCAATCACCTGACGTACCTGGGCGATGCGGTGATCGGCGCCGGCGTCAACGTGGGCGCGGGCACCATCACCTGCAACTACGACGGGGTGAACAAGTCGATCACGACGATCGAGGACGGCGCCTTCATCGGTTCCAATTCCTCGCTGGTGGCGCCGGTGACCATCGGCAAGGACGCGACTATCGCGGCCGGTTCGGTGATCACCAAGCCGGCGCCCGCGGGTGAGCTGAGCATCGGACGCGCGCGCCAAAGCATGGTGGAAGGCTGGAAGCGGCCGACCAAGAAGAAATAGTCGCGGTCTTCGGTCCGCGGCATGACGGAGCCGGCACGCGTGAACCTCAGCATCGATGAAGCCGAGTTGGATCTCGGCTTCGCCAATCCGCTCATCCAGGACCGGCCTTCGATCCTGATCGGCCGTGTCGCCCTGGGCGTCGAGGAGATGCGCCGGCTCGGCGGCAGCGCGGCGCGCGAACTGTTCGTATTCGGAGCCAAGGCGCCGCTGCCGCCGGACCCCAGGTTCGGCGACAGTTGGCGCAATGAGTTTTCGGTGATCGAAACGCCAGCCGGCGAGACCATGCGCGAGCACCGGCTCGCGCAGCGCGGGGCCACGATGTTTCTGGCGCAGGGCGAAGCCGGTCGCTACGACATGGTCGACATGCTCGCGCGCGAAGACATTCGCTTCCTTCACCGCAGGCCCAACTGGAAAGCGTCCGACGCCAGCATCCCGCGAGGTGAGGGTGGGCTGTATCACTTCGCGCGGCAGTTCTACGTACGCGAAACTACCAGCGCGCGCGAATACTTCGGCGCCGGCAGTGCGGTCTATGTTTTCGTGGAGTCGCGCCCGGACGATCGGTTATCGGTGCAGTTGTTCGTCCAGGACATGTCCGAGCAGACCGCCGAGGAGCACTATCGTCTCGAAGCGATGATGGCCGAGTTCGATCGTCATCGTGACGACGGCGAAAAGACCCAAAAGTTGATCCGCGAAGGCGACCGGCATTTCCACGCCTACGTCATGGATCACCCGCGGGTCCAACGCGAAACGCTCGAGTACTTGCTCAAGCACGTCGGCAGCAAGCGCTAGCAGACGCAGATTCTGAAGTTGTTGAAAGCACGGGCGTGAGCCGGTAAGCCCGACGCATCGACTCACTCATGCTCCACGCCGCGGTCGAAACCGCGGCGTGGAGCCCGATGTCGCGACGCCCGCAATTGCGGGCGTCGCCATGCGTCAGCGCGTACCGCCGCCGGCCAGCAATTGCTCGCCGGTGAGCCAGTACGAATCGTCCGAAGCCAGGAACACCGCGATCGATGCGATGTCGTCGGGTTGGCCGATGCGGCCCAGCGGGGTTTGTCCGATCGCCCAGGATTCGAAATCCGAACCGATGAAACCGGCCGAATGCGTGCCCTCGGTTTCGATCATTCCCGGATTGAGCGAATTGACCCGGATCTTGCGCGGGCCGAGTTCGCGCGAGAGCACGCCGGTGATCGCATCCACCGCGCCCTTGGTGCCGGTGTAGACCGCGCTATCGGCGGGAGTGATGCGGCTGACCACCGAACCGATGTTGATGATGCTGGCGCCTTCGCCCAGATGCTTGGATGCAGCCTGGGTGGTCAACAACAGGCCGAGTACGTTGACGTTGAACTGCTGGTGGAAATGCTCCTCGGTGATTTCGGCCAGCGGCGCGAAGGCGTAGACGCCGGAGTTGTTGACCACGGTGTCGAGACGGCCGAACTTTTCGACCGTGGCCTCTACGATGGCCTGCGCATCGGCAGCCTTGGATACATCGCCCTGCACGGCGACGGCCTGGCCGCCGGCGGCTTGAATGGCGGCGACCACGGCGTCGGCGCCGGCCTTGCTGGTGGCGTAATTGACCGCGACCGACGCGCCTTGCGCGGCGAGCGCCTTGGCGATGGCCGCGCCGATGCCCTTGGATGCGCCGGTGACGAGGGCGACTTTGCCTGCGAGTTTGCTCATGACGATGGAGTCCTTTGGTGGGGAATGAAGTGGGGGTAAATTCCAGTAGTTCAGAACATATGAACTATTGAACTAGAAATCAAGGGCCGATAAGATGGGCCCATGAAACCGCTGGTGCACCCCTCGATCGAGGACATCACCGTGGAGGGGGTTCTCCACGCACTGTCCGACCCCGTGCGCGCGGCGATCTACGCTCAGATCGCCGGTTCGGCGTGCGCCCTGAACTGCTCGAACTTCCTGCAGATCAGCGACCGCGAAATCCCCAAGTCCACGCTGTCCCTGCATTTTCGCGCCTTGCGTGAGGCCGGGCTGATCCGCAGCGAGCGGCGCGGGGTGGAGATGCACAACACCACGCGTTGCGCCGAGCTCGAACAGCGTTTTCCCGGACTGCTGCCGGCGATCCTGCAGGCGCACGCCGTCCAAGCGGCTGAACGCGCGCGCGCGGCCAAGCGACGGCAGGCCGCGGCGAAAAAGACCGGTTAACCGGATCGGAAACGTGATTCGGGCCGGATCGCCCGCAACGGGCTCAGTCGGGCAACACCATCGACACGCACAAACCGCCGCCTTCGCGATTGAGCAAGGCGATGCGGCCGCCATGCGCCTCGGCGATTTCGCGTGCCAGCGCCAGACCCAAGCCGGTGCCGTTGCGCTTGGTCGAATAGAACGGCAGCAGGGCGTTGGCGAGCACGGCTTCGTTCATGCCGCTGCCGCGGTCGAGCACGTCGATGCGCCAGCCGTCGGGCATCCGGCGCAGTTGCAGACGCACCTCGTTGGCCGGTGAGCCGGACTCGTGCGCGTTCTTGAGCAGATTGATCAGGCATTGCTCGAGCTGGGCCACGTCCACCCGCACGATCGCCTCGCCTTGCACGCCGTCGAAGGCGAAGTCGACCTGGCTGCGCAGTTGCTCGACGAAACGCGACCATTCGATCGGCTGCAACCGCGGCGAGGGCAATTTGGCGAAGCGCGCATAGTCGCGGATGAAGCCTTCCAGATGCCGCGCGCGGTCTTCGATGGTGTTGAGCGCGGTCGGCAGTTTTTCGTACTGGCCGCGCCGCACCAGCTCGGCGCCCGAATGTGCCAGTGAGGCGATCGGCGCCAGCGAGTTGTTGAGCTCGTGGCTGATCACCCGGATCACTTTCTTCCAGGTCTGCACTTCCTGCCGGCGCAGCTCGGCGGTGAGCTGGCGCAGCAACACCAGTTCGTGGGCGCGGCCGTTGAGGCGGAACACGCGCCGCGACAAGTGATAGATCTCTTCGTTCTCGATATCGCCGACGCTGAACATGCCGTCGCCGCCGCGTTCGATCGCTTCGCGCATCGGCACCGGCGCGCGGGTGAGCAGTTCGGCGAAATCCTGGCCTTCCAGGCGTTTGCCTTCGCCGAGCATCTTGCGCGCCGCCAGATTGCCGTGAACGATCCGTCGCGCCGGGTCGATCAGCATCATCGCCACCGGAGTGTTCTGGACCATGGTGTCGAGCAACAATTCGCGCTGGACCAGGCTCAAGCGCTGTTCGCGCAAGGTGTCGCCCAAGCGGTTGTGGCTGGCGACCAGGTCGCCCAGATCGCCCTTGCCGGGCCAATGGAAGCTGATCGAGTAATCGCCGTCGCGGTAGCTGGCGACCGAGCCGGTCAGCGCGCGGAACAGCGAGTACATCGGCGCGAACGCGCGCTGCACGTGATAGATCAGCAGCGGCGCCAGCACCGCGAGCACGATCGCCAGGGCCCACCAGGGTTGGGCGAGGCGGCGCGAAAGCCACAGCGTCGCCGCCGCGCCGGCCGCGAGATAGGCCAAGGCGATCGCACCGAACACCAGACTCAAGGGGAGGCGGCGCATGATCGCTCCTCAGTCGCGCTTGATGCCGAGCCGTTCCAGGCGCCGGTACAAGGCCTGACGCGACAGGCCCAGTTCGCTCGCGGCCTGGGCCAGCACGCCGCCGGCGCGGTCGAGCGCGGCTTCGATGGTCGCCCGGTCGAGTTCGTCGGCGCCGACGACTACCGTCGCCACGTTCGCCGGCGCGGAGGGCAGGCCGAGATCGGCCGCGCCGATGCTGTCACCGCGCGCCAACAATGCCGCGCGCTGCAAGGTGTTGCGCAGCTCGCGCACGTTGCCGGGCCAGGCGTGTGCGAGCAGGGCGCGTTCGGCGTCCTCGCTCAGGCGCTTGCCGGCGGCCAGCGGATTGTCCTGCAGGAAAAAGCGCGCCAACGGCAGCACGTCGTCGCTGCGCTCGGCCAGCGGCGGCAGGTCGATCTGGATGGTGTTGAGGCGGTAGTAAAGGTCTTCGCGGAAGCGGCCGTCGCGGATCATCGCCGGCAGATCGGCGTTGGTGGCGCTGATCACGCGCACCTTGACCTGGCGTTCGCGGTTGGAGCCCAGCCGTTCGAAACGGCCGGTTTCCAGCACGCGCAGCAATTTCATCTGGCCGGCCGGCGGCAGGTTGCCGATCTCGTCGAGGAACAAGGTCCCGCCGTCGGCGGCTTCGAACTTGCCCTCGCGCATCTTGTTGGCGCCGGTATATGCGCCGGCTTCGCTTCCGAACAACTCGGCTTCGATCAATTCGGTGGGCAGCGCGCCGCAGTTCAGAGTCACGAACGGGCCGGATTTGACCGCGGAATTGGCCTGCACGATCTCGGCGATCTTTTCCTTGCCCGCGCCGTTGGGCCCGGTGATCAGCACCGGCACGTCGGCGCGCGCGACGTGGCAGGCCAACTCGATCACCCGCGCCAGCGGTTCGGAACCGAACACCAGCCCGCGCAGGTTGTAACGCGCTTCGAGTTCGCGATGGGCGCGGCGGCGTTGCCCGTGCAGGCGCGAGACCTCGCGCGTGCTGGCGCCGAGTTCGAGCAGATTCTCCACGCTGGCGAGCAGCTTCTGATCGTCCCAGGGCTTGGCCAGGTAGTCGGCGGCGCCGGCCTTGGCCAGATCCACCGCGATATCCAGATGCGTCCACGCGGTCAACAGGATGATCGGCAAGTCCGGATGGCGCGCGCGGATCGCCCGGAACAAGGCCACGCCTTCTTCGCCGGAGGTGGTGTCGGCGGTGAAGTTCATGTCCTGCAGCACCAGGCCGATGTCTTCGCGCGCGAGCGTGTCCAGCCCTTCGGCCGGCGATTGCGCGGTGATGACCCGGATCTCGCGCAGGCCGAACAGCAGGTCCAGCGCGGTGCCGACCGCCGGGTTGTCGTCGATGACCAGGACCGTGCGCATCGGGGTTCCGTGTGGAGGGGCGGGACGAGCGGAGTGTTTCGATCGTGGCGAGTATGCCAGCGGCGGCGCGGTGCGGCGAATGCGCCGTCGGCGGCTCGGCGCGCCGCGTGCGCGCGTCGAGCCGCCGCGGGCGCAGGCTTACTTGGCGCGCGTGTCCGCGCCGTCGGCCGCGCCGACCGACGCGATCCAGGCGTCGATGCGGGTTTCCAGTTCGCGCAACGGCAGCGCGCCGCCGCCGAGGATCTGATCGTGGAAGGCGCGGCGGTCGAAGCGCGGCCCCAGCTTCGATTCGGCGCGTGCGCGCAACTCGCGGATCTTGAGCTGGCCCATCTTGTAGGCCAGCGCCTGTCCCGGCCAGGCGATGTAGCGATCGGCCTCGGCCTGGATGTTGGGCTCCTCCATGTCGGAGTGATCGCGCATCCACTGCACCATCTGTTCGCGGGTCCAACGCTTGTGGTGAACGCCGGTGTCCAGCACCAGGCGGTTGGCGCGGACCAGCTCCTGCGACAGACGGCCGAAGTCGCTGTAAGGATACTGATAAAAGCCGACTTCCTTGCCGAGGTCTTCCGAATACAGGCCCCAGCCTTCGATGAAGGCGGTCTGGCCGAGCAGGGTGCGGAACTTGGGCAGTTCCGGCAGCGCGCGCGACATCGACAACTGCAGATGATGACCGGGCACGCCTTCGTGATAGGCCACCGCTTCGATGGTGGTGAGCAGGCGTTTCTCCGGCTCGCCGGTGTTGACCGTGATCAGGCCCGGCCGCTTGCCGTCCGGCGTGCCGGGCATGTATTGCGCGGCAGAGGCTTCCTTCTCGCGCCAGGCTTCCACCGATTGCACTTGCACCTTCGTGGTCGGCAACGTGCCGAACAGTTCCGGTAGCCTGGTTTCCATGCGCGCCAGGTACTCGCGGTACAGCTCCAGAATCTGCTCGCGCGATTTTGCGTGGTGCTTGGGATCGGCGGCGACCGCCGCGCGCATGCTCTTGAGGTCGTCGTAGCCCAGGCGTTTTGCGATCTGGGTCTGGGCCTGCTCGATGCGTTCAACCTCGCTCAGGCCGATGCGGTGGATCTGCTCGGGCGATGTCGAGGAGGTGGTGAACTGTTCGATCGCATACTTGTACAGGCCGTCGCCGCCGGGCAGCGACCACACGCCGTATTCCTTGCGGCCCTGCGGCGCGTATTCCTTGGTCACGAATTCGGCCAGACGGCGATAGGCCGGACGTACTTGCTGATCGACCGCTTCGAGAATCTGCTTGCGCAGACGTTCGCGCTCGGCCGCCGGCACGCTGTCGGGGAATTTCTTCAGCGAAGCGGCGAACACGCTGTCCTGCGCGGCGATATCGGCGATGCCGTTGCATTGCGCGGCGACCTTCTCCAGCAGGTAGCGCGGCTGCATCAGCCCGTCCTTGGCGCCCTGGCGCGCGGCTTCGGTGACCTGGTCGAGAATGCGCGGGATCTCGCGCAGGCGCTTGAGGTAGTCCTCGTACTGCCGGGTGTCGTTGAACGGAAACGCCTTGACCAGGATGGTCAGGATCAGGTGGGTGCCGTTGAACTGATCCAGCGGCATCTCGTGGGTCTTGAGCGCGTAAGCCTGCAGATCGTTTTCGAGCCAGCGGATCATCAGTCGGTGGTTGAGCAGGTCGGCTTCGGGAAAGCCGCGCGTGTCCACCGCCTTGAACCGCGCCAGCATCGCGCGCGTGGTCTGGTCGTGACGCTTGGCCCCGGCCAGCGAGAAATCGCTCCAGGCGTCGTTGTAGCGGTAGTCGCCGAAGAAGCTGGCCTGTTCGGGCAGCTCGCGCATCAGGCCTTCCCACTGTTCGTCGATCAGGGCGTTGAAGGCTTTCAAGCGCTCGGCCACGTCGGCCGGCACCGCCGGCTTGGCCGCGACCGGCGCCATCGCGGCCTGTTCGACGGCTTGCTGTTCGAGGGCATGGGCCGGCGGCAATAACGCGGCGCCGGACAGCGCGGCGGCGAGCGCGGCGACGCGCAATGCGGAACGGTTGGGGCGATGCGGGGACGCAAGAGTCATGCTGGGCTCCGGTAGGCGGATGGCGATAAGACGGGGCGCGCAGGCCCTGGTCCCGTCCGGTTCGCGGACGGGACTTGAGTCGATAGATACGGCAAGCGGCGCATCGGTGGCGGTCTTTGCGCGTTCGATTCCGAGCGCCGCCAGCGCACGATCAGGCCGAACGCGTGGCCAACGCCGGCGGCACCATCGCCGCGCGCCGGGCCGGGCCGTACACCGCGAACTGGCCGAGCAGCCACAGGCACAGCGCGCCCAGCGGCAGGTACAGGGCCGGCAATCGCGGCAGTTCGTAGTACTTCATCAGCGCCAGATTGATCGCGAACGCCAGCGCCATGCCCAGCACGATCCCGATGCCGGTCAGCAGGAAGTTCTCGGTCTGGAAGTAGCGCAGGATCTGCGTGCGGGTCGCGCCGAGCGCGCGGCGCACGCCGATCTGCTTGGTCCGCTGCTGCACCCAGAAGCTGGCCAGGCCGACGATGCCCAGCGCGGTGACGATCAGCAAAGCCAAGCACACCGCCCCGAGCAGCCACACCATCGAGCGGTCGGTACGGTGGAACTGGTCGGCCATGTCGGACAGCAGCGCGTTCTTCTCGCTGAGGATGCGCGTAGGCCCGTTCGCCGACAGCGCCTTGGCGGCGGCTTCCAGCGTCTGACGGCGTTGTCCCGGATCGGTGCGCAGCAGATAGACGCCGTTGTCGTAGTTCATGATCAGCGGCATGATCAACGAGAAATCGGCGGCGGCCGGGCCGGTGAACTCGTTGGGCCGCAGCAGGTGTTCGACCACGCCGACGACGCGCACGGGCGCATCGCCCCAGACGTAGATCGCCTTGCCGAGCGGATCCTGGCCGGGGAACAGCTTCTGCGCGAGTGCGCGGGTGACGATGGCCGAGGGTACCGAATAACTCACGCCGGGCTGGCGTACCTTGGTGTAATCGGCCATTTCGTCTTCGTTGAAATTGCGGCCGGCGATCAGTTTCACCCCCAGGGTCTGGAGGAAGTGGGTATCGCCGAGGTAGACGGTGGCATTGGTGGTGGGAATGCTCTGGTTGGGAATCAAGCCGATGCCGTTGTTCCAGGACGAATCGTCGTAGCGCACTTGATTGCTGATGGTGGCCGCCTTCACCCCCGGCAGCGCACGCAGTTTGGCAAGGTCGCTGCGAGTCAGCGCATCGACGTCGCCCTCCTCGTTGATGCCGCGGATCGCCACGCGCAGCAGTTCGTTTTCGACCATGCCGCTGTCGCGCTCCAGGCGCTCGATGCGGTTCTGGATCAGGAACAGCGCATTGCAGATGATCGCGCAGGTCAGCGCGACCTCGAACACGATCAGCGCCGCCGCGGTCTTGTGCCGGCGCAGAGTGGTCAGAATCGGTCGGATGTCCATGCGGGCCTCACTGACTCTTGAGCTGGATGGCGGGCGTGACCTGGCAGGCGCGCCAGGCCGGCAGCAGCCCGGCGAGCACGCTGGCGACGATGGCCAGGGCGAAGGTGGTCAACAACATGGTCGAATCCAGGCGCGCGAGCGCGGCATAACTTACCTGCTGCTGATGCACCGCCCACAATCCGAGCTGGGCCAGCAACAGGCCCAGCGCGCCGCCGGCCAGGCCGATCGTGCCGGCTTCGACCAGGCATTGAGCGAAGATCGCGCGGCGGGTGGCGCCGAGCGCGCGTCGCACACCGATCTCGCCCGAGCGCCGCAGGAACTTGGCCAGCAGCAAGCCCACCGTATTGAGCAGGCACACCGCCAGGAAGCCGAACGCCAGCCACATTTGCAGACGCACGTCGGAGGGCACCACGCGCTTGTAGTCCAGCCACTGCATCACGTTCTCCAGCTTGGGCGGCGAGGGCCGGGCGTAGCGGCCGGAGGCGCGCTGCTGGGAAACATAGTTTTCCAGGTACCGCCGGTAGTCGGCGGCCTTCTGCGGTGTGTCCAGTTCGACCCAGTACTGCAGCCAGGCGCACGATGCGTTGATGCTGTGATTGCCTTCCTTCTCGTCGCTGGTGCTGTTGCCCCAGCAATCGATGCTGCCCTGCGGGCTGATGTCGACGTCGCGCGAGGTAAGGAAGGGCACGAACAGTTGTTCCGCTACGCCGAAGCCGTGTTGCATGGTCAGGTCGTAGAAGTTCGGCTGGGGATTCCAGTGGTCGATCACGCCGATCACGCGGAACTCCGCGCCGTCCAGCCACAGCGACTTGCCCACGCTGTTTCCGCCGCCGAACAGGCGATCGTTGAGATCGGTGCCGATCACCGCCACGCGTGCGCGGCGCTCGTCGTCCTCGCGCGTCCACGGCGTGCCGTATTTGAACGGCACCTTGAACATCGCAAAGAAATCGGCGCTGGTCAGGCGCGAGTCCTGGCTGAAGGGCGCCATGTTGCCCCGGCGCGGCTCCACCGCGACGTTGCCGTTGCTCATCATCGCCTGGCGGTCGCCGCGCGCTTCGCGCAACAGCGTTTCCGCGTCGTAGCGGGTCATGTCGTCGTACGGTTCGGCGCCGGGGACATAGCCACTCATCGACCGCGGATCCATGCGTGGATGGAAGATGTTCTGGCTGTGGCCCGGCAGCGGATCGCCGGAGAGTACGTAGAACACGGTCAGGGTGGTCATCGCCGCGCCGATGCCGAGCGCGATGGCCAGCACCATCAGCGCGGTCAGTACCTTGTTGCGCTTGAAGCTGCGCACGGCGAGCTGGAAGTAGTAGGCGAACTGGCTGTTGCCGGACATGGCGGCGGCCTCAGGCGAGGGTGACGTCGGCGCCGGCGCCGGCATCGGCGGCCAGCGGCGCGCGGATCAGGCTCGGCTCGGCTCGCAGATCGGTGGCCATGCCGTCGACGATGTGCACGTTGCGCTGCGCGCGCGCGGCCAGTTCCGGATCGTGGGTGACCATGATGATGGTGGTGCCCTGCGAGTTGATCTCTTCGAGCAGTTCCATCACCCCGCGCGCCATCTGCGAGTCCAGGTTGCCGGTCGGTTCGTCGGCCAGCAGCAGACGGGGCGAGCCGGCCAGCGCGCGCGCGATCGCCGCGCGTTGCTGCTGGCCGCCGGACAGCTCGGTGGGGTAATGGCGCATGCGCGAACCCAGGCCGACCTGGGTCAGCGCCTGTTCGATGCGCTGCTTGCGCTCGGCGGCGGGCATGCGGCGGTAGCGCAGCGGCACGTCGCAGTTGTCGAACAGGTTCAGATCGGGAATCAGGTTGAAGCTTTGGAAGATGAAACCGATCTTCTGGTTGCGCAGGCGCGAGCGGGCATCGTCGGACAGGCCGCGCACGTCCTCGCCGTCGAGCTTGTACTCGCCGCCGGTGAAGGTTTCCAGCAGGCCGGCGATGTTGAGGAAGGTGGTCTTGCCCGAACCCGACGGCCCGGTCACCGCGACGAACTCGCCGTCGCGGACGTGCAGGTCCAGCGAACGCAGGGCGTGGGTTTCGACGAGTTCGGTGCGGTAGACCTTGGTGACCTGGCGCATGTCGAGCATGGGGAGTTCCTTGCTTGGTTCGGTATTGGATTCGAAATCGAGAGGGTTCGAACCGCCGCTGTGCTTTTGCCGTCATCCCCGCGAAGGCGGGGATCCAGAGACTTCAGAATAATGCCTGGGTGAATCGCTGGATCCCCGCCTTCGCGAGGATGACGAGCAACGGCGAGTGTGGGCCGGCGAACATGCGGCCCACTCAGCGAACCGCGAACATCGGCAGCGCGCAGGCGGTCAGGTAACGGCCCGAGCGGGAATGGCGGCGGGTCGCTTCGGTGTTGGCGCTGCGCGCGTCGCCGGCATCGCGGACCTGATCGAAATCGATCAGCTGATGCAGGCGCAGCGGCACCGCGTCGGTCAGTTGCTGGGCGTTCCAATGCGGGGCGAAGTCGTGGTTGTGGTTGGCGGCGTTCATATCATTCTCCGGAGATGCGGATGGTTTCGGCGTTGGCGAACTGGTCGGCGCCGGAGACGACGATGCGTTCTCCCGGTTGCAGACCTTCGAGGATTTCCACTTGGCCCAGGCTGCTGGCGCCGGTGCGGATGACGCGGCGCGTGGCGATGCCGCCGACGACCACGTAGGCGCGGTGGCCGCCGTCCTGTTCCAGGAACGGGCCGCGTTCGACCATGAGCGTGTTGCGGCGGGTGTCGAGCAGGATGCGCGCGCTCAGACGCTGGCTTTGGCGCAGACCCGGCGGTTGCTTGTCCTTGAAGCGCAGGCGGCTGACCACTTCGCCGCCCACCACTTCCGGCGACACCGCCGAGATCTGCGCGGCATAGCCGGTGCCGTCGTTGCCGGCCACCTGCGCCGGCATGCCGATGGCCAAGTCGCGGGCGAAGCTTTCCGGCACCTTGATCTCCAGCTCGAACACGCCCAGGTCGACCACGCTGAGCACTGGATCGTTGATCGCGACGTTGGCGCGCTGCGCGACCTGGACCTGACCGACCTGGCCGTCGAACGGCGCGCGCAAGGTCAACGCTTCGACCTGGCGCTGCGCTTCGTTGGCGATCGCGCGCTGACGATCGGCCAACAGGCGCTTGTTGCGCGCGTCCAGATTCGCGCTGCGGCCTTGGCGACCGATGTCTTCGCGCGCGTGACTCAGGCCGATGTCGGCTTTCTTCAGATCGTCCTGTGCCTTGGTCACGTCGACCTTGGCCACCGCGCCGCCTTCGAAGGCGCGCTGGTAACGCTCCAGATCGCGCTGCGCGGCAACGCGGTCGATCCGCGCCTGATCGAGTTCCTTCTGCGCGGTCGAGCGCGCCAACTCGCCGTCGAGTTCGGCTCGGCTGGCCTCGGCTTCCAGACTGGCCAGGGTGGCCTGTTCCTGGGCCAGCTTGCTGCGCAGCTCCGGGCTGTCGATTTCGGCCAGTACCTGGCCCTTGCGCACCACGTCGCCGGCGACGACCTTCAGGTCGACCGAACCGCCGGCGATGGCGTACAGAACCGGACTGTTGGCGGCGATCACGCGGCCGTCGGCGGCGACGTCGCGGACCAGATCGCCGCGTTTGACCTGTGCGATGCGCAAACGCTCGGCCGATACCGAGCTCGCGCTCGACGCCCAGCTCGACAGCAACCAGGCGCCGGCGCCCAGGGCGAGCGCGCCGGCGCTGGCGCCGATCAGCCACTGGCGGCGACGGCGGCTGCGCACGCCGGATTCGGCGACGCGATGGTCTTGGGCGGAGGTGTCGCGGATGCTCATCGGCGCAAGCTCGGTCGTAAGGTCTCTGCCCTATACCCAAGCACAACCCGTGCCAACTTTAACTTATTGAATTTAAAGGGCGAACGCCGCCGTCCGGGTGTCCGTCCGGACGGACACCGCGTCCGACCGGACATCGCCTTCATAGCGCGCGGATACAATGGCGCCACTTATCGAGGAGCTTCCTCAGCATGTGTGGAATCGTTGGTGCGATCGCCGATCGCGATGTGGTACCGGTCCTCATCGATGGACTCAAACGCCTGGAATACCGCGGCTACGACTCGGCGGGCATCGCCGTGTTCGACGGCGCCGACCTGCGCCGTGTGCGCCGCACCGGCCGGGTCAGCGAAATGGAGAACGCGGCCCAGGCCGAGAATTTCCATGCGCAGATCGGCATCGGCCACACCCGTTGGGCGACCCACGGCGGCGTCACCGAAGCCAATGCCCACCCGCACATCAGCTTCGGCGAGTTGGCGGTGGTGCATAACGGCATCATCGAAAATCACGAACAGCAACGCGAGCGCCTGCGCGCGGCCGGTTATGCGTTCGAATCGCAGACCGACACCGAGGTGATTGCGCACTTGGTGCATTACCACCAGAAGCAGGGTCTGGATCTGCTGGCGGCGGTGCAGGCGGCGGTGCGCGAACTGACCGGCGCCTACGCGATCGCGGTGGTGAGCAAGCACGAACCCGGCCGTCTGATCGCCGCGCGCATGGGCTGCCCGCTGCTGATCGGCCTGGGCGAAGGCGAGAATTTCGTCGCCAGCGACGTCTCGGCGATTCTGCAGGCCACGCGCCGGGTGATCTTTCTGGAAGAAGGCGATACCGCGCAGATCACCCGCGAGAACGTACGAGTGTTCGACGCGAATGGACATTTGCTTGAGCGCGAAGTGCACGTGTCCGACGTGTCGCTGGCCTCGCTGGAACTGGGCCCGTATCGCCACTTCATGCAGAAGGAAATCCATGAGCAGCCGCGCGCGATCGCCGACACCATCGAGGCGGTGATCGACAGCGGCGGTTTTTCGGCCGAGCTGTTCGGCGCCGGCGCAGCCGAGGTGTTCGCCGACCTGGAAGGCGTGCAGATCCTGGCCTGCGGCACCAGTTACTACGCCGGCCTGACCGCGCGTTATTGGATCGAAGCCATCGCCGGCCTGCCGTGTCAGGTCGAGATCGCCAGCGAATATCGCTATCGCGCGGCGGTGGCGAACCCGAAGCAGTTGATCGTGACGATTTCGCAATCCGGCGAAACCCTCGACACGATGGAGGCGCTGAAGTACGCCAAGTTGCTGGGCCACGACAAGACCTTGTCGATCTGCAACGTGCCCGAGAGTGCGATTCCGCGCGCGAGCAAGCTGGTGTACTACACCCGCGCCGGCGCCGAGATCGGCGTGGCGTCGACCAAGGCCTTCACCACCCAACTGGTGGCGTTGTTCACCTTGACCGCGACCTTGGCCAAGCTGCGCGGAAATCTGTCGGCCGAACAGGAAGCCGAGTACATCGACGCGCTGCGGCATCTGCCGGGCAGCGTGCAGCACGCGCTGAACCTGGAGCCGCAGGTCAGCGCCTGGGCCGAGCGGTTCGCGCCCAAGCAGCACGCGCTGTTCCTCGGCCGCGGCGTGCATTATCCGATCGCGCTGGAAGGCGCGCTCAAGCTCAAGGAAATCTCCTACATCCACGCCGAGGCGTATCCGGCGGGCGAGCTAAAGCACGGTCCGCTGGCCCTGGTCGATGCCGATATGCCGGTGGTGGTGATCGCGCCGAACGACAAGCTGCTGGAGAAAGTGAAGTCGAACATCCAGGAAGTGCGCGCGCGTGGCGGCGAGATGTTCGTGTTCGCCGACCTGGACAGCCACTTCGGCGAATCCGAGGCGGTGCACGTGATCCGCACGCCGCGCCACGTCGGCGTGCTGTCGCCGGTGGTGCATGCGATTCCGGTGCAGTTGCTGGCGTATCACGCCGCATTGGCGCGCGGTACCGATGTCGATAAGCCGCGTAATCTGGCCAAGGCCGTGACGGTGGAATAAGACCGTCGATCCGGCGCCGCGGGCCGATCGGTTCGCGGCGCTACCGCAGCAACAGCAAAGGGGTTTCGGCGAAAAACCGGAGCCATTTTTTGTTTCGCTTCGCGCACAGGCTAAGTGGCATCCGCGAATTCATCTTAATGGCCCTGTCGCGAGCGTTCGCCTCTGCCTATGTTCGACGCACTCGGTCGCGCGGCGTCTTGGAACGCGACGCGCGTGGTGATTGCTTGGGGTGAGCCTTATGAGGTCGAGAACAATGCTGCGCAGTCTTCGGTTTGCCAAGCTGCTGGCCGCGGCGGCGTTCGGCCTGTGCCTGGCGGTGGCCGGCCCTGTCGCGAAGGCGCGTCCCGTGTACCGCACGACGATGATTGCGCCGGGACTTTACAGCTTCGGCGCGGGTATGGCGTTCAACGCCTTCATGATCACGGACGACGGTGTGATCGTGATGGACAGCTTCGACAAGGCGTTCGCCGAGGCGTCGCTGCAAGCCGTGCGCAGTTTGACCGACAAACCCATCAAGTACGTCGTCTATTCGCACAATCATTACGATCACATCGGTGGTGCGCAGGTATTCAAGGCCGAAGGCGCGACGATCCTGAGCCATGAGGCAACCGCCGACTGGCTGAAACGCCATCCCAGCCCGGAGGTGGTCATGCCCGACCGAACGTGGTCGGGACCGAAGTCGGAGCTGCGGCTTGGCAAGAGCCGGATAAACCTTCTCTATTTCGGCCCCAATCACGGCGAGGGCATGACCGTGTTCGAGTTTCCGAACGAGCGCGTCATCTACACCGTCGATCTGGTCGTTCCGGATCGGGTGGGTTTCGCCTACATGCCCGATTTCTCGCCGCGAGAGTGGGAGAGAACGCTGGCCGAGTTGGACACGCTCGATTTCGAGCGAGTGATGTATGCGCACAATGCGCCGGTCGGACCCAGGTCGAGCGTCGCGAATCAGCTGAGATACCTGAAAGACCTGCGCGCGGCGGTCGTCGCCGAGCTCGCGAAAGGAACGCCGTTCATGCGCATTCCCTACACCATCAAGCTTCCCCAGTACGAAAAATGGGATGGGTATGAAGAATGGTTGCCGATGAATGCTTGGCGGGTTCTGCTGGAGATCGCGATGGGCGTGTAGCACCAAGCGTATCGGGACGGGACCGAGTCAAGTCCGCTGGCGTTGATGGGCGCGCGGATGCCGGCGCAGACGCGGCGGCGATGGGGAACTGGGGAGCCGCGCCTGACGAACACCGCCCGCGGCCTACTTGGTGGCTTCCATGAACCGCGAGTGATGCCGGTCGTAACGATAGCGCGCCCGCGCGTTGTAGCTGATCCGAGGCGGTGCAAGTGATTCGCACGCCGCGCCACGTCGGCGTGCTGTGACCAATACGCTGTCCAACGACAACATCCCGCTGGCGGCATCAACGACACGGCCGGCCTCGAACACAGATGCGCCGGCAGCTATCCCTGCGGAAGGATGGCTTCCACACGCCGGTTCCTGGCGCGGCCCTGCGGATCGTCGCTACCGTCGGGCCGTTGGTTGGGAGCGACAGGATCGGCTTCGCCGTAACCGACGGCGTGCAGACGTTCGGCCGGTACGCCGGCCGCGATCATCCATACCTTCACCGCGTCCGCGCGCCGTTTGGACAAGTCCAGGTTGTAGGCATCGTCGCCTTTCGCGTCCGTGTAGCCTTTCAGCGCCACGGCGCCGTGGGTTTTGCCGATCAGCTCGGCCAGCGTGCGCAGATTGCCTTGCGCGGTCGGCAGGAGGTCGGCCTTGTCGAATTCGAACAACGTGTCGGCGGGTAAGGCGACATAGATTTCGTGGCCGCGGATTTCTCCGCCGAGCGCGTTGATCAGGCCCTGCAGTTCCGAAACCTGGCCGGTGAGGCCGCTGACTTCGCCGCGCAATGCCGATCCTCCCGATGGCGTCGGAGCCTCGGGCGCTGTGGCGGCAACGGGCGGCACGGTTGCCGAGGCCGGCGCCTGCATGGCCGATTCCTGCATGGCAGCGTCCTGCGCCGCGGGTTGCTCGCGCGCGCAGCCCAGCGCGAGCAGCACGCCGGCCAGGCCGACGATCCGCTTCATCGCTGCACGGCCACGCCATCGAACGGGCCGACCTCGGGAATGTTGATCGAGACGGTGGCGGAACCGGCCGGGGGCGCGGGGAACTTCAACCACACCACCGCCTGCGATCCGCGAGAGATTTCCAGACGCAACACCCTGCCGGTCGATGCGACGGGAGACGCCATGGGCTTGCCCGTGTCGTCCTTGAGCACGCTGTAGCGCTGCGATGTCGTGTCGTCGACGACGCTGACGTCTTCGACCTTCTGATTGGCGAAGAACAGGGTTTGGTCCGCGGCCGGTTTCACGAGGAACTGGACAGTGAGCAGGTTGCCGGTGACCGCGGCCTTGGTCAGATCCCATTGAGAGCCCTGGGGGCCGGGCTGGCTGGCGATCGGTGCCGATGCGGGCGCCGGGGTCGGTTGCGCCACCGGATTCGTCGCATCCGCTGCGGGCGGGGCGGTCGCCGGCGTATTGGCCGGACCGGTCGGCGGAGCGGGCTGCGAGCAAGCTGCCAGCAGAACAGCGGCGATAAACGGTGCAGTACGGGCAATCTTCATCGGTCCGTATCCGGCTTGGGGAGTCCGATCCTAGGCGCCGACAGCAGGCCAGGGCAACCTCTGGCGTGACCTAGGTTGACCCGTGGAAGCGATCGATATGCCCGATTTTCCGCGTCGCTTTACTTGGTGGCTTCCATGAACAGCGAGTAATGCCGGTCGTGACGATCGCGTGCACGCGCGTTGTAGCTGAAATCGTCGACCCGCAATTCGGCGTGTTCGCTGGCCTGGAAATCCGATTCGACTACCTTGCTGAAACCCGCGTCCGACAGCAGCCGGCGCAAGGTGTCGGCGTCGTAGCCGAACTTGTGGTTGTAACTGAGCACCTGCTGGTTGGCGCCGCAGAACAGCAGGATGTAGTCCAGATTCGCTACGCCCTGGCTCATGAAACCGTCCTTGAGCCGATAGAACTGCTGCCGCGACTCGAAGAAATCGCGGTCGGCCGCGGCGTAGGCGGCCAGCAGTTTCTTGACGTCGGGAACCACCAGGCGCACGGTGCCGCCGGGGGCCAGCACGCGATGGATCTCGCGCACGAACACCGTCGCCTGATCGTGGTGACGCAGGTGTTCGAGCAGATGCGCGGAATAAGCGAAATCGGCGCAGCCGTCGGGCAGCGGCAGGCCCCAGTTGACGTTGAGCATCAGATCGCCGCCGCCGGCGTCGATGTTGAGCCAGTCCTGGACCAGGTGGTGGGACGAACCGAAATGGATCTTGAGCCCGCGAGTGGAGGCGTCGATGCCGAGCGCGCGGGTTTGCCGTTCCACGAACGACTCGCGCGCGTCCTTGAGGATCCGATAGGCCTCCCATAACTCGCGCTCGGCGCGGACCAGCTTGTCCCTGGCCTCGGTCACGTCGAGTTTCTTGTCCGGATCGGCCTGGGCGCCGCGGCTGGTGGTTTCGGAGAACTGTTCGAACACCGACAGGTGATCGAACACGCCGTCGGTCAGCCGCACGATGTTCTGCAGCAGGGCTTCGTTGGACGCATCCGGGCGGATCGCCGGTTCGTTGCGCACGAAGCGCGCGCTGTCGCCCGGGTCGAACATGTTCCAAGGGCGCGGCGCGGTCTCGTCGGTCGCGGTTGGGCTGGAGCTTGCGGTGGGTTCGGTCATCGGCGTGAGTTCCTTGGGCGTGGGCGGCGTGTACGGCCTGGCGTCGGCGCGGCGCTCAGCGCAGTTCCTTGCGGAAGTTCAGGCGCGCCACCTCATAGCCCATCTGTTCGTTGAGCTGGATCATATTGCGGTTGTCGACGCGCACGTTGCTGTCCATGAACTCCGAGCCCATTTCCCGCGCCCAGTCCTCGCCGAGTTCCTTGAGCCTGCGGGCGATGCCGCGGCCGCGATGGTCCGGATGCACCCACAGGCCCTGCACATGGCAGGCAGGGCGCTTGTCGATGAGCATCCGATCCAGGCAGATCGCGCCGGCCATCGCGCCGTCGTCGAACGCGGCCAGATAGTGGTACTTGCGATCGGCTCGGGTCAGGTTGGCGATCAGCGCGTCGGTCTTTTTCTTGCGTTCGTCTTCCGAATCGGCGACGTAGGCGGTGGACGAATCGCGCCACGAGTATTCCCAGAAGAGGTTGAAGGTATAGGCCTCCTGGTAATTCTCGGGATCGATGGTGCGGTAAACGATGGCCATGCCGTCTCATGTCCGTGCGGGTCGGCGGCCGCCGCGGCCGCCGACAGTGGAGGTTTCTCGTCGCGCCCGCACCAGCGGGCGCCTGCCTAGGTCGTCAGCCGGGCTCCGAACAACTTGCGCAGTTTCAAGCGCACATCCAGCGGAATCGGCGCCGCGGTCGGCGTGTCGAACTCCTCGTCGTAAGCCAGTTCCTGGAAGTGTTCCTTCGACAGCTTGCTCGCGCCGCGCAGCATGTCCTGGCCCGCGCCCGGATAGGCGTCGACCATCATCTGGGCCAGGTAATAGAAGTACGCGCGGCCGTACATCCGGCTCGGATAGCGGGCCTCGTAGTTCTCGCGCGAATACTTGGGATAGCAGCCGTCGATGACCGCCTTGGGCGTGAGCCACAGCGGATAGAGGATGTCGACCTTGCCCATCGGCCCGCACGGCTTGGGGAAGGGCACCTTGCCCGCGCACAGGTAATACAAGACGTCCGACAGGCAGTCTTCCAGATTGCTGCCGATGACGATCCGCTTGGCCCGGCTTTCCAAGGCCACCGATTCGAGCACGCGGCGCACGCCGTAGACCCCGAGCACTTCCAGATCGTCGCCGGGGAAGGCTTGTTCGAACGCGGTCACCCAATCGCGCTTGGGATCGGTGAAGCCCAGGATCCGCGCGGTTTCCTCGTCCTGGACGAAGCGCAGGGACAAGCCCTGTTCTTCGCAGATCGCGGTGGCGCGATCTGCGCCCTTATCCCAATCGGGAATGCCGAGCATCATCACCGGCAGGATGTTCTGGCGCGAGACCAGACCGGATTTGACGATCGCGCCGAGCAGGGCGTTGCTGTCGCCGCCGCCGCTGACGCCGATCACCAGCGGTTCGTCGCGCACGCCCGACAGCTCCAGGGCTTCCTTGACTTGCGCGGCGACCAGTTCCTGCGCCTGCGCCGGGTTCAGCATCTCGGTGACGAAGCCTTCCGCGCTGCCGGGGCCGTTTTCGCGCAGCCGGATCCAGGTCGAGGCGCCGGGCCGCTCGCGCACCACGTCCTTGCCGCCCAGCAGGGCGTGATAGTCGATGTTGCGGTTGGGAAACACCACCACTTCGGCATCGCCGACGAACTCGCCCAGCGGCTGGTAGGGCTTCACGAACAGGTTGAGCTCGCCCTGCGGACTGTTGAGATAGGTCGAGACCTGAGTGGTGGGGATGCCGTATTTGCGGCACACGTCCACGATCGAGTCGGCCTCGCCGGCCACCAAATATCGATCGCCGTGCGCGCTACGAAAGATTAATTTGATTTGCTTTTGCAAGGTCTGACGAGCCTCCTTGGCCGGTGTTTGATGATCGAGGGAAGAACGGAGAAAACGTTCCTGATGTAGGAGTTGATGTTCTGCACGCGCCGCGCCATGGCGATCACGTCTTCGGTTTCTTCCGCTTCGATCAGCGTGATCTTGGCGTCCAGATCCTTGGGCACGAACATGACGTTCAAGATCGGCTGGCCGCGCTTGATGATCAGGTCGGTCGCCGGATGCCACCACTCGAATACGAAATTGACCGGCCGGATCCAGTTCTTGATGTTCCAGCGTCCCTGCAGCACCAGGCCGGGCAGCGCGGGTTGGAAGAAAGTGGTGGTCAGCGGCGAGAGGTACTGCACGTCGACGTCGTCGTCGGACAGGAAGTAATAGTTGAGCATGAGCTGCAGCAGCGGCTTGTCGGCCTCGCGCCACTCGCTCTTGGGGTGGACCTTGATGAGGGCGGCCAACTGTTCGGGCCGGATCGAGGAGTCCTCGCCGACCGACAGTTCGCAGCCGTCCTGCGACAGTTCGCACTTCAGGTGCAGGTCGAACGGGCTGCGCACCACGAACAGATTACGCGCGAACTTCTGATAAGCCGGGCATTGCAGGAACATGCCCGAGTGCTTTTGTTCCTCGGGTTGCCACGAATAGCGCACCGGATCGAACCAGATCGCGCGCGCTTCCAGCGATCGCGGTAAGAACCAGCCTACGACGTTGTCTTGCATGTACCGCTCCTAGACCAATCGACGCTCCTGACCCGCACGCAAATACAGCCGGCACAGACGCAAGGCCGGGCCGGACCGATTCGGTTCGGCCCGGCCGTGCGGAGGGCTTTAGCCGTGGCAGGTCGGGCTGCAGGCGTTCAGATATTGCTCGAGACGGTGCTCGGACACCTTCACGCCGTCGGCGCGCAGGCCGGTGAGGGCCGTGGTCTTCAGGGTCGCGCTGCCGACCACCGAGGATTGGACTTCCGAGCGGAACGGACCCACTTCGGTATGTTCAGCGGGCTTTTGCTGAGCGTTGTTCAACAGCTTCATATCATTCTCCTTAATGCAATCTACTGTTGTGATTGGATGAAACGATCGCGAGCCGACGAATTGAGGCCTGGGTGGCGTTGTCGACCCACTGATTGACTAGCATCCGTGTTCGGACTTGGCAAGAAACTTTGACCGGATGTGAGGAAATTTTCACTTTCGTCAGGTTGATCGCCGCCCGATCGACCGCGGCGTGCCGGAGCGGGACGCGACGGCGCAATCGGGCTGTCATGAAGCGCCGACGCCACCGATCCGGACGCGCGATCCCTGGGCCGCGAAGGGCCCGGCCTGCGCCGTCCAGTGTCGATGAACAGGCGCCGCGCCGCGTCGGTGCCCGTTGGTGTGGCCGGCGCCGACCCGCCTCAGTCCTCGGCGGCCTCGCACTCGATCGCGGCGAAGGTTCCCGAGGTGGCCGCGCGGTGCATCGCCCGCAGGCCTTGGCTGGCGTAGTCGACCACGTCGTCGCGGTTGTGCAGCAGGGCGCAGTTCTCCCACAGCACCACGTCGAGTTCGCGCCACTGGTGGCGATAAACCAGTTCTTCGCGCACCTGATATTCGTGCACGACCTTCAGCAGGCCTTCGCTTTCCTGGCGCGACAGGCCGCGGATCTGGCGGGCGCTCGGCGAACAGAACACGAACTCGCGCCCGGTCACCGGATGCGCGCGCACCATCGGTTGGGCCAGCCCTTTTCCCGGCGGCACTTCGGAGAACGGGATCGGCGGCAGATACCAGTACAGGTCGCGCACGAGCTTGCGGAAACCCGCGGACATCGCCTGATAGGCCAGGTACTGATTGGCGAACAAAGTGGCGCCGACGCCCGGCGGACAGGCGATGCAATGCAGCATGGTGATGCCGTGCGGAACCCGCGCATACGCCAGCCCGTCGGAGTGCCAGGCCACGCCGTAGTCCATGGTCGGCGAACCGGGTCGGTTGCTCAGGTACAGAATGTTCGGGTGGCCGGCGACCTGATGGCCTTCGGGCCGACGCGCGATGCCCGGTTCGGACTCGCCGAAGCAGCGCGCGAAACGGGTCTGATCGGCGGGCGGCAGGCTTTGGCCGCGGATCACCAGGATCTGGTGTTCGGCCAGCGCGCGCCGCAGTTGCGCCATCGTGGATTCATCGAGCGCCTCGCGCAGATCGATGCCGGACACTTCCGCGCCGAACCGGCCCAGGGGGGCGAGGTCGAAGCCAACCTTCGGAGAATCGACTCGGCTCATGGTCCGTTGAGTGAGTAATCGGCGCGATGGACTTACTAATACTGCAAAGGTATGGCGCAGACAACCGCGGCGCGGCGGTCGCGGCGCGCGCGTGTTCGATTGCGAGCCATCGTCGGCTAGGGCCGCGCGACCGCGGCGCGCGCGCTGTCGGCGGCCTTGCGCGTCAACGCCGGCGCCAGCAAGGCGAGCAGGGCGATGGGGATCAGCGGCGAAACCGGAAGCGCGAGCAGGGCCAGACCAGGTACGCCCAGGCTGATCAGGAACGAGCCCACTCGGGTCAAGGTATCGCCGGCCACGATCACCGGCGCCATGCTCCGGCCCGGCGTGACCGCCGCGCCGATGACGATCCCGCACAGGCGGAAGAAATACAGGCCCACGCCGAGCAGCAGACTGGCCAGCAACAGGCCGCGCGCATCGCCGGCGACGACCGCGACGACGACCGCGACCACGCCCAGTAGCGAGGATATCCACGGGAAGTGGGCGACCCAGTGCGGCCGCCGCTTGAGCGCCGCGCCGCCGAGCAGGCTGGCCGCGATCATGCTCGCGGTGCTCGCCATCAGCGCCTGTCCGAGCAGATCCGTCGGCAGCTGGCCGCTGCCGGCCACCGCCGCGGCGACCCACAGCGGCAGCGCCACGTTGAAGGTGGTGTAGGCCAGATGGTTGAAGAAACGGAACAGGGTCAGGCCGCGAATCTGCGGATGGGTGAGCACCAGCCGGTAGCCTTCGAAGAATTCGGTTTTTCCGCTCGGCCGCGGCTCGGCTTCGGCTTCGGCGGCGCCGTGCCGTACCGCCATCCATGAGGCCGCGGCCAACAGGTAGGTCGCCGCGTCGATCAGAAAACACCAGCGGTAGCCCAACTGCTGGATCAACAACACCCCGGCCAGTTGCGCGAGCAGCAAGCCGATCTGTTGCGCGCTCTGGGCGAAAGAAAAGAACCGGGTGCGCTGTTCATGCGCCAGGCGCGAATGCAGAAAGCGCATCAGATTGGGATGCGCCAGCCCGGCGACGAAGGCCTGCACGAACGCAACGCTCAGGCATTCCAGGCTGCTGGGCTGGCCTCGGGCGAACAGGTACAGCGACAACAGCGCGGCGACGATCGGCGCGGCGACGCCGGCGCGCAAGGCAGTGATCTTCTGCAGCGCCCAGCCGGCCAGCAGGCCGAACACCGCCACGCCGAGCAGGTTCAAGGTCACCAGGCTCGCGCTCAATCGTCCCGAAGGATCGAGTTCGAACAGTCGCGCGGCGATCGCCAGGTGACTGATCTGGGTGCCGATCAGCGACAGCGTCGCGCCGGCCGAGAGCAGGTACAGGCGGTCGCCGCTTCTCATGCGGCCCGCCCTGGCGGCGCGGGTCGGAAGGCGCGGCCGGACCCGGCAGGGTTCACGGATCGTGGCATGAATGCGGGCGTCCGCCGCCGTTCGCCTTCCATAGCCGTTCGCCCTCCGTGCCGTGTTGACGGGATTCGATAGGTTGCGCCGCGCGGCGGTCTGCGTTGCGGCGGGCCCGCGCGATCGCCGGCCCGCGTCGGAGCAACCCGCGCTGGAGCAACCCGCACTGGAGCTAGGATATCGGTCCGGCCGGCGGCGGTACAGGTTGCCGGCATCGCCAAGCGGCGCGGGGTTGCGGGCACGGCGCGGTCGCGCGCGTGCCGGCGCGCCGCGTCGGGCACGCCACTGCAGAGGTTCGGAACGCCATGCGCATTGCCGCCGTCGTGATCGCCGTATTCGCCCTGACTCTGTCGCTCGCGCCGGACGCGTCGGCGCAACGCGCGCAGGACCAGGCCTCGCCAGGACAGTCTTCGCCAGGCCAGCCTTCGCAAGACCGGCCCGCGCAACAGCGCACGCAGTTGCGCGTGTCCGGGCTGGCCGAACCGGTGGAAATCCTGCGCGATCGTTGGGGCATCGCCCACATCTATGCCAAGAACGAGGACGACCTGTTCTTCGCCCAGGGCTACAACGCCGCGCGCGACCGATTGTTCCAGTTCGAGCTGTGGCGGCGGCAGGCCACCGGCACCACCGCCGAGGTGTTCGGCCGCAAGGAGCTCAAGCGCGACATCGGCGCGCGTTTGCACCAGTTCCGCGGCGACATGAAGCGCGAACTGGCGCTCTACCATCCGCGCGGCGAGCGCATCGTCGGGGCCTTCGTGCGCGGCGTCAACGCCTACGTCGGCCAGACCGAACGCGATCCTTCGCTGCTGCCGCTGGAGTTCGGCTTGCTGGGAATCAAGCCCGGTCGCTGGACCGCCGAAGTGGTGGTCTCGCGCCATCAGGGCCTGTTGGCGAACCTGGCGCAGGAAATCGAACTGGCGCGCGCGGTAGCCGCATTGGGCGCGCAGCGGGTGCGCACGCTGGGATTCTTTCAGGGCGGCGAACCGGTGTTGCAGCCGGATCCGGCGATCGATCTGGCCGCGATTCCCGACGACGTACTCGAGCTCTACAAGGCCTTCCGCGATCCGATGAGCTTCGCGCCCGAACAGATCGCCGACGGCCATCGCGCGCCGTCGGGCGCGACCGCGCCGACGCAGGCCGCGCTGGCTCAGGCCGCGGCGGAAATCCCCAATCCGCTGGATGTCGGCAGCAACAACTGGGTGATCCACGGCTCGCGCACGCAGGGCACGTTCCCGATTATGGCCAACGATCCGCACCGGGCGCAAAGCGCACCGTCGCTGCGTTACTGGGTGCACCTGGTCGCGCCGGGCTGGAACGTGATCGGCGCGGGCGAACCGGTGCTGCCGGGCGTGTCGATCGGCCATAACGAGTACGGCGCGTGGGGGCTGACCATCTTCGGCAACGACAGCGAGGATTTGTACGTCTATCAGACCCATCCCGACGATCCCGATCAGTACCGCTATCGCGGCCGCTGGGAGACGATGCGGACCGTCAAGGACAGCATCGCGGTCAAGGGCGAGGCGCCGGTGGCGGTGGAATACAAGTACACCCGGCATGGCCCGGTGTTGTTCCAGGACAAGGCGCGGCATACCGCCTATGCGCTGCGCGCGGCGTGGATGGAACCGGGCAGCGCGCCGTATCTGGCCAGTCTGCGCATGGATCAGGCGCGCACCTGGGAGGAGTTTCGCCAAGCCTGCGCGTTCAACCGCATTCCCGCCGAGAACATGGTGTGGGCCGATCGCAAGGGGAATATCGGTTACCAGGCCGCCGGCATCCAGCCGCGCCGGCGCAATTGGAGCGGCTTGCTGCCGGTGCCGGGCGACGGCCGCTACGAATGGGACGGCTATCACCCGACCCTCGACCTGCCCAACGCGCACAACCCGGCCTCGGGCTACCTGGTCACCGCCAATCACTATCTGATGCCCAACGATTATGCGTGGCCCGAGGCGATGCACTACACCTGGGCCGATCCGTATCGCGCCGCGCGCATCACCGAATTGCTCGGTTCCGGCCGCCTGTACAGCGTGGCCGAAGTGGCGCGCCTGCAGAACGACGATGTGTCGATTCCGGCACGCAGCCTGGTGCCGCTGCTGCGCGGCGTGGCGCTGTCGGGCGCGCGCGCCGAGCAGGCGCGCGACCAGTTGCTGGCCTGGGACTACGCGCTCGACAAGGACTCGGTGACGGCCGGCATCTATGCGATGTGGCAACGACGGCTGATCGCCAACGTGCGCGCGACGATGCTGCCGGAGAAGGTGACTCTGTTCATCTCGATGAAACGCATCATCGATTGGCTGCTCGCGCCCGGCGGCGAGTTCGGCGACGATCCGACCCAGGCGCGCGACGCGTTGCTCGCGCGCAGCTTGCACGAAGCGGTCGCCGAGTTGAGTACCAAGCTCGGTCCCGACATGAAGGCGTGGCGTTACGGCCAGGAAAAATACCACCACGCCCTGATTCGCCATCCGCTGGCCAACGCGGTGGACGCGGCCACGCGGGCCAGGCTCAATGTCGGGCCCGTGCCGCGCGGCGGCGACAGCTATACGGTGAGCGCGACCGGCGGCGACGACAATCAACTGTCGGGCGGTTCGTTCAAGATCGTCACCGACACCGAAGACTGGGACAACTCGATCGGTCAGAACACGCCCGGACAATCCGGCGATCCGGACAGCCGCCACTATCGCGATCTGTTCGCGATGTGGTCGCAGGGCAAGTATTTCCCGGTGGCGTATTCGCGCGAGAAGGTGGAGGGCGTGACGGCCGAAGCGGTCATGCTGCTGCCGGCGGACAGCGCGCAGCCGGCTACCGAATGATGAGAGATCTTCGTGGGAGGGGCTTGAGCCCCGACGCTTTGCGGGCTTTCGTTGCAAACGAGAATGATTCTCACATATAGTGCGTGACCCGCATCCCATGCCGTATCGCCATGTCCGTTCGATCCTGCCTCGCCCTCACCCTGGCGGCGGCGCTCGCGCCCGTTCAGGCGCAAACCTCCACGCAGGAGGCCAAGGATCGGCCTGACCACGCCGCCGTCGCGGCCGCGCCGTCCGCCGAGGGCCGGGCCGTCACCGATCTGGATTCGGTCCAGGTCATCGGCCGCGCGCAACGCCTATACAAGGCCGACGAGGCTGCGGTCGGCACCCGCACCGACACGCCGATCGAACGGGTGCCGCAATCGGTGCAAGTGTTGCCGCGCGAACTCATCGACGATCAGGCCGCGCGCCAGGTCACCGACCTGTACCGCAGCATCAGCGGCATCAGCTACTTCAGCTACGCCGGCGTGACCCTGCGCGGCTTCCGCCAGGAGAACGTGCTTTACGACGGCCTGCGCGGCGATCCGTATTCGGGTTTCTCGGTGCCGCAATTGTTCAACATCGAGCGCATCGAAGTGCTCAAGGGCCCGGGCGGCGCGCTGTACGGCGGCGGCGATCCGGGCGGGGTGATCAACTACGTCACCAAGAAACCCAAGCGACAGCGCGAGGGCAGCGTCGAAGTGCAGGCCGGCAACTACGGTTTCCGCGCCGCCTCGATGGAACTGACCGGACCGCTGGCCGGCAACGAACGCCTGCGCTACCGCGTCGGCGCGTATGCCGACGACGAATCGCCGTTCCGCCGCAACACCGATTCGCAGAGCCTGATCGGCGATGTCGCGGTGGCGATGGATATCGGCGAAACCGGCGAGCTGACCCTGCAGTACACCGAGGTGACCCAGAACCTGGGCGGCAACCGCCTGCGCGGCGTGCCGGTGGACGACAACGGCCGTTTCCTGACGTCGATCGACTGGAACCATAACGAACCCACCGATTACCTGGACATGCGCGCCAAGGTCGCTTCGGCGCAGTTCACTGCATCGCCGAGCGACAGTCTCGATATCGATGTGTCCGCGCGCTGGTTCGAAAATCACGAAGCGCAGCGCTATCACGAACCCATGGGCCTGATCGACCGCGATCGCGACGGCGTGGCCGAATGGATGACCCGCCAGTTCCGCGATCAGCTGCGCGACAACCGGGCGGTGGCGGTCAACGCCAATCTGGTCAAGCGGTTCGCCTTCGCCGGCTTGAATCATCAGCTGTTGTTCGGCGCCGACGGGTATCGCGTCGACAACGATTTCACCAGCCGCACCGCGAACGCCGACAACGCGCGCGGGCCGGTGCCCGGCATCGATCTGTTTCATCCGGTGTACGGGTTGACCTCGGCGGCGAGCTACCGGCTCGATCGATTGCCGTGGAGCGGCACCAGCACGCGTGGCCTGCGTTACGGCGCCTACCTGCAGGACGAGATCGCCCTGTCCGAGCGCTGGTACGTGCTCGCCGGCCTGCGTTGGGACGGCTTCAAGGACGAGAACCGGCTCAACGGCAGCGATGTCGACGGCGACGATCTGAGCTGGCGTCTGGGCGCGACCTATACCGCGCGCCCCGGAGTGAATGTCTACGCCAGCATGGCCAGCGGCTTCCTGCCGCAGAGTACCGGCAACCAGAGCGACAGCGTCGGCGGCCCGTTCGATCCCGAGCGCAGCAAACAGTGGGAAGTCGGAGCCAAGTCGAGCTTGTTCGACGGCCGCATGACCTTGAACGCCGCGGTCTACCGCATCGACCGCCGCAACATCCTGCAGGCCGACGGCCGCACGCTGAACGGCGTCAACCAACTGGCGCCGCTGGGCCTGGTGCGCAGCGAGGGCATGGAGCTGGACTTGCTGGCGGACCTGACCGATCGCTGGGTGCTCAACATCGCTTACGCCTACAACGATGCGCGCGTGCTGCAGGCCGGACGCAACGGCATCACCAACTCCACCGGCGGGCGTTTCGCCAATGCGCCGCGCAACAAGCTCGGGGTGTGGACGCGCTACGACATTCCCAAGCTGCGTTCGGCCTTGGGCTTCGGCCTGGACTTCGTGGATGATCGCTGGAGCCTGGACGGACAGCGGGTCAAGCCCTACACCGTGTTCGACATGAGTTGGCAGACCCATTGGCGCGACTGGAAATTCCAGGCCAACGTCAAGAACCTGTTCGACAGGGTCTACGCGGCCAGCGGCTTCATCGAGCGCAACGGCCATTTTCCGGGCGAACCGCGGCGCTTCTACGTGCAGGCGCAGTACAACTTCTGACCGGCCCCGACCTTTCGTGAACGCACCCGCGCCAGCCGCATCGGCCAGCTCCAAGGGATCGGCCCGCAAAGAGGTCGGCGGCAAGAGCGCGGGACGGCGGGTGTGGTTCGACCTGCACAGTTGGGTCGGACTCAAGCTGAGTTTGTTCATGAGCTTCGTGTTGTTGACCGGAACCCTGGCGGTGTTGGCGCACGAGATCGATTGGCTGCTCAATCCGCAGATGCGCGTGCAGCCGATCGCCCAACGCGCGAGTTGGGGCGAGATGGTCGATGCGGTGCGCGACGCCTATCCGGACTGGACCTTCGAATCGATCGACCGCCCGGAAGCCGAACGCTTCGCTGCGCAGGCGTCGATGCGCACGCCGCAAGGACGGCTGCGCTTCGTCTGGGTCGATCCTTATCGCGGTACCGTCACCGGCGATACCGCGTGGTTCAACGCGCACCGTTTGCTGCGCAACACGCATCGGCATCTGATGATGCCGACCTGGCTGGGCGTGCCGATCGTTGCGGCCTTGTCGGTGCCGCTGCTGATCTCCCTGATCAGCAGTCTGTATATCTACCGGCATTGGTGGCGCGGCTTTCTGACCTGGCCGCGGCGCGAGCGCCCGCGCCGGTTCTGGGGCGATCTGCATCGTCTGCTGGGCGTATGGAGCCTGGCCTTCATCGCGCTGATCGGCCTCACCGGCGTGTGGTATCTGATCGAATCCCTGGGCGGCGACGCGCCGGTGGTCAAGCCGCCGAGCGCATCGCACGCGGTGGCGGTGCGCGCCGACGGCGCCGCGGTCGATCGCGCGGTGGCGCAGGCGCGGCAGCGTTGGCCCGGCTTCGTGATCGAAGGCGTGGTGCCCGGCGGCAAGGACGGCACCGTGCTGCTCACCGGCCAGGCCGCCGCGGTGCTGGTACGGCCGCGCGCCAACCTCGTCGCGTTCGATGCCGTCGACGGACGCTGGTTGGGCGCGCGCGACGCGCGCGCGCTGAGCGTCCACCAACGCATCTCGGAGATGGCCGATCCCTTGCATTTCGGCAACTTCGCCGGATTCTGGATCAAGCTGCTGTGGTTCGCCTTCGGCATGATGCTGACCGCGCTGAGCCTGTCGGGCGTATACCTGTACGGTCTACGCATCGCCGAGAGCTGGCGCTCGGCGCAACGCAAGCGGGAGCGGTCGGCATGAGTCCGTGGCGGGCGGTGTGGATCGGCATGGGCCGCTGGCGCTGGCTGTGGCTGGCGCTGCTGGTGGTGTGGATCGTGTTGATGCCGGCGGAGATCGCGCGCTGAGGCTGTAAGCGCGGCGGCCGCGCGTAGTACGATCCGTTTCCACGGAAGGAATCTGATCGAGAGGAAGCATGCGCTGGCATTTCGTCATGGGATTGATGTTGTGCGGATGGTATGGGTCGGTCGCTGCGGTGGAGGCGCCCGGTGCATCGGTATCGCAGGCGGCGTGGAATGTTCATAGCGCCAGCGGCGCCTATCGAGGCACGGGCGACGGCGATCCGACCGGCCGGACCGGGGCGAACGTACGTTTGAGCGCGCCGCCCGGCGTGGCGGCAAAGCAGTTCGGTACCGCTTCGTTCGCGTTGGACGCGGGCGCTTTGCGGGGCCGTCGCTTGCGCGTGACGGCGCAACTGGCCGTCGCCGATGCGCCCAACGGCGCGCTGTTGTGGATCCGCGCGGACGGCCCGGACAAGAAGATGCTGGGCTTGGCCAACACCCAGCAGGACCCGGTCGCGGGCGAGCGCAGAACGGCCCAGCGCGAGTTGCTGTTCGACGTGCCGCGCGGCGCGCAACGGCTGGTGTTCGGCGTGTTGCTGTCCGGCAGTGGCGAGCTCACGGCGAGCGGTGTGCGCTTGATCGACGAAGGCGCGAGCGCGTCCGCGCGCGCGGTGCTCGACGCCGCGATGGATGCGATGAAGACCCAGGCCTTGCATCGCGACCGCATCGACTGGCCGAACATCGAAGCGGACTTGCGCGCGCGACTGGCGCCCGACAGCACTTCGGCCGACGCCTATCCGCTGTTGCGCGAACTGATCGCCAAGCTCGGCGACGGCCACAGTTTCCTGATGCCGCCGCAAGCCGCGCAGACGACCCGCGAGCAAGGCCGGGTGAGATACGAACCGAAAGTCGAGTTGGTCGGTGCCGATATCGGCTACGTGCGCATGCCCGGGTACGTCGGTGGCGGCCGCGAGCAACATCGTGACTTTGCGCGATCCATCGGCGAACGCATCGCCGCGATCGCGCCACGCGCCGGCGGCGGTTGGATCGTCGATCTGCGCGACAACAGCGGCGGCAGTATGTGGCCGATGCTGGCCGGTCTATACCCCTTGCTCGGTCCCGCGGTGCTGGGCGGCGACGTTGCCCCGGGTGCGGCGTTACGCCCGTGGAACTTGGCCGGCGCAATGGGTCAGAGCCTGTCGCCGCCGTTGCCGGACTTGAGCCGCGTACCGGTCGCCGTGTTGATCGGGCCGCACACCAGCAGTTCCGGCGAGGCGGTGGCGATCGCTTTCAGCGGCCGCGCGGACACGCGCTCGTTCGGTCAGCCTTCCGACGGCCGTTCTACTTCCAATCGCAGCATCGAACTGCCCGATGGAGGGATGTTGCTGTTGACCGTGGCGCGTTTCGCCGATCGAAACGGCAAGGTGTTCGGCGACAAGATCGTGCCGGATGTGGCGGTCGGCGATGAGAACTCCGCCGCGGCGCTCGATGCGGCCCGGGACTGGCTCAAGCAGCGCGAGGCCGCGGCGCATTGACTATCGGGCGGTTCATCGCCTGCCGGGATTCGCAGATCGGGCTACGTTCTCTTCACATCGCCATCGATGCCCTGGTCGGGCGCGATTGAGCGCCGATGGGGGTGCAGGTGATGCATGCATTCGTCGGCTGGGCTTAAACGCGGTTAGACGCCGCGCTCGCATCGGGATTGGGCCGCGAGTCCGGCCGTTCCACGGCGTCGGATGCGGCGGTGTCGACAAGGCAGAGCGCGGGCTGCCGTGAGTCGCTGACCGAAAAGCGTCGGGGCTGAAGCCCCTCCCACAACAGTCCCGTCATAGCCGCCCTCCGACGACAACATCGCCCGGCGCGGCGTATGTCTGCCGCGACACCAGCGGAAAACGTTTCATTCGTGAAATGTCCTGGCCGGCGAGGCGCGGTCGTTTACTCGGGGGTGATCGGCGCCACACGGCGCATACGATCCGCCGACACGAATGGATGGCGGCGCCTCGGCGTCGCGTCCGACAGCGCGCCGCGCTGACGACTAAGGAGAGACGTATGCCGCCAGGACGCCTGCTCAACATCAATCAACTCGTCGCCGGAATCCGTCCGGTGCCGACCGTGGCTGCGATCAAAGTTCCCGGCGTGGTCGCGGTGCCGCCCGCGCCGATTGCCGCTCCGGCGACGGTGGTGGCGGCGCCCGTCGGCATGCGGGTGGCGCCGGCGGTGATGACCGGCGCGGCGGTGCGGATGAATCCGGCGATCCTGCGCGCGCAACCGGCGATCGTGGCGCAACTGGAAGGACGGACCTTGCGTCCGCGCTTGAACGACCTGCGTCCGGACCTGTTTCCGATCAAGACCGGCGGCGGTTTCACCCGCGCCGAATCGCCGCATCCGATCAGTCCGAACCAGGCGCCGGACGATCGCTGCCTGTTCGAGGATCCACGCAATCCGCAGCAGCGCTACTGGCTGCCGCGCTATCGCCTGCGCAACGCCAATGGCCAGTACGAGATCAAGGTCGCCTTGGGTCAGGACGGCCTGTGGGCGGTGAGCCTGGCCCTGGAAACCCTGCCCGCACCGGAAATCGCCGATGCCGCGCGTACCGCGCAGATGCTCGGGGTGAATCACAGCGCAGTGCTGAGCTATCGCGTGCCCGGCACCGCGATCGAGCAACGTCTGCCGGCCGGCGAAATCGTCGAGGACCCGCGCGGCGGCTGCGTGGTGATGCTGCACCTGAGCCTGGCCGAGCGCGATGGCCTGTTGCGCGCCTTCATGTCCGCCGATGCGCAGTGCAAGTTGATCGTTTCGCGCGGCTACGCCGTGGCGGTGCCGCTGCCGGCGACCGCATCGCCGGACGCGCCCAAGCGTCAGCTGATGATGATCAAGGGCCAGATGCAGCTGGTGCGCGCGCCGATGGCCGAGATGGCGATGGCGTCGGCGGCGCCGAGAGGCGAGACGTTGATCGCGCGCGCGGCGATCGCCAAGCCCGGTATGGCGGCAGGCCTGCGCGCGGCGCCGGCCGCGCTGCGTCCCGGCGGTGCGTCGATCGTCGAGGGCGATGAAGTCTGGCCGCGCAAGCCGTTTCCGAGGCCGCGGCCGATGCCGTTCCCGCAACCCGAACCCGAACCGCAGCCCGCGCCGGAACAACGCTACGAAGTCTCCAATCAATTGCAGGATTGGGCGGTCGCGCTGTTTTTCGAACCGCAACTGCATCCGTACATTTATCCGGCCGGCAGCGGCGGTTCGGCCTCGCCGGCGCGCTGGGTGGTGCACTCGTTGCGCTATCCGGCCGGCACCGGCCGCGGCCACGCCTACTTCCAGGACCTCAGCGATCCCAGCCGCATCTATTACCTGCCCGACGCGTTCAAGCTTGCGCGCCGCGGCGAAGCGCCGCACGCGCCGTCGCTGGTGTTTCAAGTCGATCAGGGCGAGAACGCCGAACAGGTGATGGTGGACCTGACCTGCGAAGTGCGCCCGGTCACCGACGGCGAGCGTCTGCTGGCTGCGCGGCGCGAACTCGCCGACAAAGTGCCGGTCAGCGCCGACAACCCGCATCGCGAGTTCGAACTGCGCCTGCTGCGCGCCAGCTCGACCCTGAAGATGGCGCTGCTGCGTAACGGCGCGGTGCGTTCGGAAACCGTGCCGGCGACGATCGACTGGGACAACGGTTTCACCGTCAACGAGCGCTTCGAATTCAAGGATTTCCAGGACGTGTTCGGCGTGCTGATGGCGACCAGCAACTCCAATCTGCTGCAAGGCAGCGTGGTGGTGGCCAGCGGCGTCAACGAAAACGTGATGGTGCCGGTCAAACTCAATTTCGCCGACATGGAAGGCGAGTTGTTCCAGTCGATCGAAACCCCGGATCCGCAAACCGGCGCGGTCGCGGTCAAGCTGCTCAACGCCACCGAGAGCAAATTGCGCATCACCCGCTTGCCGACCTGGATCACCCGCGGCGAAGGTCTGGTGGAAGGCCGCATCGAAGGCCTGGACCTGAGTCAGCCGATCGAAGTGGCGCCCGAACAAAGTCTGGCCTTCACCGTCCAACCCACCGCGCCGCTGAGCGGAACCGCGCCGGCCGACGCGATCTTCAACACCGCTTCGGTGCGCAGCATTCCCGACGGCGAGGCGATCCTCAAATACACGCTGGACGATTCGATCGACCAGGAAACCGTGCGCCCGGTGACGGTGATGACCGCGGCCGAAGTACTGGCCAACGCCGGCAACCCGGGCGGCGAGATTCTCAACATCGTGGTCGAGTTCCGCGGCAACCGCCGGGTGGTGCTGGGCGCGGCCAATCTCAGCCAGGACCTCGATGTGCCGGTGCCGTTGATGGACATCCTGCTGCGCAAGGACAGCGAAGGATTCTACGAGTACCGTCAGACTGTGATCTATAAATCTGGACAGAAATCGCCGCCGCCGCAATGGCGTCGCGACGATTCCGGTGTGCTGTTCGTGACGGCGGTCTGAGCCATGTCGTTCGCATCCCGCCCCGACTGGCGCCAGCCGATGTCGATCGGCGAACGCGTGGCTTACGCCGCCTACGATCAGCCAGGCCGTTTCCGGCTGCCGCCGGCGCAGCTGGCGGCGCAAACCTCCGACGGGCAATCGCCACTGCGCCTGGACATCGTCCAGCAGGATCGCGGCGGCGCCGGTCTGGCGCGCTATTCGATACTGTCGTTGGCGTTCGCCGCCGATTTCCGACTCGAACACACGCGGCAGACCGCGTTCGATGGCGGTCAGCGCGTGGACCTGTCGCCGCTGCCGGTCGAAGGCGGCTGGCTGCGCTTGAACGCGGTGCAGGCCTTGAACCTGCCGGCGTCGCTGGGCGAGTTGTTGGCCTTGGATGCGGCGAGTCTGGGCGCGCTGAATCTGGCCGTGCGCCTGGACAGCGCAGCCACCGATTTGTTCGTGGCCGCCTTGCAGCGCGGTCTGCTCGCGGTCGGCGCGCAAGCCTGGCTGCGCGTGCGCGGCGTCGCCGATCGCTTGCCGCTGAGTCTAAGCTTCGACCCGGCGGCGTTGTTGGCCGCGGTGCGCGGCCTCAGCGGCGGCTCGGCGGCGATCGACCACGCACTGCTGCGCCAGCGCCTGATCGAGGCGCCGCAGACCTTGGGCCTGGGCCTGCCGGCGAGTTCCGGCGATGTGCTCAAGGAGCCACTGGCCGATGCTGTGATCGATCGCATCGCCGCGCGCTTCGCCGAGCCGCGTCCGTCCGCGCCCGACGCGCCGACCGGCGTGCGCCTGGTCTTCGACGAGGCGGCGATGAGGCCCGGACGCGTGCAATGGAATCTCGCCGAACCGCAACTGGCGCCGCGCTTGATCGCGATCGAAGCCGATCCGCTCGGCCCCTTGCGCACGATGGCCGCCGGCGAGCTGCACAACGCGGTGGTGCGCCGCCACGATGTGCGCGCTCTGGCCAGCGGCTGGCGTAGCGTCAGCGTGCGGGCGAATCTGCCGGCGCGCCGCATCGGCGTGGTCTCGGCGCAAGTCGAACTGCAACTGCCGGCCAAGCCGCCGGCGCGCATGTTCACGATCAAGGCCAGCGCGCCGCTGGCCGCGACCGATCGTCCGATCGCGGTCGATCTGCGGCTTTCGCCGAGCGAGGCGCTGTCGTATCAGTGGCAGACCTCGGCGATCGTGTTCAGCGACGGCCGCGTCGAATCGATCAAGGGACCGGCGCGCCAATCCGATCGCGAGCATCTGCTGATCGGCCCGGAAGATTTCGGCCTGCGCCTGATTCCGATCGAAGCCGAACCGACGTTTCTCGATCAGGCCGATATCGAGGTCGAATGCCTGGGCATCCGCAAGGGCAAGCCCTGGTCGGCGCGTGGCGTGCTGGACCGCGCATCGCCGGATCTGGCCTTCGCCATTCCCTTCGACGTCGATGGCGCCAGGATCCGCGCCACCGCTCAGGCCAAGGCCGACGGCCTCCGCCGGGCGATGGCCGCGGTCGATGCGCAGGACGACGGCTTGCGCCTGGATGCCTTCAGCTTCGAGGGCAGCGGCTCGCGCGAATTGGAGCTGGTATGCGAATTCGACGACGACGCCATCGTGCGCACGATCGAAATCGCGCCGGAGGACGCCATCGACGATGCCTCCAGGCGTAAGCAAGTGAAATTCACCCGACACAAGCCGCAGACCCAGTGGACCTGGCTGTCGCTGTCGCCGTTCCGCTCCGGCTATCGCTGGCGCTGGTACTTGAACGCAGCGAAGCAGTCGCCCTGGTCGCCGGTGTTGCAACCCGACGCGCCGCTGCGCTTGCGCAGCAGTCACAGCGCCATCGCCACCGCCGGAGCAGGAGCATGAACGCAGACAAGGATCGCGGCGCCGGCGAACAGGCGGCGTTCGAGGACATCCAGGGGGTGTGGGTCGCACCGGGCGACGGTCCGCTGAGTTGGACCTACCGCGCGCGCGCGCCGGGCCTGGCGCCCGGCACCGACGGCCGCGCGCAATTCACCCTGATAGGAGCCGGCACGGTGACGATGCTGGCGTTGACTGCGATGTGGGGCGTGCCGGCGGCGCAGTTGGACGCGGTGCGCGCCGAACTGGCCGCGCGCGCGCAGGCGCCGGTGTCGCAGATTCAGTTGTCGCCGGCGCCGGTGGAGGTCGGCGAGGTGCGACTGATGATCGGCGATGGTCTGGGCGAATACGTGGAACTGGCCAAGGTGCGCTGTTCGGGCGTGCCGCCGTACCACGCCGCGTTCAATCTGATGCTCGATCAGGTCCAGTCCGAGAAAGTACGCAAGGCCCTGAACGGCGAACACGGCTGGCTGGAACTTCGCTACGCCGCGACCGATGCCGCCGCCGCGCGCAGCAGCCGTTCGCTGGACGACAGCGCATCGATCGATGTGGAAGTGTCCCTGAGCGATTCGCAGGGTCGCGCGGACGCCAGCGCAAGCGTGCGCAGTCGGGTCGGGGTGGAGTCCGAATCCGGTTACGGTGCCGCGCAGACGCGCTCGTACTCGGCCGATGCCGCGGACTGGGGATTGCCGAAGCCCTGACCCCGGCGGCATGAAAGCGCGTTCGCCGGCCGCGGTTCGGGTTCGGCGGACGGATTGATCGTTTCGCCACCGCGCGCGAGCTGAGTAGACGCCGTGCGCGGCCGCGATCCGGTCGCAACGGCGTGAATCTGCGCCAGCGGCGCTTGCCGCAAGACCGGCGACGAGCCTAACGCGACCTGCGTCGCGATGGCGCCGCTCGTCCAGTCGATCGCGATTCGCGCCTCAACCGCGCGCGTCGGCGGGCGATGGCGGGCGATGGCGGGCGAAAAAAATCAGGACAAAAAAGCCGAGAAAAATGATGCGTTTTTGATTGACCGGCGACCCATGCGGCAAGCGTTACAGAGATTCGAACCGAACGGTTTACATCGCGGCCACCCCATCGCGTGACACAAGCGGCAATGCGCGGGCAAGGAAAGCACGCAACGGATTGAACGACTCAGGACATCAGGATAAGGAGCAAGTCCATGCTTAAGATCGATAACGTCGACACCCTTCACGACCATGTGGTGTACGGCGACGACGCCAATGATTTCACCTACTACATCATGCCCAACTCGCCGAACTTCGCGAAGATGGCCAGCGGAGGCCTGGCGCTGCGCTTCGTCGAGTACGGCCAGATCCGCGAGGACGGCGGCAAGAAGTTCGGCGGCTTCATCGCCTTCGACACCGAGCTTTCGGTGTCGGCGGACGTGCAGAAGAAGATCGCCGCCGACCTGCAGAAGAAGGTGGCCGAGAAGTACAAGGGCAAGACCGCACCCAAGGTCGCCATCGCCCCGGTCACCTGGACCGACGGCACCGTCGAACTGCTGCTGACCGAGGGCGGCGCGCTGGTGGAGAAGATCCGCGGCGCCGGCAAGCCGTCGATCTACGGCAAGAACGTGGCCTCGTTCATGGTCGAGCTGACCGAGCTGGGCACGGCGATCTTCAAGGAGACCTTGAGCACCGGCTCGGCCTCGGCGGTGCAGGTCGTTTACAAGATGAACTGCTACATGCGCCTGCCGGAAATGAAGGCCTGGGGCACCTGGAACGCGTCGGAGTTCTACAGCTTCTTCCAGGACATCAACACCGAGGACAACTTCTGGTGCGAGGACAGCTACACCGAAGTCGTCAGCTCCAGCCGCTACAAGAACGATGTCACCAAGACCCACTTCGACTTCGTCCAGGCGCCTAATCTAAGCGCCGAGGACAACGCCAAGCTGGAATCGGACATCCGCGCGATCATCAACAAGCAGTTGGAAGCCGCGGTCCAGCGCAACATGCTCAAGGAGATCGCCGACGTCGATCCCAACACCAAGGAGCTGCGCGAAGGCGAGGACATCGAGGACATCCGCCGCACCATCAACAAGTCGCAGATCGCCAACGTGCGGGTGGAGTGGAGCGAGGCCAAGGCGGTCATCGTCAACCGCAATCCGCAGGGCATGCTGCCGACCATCACCTCGTTGATGGACGACAAGAAGAAGCCGCTGAAGTGGGAGGATTACTACTCCAAGATCAACCTGGACGAGTTCCTCAAGACCGTGCAGGTGGTGATGCGGGTCAACGCCGATTTCGCCAACCTGCCGATCCACAGCGTCGAGGTGAAGATCCGTTATCCGTACGGGCCGAACAAGAAGGTCCAGGAGTTCGTGTTCACCAAGCCCGACGACGTGGCCAAGTTCGAGGCCTTCGTCCACGAGGGCAAGCGCGACTTCACCTACCAGGTCACGGTCAACTACAAGGGCGCGACGTTCAAGCAGGTGTCGGAGGAGATCAAGACCGACGACACCAACCTGACCATCAACGTCGACGACCTGGGCATCCTGGCGCTCGACATCGGCCCGGGCGACATCGACTTCGCCCAGGTGCCGCGCACCCAGATCACGGTGCGCTACAAGCACGGCAAGCAGCCGGTCGAAGCCAAGTTCAACATGACCAAGGACACGCCGAACTTCCAGCTGCGCAAGATCGTCGGCAAGCCGCGCACGGAAGACATCGACCTGGAGTTCCTCTACACCCTGGCCGACGGCCGTCAGGTCAAGAAAACCGCGCAGCAGCAGGCCAAGGAGCTTTATGTCGACGACCCGTTCTCGGCCAGCAAGACCGTCAGCTTCCGCGCGGCCGGCGACCTGTCGGCGGAAATCGCCTCGATCACCGTCGATGCGAGCTACACCGACACCGCCAACAAGTACAGCCAGAAGACCATCGTCACGCTGTCGAGCGACATGACCTCCTTCGACTGGACCTTCCCGGTCGTCGACGAGACCTTGGGCGACATCAAGTATTCGGTCACCACGCTGTTCGCCGACGGCACGAGCAAGGAAGAGGCGGAGAAGGTCGCCGCCCGCTCCACGATCCTGGTCGGCAAGAAGCTCGATCAGCTGGAAGTGGCGGTGGTGCCGGACCTGCTCAATTGGGACGAGCTCAAGCTGGTCAGCGTGGCCTTGTCGCACGGGACCAAGCGCATCGACTTGCGCTTCAAGCCCGGCGATGAGGAAAAGAACTGGAAGCTGCCGCTGACCGACGGCGAAGCGCCGGAGTACAAGGCCACCGTCACCTACTTCCTCACCGACGGCACCCGCAAGGTGGTGGGGCCGGAGACGAAGACCGACATGACGATCTTCCTGGAAGTTCCGACCGCCTGAGTCCGGCCGCGGCTCGCATCACCGCGACGGATCCGCACGCATGCCGTGTGCGGATCCGTCGACACCCATCGCTCACGCTTGACTCGGAAGGAGTCCGATCATGCTTCTCCTCGACAGCCGCACTCGCGAGATCAACGGCATCTCGGTCTTCCCGGACCACGCCGATCCCGAGCAGTGGTACTACATGCCGCTCAATCCGCACCTGACCACGGTGCGCGACAAGACCCTCGGCGTGGACGTTCCCCAGTTCCTGCTGATCGGTTTTCGCGGCGACGCGGGCACCGGCGGCTTCCTCAACTTCGATTGCAATCTGGGCGCGAGCCAGAGCCAGATCGACGATCTGGCGCGCGAGATCGCCAACGCCGAAAACCTGCGCAACAAGCCGCGTATCGCGCCGGTGCCGCTGGAAGACGGCGGCGTGCGTCTGATGATGCTCGGCAAGGCCACCGGCGATGTCGCGCCCACGCCCGGCGCCGGACCGCAGTTCGTGCTCAAGATCGACCAATCGGCCAAGCCGGCCTTGTACGGCGCCAACCAGGCCGCGTTCTCGGTGCGGCTGGACCAGGACGGCTACACCGTCATGGAGCAGTGCCTGGAAGGCGAGATCCTACCGGTGGCGGTGATTTATTCGCTGGACTTCCTCGGCCTGCGCCCGGCCTACAACATCACGCTGAAGATCGATTGGGACCGCGTGCAGAAGCACATGGACGAGAGCTTCTCCGGCGGCAACATGTTCTTTTCCACCGAGATCGGCAACGCGGTCGACGAACTGGTGGAAACCCGCGCGATCGTGCTGGAGGCCGACACCTTCGTCGCCGAGAGCGAGGACACCAAGGGCATCATCGACCGCCGCGATGCGGCGTTGGCCCAGGTGCGCAACATGATCACCGACGCCTTCTTCACCGCCAGCCTGCCGCCGTGGTCGCCGGAGAAGAAGAACGACTTCGAGCGCGGGCTGGAGGCGATCGGCAAGTTCGCCACCGAATCCTCCGCGCGCGCCGCCGGCGGGCCGATCGGCGCGCTGATGCCGAGCTTCAGCTACAAGCGCATGGACTACAAGCGCATCGACAAAAAGAAGCTCAACGTGAACTTCTCCGAGCGCGTGGCGATCAAGCGCTCGATCTATCCGCAGGGACATCTGGCGGCGCTGTTCAAAACCATTCGCGAAGGCAGCGTGCCGCGCGAGCGCTTGGTCAAGCAGATCAGCCTGGATAACGACTTCTTCAAGAAGCGCCGGGTCAAAGTGATTTCGCGCGCCGACCTGGCCGCCGACGACATCGGCAGCGTCAACGTGCGGGTGCGCTACGGCGACAAGGCGCAGAACGCGCTGCTCGGCGCCAGCCAGGGCGAGGCGAGTTTCGAATGGCTGAGCCAGCTCGAACGCGGGCAGATGAAGCGCGAAGTGCAGGTCGAGTACGAGGTCAGCTTCAAGGGCGTGGACGCGGCCGAGCGGCCGACCCGGCTCAAGTCCAAGCCGCAGGTGTACGACGTGGAGAACGTGGAGATCATCCCGCGCGATCTGTACACGATCAACACCGTGCCGGTGTTCGCTGAGAACTTCCCGTGGGAGCGCTACAGCTCGGTCGATGTGTTCCTGCGCTACAAGGACGCGGCCAACAAGATCAACCAGAACGATCTGGTGCGCCTGACCAAGGACTCGCAATCGGGCAGCTGGAAGATGTTCATGCTCGATCCGGTCAAGACCGCCTATGAGGTGCGCATCGTCTTCCATGGCATCAGCGGTGGCGACACCGTGCGCGACTGGACCGCGTTCGATGAGCCGCAGGTCAGCGTGCGCAACCCGTTCCCGACCCGGCGGGTGGTGCAGGTGGTGCCGAACTTCAACTGGAACGACGTGCAGGAGGTCTTCGTCGATCTGCGCTATGTGGACAAGGCCAACAATCTGCAGGAAGAACAGCAGATGTCGTTCCAGGAAGGCGCGGCCGCCAAGACCTTCGCCGTGGACCTGCGCAACCCCGAGGTCAAGGGCGTGTTCTACAGCGTCAGCATCCTCTACAAGGACGGCCGCGACATCGAGGAAGTCCCCGAGTCGGTGACCAACAGCAATCGAATAATGTTAAAGGCCGGTATGAAAGGCCGAAGAATCGTAACCATAAAGCCGCCTTTAGATTTCGCCAAACGAAAAATGCGCAAGGTAAAAGTCTCGCTGCGCTTCGAAGACTTCGCCGGCGGCCTGTCCTTCGCCGAAGATTTCGAGTTCACCGACGCGCAGGCCACCGGCGAGTTCGAATACGACTATCTCGACGCCGCGCGCATGCGCTACGAGTACAAGGCCAGTTATCTGCTGGAGAACGGCACCAACAAGAGCGTTACCTGGGCGCCGAGCGATGCGACCGATCTGGTGTTGAAGATGCCCTGATGCAGACCCCCGCCGTGTCGCGGCCCACGCGCTCTTGCTCGTCATGCCCGCGAAGGCGGGAATCCAGAGACTTCAGGGTGCTGCCGCGATAGGGCCCTGGATTCCCGCCTTCGCGGGAATGACGGGGTGAAGTACGCGACGGCAGTCGTTGTCAGGTACGTAAGGAAACGTTTCCCTCGCGCGCGGTCACCGCGCGCATGGACTCACGATCTATTGGAGTTCGTCATGCTCAGTCTCGAAAAGCCGCTCACCATCGACGGCATCACCGTCTTCCGCGATCACTCGGATAAAAGCCAGTTCTGGTACCTGCCCGATCCGGTGTCGCTGGCCACGCGTCAGCCCGACGGGCGCAAGGAATTCAGTTTCCTCAAGTACCGGGTTGCCGACGCCACCGCGGCCGACAAGGGCGGCGGCTTCGTGATGTTCGTGACCACCTTGCAGTTGTCCTCGTCGATGGAGTCCAGGATCATCGGTCGGCTCAACGCCGAACCCGGAGTGAAACTGCCGGTGCGCTTGACCTGCGCGACCTTCGAGGAAGGCTCGGTGCAGTGCGTCGCGCTCAACGTGCAGGGCGGGGGCGGCACATCGGCGCAGCCCGCGCAACCGGGCACCTTCAACGCGGTCGAACACATCCTCGGCGCCACGGTGCCGTCGATGGACGCGGCCAACCGCGCCGCCTTCAGCCTGAGTCTGTCGTCGGAAGGCGCGACCATTCTGGAAGCCGCGCTCAGCGATGGCATGACCCCGATCGGGGTGATCTACAACTTCAAGTATCTGGCGATGCGGCCGGCCTTGAAGGTCACCATCACCGCCGATTTCGAACGCATCTACACCCATTTCAGCGCCAGCCTGGAAGGCCAGTACGCCTGGTTCAAGGCGGGCATCGACGCGGCGTTCGAATCGCTGGTGCAGAACGGCGTGATCGACATCCAGGTGGAAGCCTTCACCGATTCCGAGGACCGGCGCGATCAGGAGAAGTGGGCGCTGGATTTCTTCAAGGAAGATCTGCTGAGCAAGTGGTTCGAACCGACTCTGGTGCCGGGCAAGTTGGCCACCGATCCTGCGAATGCGGGCACCGGCACTCCTCCCGGTACCGGTACTCCTCCTGGGACCGGCACTCCTCCTGGCACCGGCACTCCTCCCGGCACCGGCACTCCTCCCGGCACCGGTACTCCTCCTGGGACTGGCACTCCTCCCGGCACTGGCACTCCCCCTGGGACTGGCACTCCTCCCGGCACTGGTACTCCCCCTGGAACTGGTACTCCTCCCGGCACCGGTATTCCTCCCGGTCCCGGTACCGGGACTCCTCCTGGCACGGGTACTCCTCCTGGCGCCGGCGCTCCTCCCGCTACAGGCACTCCTGGCGGCGGTTTCAGCAGCAGCACTGGCGCTGGCGGCACCGGCGGCACGCCGCCCGCACCGCAGATCCAACCCGCGGTGCTCAGCGTGGATTCCACCCAGCCCGCGCCTCTGCCGGCGGGCCTGTCGGTCACTCACACGCCGGCCGCGAGCGGTCTGGCCGAAACCATCACCGTGACCGGCGCGGGCGCGGTGGTGAAGGTCGACGATCAAATCGTCGCCGCCGACGCGCAGGGCCGCGTCAACCTCACCGTCAATCCCGATTCGGCCAAGCGCATCGACGTGGAATGGCCGGCGGCGACGCAGGAGCAGACCTTCGGCCTGTTCTTCGATTTCGACAAACCCGCCGAGGCCGGTTGGAGCACCAATCCGCCGTCGACGCAGTACCGCGCGTACGTGGACAACACCACCAACGACCCGCGTTATCGCGATGCCTCCGGCACGCTGCGCATCGAAGGCGACGGCAACTGGAGCGGCAGCGAGCGCGGCGCCGGGCGTCTGATGGCGTGGATCCGCGGCTTGCCGACGCCACGCAATCTCAATCTGCAAGCCTACGCGAGCCATGAGCACGTCAGCGGCGCGAACGACACCGAGCGCGAACGCTACAACCGGCGCTTGTCGCAGCGGCGGCTCGACGTCGCGCTCGCGGTGGCGCGCCGCGCCGGCGTGCCGGTGACCATCACCACTCAGGCCGCCAACGGCGACGTCCCCGCGAGCAGCCGTCCCGGCACGCATTCGCCGATGGGCGGCGATCCGGACAACCGCGTCGTGCACGTGACCGGCCGCGTGGCCGGCACCACGCCGAACCGTTGGCACGGACGCTTGCGTCGCCCGGCTTCGGTGACGCCGCCGGTCGCGCCGCCCGTCATTCCTCCGGTGACGCCGCCCGTCACACCGCCCGTCACGCCGCCGGTCACGCCGCCGGTCACGCCACCCGTCACGCCACCGACGCTGCCCACCGCGGCCAGCCTGTCGCTCAAGCTCAAGTTCGTGCGCCAGGAAGAACGCAAGAAGCTGACCTTGCGCTACAACCGCGCCGAGGCCACGCGCCGCACCTTCGCGCCGCAGGGTTTCTTCGGCCTGATGCTCGGCGATCTGCGCGACAAGTCGAAGTACTTCAAGGAAATCGATCTGGACGATCCGTTCTTCCGTCAGTTCGCGGTCGAGGCGAGCATGCCGATCGCGTTCGAGCCGATCGATCTGAAATCGGCGCAGGTGGCCCTGGATTACGGCGACAAGAGCAAGCCGCGCGACCACAAGCACGCCGATTTCGTGTTCACGCCGGGCGAGGTCGGGGTCAAGCGCTTCGAAGTGTTCATGAACGCGACTCGCGACATCGACTACGCCGCCTCGTATCAGTACCACTTCGACCCGCAGTCCGACTGGGCCGCGGACAAGACCTCCTACACCGTCCCGGCGGCCAAGACCGAGGACCGCACGCTGTTCGTCAATCCTTACGAACACGTCGAGTTCCGCCAGATCACCGCCACGCCGGGCGATATCGATTGGGACGTGGTCGAGGCCATCGAGGTCAAACTGCAGGCGCGCGGCTACGCCACGCCCGAGCCCAAGACCACGCTGACCTTGACTGCCAACTCCGGGCCCAGGACCTGGCGTCTGCGCGGCGCCAAGCCGGCGCCGGCCAATCGCGGCGTGACCTATCAGATCGTGCAGCGACGCAGGGGCGGGGGCGCGGCGGATCCGGCCACCGCGCCGGTCGAGATCGACGTGCCCGAACTGTTGATCCACGACAGCTTCCACGATGCGCTGCAACTGGAGTTCATCCCGGTGTTCGACCCGGCCATGGTCAAGCGCGTCTACATCGACGTGAAGTACGAAGACGGCGCCTACAAGCGCAGCGAGCGCATCGAGATGGCCGGCAGCCAGACCGATCCGGTCAAGCTGCGCATCGCCTTGAAGAACGCGGACAAGCGCAAGTACCGCCGCCGTTTCACCTTCGTCGGCATGCAGGGTCAGTTCGACCAGCGCGCGTGGGTGGACGAGACCGAAGAACTGGTGGCGGTGCAATAAGCCGATGAACGCCGCCGCCCCGCACCTCCCATCGCAAAGCCGCACCGGCCAGCACATGGAGCATGCAATGGCTGTCGACAACGCCGATGGGCGCGGCTCGGACGCGGCCGCGTTGACCGCGCCGATCGCCGCGACCCTGCAACGCCTGCGCGCGGTGCTGCCCGCGCAGGCCGACGCGGCGCAGGCGATGCTCGCCCGCGTGCTGGCGCCGATGCGCGACTCGTGCTGGCCCGAGGTGGCCTGGAGTTTCAGCAGCCTGACCAACACCGGCCTGCCGGTGGAGTTCGCCTGGACCTCGCGCGAAGCCGCGGTGCGCTGGACCGCCGAGGTCGCCGCGCCGGAAGTCGCCGAGCACGATCGTCTGGCGCACGCGACGCGGGTGTTGGACTGGCGAGGCGATCTGGCCGAGTGGTTCGCGCACCAGCGCGGCAGCCGTCTGAAGTTCGGCGCCTGGGCATCGGCGCGTCATGGCGAGGCCCAGGCGAGCAAGCTCTACGTCGATCTGCCCGAAGGCCGTTTGCCGGAGGTCTGGAGCCGCCACCATCGCGTATTCGATTCGGCGTTGATGTTCTGGCGCATGTGCGGGGTCAATCCCGACGGCAGCGTGGAGTGCTACGCGCGCGCCGACGAACTGGATCTGGCCGGGTTGCGCGTGCTCGCGCGCGCGACCCTCGGCGCGGCCGAACCGCTGATGCAGCGCCTGGCGCAAGTGCTGCCGGCGGACGATCTGCCGCGGCCGTCGGGCGTCAGTCTGGCCTTGTCGGCCGACGGACAAGTGCGCGCGCTGACCTGGTTCACCTTCGCCAAGGCGATCTTCCGCGACGACGCGCAAGTAAGCGCGCGTTTGCGTGGACTCGGCGACGGAGCATCCGCGCAGGTCTACGACGCCTTGGCCTCGGGGCCGAACGACGGTCGCTGGCGCCACGGCATGGTCGGCGTCGGCGCGGACATCGCCGGCAATGCCTGGGTGCAATGCGGCGTGCGGCCGACATGAAGGCGGGGGCCGCGACCCTGGAAACGAGCGCGACGCACGATCGGCGGACTCGCATGATCGGTGGTCGCCGCGACCCGGGCTTGGCTGCGGACGGCGCGAACGATGCGCCGGCCGCCACGGCACAGGCTGACCATCGCGGATCGTCCGCTCACCTGATCGAAAGCCAGGTCAGCCAAGGCGGGCGGGTGCATCGCGACCGCAACGGCTTCGTCACCGCCTTGGCCGTGCGCACCTTGCGCCAGCGCGGGCTCGCGGTGCCCGGGGCGATGCTCGATGGCTTGCAGAGCTGTCGATCCTCGCAGGGCGGCTTTCGTTTCTGGCCCGAGGGAGCGCAACCCGATTGGGCGCCGGCGCTGCCCGACGACGTCGACGACACCGCGATCATGGCGCTGGAACTGCTGCGCGCCGGACGCATCGATTTGGCCGATGCACGCCGCACCGCTTGCCTGACCATCGCGCGACGGCGCATCGCGCGTTTGCCGATGCTGCATCCACCGTGGCTGCGGCTGGGGACCTTCGCGACCTGGAGCCGCGAAGGCGCGGTCTTCGATCTGGTCGATTGCACCGCCACCGCCAACGTTCTTGGATTCCTCACGGCGATCGATTTGTCGCACCTGCCCGGCGTGGGCGAGGCCACCGCGGTGCTGGAGGCCGCCCTGCGTTGGGCCGGCGACGACGAACTGCGCGCGACCAGCCTGTCGCCGTTCTATCCCGATCCGGCCGAGTTCGTGCTTGCGTTGGAGCATGCCGCGCAATGCGGTGCGCGCGGTTTGTCCGAACTGCATGCGCTGGCGGCGGCGACCTCGTGGGGAACGCACGCGGCCCTGCGCAGCACCCATCCCGAGTACCGGTTGTGTTCGAGCCCCTACGGCGTAGCCGTGTGGCATTCACCGGAGCTGGCGCGGTTGCGTGCCTGGGCGTATGAAGCCGGCCGTTCCATGCAAGGCGACTTCGACGAACACATCGTCGCAATAGTCTGATCCCGTCGCAGCGACTGTAGGAGCGGCGCAAGCCGCGACCGCGAATCCGCAACTTGCGGCGGAAGGTTCGTCGTAGTCGCGGATTCGCGGTCGCGGCTTGCGCCGCTCCTACATGGAGCAAGCGACGGATTTACCCCTCGCCGCAAAAAACGAAGCCCGGCATCGCCGGGCTTCGTTCTCATCGATCGCTGCAAACCCCAGGCCGCAGCTCTCAGGGCTTGGGCGCATACCGCAGAGTCACGAACCACTCGCGCCCCGGCTGGTTGTAGTACGACACGGTTTCGTACTCGCGGTCGAACACGTTGGCCACCCGAGCCTGCAGGCTCAGCGCATCGCTGATCGCGTATTCGGCGCGCAGATCCATCGTGCCGTAGCCGCCGACGCGGGCGCTGTTGGCGACGTCGTCGTAACGCGAGCCGTAACCCACCGCGGTGACGCCGACGCGGAACTTGCCGAACGCGCGATCCAGGTCGATGCGCGCGCTGTGCTTGGCGCGGCGCGGCAGGTCGTTGCCGCGGAAGAAGCCGACGCGGTTCTCGGTGTCCAGCCAGCTCGCGCTCGCCGCCAGAGTCCACTGTGCGAACGTCGTGTCGATACCGATCTCGGCGCCGCGCATGCGCGCGCGTTCGATGTTGTTGGGCAGGTTGATCGCCGAGTCGAAGGTGATCAGCTCCTCGACGCGGGTGTCGAAACCGTCGATGCGCGCGTTGAAGTTGTCGCCGCGGTAGGCCAGGCCGACTTCCCAGGTCTTGGACTCTTCCGGCTTGAGATTGGCGTTGCCGAAGAACGGGAAGTACAGCTCGTTGAAGGTCGGTGCCTTGAACGCGGTGCCGTAACCCACGGTCACGCGCCAGTTATCGGCGAAGTTCAGGCCCCACGCGGCGCCGCCGGTGGTGTGGCCGCCGAACTGCTCGTTGTCGTCGCGACGCACGCTGGCTTCGAAGGACTGATTGCCGAAGCGGCCTTGGTACTGGACGAAGCCGGCCTTGTTGTCGCGTTCGATTTCATCGTAGGACGTGTCGCTGTTGACTCGGTCGCGCAGCCAATCGAAGCCCGCGCTCAACACGTGGCCGTCGAAGAGGTTGAAATCGGCCTGCAACGTCGCGCTGTCGCGATCGGTCCGGAAATAGCTGAGCGGACGATCGAAAATAGTGCCGGTGGGGAACGCACGGGGGAGGAGATCGTAGTTGTCGGAAGCATCCACGTTGCGACCCGCGCTCAACTGCACGTTGATCCTTTCCGACGGCTTCCAGATGAGCTTGCCGCCGATCACTTGCTGGATCGTTTCGGAATAATTGCCGAAGCTGCCGTCGTATTCGTTCTGACCTTCCACGCGCAGCGCCTGACCTTCGATGCTCCACTGCTCGTTGAACTCGATACCGCCGCGCAGCGACAGCGCGTGGCTCTCGTAGCCGTCGCGGTCGGGCTCGTCGGTGAAGCAGCCGGCGAACACCGGGAAGCCGGCGCCGCGGCAGGCGTTGATGCCCTGGGTCTTGCGGAAGCTGTAGTCGGCGCCGAACCAGCTGCCGCCGCTGCGGCCGCCGAAGCCGGTGCCGAATTCGACGGTGCCGTTGCTGCCGCCGCCGGCGTGCACACGCGGGGCGAAGCCCTGCCGTTCGCGGCGGGTGAACACCTGGATCACGCCGCCGATGGCGTCGGCGCCGTACAGGCTCGAGCGCGGGCCGCGCACGATTTCGATCCGGTCGATCAGTTCCAGCGGAAGATCCTGCAGCGCCGCCAGACCCGAGGTCGGCGAACCGATGCGGATGCCGTCGACCAACACCAGCACGTGATCGGATTCGCTGCCGCGCAGGAACAGCGTGGTCAGCTTGCCGGGACCGCCCTGGTTGGCCAGGGTGATGCCGGCGCGGCCGCGCAGCAGATCGTTGAGATCGCGCGCCTGGCTGCGTTCGATATCGGCGCGGTCGAGCACATCGACCGGGGTCAGCAGATCGTTGACGCTGACTGCGGTGCGGTTGGCGGTGACCACGACCTGATCGAGATCGGTGGCATCGCCGGCGGGCGCGGCGAGGGCGGTGGCCGGCAGCGCGAGCGCGCAGGCAATGGCGAAAGACAGGTTCAGGCAACGCATGTGGGGACTCCAGCGCACGCGCGATCCAGCGCGCGACGACAAACGGCTAATGGGCGGCGGCGTGGAAAGGGAGATATAGGCAGGCGAACCAGCGCGCGAAGACGCTGCCGCCGCCGCAATGCCCTCCGCATCGCAACCTGTGGCGCGTCGAGGCCGGTCTCCGGACTCGCAAGCAGAACCGATGGCGTCGGTTCCCGGACGCGGCGCCTTCCCGTGACTGTGCACAGTGGCGGTGGCCGCGACCTGACTTGCTTACCGTTGCGGGGGCAGTGCCGGAATGGGCGGGGCGGGTCGGACTCTCCGACCGGACCTGAGCGCTTCACCGGCTTCCCGTTTCAACCCCGGCGGCTGGGCCGTGGGGTCACCTCGAAGCGGGCGCAGTGTACGCGATGTGGGGACGCACCGCCCGGACAGCGGCCGAAGCCCACGGTAGAAGCGGTGCGAGCCGCGACCGCAGGGTGTCCGCCCGCGTCGTCAGTTACATCGTAGTTGCCTTGCCGCGGTCGCGGCTCGCGCCGCTCCTACACAGGAGCGGACCGCTTGGCGCCTTCAATCGCGGTGGTCGTCCTCGTCGCGCCCACCGGGCGCGTCCTCGTCGGCCGGCCCATCGAGCTCGCCATCGCCGTCACGCTGATAGCCGCCTCCGAATCCGGAAGGCTCTTCCTCGCGTTCCTGCGCATGCATTGTGGTGTGCACCGGCGCGGCGGCCGGTTTGTTGCGCGGCGCCGGCAGCAGCGCGGTGGCCGCTTCGGCGGCCAGGATCAGTTCCTGGCGGCGCTCGTCGCTGATCTCCTGCCAATGGCAGTCCAGCAGCGCGCCTTCGATCGCGTAGAGCAGGTTCAAGGTCGGCTTGAAGCCGGCGCGCTTGACCCGCATGAACGCCTCGACCGTGCCGACCGCGGCGATGTCCTCGTGCGTGCGCAGGCCGACCTGGCGCAACCAGGCCGCGCTCTTGGGCCCGATGTTGCGCATCTTCGGTGCAGTGCTCATGCCAGCGACTCCACATAGACCCGCGCCAACGTTTCCAGTCCGGCCTGATCGTCGGCGTCGAAACGCGCCGGCACCGGGCTGTCCAGATCGAACACGCCGATCAGCTGGCCGTCGCGCACCAGCGGCACCACCACCTCCGAACGCGAAGCCGCGTCGCAGGCGATGTGGCCGGGGAACTCGTGCACGTCGGCGACGCGCTGGGTCTGGCGGCTGCTCGCCGCCGCGCCGCACACGCCCTTGTCGAGCGGAATGCGCACGCAGGCCGGCAGCCCCTGGAACGGGCCGACCACCAGTTCGCGGCCGTCGTAGAAGTAGAAACCGACCCAGTTGAGCTCGGGCAGCGACTGGTTGACCAGCGCCGACAGATTGGCGGCATTGGCGATGCGATCGCGTTCGCCGTCGAGCAGCGCGCGCGCCTGTTCGACCAATTGGGCGTATTGCTCGGACTTACCGCCCGAAAGTGTGGAGGCTGTAAACATCTTCCGAGTGTAGCAGCGGCGCTCGCCGCGACTACCATGGCCGGTCGGCGGCGCCAAAAAAAGCGCGAGGTCAGTCACAGGCGCCCTCCGCGCCGCCGCCGTCCCCACGCATTCTCAGCGAATCCTGCGCATGTCCCAGTTCCAACGGCTTCCGTCCGGGCTTTTCGTCACCGGCACCGATACCGGCATCGGCAAATCCATCGTCAGCGCTTCGCTGCTGCACGCTCTGCGCGCGCGCGGCGCTCGCGCGGTGGGGATGAAGCCGGTCGCCAGCGGCTGCGAACCGGGCGAGGAGGGGTGGCGCAACGAGGATGCGCTGCTGCTGCAGGCCGCCAGCGCGCCCACGCCGCCTTATCGGGACGTCAATCCCTACGCCTTGCCGCAACCGCTGGCGCCGGAGATCGCGGCCGCCGAAGCCGGCGTCGAGATCGCCCTGGAGCCGATCGTGCAGGCGCATGCGCGGCTGGCGGCGCTGGCCGACACCGTGGTGGTCGAAGGCGTGGGCGGCTGGGCCGCGCCGATCAGCGCGAACCTGGACCAGATCGATCTGGTGCGCGCATTGAAGCTGCCGGTTGTGCTGGTGGTGGGATTGCGCCTGGGCGCTATCAACCATGCCCGGCTCAGCGTGCGCGCGATCCAGGCCGACGGCGCGCAGCTGATCGGCTGGATCGCCAACGGCATCGATCCGCACATGGCGCGCAGCGACGAGAACTTCGACATCCTGCGCCGGCGCCTGCCGGTGCCGTGCTGGGGCCGTCTGCCGTACGCGCCGCAACCCGATCCGGCCGTGCTGGCCGCTGAGCTCAAGCCCATTTTTTGAAATGGATGTTCGACTGTAGGAGCGGCGCAAGCCGCGACCAACCGCAGCGATGTACGCAAGCGAAAGCTCCCGAAGCAGCTGCCAATCGTCATATAACTAAAAGCCGCGCTTGAAGCGCACGGCTTCGGCAAAAGCGCTTTCGTACATCGCTGCGGTTGGTCGCGGCTTGCGCCGCTCCTACAATGGCTTCGGGCAGCCCGCGATTGCGTTCGCACAGACAAGAAAAAACCCGGCAGCTCGCGCTACCGGGTTCGTTCATCGCATCGACCGCCGGGAGAGAGTCGGCGGCGGCGAAAGTCTTACTTGGCAGCCGGAGCGGTCGCCTTGGTCGCGGCCTTGGCGGCCTTCTCGACGTTGGCTTGGGTGGCCTTGGCGGCGGTTTCGATCTGCGACTTGGCCAGTTCGGCGATGGCTTCGTTGGCCTTCAGCGTACGGCCGAACGCTTCCTGACCGGTGCTGACGACGCGCTCGAGGTTCTCGCGGGCGATCTGCACGCCCTTCGGCCACAGGGTCTTGAACGCATCGGCGTCGCGGGCTTCAGCGGCTTCGCCGAAGAAAGCGAAGGTCGCGTTGACGCGGTCTTCGATCGCGGCGATCTGCAGACCGAACACGGCCTCGGCGTTGTCGAGGGCCAGACGGTTGACCTGAGCGGCCGTGTCCGCGAACTGGCGCGTAGCGGCGGCGAACTGTTCGTTGAATTGCTGGTACATGGCTTAGCTCCTGGAGAGGTCCGGTCGGAGAATGACTGGATTGTGCGGCGCAGCATAGGCCTGCATTTGTTGCGATGCAACATTGCGCCGACAAGCGGTCGTGAACCGTTCAGAAAGCCTGCCTATTCAGCTAGTTGCGTCCGACACCACTGTTCAGGCAAAGCGCGTCTTTGACCCGCGACTGCGCGGCCCGGGCCCTTGGAGGGGTCGAGCCTGGCGCCGGGATGTGTCGGAACGGAGGCGCGCGAATGACCGCAGGTCGATTGCGGTCGGGTGTCGCGGTATCGCCGCGCCCGGGCGCTTGGAAATCGGGGCTGGGTAAAGCCGTCGGTGATTGAGGCGAACCTCAGCCGCGGTAGCGACAACCGGCGGTGCAGGTTTCGTGGACGACGATTTCGCTCAACAGCGGCAACGCCGGCTTCAGTTGGTCCCAGATCCACACCGCCAGCCGCTCGCTGGTCGGGTTATCCAGGCCTTCGATGTCGTTGAGGTAGTGATGGTCGAGCCGGTCGTAGATCGGCTGAAACGCCTTCTTGACGTCGGCGTAGTCCATCACCCAGCCGGTGTGCTCGCCCAACTCGCCGCGCAGATGCACCTCGATCCGGAACGAATGGCCGTGCAGACGCGCGCACTTATGGCCTTCGGGCACGTTGGGCAGGCGGTGCGCGGCTTCCAGGGTGAATATCTTGAAGATGTCGACAGAGGTCATGGCGGCGGCCGGTGGAGCGGTGCGGGGGCGCTGGCCGGCATCGGTCGGCGCGTGGAAACATTAAAGGCGTCGCGCGCGGGCGAAAGCGCGCCGATCAGTGTGCTACGAAGGCCGGATACGAAAAAGCCCGCTGCGCTGGCGGGCCCGGTGTTGCTGCGCTTCGGCGATTGGTGGCTATGGGTGGACTCGAACCACCGACCCCAGCATTATGAGTGCTGTGCTCTAACCGGCTGAGCTACATAGCCACGGGGAACCGCGAATTCTTCATGCCGCGGGCCGGCTTGTCAATCCTTCCGGCGCGCTTTGCCCGACTTGTCGTCTGCGCCACCCCGTGGCAGAGTCGGAGACAGTGAATTTGGAGTCCGCATCGTGATCGATCCGGACGGCTACAGGCCCAATGTCGGCATCGTCTTGATGCACCCGGATGGGCGCCTGTTCTGGGCGCGCCGAGTGCACCGCGACGGCTGGCAGTTCCCGCAAGGCGGGATGAACACCGACGAGACGCCGCTCGAGGCGATGTACCGCGAGCTGCGCGAGGAAACCGGCCTGCTTCCGCAGCATGTCGAAGTGTTGGGCGCGACCCCGGGCTGGCTGCGCTACCGCCTGCCGCACCGGGCGATCCGCCGCAACGACCGGTTGGTCTGCATCGGCCAGAAACAAGTGTGGTTCCTGCTGCGCCTGACCGGGCAGGAGTCCGACCTGCGCCTGGACCTGACCGACAAGCCCGAGTTCGACCACTGGCGTTGGGTCGATTTCTGGTACCCGGTCGAGCACGTGGTGATCTTCAAGCGTGGCGTCTATGCCAGCGCCCTGCGCCATCTGGCGCCGTTCGCCCGGCACGTGGCCGGTGCCCAGGCGGTGCCCGCGCCCAGTGCGGATGCGCGCCAGCGTGATCTCCAACTGGCCGCGCGCAATCATCAGCGTCCGCGCGCGCGGTCTTGCGGACCGGGCAATCCGGTACGCGGTGGCGGCTCGGAATCCGGCGGCTGAGGCCGTCAGGCCGGGTTCCCGGCAGTGCCGGCCGGGGGTTCGGCGGCCGTTAATTGACAATCATTCGCATCCGTGGCGGAATGGGTTCCGCAGCCAGCCGGCTGCATGCCCGAAGACCGCACCGTGTACGTCTGCATCTGCAACGGAGTCACCGACCGCGATATCCGCCAGGCCGCCGAGGCCGGTTGCCGCAGCGTGCCCGAGCTGACCATGCGCACCGGTGCCGGCGCCAATTGCGGCAGCTGCCTGGAGCTGGCCGGCTCGCTGCTGGAGCAGGCGCGCAACGTGCGCGAGCTGCCGTTGGCGGTGATGCAGCAGGCCGCCTGACCCCGCTGGCCGCGGCGCGATCGCCGCGATACTTCGTCCACGTCCGCAAACCGCCCGTCTCCGGGCGGTTTTCGCATGCGCGTTCGCGACCAGGCGAGCGGTCCGTCGGGCCGGGGCGAGACGGGCGACCGCAGTGATTCTCGAGTCCCGTTGCGCACGATTCGCGTTTCGTCATGGCTTTTTCGAAAGGGCTACAGTGCCGGCCATTGCAACGTCGGAGCCCGGCCATGAAAGGCGACCCCAAGGTCATCGAATTTCTCAACAAGGCGCTCTTCAATGAGCTGACCGCGATCAACCAGTACTTCCTGCACGCCAAGATGCTGAAGAACTGGGGCCTGAAGGAACTGGCCGAGCACGAGTACCATGAGTCGATCGACGAGATGAAGCACGCCGACAAGTTGTCGGATCGCATTTTGTTCCTCGACGGTCTGCCGAACTTCCAGGCTTTGGGCAAGTTGCGCATCGGCGAGAATCCGCGCGAGCTGCTGGCCTGCGATCTGGCGCTGGAGCTGGAAGCCATTCCGCTGCTGCGCGAGGCGATCAAGTACTGCGAAACCGTCAGCGACTATGTCAGCCGCAAGCTGTTCGCCGACATTCTAGATTCCGAAGAAGAGCACGTGGACTGGATCGAAACCCAGCTCGCGTTGATCGATCGCCTGGGCGAGCAGAACTATCTGCTGACCAAGATCGAGGAATGAGTTCGAACCAATGAGCGGTCGGCGAACGAGAGTTTCGCCGACCGCGCAAGGTTTCCCGGTTTAGCCAGCCAGCGACGTTGATACCGAAGCCAGCCAGCCAAGACCGTTATCGGCCGCATCGCGCGCGAGGCGCATGCGTTCGGAAGGATCGAAACGAAAAGCCGCCGGCTTAGCGCCGGCGGCTTTTTTCGTTCTTGTGTTTGCGATTGTTGTCGGGGGATGGCGGATCGTCGGCGGTTGAGCGAAAAGCGTCGGGGCTGAAGCCCCTCCCACAAAAGACCTCGCCGCAGCGAGGTCTTTTGCTGTGAGACCGAACCGCGAAGCTACGAGGTCTTTTGTGGGAGGGGCTTCAGCCCCGACGCTTTTCAGCCCGACAAGCAGCCGAGCCTCAGCCGGAAGCCGCGGTTTCGATCTTGGTCTTGCGCCGGAACAACTTGCGCCAGATCCACCACAGTGCCGCCGCGATCAGCACGCTGATCGCAATCACCACGCCCAAGGTGACCCAGGGATAGGCGAACACCAGCGCCAGGATGCCGACCACCGCGGTGTCCTCGACCACCGACGCGGTCCAATTGCTGACCGGTTCGGGCGAGGTGTTGAGCAGGGCGCGCGTGCCGGACTTGAGCACATGGCTGGTCAGCGCCACCCCTGCGCCCGCGGCGAGCGCGCCGGCGCCGAGCTGGCCGTCGGGCGACATGGTCGCGGCCGCAAGAAAGGCGCCGACCGGGACGCGAAGCAGGGTATGCAGCAGATCCCAGCCCGAATCCACGCCGGGAATCTTGTCGGCGAAGAACTCGCCCACCGTCAGCAGGCCGCACACGCCCAGGACCCACGGCGACTGGGTCGCCTGCAGCGCCTGAGGCAGGTCCAGCCAGCCCAGCGCGCCGGCCAGGCCGACCCCGAACACGGTCAGATAGACCCGTACCCCCGACAACCAGGCCAGAACTACGCCAACTGCGAACAGGTGCGCATCGGACATCGTGGCGTTCCCGTTAAGATTTAGGGTTGAGTATAGGTAAAGCCGGCGGTGTGAGCCGTCGTTGTCCGCATGATCAAGACCCCGCCGCCGCGTTTCGTCATCGTCCAGCAGCAGCCGGACAAGCGCCCTTATATCTGGTCGGCCGTGGCCGTGGCGTGGGCGGTGTCGCTGGTGGCGGCCTGGTTCTGGTCGCAGTCGCTGGCCGCGCCCCAGCTGCCGCGCCTCACCGCCGAGTTGGAAACCACCCAGCGCGAACTAGGCCTGCGCCAGCAGCAGCTCGACCGCCTGGCCCAGCGCGAGGCCACGCTGCAGCGTTCCGACCAGATCAGCCGCACCGCCAACAAGCAGGTCCAGGCCGCGCTGGCCCAGCGCGAGGAGGAAATCTCCGATCTGCGCGCCGACGTGGCTTTCTACGAACGCCTGGTCGGCGCCACCGCACCGGCCAAGGGCCTGAACGTGCACTCGGTGGAATTCAAGCCCGAGACCGGCGGCACCTGGCGTTATCAGATATACCTGACTCAGAATCTCAATCGCGGCGCGGTCAGCAGCGGGGGGCTGCAGTTCCAAGTCGAGGGGGTCCGCGGCGGCAAGCTCGCCGCGATCAGTTGGAACGAGTTGCACCAGAAGTCCCAGGCGCCCGCCCAGGACTATTCCTTCCGCTACTTCCAGGAACTCGTCGGCAGCGTGATGTTGCCGGCCGGTTTCACCCCGCAACGGATACGCGTGTCCTTGCGCGGGGCCAACGGCTCGATCGATCAGCAGTTCGCCTGGAAGAGCGGCGTCACCGTAACCGGGGAAACCTAAGAGATGTTCAAGACCAACAGCAAACCGACCCAGATCCGCGAAGGCCAGGTCGACACCATGATCGGCCCGCAGGTGGTGATCCGCGGCGACCTGCACTTCAGCGGCGGGCTGTATATCGAAGGCCGGGTGATCGGCAAGCTGGTGGCTCAGGACGGTCAGCCGGCCAGCCTGACCCTGGCCGAGAACGGCAGCATCGAGGGCGAGGTGCGCGCGCCGGTGGTGGTCATCAACGGCGAGCTCAACGGCGACGTCTACGCCAGCGAGCGCATCGAGCTGGCCGCCAGGGCGCGGGTTCAAGGTAATGTGCACTACAAGGTGGTCGAGATGACGGCCGGGTCCATGCTTACCGGACGTCTGATCCACGCCGAATCGCCGGCGGCGGCGCTGCCGGCGCCTGAAGCGCTGATTACCGCGGACGCCCGGCTGGATTGAGGGGCGCCGCCCCAGCCCATAGACGGAGCGGATGAGCGATAACCCCTCACAGCCTGCGACGTCTCCTCCCGGCACTCCGGCCGACCGTCCCGCGACGGATCGGCCGGCTGCGGGCCCGGAAGCCGCCGATTCGTCCGCGCCGACCGGCATCGCCACCCATCCGCATCGCTGGCGCTTGCCGGCCGCGCTAGCGCTGGCCGCGGCGCTGGGCTTCGGCGCCTGGGGACTGTGGCGTTCGGCGACCGAGCCCGATAACGCTGCGGCACCCGCGGCGGCCGGGGCCGGCGCGGCGACGCCGCGGCAGATGCAGGCTGAACTCGAACAACTGCGTCAGCGCGTGGCGACCCTGGGCCGCTCCGACGCGATCAGCCGCCAAGCCAACCGCGATCTGCAAAGCGCTCTGGCCGAACGCGATGAGGAAATCGCCGGCCTGCGCGCCGACGTCGCCTTCTACGAGCGCCTGGTCGGCGCCACCGGCCAGCGCCGCGGCCTGGCCGTGCACACCTTGAAGATGCAGCCGCAGGACGGCGCGCCTTCGGCCTGGCACTTCACCACCACCCTGACCCAGAACCTCAACCGCGGCGCGGTCAGCGCCGGCCGGCTGACCCTGGCGGTGGAAGGCACCCGGGCCGGCAAGCTGGAAAAGCTCGGCTGGACCGACCTGCGCCAACAACCCGATGCGCCAGGCACGGCGTACTCGTTCAAGTACTTCCAGCAGGTCGAAGGCGACGTCTTCCTGCCCGCCGGCATGACCCCGGTGCGGGTCACGGTGCGGCTGACCCCGCAGTCCGGCGCGGCGGTCGAGCAGTCCTTCAGCTGGGCCGAGGCCACCCGCGAGGGCGCCGCCACTGCGCCTTAGGCGGGGACTCAGGCCGGCGCGCCTTGATCAGGCAACTCCGGGCAACTCCGGCCGGCAAACCGGCCAGCGTCGGACCTGAAGGCCTCCCACAGGGGTTCCCGGGCCTTTCCGCATGAGATTCAGGGCCAGAATCCAGCCTTGCCGCCCGCGCGCGTCGCACCCGTCGATCGCTGTGTTCGTCTGGCGCGCTTGAATGCGCGCGCGCCGGCCTTATCCTTTCAACATGGAAATCACCACGCTTAATGCCGCGCCGGGCTACCAGTCGCTGGAACGGCCGTTGCAGTTCACCTCGTCGGCCGCCAGCAAAGTACGCGAGCTGATCGCCGAGGAAGGCAACGATGCGCTCAAACTGCGCGTCTATATCCAGGGCGGCGGTTGCTCGGGCTTCCAGTACGGTTTCGAATTCGACGAACAGCAGGGCGAGGACGATCTGGCCGTGCAGACCGACGGCGTGACCTTGCTGGTCGATCCGCTGAGCCTGCAGTACCTGATGGGCGCGGAAGTGGATTACACCGAGAGCCTGCACGGCTCGCAGTTCGTGATCCGCAATCCGAACGCGAAAAGCACCTGCGGCTGCGGCTCCTCGTTCGGCGTGTGACTTCCGCCGAAGCGGCCCTCTCGAACGCGCGACCGTTCGCCTTCGTCGAAGCCGATGCGGCTTGGCGGGCGGCGTTGGACCGCGCCGACCATCTGCGCGATCAATCCGAAGCCTTGTCCGAACTGTGGCCGCGGGCGCGGGTGATCGTGCTCGACAGTGCGGGCAACGCCCTGGCCGAGGACGACGGCAGCCTGCGCGCGCCGTTGGGCGTGCAGATCAGCGAAGGGCCGGGCGGCGTGGGCGCGGCGAGTTTTCTCGGCCTGGACGCCGATGGGCAGGCCTGGTTCGCGATCGACGCCGAACTGGTCGCCTTCGACGCGCCGCGCCGAGTCGATCTGCGCGCCGCCGCCGCGCATTGGCCGTTGCTGCAGGCCAGCGTGTTCGCCCAGGCGCGCGCGCTGCAGCATTGGCGCAGCCGCCATCGCTACTGCGGCGTATGCGGCGGACAGATGAGTTTCGCCCGCGCGGGCTGGACCGGTCGCTGCGGACAATGCGGCACCGAACACTATCCGCGTACCGATCCGGCGGTGATCGTCGCCGTCAGCGACGGCGAGCGCTTGCTGCTCGGCCGCCAGGCCGGCTGGCCGGCGCGGCGTTACTCGGTGATCGCCGGTTTCGTCGAGCCGGGCGAATCGCTGGAGCAAACCGTCGCGCGCGAGGTGCTGGAGGAAACCGGCGTGCGCGTGCGCAGTTGCCGGTATCTGGGTTCGCAGCCGTGGCCGTTCCCCAGCGCGCTGATGCTCGGTTTCGCCGCCCATGCCGAGCCCGACGAGCCCAAGACCAGCGATGAGCTCGAAGAGGCGCGCTGGTTCACCCTGGACGAGATTCGCGCCGCCGCCGCGCGCGGCGAACGCGGCGCCGCCGCAGACGACGACGGCCCGCTGCTGTCGCCGAGCATCTCGATCTCGCGCTGGCTGATCGAGGATTGGCGGGTGGCCGCCGAGGCGCGCGCGGAGCGTTGAATTGCGCAAGGGCGTGCTGCGCACGGCCGGGAAGATCGGGCTCGGCGATCGGGCGATCTGAGAGGTCCATTCTGTCGAGTATCGAGCCTGCTGAGTATCGGCGGCATCCCGCAGGTCCGCCGCCTGTGCGAGTCGCGGAATCTTTTGTGGGAGGGGCTTTAGCCCGACGCTTTTCGATCAGATCGCTTGAATCATTCGCATGCGCTGATCGAAAAGCGTCGGGCTGAAGCCCCTCCCACAACAGACATCGAAGTTTCGCGCCATGCTCGCCCGCGGCCGCAGCGCGCCCACCCGCGACCGCGCCTGCACACGGTCGCGTTAGAATCCGGCCAGCTCGTGTTTTTTCTTCGCCTCGCCAGGAGCGTCGCCCCGATGTCCGTCACGCTGATCGCCGCCGTCGTCGCACTCGTGCTCGGCCATCTCGCGCAATCCCTGGCCGCCTCGGTGCGTCACTACGGCTGGTACGGCGATTGGCTGCGCTGGATCGACAGCCGCTTCCCCGAAGGCAGCTTCTGGCGCGGGCGCTGGGGCCTGCTGATCGCGCTGGTGCCGCCGTTGCTGGCGATCGGCCTGTTCCAACTGGCGTTGGCCGAACCCTTGATCGGGCTCGGCGGGCTGGTGTTCGCGATCTTCATCCTGTTCTACGCCTGGGGCCCGCGCGATCTGGATCTGGACGTGGAAGCGCTGGCGTCCGCGGGCGACGCGGCCTCGCGCCGCGACGCCGCGGCCCGACTGTGGCCGGAAGGCGCCACCCCGCTGCTCGATGGCGGCTCGCTGGTCGAGGCGGTGTTCCGCAGCGCCTTGCGCCGCTGGTTCGGGGTGCTGTTCTGGTTCCTGGTGCTCGGCCCGATCGGCGCGCTGGGCTACCGCCTGGTGGCGCTGGCCGCCGAAGGCGAGGCGTCCAAGCAGTTGTCCGGCGAAACCCTGGCCGGCGCGCGCACCTTGTTGGCCTTGCTGGACTGGCCGGTGGCGCAGCTGCTGACCCTGGCGCTGGCCCTGGTCGGCAATTTCGACACCGTGCTCGGCGCTTGGCGCGAGGCCGGCGGCGCGCGTTTCAGCCTGGAAAACCGCTTCCTCGGTGCGGTCGCGCGCGCCAGCGTCAAGTGCGAACTGGCCGAAGAGGCCGCCGACTACGTCAACGAGTCCGGCGTCGCCGCTCCGGGTCTGCCCGGACAGAGCGTGGCCTTGTCCGGCGGCGAAGTGCCGGAGCTGCGCGATGCGATGAGTCTGGTCTGGCGCAGCCTGCTGGTATGGCTGGCGGTGCTGGCGCTGTTCGTGATCGCCGGCTTCGTGGCCTGACCCCTCCCGCCTGCCCCGGTAGAACGCACGCCGGCACATGGAGAATGTGCCGCGCATCGCGTGAATGAGACCGTCTGGGCGAAAACCCGACGCCGCCGCACGGTCGGGGTAGGGGGGCGCGGCGGGACTGCGTTTGAACGCATAGGGTTCCAGCGAAGCTGCGAGCCGCGCGGTCGTCCGTTCCTGGCCACCCTGGGAACGGCGACGGTCCTGTCGAAGGGGGCTGGACGATTCCGCGCGCCGCCGCATCCAGGGGCCCGATCCGCGCATTGGAACGCGCGGGGCGACAACAGCAGCCAGACGGTGGCGGCGACGATGCAACGCTTTACCCGCGCACGAGAGTCCGGCGCCCAAGATCGGGCCCCGTGCGCGGAGTAAACGTCGCCTCATCGCTGTGCGCCTCATCACGCCAGCGGAGGATTCGGATTTGGTGAATCGCTTCACGTCACAGCTTCTGGTCGGTCTGAGTCAGGCCGATCCGAGCCCCAAGGGTTTTGCGCCCGGCGTCGCCGCGCAGGGCGGCCTGGGCTTCGTTCACCCGCCCGTTGCGGCTGGGCTAGTATCGAAGCAGGTAACCGGGGCATGGGCGAAGGTGGACGTGGGCCAAGATTCCACAGCGGCGAATCAGCCCGCGACGACGCGGCAGGGCGACGATCATTTCGTCGGCTTCCTGCGCGAACATCGCGAGCCGTTGATCGCGTTTCTGCGCAAGTCCGCCGCCTCGCACGAGGACGCGCAGGACATCGCGCAGGAAACGATGATGCGCATGCTGCGTTATCGCGACCAGCCGGCCGATGCGTTGAAGATCCTGATGTACCGCATCGCGATCAACGCACTCAACGATCGCGGCCGGCGCCAGAAAACCCGCCACGCGCCTGAGCACGTGAGTCTGGACGAGGACTATCACGCGCTGCCGTCGCAAGAACCCAGCCACGATCAGCGCGTGGCGACCGAGCAGGAATTGGCGCTGGTGCGCGCGGCGATCATGCAATTGCCGATGCGCAGCCGGCAGATTTATCTGCTCAACCGCATCAACGGAATGAGTTACACGCAGATCGCACGTCACTGCGGTATTTCTGTAAAGGCGGTGGAGAAGAATATAGGCCGGGCGCTCGCGCTGTTGCGCGCGCGCATGAAGGAAAACGGCTACGAGAGCTTGCAAGAACCATGAAAACCACACAGCCCACATCGACGACAGCGACAGCGACAGCGGATTCCGGCGACGGCCGCGCGGAAGCGTGGGTGGCGCGTCTGAATTCGCCCGAGTGCACCGCGCCCGATCGCGCCGAGTTCGATCGTTGGCTCGATGCCGCGCCCGAGCACGTTATCGCCTACGTCGAAGCCGAGCGCGCGCATCAGGCCGCCGCGCAGTTGGCGGGCGATGAAATGCTGCAGGCCGCCGCGCGCATCGCCTGGCGGTCGACCGGACGCGAAAGCGCGCGCTCGCGCTGGTGGATTCCCGCCGCGACCGCGGCGTCGCTGCTGGTCGCCACCGTGGTCGGAGTCAACTGGCTGCGCGCGCCGGTGCCGACCAGCGCCGATCGTTACTTCACCGCGGTCGGCGAGCAGCGTTCGCTGCGTCTGGCCGACGGCACCCAGGTGATACTCGACACCGATTCGGTCATCGTCGCGCGCTTCAACGACGAGCGGCGCGAGGTCGAGGTCGATCGCGGCCGCGTCCAGTTCCAGGTCGCCGCCGACGCCAAGCGGCCGTTCTCGGTCAAGGCCGGCACCGGCCTGATCCGCGACATCGGCACCACCTTCCAGGTCATCAAGAACGACAACGCGGTCAACGTCAGCTTGTTGGAGGGCGAGGTGATCGTCTCCAACGGCGTCGCCCAGGCCGGCAGCACCCTCAAGCCGGGCCAGCAGATCAGCTACGACCACAGCGGCCGCATGAGCCCGCCCGAACCGCTGGACGTGAACGCCGCCCAGAGATGGCCGGATGGCGATCTGGTGTTCAAGAACCGCCGCCTGGACGCGTTGTTGATCGAGATGAACCGCTACTCGGCGACCAAGCTGCGCCTGGCCGATCCGGCGCTGGGCAAGATCACGGTCAGCGGCGTGTTCCACATCGGCGATCAGGCGGCGTTGCTCGAAGCCCTGGAACAGGGTTGGTCGCTGCAGGCCGAACGGCAGGCCGAGGGCGACATCGTTCTGCATCGCAAGTCCGGCTGAGTCCCCTGCGCGCTGCGGCGATGCTATGGTTGGGCTGCGCCTACAGACAGGGGGCGTACCGGTTTCAGCTGTAGTCCGATCGATGCGGTTGGTGGATGGCCAAGATTTCCTATGCGTTCATCGTTTCCGTCGCGCTGACGTTCTCGCCCGTTGCCGGAGCTTTACCGGCTCCCCAGGGCGACATTCCAGCCGATGGCTACAACATTCCTCCCGGCGCGTTGGACGACGCGCTGAACGCGTTCGCGACCCGTAATCGTTTGCAGCTGATCTATTCGCCGGCCTTGGTGGCGCGGCGACGCACCGCCGGCCTGAACGGCGAGACCGGCGTTCGCGAGGGATTGGCACAGTTGCTCAATGGCACCGGCCTCACCGCGGTAGCCGTAAAAGCCAATGTCTACTTGCTGCAGCCGGCGCCGCGGCCACGGCCCAAGGCCGTGGCGGCACCGATCGCGCCCAAGCCGAGCGCTCCCAAGGCACCGGCCACGACCGAGCTCGACACGATTCATGTGACCGGCACACGCATTGGACGTGCTGCGTTCGAAACCTCGTTGCCGCTGACCCTGATCACCCAGGAGCAGATCCGCGCCAGCGGCCACCAGACCCTGTTCGATCTGCTGCGGCTGATGCCGGGCATGACCGGCCACCATCCGCGCAACGTCGCCACCGAGGGCGGCGCCAGCCAGGTGCCTTCGGCGGCCGCGGCCTCGGCCAGCCTGTATTCGCTGGGTCCGCGCGCGACTTTGTTCCTGGTCGACGGCCGGCGCATGGCCAATTACGGCCTGGTCTCCACCGACATGGGTGCGTTGACCGATCTCAACGGCATTCCGTTGAGCATGGTCGATCACATCGAAATCGCTCACGGCGGCGCTTCGGCCATCTATGGCGCCGACGCGATGGCCGGCGTGGTCAACATCATTCTCAAGAAGGATTACCGCGGCGCCGAAGTTGGCGGCAGTTTCGGCGTGTCGCAGCGCGGCGATGCCGAGCAGCAACGCGAGTTCGCCAGCTTCGGCGAGCAGACGCCGGGCGGCGGCAGTGTCTTCGTCAGCATCGACCACTTCACCCGCAATCCGCTGATCGGCAGCCAACGTCGGTGGAGCACGCTGGACCAGCGCCGTTATGGCCTGCTCGACGGACGCGTGCTGTCGGGTTTCCAGGACGAGAACAACATCATCCGCGGCGTCAACGGCTGCAAGAGCCGCGACGCTACGCCCACCGGCATCGATTGCAGCCTGGACATCCCGCGTTACGTGAGCCTGCAGCCGGGCATCACCAGCAACGCCTTTTACACCCATTTCCGCCAACCGGTCGGCGAGAACACCGAGTTCTACGCCGACCTGCGCGCCACCCGGGTCAGCCTGGAGATGCAGAACGCGCCGTTTTACGCGGCGATCGATCTGCCCGAGGACCATCCCGAAGCGTACAAGCCCAAGCCTTATCTGGATCTGCGTTACTGGTTCTCCGAAGTCGGCCCGGTGCGCAACCGCACCACCACCAGCACGCGCGATTTCACCGCCGGCCTCAAGGGTTATCGCAGCAAGTGGGAATGGGACGTCAGCCTGTCGCGTCGGCGCAACAAGGTGGTCAACCGCATCGACGGGCTGATCAGCGTGCCGGCGGTCGACGAGGCGGTACAGACCAAGACGTTTCATTTCAGCAAGACCGAAGAAAACACGCCCGAAGTGATCGAGGAGATTTCGCCGCAGGTCACCATGGGCGGCGAGATGGTGCTCGATACGGTCTCGGCCAGCCTGGAGGGGCCGCTGTTCGCGCTGCCGGCCGGCGATGTGCAGATCGCGGTCGGCGCCGAGGCGCGGCGCGAACGCCTGAGCAATCGGCCCGATCAATCGTTGGTGCGCGGCGACGTGGCCTTGGCGCAGGTGCTGGACGAGCGCAGGGCCACCCGCGATACCGCGGCGATCTACGCCGAGGCCAATGTTCCGCTGCACGACAAGCTGTGGGTCGATGCCGCATGGCGCCTGGACCGCAACGACGGTTACGGCAATCAGGCCTCGCCGATGTTCGGCGTGCGCTGGCAGCCATGGCAGTCGCTGATCCTGCGCGCGTCGATGGGCGAGGGCTATCGTGCGCCGACCTTGGCCGAGCTGCGCCGGCCGCTGGTGATCGAGTCCTCCGGCTACGTGCCCGCCACCGCCGCCACCGCGCCGTGTCTGATCGATCTGGGGCAATGGTGTCAGGTCGATCGCCACGCGACCATCAATCCCGACCTGCGGCCTGAAACCTCCACCAGCCGAAGCTTCGGCTTGATCTGGACGCCGAACGAGGCGTTCAGCGCCACCCTCAACCGCTATCGCATCCGCCGCCGCAACGAAATTCTGGCGATCGACGCGGTGTCGCGGCCGGAGCTGTATCCCAGGGCGATGGTGCGCGACGAGGAAGGCCAGTTGATCGGCGTCAACACCTACCTCGACAACATCGGCAGCACCGAAGTGCGCGGCTGGGAGGTCGAAACCGAATACCGGCTGCGCACCGGGGAATGGGGCAACTTCACCTTCCGCCTCAACGGTCACTACATGGACCGTCTGTCGCGCCGCGCGCATCCGGCCGAGAGCGAGTTCGATTACGCCGGCTTCGGCACGCCCGACCGCACCGTGTTGGGCAGCGTGCGCTGGACCTACCGCGATTGGATCGCCACCGCGAACGTGCGTTACATGGGCCCGGCTACGGTGTGGATCGACACTCCGGGGCAAATCTGCCCGACGATCCGCGGAGTGACCGGACGTTGCCGCACGCCGAGCGCGACCTTGCTCGGCGTCGACGTGGCTTACGGCGGTTTCGATGGTTGGCTGATCGGGCTCAACGTCAGCAACCTCAACGATCGCCGGCCGGTCAACTACGACTACAACTTCGGCGGCTACAGCATCGTCGACGACGATCCGGTCGGGCGCTATTACCTGGTCAGCGCGATGTACCGTTTCTAAGTCTGCGCGTTCTGAGTCTGCGCGCCGCTCAACCCGGCGCGAGCCACGAGAACGGCGGCCACGGCAGATTGCGCAACACCCAGAACGCCGCCAACAAACCGATCCAGAAGCGACCGCTGCTGAGCGTGGCCACCGCGCGCTTGGGCAAGGGCAGGCGATAGCCCAGCGCGTGCAGCACCAACAGCGGCAGCGTCAGGATCAACCACGGCAGCAGCGGATTCATCGCCAGCATCTGCGCCAGATCGCCATGCGCCAGGGCGTGCGCCGCGCGGGTCATGCCGCAGCCGGGGCAATACAGGCCGGTGAGGTGATAGAACACGCAGCCCGGCAACGGGCTGTCGGCGGCGTTCGGATCGATCCGGCGCAGCGCCCACACGCCGGCCGCCGTCGCGGCGGTGGCCGCGGTGGCGACGACGGCGAGATGGAAGTGGCGCGAGTGGGTGTTCACATCGTCGGCTCGGGCGGGGTCAGCGCCGCAACGCGTCGCGCAGTTGGTCGACGACGGCTTCGGGAATGAGCGTCGAGGCATCGATGAAGACGCTGGCGAGGTTGCCGATCAGGCTCAGCCCGACCAGCGCCGCGCCGACCCAGCACCACACCTTCGCGGTCTCCGACGCGCGCCGCGCGCCGTCCTCATCGCCCGCGGCCCACTTGCTGTCGGCCTGGCCGCCGAACACGATCGCCACGATCCCGGGCACCGCGCCGATCCCGCAGCACAAACACAGGCCCAGCACGGTGAGGGTGATCGACCACGGCAGGTAATTCGGATACGGCGAGGCGGCGCGAACGGGCTGATTCATGACGCTCCTTGTGACGAAGGCCGGCGGCCATGAGCGGCCGCTCGCGGGCATCCTAACAGCGGCATGCGGCCTGACGGCGCCGACCCCGCGACGATCAGGCCCGATCGCCGCGCAAGCCCCGCACCCGCGCTTCCAAAGACTCGGCGCTGGCCTCGTGGCCGTCGACCGGCGCCTCGGCGATCACCTCCACCTCGGCGCGGAACCGTCGCGGCACGCGCATCCGCCTCATCCGCGAATCGCGCTTGCTCCACATGCTGGTCCACATCCCGCGCAGCGCCATCGGGATCACCGGCACCGGGTTCTTCTCCAGCACGCGTTCGATACCGGACTTGAACGGCGCGATCTCGCCGTCCTTGGTCAACGCGCCCTCGGGGAAGATGCCGACCAGTTGACCGTCGGCCAATGCCGCTTCGATCTCCTCGAACGCGCGCCGCATCACTTCAGGATCTTCCTTCGCGCCCGCGATCGGAATCGCCTTGGCGGTACGGAAGATCCAGCTCATCACCGGGATATTGAAGATCTTGTAATACATCACGAAGCGCACCGGCCGCGGAATGCTGGCGCTGAGAATCAACGCATCCATGTAGCTGACGTGATTGCACACCACCAGCCCGGCGCCCTCGTCTGGGATCTGATCGGTGCCCGACACCCGCAACCGGTACAAGCCGCGCACCAGCACCCAGCTCAGGAAGCGCATCAGGAACTCGGGCACCAGGGTGAAGATGTAGATCGCCACCAGGGCGTTGGCGATCGCCAAGGCCAAAAACACCTGCGGAATCGTCCAGTGGAAGAACCGCTGAACCACCACGCCCAGCACCGCGGCCAGCACGATGAAGGCCGCGTTCTGGATGTTCATGCCCGCGATCACGCGCGACAGCTCGTTCTTCGGCGAACGGTTCTGGATCAGCGCGAACAGCGGCACCACGAAGAAACCGGCGAACACGCCGATGCCGACCAGGTCCATCATGATCCGCCATGCGCCGGCGCCGTGGACGAAGCCGGACACGTCCAGTCCGGTCGCGACCGCCGCGCCGGGCCGGGCGAAATACAGATCGATCATGAAGGCGCTCATGCCGAACGCGCCCAGCGGCACCAGGCCGATTTCCACCGTGCGCGCAGAGAGTTTCTCGCACAGCATCGAGCCCACGCCGGTGCCGACCGAGAACAGCGCCAGCGCGAAGATGTACAAGGTGCCGTCGCCACCGAGATTGGTTAGCGCATAGGTAGGCAGTTGCGCGGTCAACACCGTGCCGACGAACCAGAACCACGACACGCCCAGCACCGAGTTGCGCACCGCCACTTGGCGGCGGGTCATGCGCAGGATGTTCACCGACTCGGGGATCGGATTCCAATTGATCTTGAGATCAGGCTCGCCCGCATCGGCGCGCGGAATCATCCGGCTGATGAGATTGCCGGTGACCGCCAGCGCGATGATCGCGGTGGCCGCCACCACCGGGCCGTGGCTGCCGGCCAGGGTGAAGATCAGGCCGCCGAAGATCATGCCGACCAGGATAGAAATCGACGTGCCCATCTCGACCAGACCGTTGCCGCCGGTGAGTTCCTTGGGCGACAGCACCGACGGCAGGATCGAATATTTGACCGGCCCGAACAGTGTCGACTGCAGGCCGGTGCCGAACAGCGCGATCAACAGGATCGTCATGCTCTGGGTCAGAAATCCGACCGCCGCCAGCGACATGATCACGATCTCCATCGTGGTCGTGATCCGGATCAGCTTGTGTTTCTCCAGCTTCTCGGCGATCTGCCCGGCCGTGGCCGAGAACAGGAAGTACGGCAGGATGAACAAGGCCGGCGCGAGGTTGGTGTAGAGCGTGCGCTGCTCATCGTTCACGCCCAGATAGATCAACAGCCCGATGATCGCCTGCCGATAGACGTTGTCGTTGAACGCGCCGAAGGCTTGGGTCAGGAAGAACGGCAGAAAGCGCCGTTGGGTGAGCAACGCGAACTGATTGTGCGCCATGCCGTCCTGCTTGTCGGTTCTAACCCGCACCTGGATGTGCGGCTCGCGCGAAGGATTCGCGTGGGGGAGCCTAACAAAAGGGCGCCGGCCCGGTGTAGCCGGGTCGGGCAGGTAGCGCAAAAGTAGCTTCCGCATCGCATCGCCGTAGACCCCGGCCATGCCCGCTCGCTCCGCCCCACCCACCTGCTTTTGCTGTTCCCCCCTTTGAAAAAGGGGGGGCAGGGGGGATTTGCTCTCGCCTTCCCTCACCCCGCCGCCGCATCCCGCCAATCCGCCCCGTGCACGCCTTCGGCCGCCTTGTCCCGCGCCACCCGGCTCCACTCCGGCTCTTGCCGCCACCGCCGCGTGGTGCGCTGGAAGAACTGGCTGTTGGGCACTTGCAGCACCGTATCGTCGCCGTTGGCATGGATCTCCTGCAGCGTGGTGTAGACGAAGTTGATGTCGATCACCCGCCCGCGCAGGCCCGGCTTATCGCCGCCCTCCAGCACCTCGATGTAGTCGTACAAACGGAACGGCCGCGTGGTCAGAATCAACAGCGCGCAGAAAATATTCGACAACACGCTCCACACCGCGAAGAACGCCACCGCGCCCACCGCCACGAACCCGGTCAAGGTGGTCCATACCACCGACCCCGGAATGCCCAGCCGGTTGAGCAACAACAGCAACGCGGTGATATAGATCACCGTGCTCAGCACCCGCCGCACGCCGATCGCGAACGCCGGCGCCAGGTCGTAACGCGTCGACAGCCGCCGCAACATATGTCGCAGCAGCGTGGTCAGCAGCCAGGCCACCACCAGGATGGCCAGCGCCTCGCCCAGTTTCGCGGCGATGTAGGCGGCTTGGGCGATGGTGGGGGACATGCGGGTACGGCCTTTGGCGATCGATACGGCCCTGCAGTGTACGAAGGCGCGGGTTAGCGCGCCGTGCCGGAGTGGGCAGCAGGCCGCTCCGGACCGTCTCCAACGATCCGCTGCCGTTCAAGCGCGATCGATGATTCATACGCCGCCCGACGCTTTATCCTGGTTCCGGCTGCCCGACGGTAGCCTTTGCCGCGCCCGACTTTGGGCGGCAGGATGCGCAGGTATGTCACGGAGAGTTCATGGCGGAGCATCACTTCCGAGTCGTCCGGCGCTTCTGCCCGGACACGGGGCCATCGACGCCGCGGAGGCATTTGTCCACGCGTTGATTCTCAACGCGGAAGAGGTCCATGTCGTTTGCCATTCCGGCACCCACTTCGGCGAAACGGGCGAGAGGTTCAATGAGGACGAATTCGATACGCTCGGCCTCGGCCGTTATTGCAGCAACCCATCATGGGAGACGACGATGAGTTTCGATCTGATGGTCTTCGAGCCGAGCGTCGCGCCCACTGAGCGCGCGGACTTCATTCGCTGGTACGAAGAGCAGGTCCAGTGGGCCGAGGGCCGCGGCTACGACGATCCCAGCGTCACGTCGCCGGCATTGCAGCGTTGGTTCGCCGATATGATTCGGTACTTCCCGCCGTTGAACGGCCCGTTCGCCGCGGAAGATCCGGACCACCACCCCACGGCCGCCGAGCACTGCATCGGGCGCAACGTCATCTACTCCGCCTTCCGTTGGTCTTTGGCCGATCAGGCCTACGCTAAAATGCGCGAGCTGGCGATCCAGCACGGCGTCGGCTTCTTTCATGCGAGCGAGGAAGAAGGAGAAATCCTCATTCCGGGTTTGGGTGCTTTGCAGTCGATCAAGAAGCCCTGGTGGAAGTTCTGATGGTGGTATCTGTGCGTTGGTTCTGGACGAAGCTGTGTCCGATTTGACTGGACTGGCCAGAGCTCCTACCGTTGAGCTCGAGGTCGAGAAGTACATTGACAGCACGTACGGGTGACGGGAGCGTCCATCATCAATCGCCCACTCATACCATCGTCCCAGTCGATCGCGCACAAGGCCCGGCGGCTCAGCCGTCTGGCGGGACTGATCGCGCTCTTGGGCGTTAGCGCCATGCTCGTCGCTTGCGCCGGAGCCTGGCTTGGAGTCGAGCATCCCGCGGTGTCCTGGCTGGACGCATATTGGTGGCAAATTTTTCTGGGGTGCGTTTTCGCCTACTGCCTGGTGACGCTCTACGCAAACTTCGCGTTGCGCTGCCCTTCCTGCCGCTTCCGGCTTGGGCGCGCGGGAATCAGTCCGGTGGTGATTTCACTGGGCTTGTACGTTCGCTGCTGTCCAAAATGCGGCGCCTCGATCCTGCCGCCCGCATCGGACAGCTGAGGAGGCGTAAAACCTACGTCCACCTGGCAGCGATCGAGTCGCCTCGTGAAGCGACGTCTAGTTCGCATCCGGCAAACCGCTGCGACTCAACGCATAAACATAGGCCGGCACCACACCGCCGCCCTGCAACTCGGCCGAGGTCAGCACACGCTCATACCCCTCGCCCTCGAACTCGTCCAGGCGTTGCCAATGCGCGGGCAGTGCATCGGAGCTGAAAACCAGCCCTGGGACTTCGTCGCCGTCCGCATCCAGGACGATGCCCGGATAGCCAGCAGCGGCTCCCCAACCTACTTGATGCAGCGTGCCCCGCACGGCTGCGGGCTCCCAAGCGCCAGGCACATCGGCGAGCACATGTTCGTTAGGCTGGCCCGGGGCGAGTGTTCCGTAAACGAAGAGTCGGTGGGTCATGGCCACTGCCAGTGAAGTCGGTGCCGGAATGAGTCGGCCTGTGCCGCGGACCGGGTCGGCCGTGAAGCGTCAGCCGGCGGGCCGGTACACGACCGCCATGCCGACGACGACGCCGAGACCCAGCATAACGGCCCACCCGTTGCGTCGATAGAACGGTATCGGGTTGCTGCCGATCAGCGCCACCGCGGCGCGCGGATTGAGCACCCAGCCGTGCACGCAAACCGGGCACACCAGTTGGTACTGCTTCGACATCACCCAGCCGAACAAGTGATAGAAATGGCCGTACTCGTACTTGAGACGAAGAGCGAAATCCTGGTCTTGCTGGCATTTCTGGCAGTACTCTCGCTCCGACAGATCGAAGGTGAGTTCACAGTCGCCGGTACCCCAAAGAATCATCGTCGTCCCTGATCGTCGATAGCTATCCAGCGTCCGATCATATCGTTCCGCGAAACGGCTTGGGTGGATTCGCGGTAGATCCTCAGCCGGATTGCGCTCCTATCACCCGGCGACATGCGGCTTCACGGCTTTGGTGGCGCTGCGCGGTCATCCGCGCCGAAATCGATCGCATCGCTGTCCAGCGGAAACTCACCAGTCCGGGTCTGCCAGTTCCCGTCGCTGTCCCTCATGCGATAGCGATCGATCACGTAAGGCACGCCTTCACTGGCCAGGATGTCCGGCGAGGTCACTACCTGGAAGTGCAGATGCGGCCAGCGGGCGTCGCCGGAGTTGCCGATTTGCGCCAAGGGCGCGCCGCGTCGGACGCGGTCGCCTTTCTTGACTTGCACGCTGCCGGGCTTGAGATGAGCGTAATAGGCGAACTGGCCGTCGCCGATGTCGAGCACGACGGCGTTGCCGGATACGGTTTGCATGGTCAGCGGAACCGCGGTGTTGAAGCCGGCCTCGGTGCGGGGAATGTTGTCGGGGATGCCGTCCTGGGCCAGCACTACGGTCGCGTCGGCGACGGCCAGCACGGGCTTGCCATAGGCGTGATAGGAGCGCACGTCGCGCGCGTCGCCGGAGAAGAGGGCGTCGTCTTTGCGTTGTTTCCAGTCGATGGCGTAGCGGCGCGAAATCCGGGCGAGACCGCCGACGACGAACAGGCCCGGGCGGTGATGACGGTCGATGCGCAGGCCGTTATCGGCGATCCAGTCCGGGCCCGCGACGGGGCGACCGAGCGTTTTCACTTTGTCGTGGCGAGTGCCGATGGCCGGGCCGTCCGCCGCGGCGCCGTCCAGCAGCACGCGGTGGCTCAGTCGCGCCGGAACGGCGGAGGATTCATCGAATGCGAGGCAGATCAGCGCGACGCCGCTGCGGCCGCCGTCCAACGGATGATCACCGTCGAGGCCGCCCGGGCCGACTGCCAACAATTTTTCGTAGAGCTTGGGGCCGGTCAATGTGAGCAGCGGCTCGCTGCTCGAGCCGCTCGCATCGAGGACTTCGATGCCCTTGAGACGAAGCGGGTCTTCCGAGTAGTTCTGCAGATGCAATTCGTAGATCAGATAGCTATAGCCGTCGCCCGAGAACGCGGTGGGTTCGAATGGGGTGCGGATTTCCAACTGTATCGGAGGAAACACTGGCAGGACGGCAGACCGTGCGGTGTCCGCACCCGCGGCGCGACGCGCGATCTCGCATCCTTGAGGCAACGGCAGGCGCGCCGGGGTTGCGGCGAACACGGGCGCGATGGCCAGCAGGCTGGACAGTGCGGCGGCGGTGCGGACGGATCCAATCGACACTCGTCATCTCCTGGCCGCGGATCCGGGTGTCGCGGCGATTGTCGACCGTGGATGCGGCCGGCCACCTCACTGCCCGCAGGCCGAACTGTGGCGTCCGAAAGGGTGGTCCAACGTATAGCGGGGTTAGGCCGGACATGAGGATAGAGGCAATCATCCGGGCACAACAAGCTGCGTGTGAGTGGAAAACGATCGAGTTTGGGTTGGGTTGCAGGCCGCGGTTATAGGAACGCATCCATAATCGGATGTCGGTTCGGCAAGAAAGTAGAGACCTTGCAGCGGTTTCGATGATGAACGGTCAGGCCGCAGGCACACCCAGCCCCAAGCCATCAGCGACCAGCGAAATGGCCTGCGCCACAGTATCGACAACGACGGATGCGGCGTGGGCATCGGTTTCAAACAAAAACGGAGATGCGCCGGAAGGCGATTCCAGCTGAACCTCATAAGGGCTGCAAGGGTGTCGGAAGAACCATACGCCGTCATCGTCGGCATCAGGGTGCAGCACCTTCAGGTGCGCAACGGTCAGTTCTGGGTGAACCCGTGTCAGTTCTTTGATGATTGCGTCGATGTCACGCATCGTCTTCTCGCAGTGAAAGGTGGAGTTGCGCTTGGGAAGCTTCTTTTACCTTGGACGCCCAGTGCACGTCTCCCGGCTCTACCACTAGAACGTGGAAGCCGTGCGTGTGTCCTTCGATTCCAACCCTTTGGAATCGTCCACCAGCAAGTCGATGCTGAACGCGGGAGGGAACTTGGATGGGGAGATCTTCCGGCCGCGCAGAGCATTTGCATGCGTATTCCCATTGACTACGCCTCCCAGGCGAATGCCCGCGCAGAGGAGCCATAGATAGATGTATCTCTCCGACCTCAGCGAAGAGGTATAGATCCACAGGTCGTGTCCTTGCGCTTGCAACTCGCGCATCAGCGCAACCGCGCCTTCTCGCAACCGCTCGCGGAAGATCAGGCTCATGGGGAACGGCAGCGTCGAGGAAGGAAACTGGTCTTTGCCCAGCGGGGTCAACGTGCCGTCGATGTCGAAGGCGATTCGCATGAAGGTGGCGTCAGCGGTCTCGGTTGAGTCGGGTGCCGCGAGGCGGCGCCGGTTCGGCCGATGGTGACTCGATGGAAACTACGTCGCCCGGCAGGAACAGGGCCGACCACAATGCCTGCAACTCGGGTTCCGGGACGTCCAGGACCAGCCTTACGGCGCGCTCGTTGTCCGGGCCTTCGACCGACTCGACGCTCTTGATCGGGATCACGAGGTCCATCTGCGAGTTCACGGAGATTTTGACGATCAGGCCGGCACGTACAGTTCCCGAGCGGATATGCCCGTGCAGCGCAATCGCGCCGGGTGGGAACGGCTCCACAACCTGGGTCACTTCGAAAGTCGCTTGGGTGTCGTCCATCGCGGTCAATCCCTGAGCTTGGCCGTGCGCTGTGCGGCGGCTTCGGCAACTCGGTTACGACACCAAGGCCACGTCCGCCCCGGCGCGGATCGTATTGTGCACTTCGGCCACCGCATCCGTCTGGCGCAGCAGATCGGCGATGACCGAAGCGTCGGCGGCGGAAGAACTCACCCGGGCGCGATAGCGGATATTCGTGGCGGCCAACCCGACCCCGGGGAAGTCGGCGGTGGCTTCGACCTCCACGCTGTCGATGGGGATGCCGAGGCGGGCGGCCTCGCGGTACACGTCGTTGCAGTAGCAGGTGGCCAGCGCCAGCATCAGGAACTCGCCGCCGTTGACCGCCGAGCCCCGGCCCGTGGCTTTGGCGGGGATGGGCACCGATTGTGAGGCCGCATCGGTTCGGACGGTGGTCGTGTGCCCGGCGGGGGTGTTGCTGACAAGCGCAGAAATCTCCACAGCGTTGGTCTCCGGATCGAAGGTGCATTGAGAACGGAGCGCCGAGCAAGGGAAACGGCGTGGACCCAATGGTGTCAATGCGCCGTCGATATCGAAGGCGATTGTCATCGCGATGCGCCGAACGGGGCTTGAATCGAGCCGGTGGGAGTGCGATAGCGTTATAACGCCGCTTGAACGCGCTGTCAGGCTTTGTCGTAGTCGTTCAACAGGACTTGTTCGCTAGCATTGGCGGCGATATGCACGAGCACGTCGTGTTCAAGCGCGACCGTCGGATGCGCGGCGCTGTTCTTGGCGAACCAGAACACTTCGCTGAGTGGTTCATCCGTATGCCACGTGGTGAAGACGTCTCGATCGTCCGGGACGTCGCCGAAGTCAAAAGCCCTCAGGCTCGCCCAGTCCACGGCGTCGTCCCACGAGCTGCAATCTTGACCCCACGCCATCATGTACAGGCAGCCCGAGGCCACCAGCCAATCGCCGACCTGCGATTGCCAGTCTGGCGACACCGCTTGTTCTGCGATGACGACAGCGCGGAAAGGTTGCCCGATGTTCAGCGCGGGCAGGGTTGATTCGGGAGTCAGATGAATGTAGGTGGGCGGATAGGGCATGACGGAGGTGTCTGGTCGCGCGTGAACTAGATTCTGGATAGGCCTGGGACGACCGTCAATCCAGGCATCTCAGGCGATGGATGTGGGTTTCGCGACCGGCCTGGGTTATGTGGCGCGTCTTGATGCCCTCCCGTTCGGCGATGTCGCTGCGAGGTGAAAACAACGCCGCTATTCATCTACCAGGCGCCGGCATTTCGCATACAGCCAGCTTCGCGGGACTACGCTCGGGCCGGTAGCTTGTGAACGAGGAGCTCGCTATGTCTGCGGATACCAAGACGCCGTTGGATCACGTCAATGCGACGTTGAGTCAGCTCAAGGAAATGCGCCACTATTCCAAGAACTATGTGGAACAGTTGACCGCGCAGTGGTTGCTGTTCGATGGGGAGTTGTCGAAGTTGAAGCAGGCCGCGCCCATCGAGGAACTGATGACGCGGCAGGGCGAGTTGTACGACGCGCTGGAGGCGGAGATCGCCGAGTTGGAGGAGTTGGCGGTGTCGTTGCAGCCGGCGCCCGAGGAACCGGCGGGGACGGTGCATTAGTTCGCGCAGGGCCTACGGAAAAAACCGGAAACAAGACGGCCGGGAAAATGGTTCTCCCGGCCGTTTTTTATTGGACGATGAGGGTTGGGGCGTCGCGGTTCGTCACGTCATGGTGAGGCTTCACCCTTTGGCCCACGTGATGACGTTGATGGGTAGCTTGCGCGGAGCTGGGTCGGGGTGTGGTCGCGGCTTGCGCCGCTCCTACAGTCGGTTTGCGTGAGCTGCGATTCTCCGTGTAGGAGCGGCGCGAGCCGCGACCGCGACATCGCGGCTACGACGCAGGCGCGTTGCGGCGGCGGGCGCCTGAAAACGAAACGGCCGGCAGCGCGAGGGCGCTGCCGGCCGTTTCGGTGTTGCGCCGCGGTGGAGTTACGACTGCGCGGCGTGGCGTTCGCGCTCGATCGCGCGCCAGCCGATGTCGTTGCGGTGGAATTCGCCGTCCCAGCCGATCTTGGCCAGCGCGGCATAGGCTTCGCGCTGCGCTTGGGCGACGTTCTCGCCCAAGGCGCACACGCACAGCACGCGGCCGCCGGCGGTCAGCACTTCGCCGTTCGCGCCGAGCTTGGTGCCGGCTTGAAAGACTTTGGCGTGAGTCGGTTGCGTGGCGTCGAGGCCATGGATGGCGTCGCCGGTCCTCGGGGTGTCGGGGTAGTTCGCCGCGGCCATCACCACGCCGAGCGAGGGACGTGGGTTCCAGTGCGCTTGCGCGGTGTCGAGCTGGCCGTCGATGGCGGCTTCGACCAGATCCAGCAGGTCCGAATCCAGGCGCAGCATCACCGGTTGGGTTTCCGGGTCGCCGAATCGCACGTTGAATTCGATGACCTTGGGCGCGCCGTCGGCGTCGATCATCAGGCCGGCGTAGAGGAAGCCGGTGAAGGGCACGCCGTCGGCGATCATGCCGTCGACGGTCGGCATCACCACTTCGCGCATCACGCGCTCGTGCACCTGGGCGGTCACCACTGGCGCGGGCGAGTACGCACCCATGCCGCCGGTGTTGGGGCCGGTGTCGCGGTCGCCCACGCGCTTGTGGTCTTGCGAGGTGGCCATCGGCAGGGCGTGCTTGCCGTCGACCATGGAGATGAAGCTGGCTTCTTCGCCGTCGAGGAATTCCTCGATCACCACGCGCGCGCCGGCCGCGCCGAAAGCGTTGCCCGAGAGCATGTCGGTGACGGCGGCTTCGGCTTCTTCCAACGTCATCGCCACGATCACGCCCTTGCCCGCGGCCAGGCCGTCGGCCTTGACCACGATCGGCGCGCCCTTCTCGCGAACGTAGGCCAGGGCCGCGTCGACGTCGGTGTGCACCGCGTAATAGGCGGTGGGGATGCCGTGGCGGGCGAGGAAGTCCTTGGCGTAGGCCTTGCTGCCTTCCAACTGCGCGGCGGCGGCGGTGGGGCCGAAGATGCGGCGGCCGTCGGCGCGGAAGCGGTCGACCACGCCGGCCACCAAGGGCGCTTCGGGGCCCACCACGGTAACGGCCACGCCTTCGTCGGCGGCCAGTTTGAGCAGGCCGTCGATATCGGTGGCGGCCACGCCGACGTTGCGGCATTTGGCTTCGTACGCGGTGCCGGCATTGCCGGGCGCGACCAGCACCTCGTCGATGCGCGGCGACTGGGCGAGCTTCCAGGCCAGCGCGTGCTCGCGCCCGCCGGAACCGATAACCAGGACTTTCATGCGTGCTCCGGGGGAAATGACGGATCGGGAGGGGGATATAACCACGGGATTTTACGGCAGCGGCCGGGCGCGGGCGACCGGCTGTTACTATCGCCGTGTTTCCGGCCAAGGGATTGGCGCCGCGATCGTGCGATCGGCGGCTGTGCGGCGCGTCCAGGACGGCCGCCGGTCTGGGCCGGGCCTGCTGGCGATCTGAGCGGTCGCGTCCGATCCGGGACGCGCGCGAAACCGCCGGGACGGTCGATCTGAGGCCGTGGCACCTCATCTTTTCCTTCTGTCTTCTTCTTCGGAACCGTCCGCATGGATTGGCTGCTGCACCAGATCGAACAAGCGATCTCCCCGATCATCGGCGCGATCAACAACGTATTGTGGAATTACGTGCTGATCTACGGCCTGCTGGCGGTCGGCGTGTTCTTCACCCTCCGCCTGCGCTTCGTGCAGGTGCGACGCTTCACGCACATGCTCAAGGTGATCGGCCGCGGCACCGACGGCGACGATGCCGGCATTTCGCCGTTCCAGGCGCTGTGCACCTCGCTGGCCGCGCGCGTGGGCACCGGCAATCTGGCCGGCGTTGCGATCGCGATGAGTCTGGGCGGCCCGGGCGCGCTGTTCTGGATGTGGTGCACGGCGGCGGTGGGCATGGCCACGGCGTATGCGGAAAGCGCGCTGGCGCAGCTGTACAAGGTGCGCGACGAGAACGGGCAGTACCGCGGCGGTCCGGCGCACTACATCGCGCGCGGCCTGCGTTCGCCGAAGATGGGTTGGGCGTTCGCGGCCTGCCTGTTGTTCTCGTACGGCGTGGTGTTCAACGGCGTGCACGCCAACGCCATCGCCCAGTCGGTGGGCGAGACCTTCAAGTTCAGCCAGACCCAGGTCGCGGTGGTGTTGGTGCTGCTGACCGGTGTGGTGATCTTCGGCGGCGTGCGTTCGATCGCCAAGGTCGCCGAGTGGGTGGTGCCGTTCATGTCGATCGGCTATATCGGTCTGGCGGTGTGGGCGCTGGTCGCGCACTACGAACAGATCCCGGCGGCGATCATGATGATCTTGCGCGGCGCGTTCGGCCTGGATCAGGCCGCGGGCGGCATCGCCGGCGGCATGGCGGCGGCGATGCTCAACGGCGTCAAGCGCGGTCTGTACGCCAACGAGGCCGGCATGGGCAGCGCGCCCAACATCGCCGCGGCGGCGACGCCGGTACCGCACCATCCGTCCAGCCAGGGCTTCGTGCAGGCGCTGGGCGTGTTCTTCGACACCATGTTCATCTGCACCGCGACCGGCCTGATCGTGCTGTTGTCGGGCGTGTTGGGGCAGGGCGGCGACGGTGTGATCATCACCCAGCGCGCGATGACGGTGTTCTTCGGCGAGTGGGGCGCGTGGTTCGCTTCCATCGCGCTGTTCTTCTTCGCCTTCACCACCATTCTGGGTAATTACTCGTATGCCGAGAGCGGGTTGCTGTACATCGGCGGCGGACGCAAATCGCTGTTCGTGCTGCGCATCGTCGCGTTGTGCGTGATCGTGTGGGGCGTGTTCTCGAAAGTGCAGTTGGTCTGGGACGCGGCCGACGCGGCGATGGCGGTGATGGCGACGCTGAACCTGATCGCGGTGGTGCTGTTGGCGAAGGTGGTGGTGAAGCTGACCCGCGATTACGACCGTCAGCTGGATGAGGGCAAGTCGCCGGAGTTCCATATCGCTCAGTACCCGGAACTGGGGCATGGCGTGGATCACGAGATATGGAAGGAGCGTGTCAAGCCGGCGCCGTAATCTTCAATTCCGCCTTGTAGGAGCGGCGCAAGCCGCGACTGCGACATCGCAGATACGGCGTAAGCGCGATGTCGCAGTCGCGGCTTGCGCCGCTCCTACAGGCAGTTAGCGCCGGATCATTGCGGGCGGTCGCAGCCTTGTTGTTGCAGCACTTGCTCGGATATCGCGTAACGGCCGTCGCGGTGCGGAATCTTGATATTGCGTCCGACCGGATGCGCGCCCTCGCGACCGACGACGTCGAGGATCTGTCCGTAACGCGCATAGTCGTACTGCGAATGGTCCAGGCGCAGTACGCAGCGCAGCATCGTGTCGGCGCTGTCGACCCGGGTGCCGATGCTCAGCACGGGTTCGAATTGCTGGTGTTCGGACATCCATGCGGCGAGGTTGCTGTGTGGATTGCGTTGCGGCGCGGCGCCGTGAATCAGGAATGCGGTGCGTCCGGGGCCCCATTGGTGCAATTCCACGGTGCCGGCGCGGCCGGCCAGCGGCGTGGCGATGCCGCGCTTGCTCGACCAGACCCGCACTTGTTGTTGTTCGGTGCGGGCATCCGACAGTATCCACACGTCGACCGAACCGCCGCCGCCGGTGCTGCATACCGCGATATCGCGCGGGCCGCGTTGTTCCGGGCCGCTGTCGGCGCAGACCTTGCGTCGCACCGAAGTGCGCTGGTCGCCGGCCGATTCCACGCCGCGCCACGTCCGGCCGCCGAGGCGGACGTGCTCGCCATAGGCCTTCGACAGCACGCGCGCGGCGTCGGCGTCGGGGATTTGTTGCGATGGCAGCGGTTGCAGGGCGAAGGCGTGGGTTGCGTGCAGCGCCAGCATCGTGGTCAGTGCGGCGAGGGCGAGTCTTGAACGCGGAATGAGGTATCCGGACATGGCGACATCCTGGTCGGGGGAATGGCGGCAGTATGCGCCGGCGGTGCAGCGCGATGACGGCGGCGCGAGTCGCGACTCGATCGTTCGCCTCGCTGTTCGCGGAGCCCGACTGTAGGAGCGGCGCAAGCCGCGACCGCGACACCGCGCTTGCGTCGTATCCGCGATGTCGCGGTCGCGGCTTGCGCCGCTCCTACAGAGGGAACGAATTTGCGGTTATTGAACGGCCGAGGCGGCGGCGATCACGCCGTCCTTGCGCATCCGCTTGATCGCCAGGTCGGCCAGGCTGTCCCACAGCGGCGGCGGCAGTTGGTTCTTGCGCAGGTGCCAGAGCAGGGCGATGGACTGGTAGCGGCCTTCGCGCCAGGTCAGCGTCGCGCGCCACGACGGTTGCAGGTTGTGCGGATCCAGCAGTTCGACCCGATAGTGATGCTCGCTGACGGTCTGCCCGTCGATCTTCAGATCCTGCAGCGACACCCGCAGCACCGGTGCGTTGGCGCCGCGGATCTGCTGTGCGGTATCGGTCTGATATTGCGCGGCGGCGCGTTGGTCGGACACGCGCGAAGTCTGGCCGAAGCGTTCCTGGTCGCTGCGCGCGGCCAGTTCACGGGTCTGGTAACCCATCTCGCCCAAGCGCTTGGCCAGCGCGCGTGCGACCTGCCCGGTGTAGTCGCGGCGCAGGCCGCCGCCGATGTCGAGCGACACGTCCGGCTGCACCAACAAGACCGTGACCGCGCGGCCGCCGATGCGATAGTCGCCGAGCGATTCGCTGTCCACCGCCTGACGCCGCGAGTACTGCCACAGACCCCACAGCGTCATCACCGCCAGCAGCACCGCGACGATGGTGAGCTTGCGCGCGATCGAACGTCCCAGGCTGCGGCCCAGCGGAGGTTTGGCGGTTTTCGACGGCTCGGACATGCGCGTTCGCAGGCGTGAGCGGGCGGCGGACCACCCGCGCGTGGCTTAGTGACGGAAGTGACGCACGCCGGTGAACACCATCGCCAGGCCGTGCTCGTCGGCGGCGGCGATGACCTCGCCGTCGCGCATCGAGCCGCCGGGTTGGATCACCGCCTTGATGCCGGCCGCGGCGGCGGCGTCGATGCCGTCGCGGAACGGGAAGAACGCATCGGAGGCCATCACCGAACCCGGCACGACCAGCCCGGCTTCCTCGGCCTTGAGCGCGGCGATCTTGGCGCTGACCACGCGGCTCATCTGCCCCGCGCCGATGCCGATGCTGCGATGGTCGCGCGCATAGACGATGGCGTTGGATTTGACGAACTTGGCGATGCGCCAAGCGAACAGCAGGTCCGACAACTGCGCGTCGGTCGGCGCGAGCTTGCTGACCACCTTGAGCTCATCGCGGCCGACTTCGCGCAGATCCGCGCTCTGCACCAACAGACCCGAACCGATCCTCTTGAAATCCAGCACGTTGCGGCCGTCGCCGTGCGGGATGCGCAGCACCCGCACGTTGGCCTTCTTCCTGGCGTATTCCACGGCCGCATCGTCGTAATCCGGCGCGATCAGCACCTCGACGAACTGGCGGTCGAGAATGGCTTTCGCCGTCGCCGCATCGAGCCTGGTGTTGAAGGCGATGATGCCGCCGAAGGCCGAGGTCGGGTCGGTCGCATAAGCCAGTTCATACGCATCGCCGCAGGCCACGCCCTCGGCCACGCCGCAGGGATTGGCGTGCTTGACGATTACGCAGGCCGGGCGCTCGAACTGGCGCACGCATTCCCACGCCGCGTCTGCGTCGGCGAGGTTGTTGTAGCTCAGCTCCTTGCCCTGCAACTGCACGAAGGTGGCCAGGCTGCCCGGCAACGGCTGCGCGTCGCGGTAGAACGCGCCTTGCTGATGCGGGTTTTCGCCGTAGCGCAGGTCCATGACCTTGATGAAGTTGGCGTTGTGCTGCGCCGGAAAGTCCTGCTTGCTGCCGTCTTCGGCGATCGCCGACAGATAGTTGCTGATCGCCGCGTCGTACTGGGCCACGCGGTTGAACGCGGCGACCGACAAGGCGAAGCGGGTCTTGGCACCGAGCGCGCCGCCGTTGCCCTGCAGCTCGGCGACGATATCGGCGTATTGGGCCGGATCGGTCGCGACCGCGACGCGGGCGAAGTTCTTCGCCGCCGAACGCAGCATCGCCGGGCCGCCGATGTCGATGTTCTCGATGATGTCTTCGAAGCTGCTGGCCGGGTTGGCCGCGACCTTCTCGAACGGATACAGATTGAGCACCAGCAGATCGATCGCGCCGATGCCGTGCTGGGCCATCACCGCATCGTCGATGCCGGCGCGGCCGAGCAGACCGCCGTGGACGATGGGGTGCAAGGTCTTGACCCGGCCGTCCATCATTTCCGGGAAGCCGGTGACCTCGGACACGTCGCGTACGCTCAGGCCGGCCTCGCGAAGCGCCTTGGCAGTGCCGCCAGTGGAAAGCAGTTCCACATTTTGTGCGGCCAGGGCCTGGGCGAGTTCGATAAGGCCGGTCTTGTCGGACACGGACAGCAGGGCGCGGCGGATGTGAACCGGCGTGCCGGTCGAGCGATCGGAGGTCATTCGGGGAGGAGGGCAGCGGAAGGGCGCGGGAATTATAGCCGCGCGGGTGGGGGTGGGCCGGCTGTTCACGCAGTGGAGCAGCCCAAGCGCCCGGCCGGCAATGGCCTTTCGAAAGCCGCCCGAAGAAGTCCCCCCTTTGAAAATGGAGGGCTGGGGGGATTCGCTCTTGTTCCAAAGCAAAATCAACAGCTCAAATCCCCCGCATCCTGCGGACGCTCGCCCCTTTTTCTGAAGGAGGGCAAAGGCACAGGCGCCGGCAAGGAAATGGCCGGAAAAAACGTGGAATTTCATCGCTGGCCGGGCACAGGCGCCTTCGGGCTATCCCCGTGGTCGAGCATTCCAATACCCCGCCCAGGCCGCCCACGCCACGCCGCCAACCCGGCCCGCAGCCGCTAAGCTGGATGCGTAAGCTAATCGGCGATCGCCCGTACGGGCGCGAGGGACGCTCAAGGAATGGCATCGATTTACGCTTTGAAAGGGCGCTTCCAGGCGCTGTTGCGACCGCTGGTGCGGCGCTTGCATGCGCTGGGCGCGACCGCCAATCAGGTCACCACGGCCGCGGCGGTGGTGTCGCTGGGGGTCGCCGCGCTGGTGTTCTGGGGCGCGCCGCACCGGCCCTGGCTGTTCGCGTTGCTGCCGGCATGGCTGTTCGCGCGCATGGCGATGAACGCCATCGACGGCATGCTGGCGCGCGAGTTCGGCCAGCAGTCGCGTCTGGGCGCGTACCTCAACGAATTGTGCGACGTGGTGTCCGACAGCGCCTTGTATCTGGCGTTGTGGGCGGTGCCGGGCCTGCATCCGGCGCCGCTGATCGCCTTCGTGCTGTCGGCCGCGCTGACCGAATACGCCGGTGTGTTGGGGCCGATGATCGGCGCGCCGCGCCGTTACGACGGGCCGATGGGCAAGAGCGACCGGGCCTTCGTGGTGGGTTGGCTGGGATTGCTGCTGGCGTTGGGCTGGATCGGCGCGCGCGTGGTCGACCCGGTGCTGATCGCGGCCGGCGTGATGTGCGCGTGGACCGTGGTGCGCCGCGTGCGCGCCGGATTGCGGCATGATGCCGCGCAGGACGTCGCGCAACGACAAGGAGAGCAACGATGAGGGAACGGGCATGAGCGAGGCGCAGGAACGTTATTTCGCCAGTTTCGACGGGACGCAGCTGTTCTATCGCCACTGGTCCGCCGACAAACCGGCCGACGGACCGCGCAAGGCGGTCGTGCTGCTGCACCGCGGCCACGAGCACTCCGGACGCGTGCAGCATCTGGTCGCCGAACTGGGACTGGAGGACAGCGACTTCTTCGCTTGGGACGCGCGCGGCAACGGCCGCTCGCCCGGCGAGCGCGGCGACGCGCCGGGATTCGAGGCGCTGGTGCGCGATCTGGACCGCTTCATCGCCCACCTCGGCGCGCAGCACGGCGTGGAGGTGGAGAATCTGGCGCTGGTCGCGCAAAGCGTGGGCGCGGTGGTCGCTGCGACCTGGGTGCACGATTACGCGCCGCGCATCCGCGCCCTGGTGCTGGCCTCGCCGGCGTTCAAGGTCAAGCTGTACGTGCCGCTGGCGCGCCCGGGTCTGACCCTGATGCAGAAGCTGCGCGGCAATTTCTTCGTCAACAGCTACGTCAAGCCGCAATGGCTGACCCATGACCCCGAGCGGGTCGAAAGCTACCGTACCGATCCGTTGATCGCCCGGCCGATTTCGGTGCGGGTGCTGCTGGGTTTGTATGAGGCGGCCGATCGCATCGTCGCCGACGCGCAGGCCATTACCGTGCCGACCCAGCTGTTGGTGTCGGGTTCGGACTTCGTGGTGCATCGCGGCCCGCAGGACCGTTTCTACGAGCGGCTGGGTTCGGCGATCAAGGAACGCCACCTGTTGCAGGGTTTCTTCCACGACACCCTCGGCGAGAAAGGCCGCGCCGCGGCGGTTAACCGCATCCGCGCCTTCGTTCAGGCGCGCTTCGCCGAACCGCTGGTGCGCGCGGATCTGTCGCAGGCGCATCGGCGCGGGCCCAGTTTCGAGGAATCCGAAAAGCTGTCCTGGCCGCCCGAGCGCTGGTCGCTGGCCGATCTGCGTTGGCGCTTCGTCCGCGCCGGGCTGCGTTTCGGCGGCAAGTTGTCGGAAGGCATCAAGCTCGGCCTGGACACCGGTTTCGATTCGGGCAGCAGCCTGGACTACGTGTACCGCAACGAAGCGCGCGGCAGCGGTCCGCTGGGCCGGATGATCGATCGCAACTATCTCGAAGCGATCGGCTGGCGCGGCATCCGCGTGCGCCGCACCCATCTGCACGAGCTGCTGCGCGAGGCCATGCGCCGTCTGCGCGCGGCCGGGACGCCGGTGGACGCGGTCGACATCGCCGCCGGCCACGGCCGCTATGCGCTCGAGGCGCTGGCCGGCGAGGGCGAGCGCGCCGATTCGATCCGCTTGCGCGACTACAGCACGCTCAACGTCGACAAGGGCCGGGCACTGATCGAGGAACTCGGTGCCGGCGCGACCGCGCGCTTCGATCAGGGCGATGCGTTCGATCGCAATGCGCTCGCCGCGCTCGATCCCAAGCCCAGCCTGGCGGTGGTGTCGGGCCTGTACGAGCTGTTCCCGGATAACGACATGGTGCGGCGCTCGCTGGAAGGCCTGGCCGCGGCGGTGCCGCCCGGCGGTTTTCTGGTCTATACCGGCCAGCCCTGGCATCCGCAGTTGGAGTTCATCGCCCGCGCGCTGACCAGCCACCGCGGCGGCGAGGCCTGGGTGATGCGTCGGCGCAGCCAGCAAGAGATGGACGATCTGGTGCGTGCGGCGGGTTTCGTGAAGATCGACCAGCGCATCGACGCCTGGGGCATCTTCACCGTGTCCTTGGCGCAGCGGGTCGGCCCATGACCGCTGCGACCGCGCGCCGCCCGTGGGGGCGGGCAGCGCTGTGGCTGTTGCTGCTGGGGCCGCTGTTCTTCCTCAGCTACGGCTATGCCAATTCGGTCGCGGCTGCGCGCGCGGACGTGCCGAGCATCGTGTTCGGCTGGGAGCGCGCGATGCCGTTCTGGGCCTGGACCATCGTGCCGTACTGGTCGATCGACCTGTTCTACGGCATCTCCCTGTTCGTGTGCCGCGACAAGCGCGAACTCGATACCCAGGCGTTGCGGCTGTTGACCGCGCAGGCGATCGCGGTGAGCTGTTTCCTGTTGTTTCCGCTGTATTTCACCTTCACCCGGCCCGAGAGCGGCGGCGTGTTCGGTTGGCTGTTCGACGTGTTGCTGGGTTTCGACAAGCCGTTCAATCAGGCGCCGTCGTTGCACATCGTGTTGCTGATCGTGCTGTGGGTGCGCTTCGCCCAGCACCTGCGCGGTGGCTGGCGCTGGCTGCTGCATGCGTGGTTCGGCCTGATCGGCGTGTCGGTGCTGACCACCTATCAACATCACTTCATCGATATTCCCACCGGCGTTCTGGCCGGTTGGCTGTGCGTGTGGCTGTGGCCGGAGCGCATCCGCGCGCCGTGGCGCGAGGCGGCATGGGTGCGCGATCCGCAGCGCTGGAAACTCTCGGCGCTGTATCTGGCTGGCGCGGGGGTGTGCGGTTGGGCCGCGATTGCATTCGGCGGATGGGCGCTGTGGCTGTGGTGGCCGGCGACGTCGCTGTCGCTGGTGGCGCTGAACTACGCCGTGCTGGGGCCGCTGGGCTTTCAGAAGCGCGACGACGGCCGTTTGAGCCATGCCGCGCTGTGGCTGTACGCGCCCTTCCTGCTGGGCGCCTGGATCAATTCGCGTTGGTGGACGCGGCGCGCGCCGCAACCGGTGTGGGTGATCGACGAGGTCTGGCTGGGCCGGGTGCCGGCGGCGGGCGAGCGCGAGGGTTACGCGCGGGTGGTCGACGTCAGCGCGGAGTTGCCGCTGCGGGCCCGGCGTGAGGGCGATGCGGTTCGGCCGATGCTGGATCTGGTGGCGCCGACGCCGGAACAATTGCGCGCGGTCGCGACCGATATCGAAGCGATGCGCGGACGCGGCGAGATTCTGGTGTGCTGCGCCTTGGGTTATTCGCGCAGCGCGACGGCGGTCGCGGCGTGGTTGCTGCGCAGCGGGCGCGCGGCGACGGTGGATGAGGCGATCGCGATCGTGCGCAAGGCGCGTCCGACCGTGGTGCTGCGCGAGCGCCATCGCCGCGCGTTGGGGCTGATGATGCGTCAAACGCCATCGGCGACGGAGCATGGAGCGCAGACGGCATGAACCCGAACGACAGCCCGCCACCGTCCGCCGGAGCGCCCATGGACCCGGCGGCATCGCCTGTCGGCGGGTTGGAACTGCATGCGATGGCGGCCTTGCTGGCGCAGGGGCGATGGCTGTGCGTCGCATCGCTGACGCTGTGGGCTTCGGGTCTGTTCGGATTGTGTTTGTCGACCGCGGTGCCGGGCTCGCAGTTCGCGTTGCTGATGCTCAGCCTCGCGGCCGGCGTGGTGCAGTTGTACTACGCGCTGCGGGTGGACTTCGATGCACGCCTGCTGCGCGCGCTGGCCCGGACCGGCGACGGAGCGGCCGATGCCGCGGCCGCGCGGCGCCTGGATGCCGCATTGAGCCTGCTGGGTTTGCTCAAGCCCGGTCGCGAAGGCCGCGATTGGGCATCGCGCTGGCGCGGCGCGCGCGGTCTGCTGCTGCGGCAAGCATCGATGTTGATCGTGCAGTTGGTCGCGCTGATCGGCGCTTACGGACGAGTATGGATATGAACACGGGCGACGATTGCGCGCAGTGGACCGACGAGCAACGCGGGTTATGGCAGCGACTGAGCGATTACCGTTTCGGCGGCGATCATCCGCAGCCGTTCCTGGACCGCATCGCGCATGTCGGCCAGTCCTCGCGCGAAACCGCCGAGGCCGCGCTGGAGGAATACCGGCGCTTCTGCTTCCTCGCGGTCGAGGCGGGCCATGCGGTCACGCCGAGCGATGCCATCGACAAGGTCTGGCACGCGCACATGACCGACACGCGTGATTACTGGCTGCGATTCTGCCCGCAGGTACTCAAGCGCGATCTGCACCATGCGCCGTCGCTGGGCGGGCAAGTGGAGGATTCGCGTCATCAACAGCAGTACCGCGAAACCTTGGACAGCTACCGGCGTTATTTCGGCGATCCGCCGGCCGCGTTCTGGCCGCCGCCGCGCGAGCTTCCGCAGCCGCGCAAGCCGGCGAATCCGAACGAAGCGCGGGTGCGCCTGCTCTCGCCCTGGGCCACCGCCCCGGGCGGCATCGGCCTGGGATTCTGGGCCGGAAGCCTCGTGCTGGCCTTGGTGTACCTGCTGTGCGCCTCCTCGCAAGGCACACCGAATCCCTTGAACTGGCGAGGCGCCGCCTTTCTCGCTGGGTACATTCCGGCGATCGTCTGGGCGTTCATCGCCGCCGGCGCCATCGCGCGCACCTTGCGCGGCCCGAACAGGCGCACCCATGCCGCGTGCGACGATCCGGTCGAGCTGGGTTTCCTTGCCGGCGGCGAGGAGCGCGCGGCCGATGTCGCGCTGGTGGAACTGATGCAGCGCGGCGTGCTGCAACTCGATTACACCGACACCGCCACCGATGCCGCGCGGCGGCGCGATCAGGTGTGGTTGCGGGTCGACACTTCCCGCGCCGCGCAACTGCCACCGCTGCTGCGCACCGCCAGCGACGTGTCCGCGCGCGCGCAGACCTTGACCGCGACGCTGGAGGCGCTGCAGCGCGCGTATCTGCCGGTCGCCGCGCAACTGCGCCGCAACGGCTGGTGGATGACGGCGCAGCGCGAATGGCAGGTACGCTTGATCGGCAACCTGCCGCCGCTGGCATTGACGGTGTTCGGCGTGGCCAAGATCGCGATCGGACTGATCCGCGACAAGCCGGTCGGATTCTTGTGCGTGCTGGTATTCCTGGCCGGGTTCTTGACCTTGGGCCGCCTGCTGCTCTCGCAGCTGCGCACGCGCGCGGGCGACTGGATATTGCACGACGCCAGTCGGGGACTGGCCGGCGCCGACATGGTGCGGCGTGCCGCGCTGATGGGCACCATCGGCCTGGTCGGCACCGATTGCAGCGAGTACCACACCTTGCGTACGCCGGTGTCGAGCGGTTCGAGCGGCGATTCGGGCAGCGGCGGCAGCGGTTGCAGTGGCGGTGGCGGCAGCTGCGGTGGCGGTTGCGGCGGTTGTGGCGGTTGAACGGAGTACGACGATGAGCATCGATCAAGAGACTTCGCACGATCCCGCTGCCGGGCGCCACGGCTGGCGCTTGGCCCTGGCGGCGCGATTGCGCCGGCACGGCGCCACGCCGAACGGCATTTCGCTGTTCGCCATCGGCTTGTCGGCGGTGGCCGGACTGTCGTTCTACTTCGCCCTGCGCGATCCGCCGCATTACGGCGCGGTGTTGCTGCTGTTCTCGGCGGTGTGCCTGGCCGGGCGCTTGCTGTGCAATCGTCTCGACGGCTTGCTGGCGCGCCGCGGCGGCATGGTCGGCAAGGCCGGTGAGGTGTACAGCGATGCGCCCGATCGCCTGGCCGATGCGCTGGTGTTCCTCGGTGTGGGCTACGGCCTCACTCCGTGGCTGCCGTGGGCGTCTGACCTGGGCTGGGCCGCTTCGCTGTTGGCGGTGGGCACCGCCTATGTGCGCGTGCTGGGTTTGGCCTGCGGCCTGCGCGAGCACGGCGAGGGACCGATGCCGCGGCGCACGCGCATGATCGCCACCGCGATCGCGGCGTTGTTCGCCGCGGCAGGACTGGCGCTGGGTCACATCGCGGTGGTGGCGTGGTCGCTGCTGGCCGCGCTCGGCGTGATCATCGTCGGCGCGGCGCTGACCATCGGCCTGCGCCTGCGCGCGATCGTGCGCGAACTGGAGGCGCGATGATCTCGCAACTGCTCGCTGACGGGTTCAGCGCGGCGATCCGGCTGCTGACCGGCGCGCGCGCCCTGTGGCGCTGTTCGCCGTCGGCCGATCACCGTGTGTATTACGGCAATCATGTCAGCCACGGCGATTTCGTGATGATCTGGTCGGCATTGCCGCCGGCGCTGCGTCGCGACGTGCGCCCGGTCGCCGGCGCCGATTACTGGCAGCGCGACGCGCTGCGGCGTTATCTGATCCGCGAAGTCTTCAACGGGGTGTTGATCGAGCGCGATCCGGCTCAGCGCAAACAGGACGCCATCGAAACCCTGTGCGAGGCGGTCGACGGCGGCAGTTCGCTGATCCTGTTTCCGGAAGGCACGCGCAACCAGAGCGACGAGCCGCTGCTGCCGTTCAAGAGCGGTCTGTATCACCTGGCGCGCAAGCGGCCGGAACTGGAATTCGTGCCGGTATGGATCGACAACCTCGCCCGGGTCATGCCCAAGGGCAAGGTGCTGCCGCTGCCGCTGTTGTGCACGGCGACCTTCGGCGACACGATCCGGCTCGGCGCGGACGAAGATAAGGATGCGTTTTTATGGCGCGCGCGCGAGGCTTTGCTGGCCTTGTCCGATCATGCGCCAAGCAACGGCCAGGGAGCGGCGGGATGAAGGATTGGATCGGTTTCGCGCGCGAGTTGCCGCATTCGGTGCTGTTGTTCGCCGGCGTCGCCGGGGTGTTGTTGATTGCGACCGTGATCGCCGAGTGGTTGCGCTGGAAGACGCGCGAGCGGCCCAGCGCGGTGGTCGCCAACCTGGTCGCGCGCATTCGCGCGTGGTGGGTGATGGCCTTGGTAGTGGGACTGGCGTTCGCGATCGGCCGGGTCGGCATGATCGTGTTGTTCGCGCTGGTCTCGCTGTTCGCGCTGCGCGAATTCATCACCTTGGCGCCGACCCGGCGCGGCGATTACTACGCCTTGCTGGCGGCGTTCTATCTGGCCCTGCCGTTGCAGTACTGGCTGGTCTACACCGACTGGTACGGGCTCTACACCTTGTTGATTCCGGTGTATGCGTTCTTGCTGCTGCCGATTCTGTCGACCATCGGCGGCGACACCACGCGTTATCTGGAGCGCACGGCCAAGGTGCAGTGGGGGCTGATGATCTGCGTGTTCTGCATTTCGCACGTGCCGGCGCTGATCAACCTGCGGATTCCGGGGTACGAAGGGCGCAATCTGCTGCTGATCGCGTTCCTGGTGATCGTGGTGCAGTCTTCCGACGTGCTGCAGTACGTATGGGGAAAATTGTGCGGCAAGCGCTTGATCGCGCCGAAGTTGTCGCCGTCGAAAACGCTCGAGGGCTTCCTCGGCGGCGTCGCCTCGGCCACGGCACTGGGCGCGGCCTTGTGGTGGATCACCCCGTTCACGCCGCTGCAGGCCGCAGCGCTGGCGTTGGTGATCAACCTGATGGGTTTCTACGGCGGCCTGGTGATGTCGGCGATCAAGCGCGATCGCGGGATCAAGGACTGGGGGCATATGATCGAAGGCCATGGCGGCGTGCTCGACCGGTTGGATTCGGTGTGTTTCGCCGCCCCCGTATTCTTCCATTTGATCAGGTATTGGTGGGTGTAGCCGACGCGCTCGCGAGCCATTGGCTCGCGCGTCGGCTACACGCCCGGCCAAGGATGGCCGGGCCGGACGCTCCGAAGCCCGCGCAAGTCCCGCCATGGATGGCAACGCGATTCGACTAGAAGCACCGCCCGCTTTGCGCGCATTGCGCGCAGGCCGGCTACACGCCCGGCCAAGGATGGCCGGGCCGGACGCTCCGAAGCCTGCGCAAGCTTCGCCATGGATGGCAACGAGCAAACCAAGACGCGTCGGACGCTTTGCGCGCAGTCAGGCTGGCCCCACCCAAGCACGCCCGACCAACCCGAACCTCGCGTAAGCTTCCTTATCAACGGCAACGAGTGAATCCAAAGCCGCTGCCCGCGCGGAGAAACAGATGAATTCGCCATCGCTGCAAATGGACGACGCTGTCTACGAACGCCTCAACCGGCTGTGCCAGGCGGGCAACGAACTGACCCGCGAAGGCCGCTTCGACGCGGCGGTGACCCAGTTCAACGACGCCTGGGAACTGGTGCCCGAGCCGAAGAAGGATTGGGAAGCCTCGACCTGGATCCTGACCGCGGTCGGCGATTGCTATTTCCACCTGGGCGATTTCAAGTCCGCGCGTTCGGTGCTGGAGTACGCGGTGCGCTGCCCGGGCGGTCTGGGCAATCCCTTCATCCATCTGCGCCTGGGGCAGGTGATGCTGGAGTCGGGCGAAGCCGATCGGGCCGCCGACGAACTCATGCGCGCTTACATGGGCGCGGGCAAGGATATTTTCGCCGAGGACGATCCCAAGTATCTGGCGTTTCTGGGCACCCGCGCGCAACTGTGATCGCGGCCCGCGCCGGGCGCGGCCTCAGGTCCAGTCGAAGGTCAGCAGCGCCAGCCGTTCGACCGGCTCATAGAACAACATCAGGTCCGCGCCGCTGCTGCGGTAATTCCAGCCCTGCATCGCGCGCGCCGCTGAGGTGGGGCGCGGATGATCGCATGGGGCGATCGCGGTGAATCGGCGACGGCGCGCGGAGCGCTGATGCATCGCCGGATCGCGCGAGTCGCCATCGCGGCGACCGTCTTGGGCCGCGCTTACTCCAGCCCGTACTCGCGCAGCTTCTTGCGCAGGGTGGCGCGGTGAATGCCGAGCATCGCCGCGGCGCGGCTCTGATTGCCGTCGCAGTGTTGCAATACCTCGGCGAACAGCGGAATTTCCAGCTCGCGCAGCGCGATTTCGTAGAGGTTCTCGGTGCCGCTGCCGTTGAGGTCGCCCAGGTAACGCCGGATCGAAGTCGCCACGTGATCGCGCAACGGAACGCGGGGTCCGGAGCGGGAGGCTTCGTTGCGGTCGTTGAGTGCGTTCAAGTGCTTCCCCGTAGCAGATTTCCGTCGACCGTATGGACTGGATGCGCACTGCGCGCAGCGCCGACGGGAGGGGGAGTCTAGCGCGCCGGGGTCGCGGCAGACAACGCGACGGCGCGATATTTCATCGGAAATCGAAAGTGAACGCGACCACGTGCGGCGCCGGTTCGAGCACGTCGAACTGCACCGCGGCGCTTTGCCCCGGCGCGATCAGTTCCCCGGCCTTGTAACCCTTGCGGTAGTCCTTCGGAGAGAACGCGCGCTGGCCGACCTTCCGGCCATCGACGTCTTCCAGACTCAGCACCAGGGTCGGCCAGGGTTGCGCCCAGCGCGCATCGTTGCGGAATCCGGCGGAAACGCGCAGCACGCCCGTGCGATCGGCGACCGGCAGCACATTGCGATTGAGCATCGTCAACGCGCTCGGCTCGCGCCACGGCGGAATCTCGCACGGCAGCGCCCCGCACAACGCGGCGACCGTCGGCCGCCAGCCCGCATCGGCGGCGAGTTCGTCGCGTTGCGCCAGCAGCAGTTGCAAACCCAACAGCAAGGCCAGCGCAACGGCGAGCGCGGCCAAGCTCCAATGCAGACGCGGCGCGGCGGCGCGGGTGCGCGCCTGCTGACGGGCGAAGCTGGGCGCGCGGCGCGTGGCCGATACCGCGGTTTCGGGTTTGCCGTTGCGCGGCGCCGCGCGTCTGGAGCGCCGCGCGACGGGCGCCGTCTCGGCGGTCAGCGGCGGCAGCGGCAGGGCCGGCGTCTCGTTCGGTGCCTGATCGGTGGTGTCGGACGCGGCTTCGGCGTGGGTGGGCGTAGTTTGCGTGGCTGCGGCGTCGGTCTGCGCGATTCCAACCGGCGCGGCTTTTACGGATGTCGTTCCTGAGGGCTCGATCGCTGCGGGGCCTTCGGAACGCGCGTGCTCGCGCGTCGCCGTGGCGGTGCCGGCGGCAGTCACGCCGCTCTTTGCCGCATCGGCCGCATCGGCCGCATCGGCGCCACCGTGCGGGATCGGACGCACCGAGGCGACGGTGCCGGCCTTGCGCAACTCGCTGGCTCGCGATGTCGCAATCGCCGGTGCGCTCTTGCGTGGAGCCGACGCGGTTTGCGCAACCTTTGCCGGTACCGACACCGACACGCTCGGTGCGGTGGTGGTATCGCCCGCATCGTCGGACTTGCCTTGCAAGGCGCCGCCGCAACGCGGACACGCCCGCGGTGGACCGTCGTTGGCGACGATCAGCGCGACCAGGTATCCGCAATGGGGGCAGGCGACGAACATTCGCGTTATTCAACCATGCCGCCGCGCTCAGCGACGACGTACGCCTGTGACGCGGATCCAGTCTTCGAGACGGTCGGCGCGCAACTGATCGAACTCGGCGGCATAGCGCGCGAGCACCTCGTCCTCTTGTCCGGCCAGGATGCCCGACAAGGCGATGCGTCCGCCCGGCGCGACGCGCGCGGCCAGCGTGTCGGCCAAGGCGATCAGCGCCGAGGCGAGAATGTTCGCGACCACCACCGGATACGTCGCCACCGGTTCGTCCTGCGGCAGATGCACTTCGATGCGCGCGCCCACGCCGTTGCGTTCGGCATTGTCGCCGGTGGCGATCAGCGCCTGGGGATCGTTGTCCACGCCGACCGCGTGCGCGGCACCGAGCTTGAGCGCGGCCAGCGCGAGAATGCCCGAGCCGCAACCGAAATCGAGCACGCGGCGGCCGGCGAGTTCGCCGGCATCGGCCAGCCCGTCCAGCCAGGCCAGGCACAGCGAGGTGGTCGGGTGGGTGCCCGAACCGAACGCCAGGCCCGGATCCAGCCGCACCACCGCCGCTTCGGGCGTGTCGGCCTCGCTGGGGAGTTCATGATTCCACGGCACGATCCAAGTGCGGCGGCCGAACTGCAGCGGCGCGTACTGGTCCATCCAGGCGCGTTCCCAATCCTGGTCCTCGACCTGGCGGAAGCGCACCTGGGTCCAGTCCAGGCCGGGATCGAAGGACTCCAGCGCGGCCAGCACGATCAGCGCGTCGGTCTCGTGTGGGAACAGCGCGCTGAGCACGATGGATTGCCACAGCGGGGTCTCGCCCACGCCCGGTTCCAGGATCGCGTGCTCGTTGCTGGTGTCGGCATCGGCGTCGAGCATGGTCACGGCGAGTGCGCCGACGTCGTCCAGCGCGGCTTCGAAACGCGGTTGTTCGGTTTCGCTGCAGCGCAGGGTCAGTTCGAGAAAGGGCATGAGGGCGCGGGCGGTCGTTCGAAAGCGGCGGCCATTATTGACCCGTTTCGCGACGATCAGATAGCGTGCGCCGGTTCGCGTCCCGCCGGACCCAGGAGCCGCACGCAATGGAATCGCCCGCCTGTTCGCCGCACGCCCCGTCCCGCTCGCCCCTGTCGCCGCGACCGGCGCGCCTGTGGGCGGCGTTATCGCTGCTGTGCCTGGTCGCGGCCTGCACGCGCGAATCGGCCGCTCCGTCCGCTCCGGGTGCCACCGCGCCGCCGGTTGCGACGGCTCCGGCTCCGGCCGCGCCGCCACCGGCCGAGACGGTGCCGTTGGATGCCCACGGCGAGGTCGGCAGCCTGCAATTGCGAGCGCTGAGCGAGATTCCGAAAGCCCCGCCCGCCGACATCGAGGCCTCACCTGACTGCATGGTGGAGCCCGCCTCCGATGAAGCGCGCGCGGCGGTCAAGCAGGGCTGGCGGATCGTCGACGAATTCGCTTGGGGCGGCTACCGCGTGCTCGGCGTCGCCGCCGCGCCGGCGCATCTGGCCGGCGCGGGCTGCGTGGCCGGCGGCGGGCGTGTCCTGTTCTTCCGCGATGGCCGGCTGGCCGCGCAGTTGCTCGATCTGAAGGCCGATCCGAAAGAATCCGACGCCGGCGTCCAGCACGTATACGCCCACGACGATCCGGGCAAATCGTCCAGCCCGAGCCCTCGCGACGGCGCCAGCGAACTGCGGGTCACCGATTGGGCGGTCGAACGCGCCCGGGTCGTGACCGCGGGTCGAGGGCGTGGATCTGCCGCAAGCGCGCGAGCGTCTGCTGGCGCGGGGCTGGAAGGCCGATCCGCCCAAGCGCGAGCCGGGCAGCGCGGAGTATCTGCAGGGGATCATCGATGCCGGCTATCCCGAGGTCGAGGATTGCTCCGGCACCGGCCAGGGTTTCTGCAGCTTTATGTATCGCAACGCCGCCGGCGACCGCTTGAACCTGGTCACCGCGGGCGAATACGTATCGGCCTCGCAGGGGGGCGAGTCCGCCTGGCCGGGCGGTCGCCACGCCGGGGTTACCTGCGCGGGCGCCAGGGGTAGCGCGACGGATGCTGAATAGGGCGAACGCTATGGTCGGCGAAGTGGCCAGGTCGGGTTCGCGCGGTCGGGGCGGCGTCTGAAATGTGATGAATCACTGAATTTGTTGGGGCGCGGGCATAGGCCCGGCGCTTGACTTATCATCGGCACCTTAACGATGCGCTGATCGTGCCCGTTCCGGCTTGCTGACCGGTAAGGCGCGGCGGCCACCGCGTCCGCGCCGGCTCGCGCCGTCGCCTCCGCCAGCCTGGATCACGAGTCACGCGCTTGATGTCCAATGCCTACACCTCCGGCTACCCGCAGAATCCGCGCCTCACCCGCGCCGGTGCGCGCGTGAGCGGACGCGTGCTGGCCAGCCTGGTGGGTCTGGCCGTGCTGGTTGGCGCCTTCGTCTACGCCGGCCGGCGCGACCCGCAGGCTCAGGCCGACGCCGAGCAGGCCGCGATCGGCAGCTCTCCGGCCGCGCGCGCGCCGTTGACGGCGCCGCAAAGCGCGGTCGGCGGCGACGACAGCGCCGGTGCGTCGGCGTCGCGGCGCAAGACGCGTATGCCGGTGCAATCGCCGTTGCGCCAGCAGTTCGAGCAGGCGCGCGATCTGTACGCCTATGCGCAGACCCTGCGCTCGCGTGCCGATGCCGGCGAGCCCGAAGCGATCTGGCTGCTGACCCGGGTCTACGACTATTGCGCCAACTATTCCAACGCGCCGGTCGACTACGGCAACGATACCCGCGCGATCGAATCGATGAACATGCGCAGCTCGGCGGCGATGGCCGCCGCGCGCTCGCGCGTGAGCGAGCGTTGCGCGCGCTTCGTTCCCGCCGACAACCTCAATTACCCGATGATCCTGGTCAAGCGCGTCGAAGCGGCCAAGGCCGGCAGCCTGCCCGCCGAAGCTTCGCTGCTCGCCGCCGGCGAGCCGCTGGAGAAGACCGAGGATTACCGCAACAACCTGATCGATCGCGTGGTGCGCTCGAAGGATGCCGATGCGTTCTCGGCGTTGGCGCCGGTGATGGGCATCGCATCGAACGGCCGCAGCACGGGTTCGGCCTACAGCCGCGCCGCCGGAACCCAGTTCGCCGAACTGGCCTGGCAGCTGGCGGCGTGTCAATTAGGCCAGGACTGCGGCCCTAAAAGTTCGTTAATGACCTCCTACTGCGCAAACGGCGGCATTTGCTCGCAAGACCCGCAGCAGGATTTCGCAAGTTTCGTTTACGACGCGGCGATCCCGCGTCAGGGAGCGGACGTGGTTCAGGAAATGGTCGATTCGCTGACTGGCGAAGAGAGGAAACAATGAAACGCGAGCACTTCATAAGCACGGCCAAGGTCGGGTTCTGGGCGCTGTTGTTGAGCGCCTACTCGGTCGGCGCCGCCGGCGTGATGATCGACGTGTTCGGAGACGACTACCGCGAGCTCGGCCAAGTGGCCGTGACCTCGGTGGATTCCAAGGCCGAACAGCGCTCGTTGAGCGCGGCGCAGATCGCGGCGGTATACCGCGCCCAGAGCGGCGCGCCGTTCTCGTCGCTGCCGCCGGGCAGCACGTTCAAGGTGGTCTGGCCCGACGGCTCCAGCGAGTACGTCATGGTCGTCAGCCCCTCGGCCAGCGGCGGCGTGCAGCCGATTCCGGGCACCCAGGTGGCCGCGGTGGGCAAGAACAAGGGCAAGAGCACGGACCTGCCTCGCAACGTGCCGGGCGCGGCCGAGCTGACCGAGGCCGATGTGCGGGAAATGGCGAATTGGATGGACGTGGCGCGTTGATCTTTGCCGGTTCCATGCCCGCCAAGGCGCGCGCAGACTTGCGCGCGCGGCGGGCGATCGTCCGAGAGTTGCTTATCGCCGGAGCGCAAGGCTCCGTGCGCGGCGGTCGGGTTTGATCCGATCGCGGTAGATGTGTGGCCGGCACCGCAGCGAAGCCCCGAAATCTTTTGTGGGAGGGCCTTCAGGCCCGACGCTGTTCGTTCCGCTCGCATCGAAGCCGCACTGCCCTTGAGTCAAAGGCGTTGGGCCTGAAGGCCCTCCCACAAGAAACTTCGTGGCTTCGTCGTGAGCGGTTGTTTGCTCAGTGCAGTGCATTCGCGCCGGTCGTCGCGCGGTGTTTGATCGATCCGCGTAAACCCCGCAAATAAATCCCGCAAGAAGAAAAGCCCTTTCTCGCGAAAGGGCCCTCTTCACCACTCAGGAGTTTCCCAGCCAGATCGCGGCCTGCCGCGAGGCGCCGCGCCGGTCAGACGATCGAAATCGTCTTCTCCTTCTGCTCCTTGAGCCGCTTTTCCAGGTAATGGATGTTCATCCCGCCCTGCTGGAAGCCGGCATCGGACAAGATGCGCTGCTGCAGCGGGATGTTGGTCTTGATGCCGTCGACGACCATCTCGCTGAGCGCCACGCGCATGCGCGCGATCGCGGTGTCGCGGTCGGGGCCGTGCACGATCAGCTTGCCGATCATCGAGTCGTAGTTCGGCGGCACGCGGTAGCCTTCGTAGATATGGCTGTCGACGCGCACGCCGGGGCCGCCCGGTGCGTGGAAGTGGTTGATCGGGCCCGGGCAGGGCATGAAGGTTTCCGGATCTTCGGCGTTGATGCGGCATTCGATCGCGTGGCCGTCGAGCACGATGTCGCTTTGCTTGATCGACAGCTTGCGGCCGGCGGCGATCATCAACTGCTCACGCACCAGGTCGATGCCGGTCACCAGTTCGGTCACCGGATGCTCCACCTGGATGCGGGTATTCATTTCGATGAAGTAGAAGCGCCCGTCTTCGTACAGGAACTCGAACGTGCCCGCGCCGCGATAACCGATGCGGATGCAGGCTTCCACGCAGACCTTGCCGATCTGCGCGCGCTGCTCCGGCGTGATGCCCGGCGCCGGCGCTTCCTCGACGACTTTCTGATGGCGGCGCTGCATCGAACAATCGCGTTCGCCCAGATGGATCGCGTTGCCCTGGCCGTCGGCGAGCACCTGGATTTCCACGTGACGCGGGTTCTCGAGGAATTTCTCCATGTACACCATGTCGTTGCCGAACGCGGCCTTGGCTTCGGACTTGGTGGTCTGGATCGCGGCGTTGAGATGGGCTTCGGTGTGGACCACGCGCATACCGCGACCGCCGCCGCCGCCGGCGGCCTTGACGATGATCGGATAACCGATCTCGCGCGCGATCTTGATGTTGGCCGCGTTGTCGTCGCCGAGCGGGCCGCCGCTGCCGGGCACGCAGGGCACGCCGGCGTCCTTCATCGCGCGGATCGCCTCGACCTTGTCGCCCATCAGGCGGATGGTCTCGGCGCGCGGTCCGATGAAGATGAAGCCCGATTGCTCCACGCGCTCGGCGAAGTCGGCGTTCTCGCTGAGGAAGCCGTAGCCGGGGTGGATCGCCTGGGCGTCGGTGACCTCGGCCGCGGCGATGATGGACGCCATGTTGAGGTAGCTCTCCGACGAGGGAGCCGGCCCGATGCAGACCGACTCGTCGGCCATGGCGACGTGCTTGAGGTTGCGGTCGACGGTGGAATGCACCGCGACCGTGCGGATGCCCAGCGCGTGGCACGCGCGCAGGATGCGCAGCGCGATTTCGCCGCGATTGGCAATAACGACCTTATCCAGCATGGGCGCGGCCTCAGCCGATCACGAACAGCGGCTGATCGAACTCGATCGGCTGGCCGCTCTCGGCCATCACCTTGAGCACCGTGCCGGAGACGTCGGCTTCGATCGGGTTGAACATCTTCATCGCCTCGATCACGCCGAGGGTGTCGCCGACCTTGACCGACTGGCCGACCGAGACGAACGGCGGCTTGTCCGGCGCCGGCGAGGCGTAGTAAGTGCCGACCATCGGCGCGCGCACCACGTGGCCGTCGGGCAGATCGTTGTGCGGCTTGGCGCTGCCGCCTGTGGCTGCTTCGGTCGGCGACTGCATCGGCATCGCCTGTGGCGCGCGCTGTTGCTCAGGCTGCGGCGCGTACATCGGCTGCGGTGCCATCGCATAGCCACCCTTGGGCGTGCGGGCCAGGCGGACCGATTCTTCGCCTTCCTTGATCTCGATCTCGGCGAGGTTGGATTCCTCGAGCAGGTCGATCAGTTTTTTGATTTTGCGCAGGTCCATGGAGCGGGCCTCAGTTTTGGATCTTGGATGCGGACCGCGCGAGGCGGTCCGGGCGATGGGGGATCAGGATGCCAGCCGCTTGATGGCAGCTTCGAGTGCGTAGCGATAACTATCGGCGCCGAAGCCGCAGACCACGCCAAGGGCCAGGTCGCTGAAATAGCTGTGGCGGCGGAAGTCCTCGCGGGTGTGCGGGTTGGACAGGTGGATCTCGATGAACGGGATCGCGACCGCCGCCAGGGCGTCGCGGATCGCCACGCTGGTGTGGGTGAAGGCGGCCGGGTTGATCAGGATCAGCGCGGTGCCGTCGCCGCGGGCGGCCTGGATGCGGTCGACCAGGACGTGCTCGGCGTTGGACTGCAGGCTGTCCAGGTCATGGCCGGCCGCCTGCGCACGCTCGCCCAGGTCCGAGTCGATCTCGGCCAGGGTGGTGCGGCCATAGACCTCGGGCTCGCGCGTGCCGAGCAGATTGAGGTTGGGGCCGTGCAGGACCAGGAGCTTGGCCATGGGGACCGGACGGTTGCCTTCAAAGGGCGGCAGTTTGCGCGATGGCAGCTCAGCTGTCCAGGAGTTGCCCGCCAAATCGGCGAAGTTGTCGCGATTTAAGCGGTTGTTTGAGTGGCGGCTCTAAATGCCGGCGTGATCGCGGCAACAGGCGCATTTTGAGCACCCGATCGCAACCGTTGGCGGCAGTTGAACCTGGGCGGGCCGCAAACTGGCTGAACGCTATTCGAGCACACCGGCGCGGCGAGCGAGCGGACCTGCGGCGGGCCGGTTATGCGCTGACGGTCACGGACCGGTGCTGAAAGCCGCGGCGATGCCACGAGGTCTGTTGTGGGAGGGCCTTCAGGCCCGACTGCGCCAAGCGCCGCCTCAATCCACCCAGCCGTCGATCTCGCGTTCCAGGAACGGCCCGATCCGCTGCTTGAGCAGCTTGCCGTCGGCGCCGATCAGCACGGTGTACGGCAGCACGCCCTTGGGGTTGCCCAGTTGCACCCCCGAATCGCGAGGGCCCGGCTGGTCGAGAACGATCGGATAGCCGACCGGTACGCGCTGCAGGAAGGCGGCGACATCGGCGGGGTTGTCCAGGGCGATGCCGACCACTTGCGTGCCCTTGTCGCCCTGCGACTGGGCATAGCGGTTGAGCTCGGGCATTTCCTTGATGCATGGGCCGCACCAACTGGCCCAGACGTTGATCAGGATCGGCCGTCCGGCGTACGCCCGCGGCAGCTCGATCGGCTTGCCGCTCAGATCGGCCAGGCGCAGCGTCGGCATCGGTTGGCCGCGTTCGGCCACGGCCAGATCGGCCGGCGGCTTGGGCGCTTGCCGTGCGAGCTGGTCCTGCAGCACGCGCTGGCCCAGTTCGGTGCGCTGGAACCAGCCGCCGCCGTTGATCATTTGCCCGGCGAGCACGCCGAGTGCGCCGGCGGCGACGGCGATCGCCACGATCTTGATTGCCGAAGGAATCGCGATGGTCGTGTCTCCTCAGTGCGTGCGTTCAGCGCGCCGCCGCGCGCGCGCGTTCGGCGCGCTGAGCGAATTCGGGCGCTTTTTCGAAACCGACCAGGCGCAGTTCGCGCCGCTCGGCACCGTGCGCGTAATACAGCGTCATCGGCGGGCCGATGATGCCCAGCCGCTTCATCAGCGCCTGATCGATGTCGTCGTTGGCGGTGACGTCGGCCTTGAGCAGGACGAAGCCGTCCAACGCGCGATGCACGGCCGGTTCGGGGAAGGTGTATTTCTCCATCTCCTTGCAGGCCACGCACCAGTCGGCATAGAAATCGAGCATCAGCGGTTGGCCGGATGCCTGTGCCGCGGCGATTTCGCGGTCCAGGTCCTGATTGGATTTGATCTTGCGGAACGGCAATTCGGCCGGATGCGCCGCCGCGCCGCCGCGCAGGCCGGCGAGCGGGCGCAGCGGATCTTCGCTGCCGGCCAGCGCGCCGAACACTTGCGCCGCGCCGGTCAGGCCCAGCAGCAGCGCCGCCAGCCAGCCCAGCGCGCGCACGCCGTCGCCCAGTGTCTTGCGGCTCAGCGCGAGCGCCACCATCACCGCCGCGCCGAGCAGCAGCGCGCCCCACAGCGCCAGCGTCACCGGACCGGGCAGGATGCGCGAGAGCATCCAGATCGCCATGCCGACGAACACCAGACCGAACACGCGCTGCACGCCGACCATCCACGGCCCGCTGGTCGGCAGGCCCTTGCCGGCGGCGACGCCGAACGCGACCAGCGGTGCGCCCATGCCCATCGCCAGCGCGAACAAGGCCGCGCCGCCGAACAAGGGATCGCGGGTCTGGCCGATGTAGAGCACCGCCGCGGCCAGCGGCGGCGCCACGCAGGGGCCGACGATCAGCGCCGACAACGCGCCCATCACCGCCACGCCGATCCACGAGCCGCTGCGCTGGCGATTGCTGACTTCGCCGACCAGATTGCGCAGCCGGTGCGGCAGTTGCAGTTCGTACAAGCCGAAGCTCGACAGCGACAGCGCCAGGAACAGCAGCGCGAACAGCACCAGCACCCAAGGCGTCTGGAAGGCGATCTGCAGATTGGCGCCGACCAATCCGGCGACGATGCCGGCGATGGTGAACACCACCGCGCTGGCCAACACGTACACCAGCGACAGCGCGAACGCGCGGCGCGCGCCCAGGCCCGGGCCGCGACCGACGATCAGGCCCGACAGGATCGGCACCATCGGCAACACGCACGGGGTGAACGCCAGCAGCAGGCCGAAGCCGAAGAAAGTCAGCAGCGCGAAATAGCGATTGGGGCCGGCGAGCGACGCGGCGAGCAGGCTGTCTTCAGCTTGCGCGGGCGCGCTGCCGACGGCCGGGGCCGATGCGGTGGGCGCCGCGGCGCCGGTGGCGTTCGCATCGTTGCCGGCGTCGGTGCTCGCCGAGACCGAAGCATCGGCCGGTGCCGATGCGTTCGCCGATACGTTGCCCGCATCCGCGCTCGCGCCGGTAGCCGCCGCGGCCGACGCATTCGCACCCGCGTTGCCGGGCGCGGCGCCATCGATCTTCGCCGGTTCGACCGCGGCGAGCGTGCCCTTGGGCAGATCGACCGTGATCTTGCGCGTCATCGGCGGATAGCAGATGCCGTCGGTCTGGCAGCCCTGGAAACCGGCGGTGAGCACGAGCTTGCCGCCGTCGGTGGTCTTGCGCAGCAGCGGCAGCGGCACGTCGATCTGATCGAAGAACACGGTGACATCGCCGAAGTGCTCGTCGCGGTGCGCGGTGCCGCGCGGCCACTGCGGCTTGCCCGCGGCGATGTCGGCGCGGTCGGTCTTCAGCGAGGTCTTGTCGCGATACAGGTAATAGCCGCGTGCCGGAGTGAAGCGCAGCAGCAGGGTGTTGCCGTCTTTGGCGATGGCCTCGAAACCGAAGGCCTGCTCCGGCGGCAACGGCAATGCGTCGGTGGCGCCGCCCGGGGCGGTGTTGCGCGGCGCGGTCAGCGGCGAGGAGCCGCCCAACAGCGGATTGGACGCGCCGATGCGATTGCCGAACCCGGCCAGCGGCGCCGCGCCGGGCACGGGGTCCACGCCCGGCGCGGTGTTGGCGCCGGCGAGCGCCACGGTCAGGGTGCGGGTCTGCGGCGGATAGCACACGCCGGCTTCGGCGCAACCCTGGTACTTGACCGTCAGTTGGACGCTGTCCGACTGGGCCTGGCCGGGCAGGGTCGCGCTGACGTCGTTGTGGTAAGTCTCCACATCGCCGAAGAACTCATCGCGGTGCGCTTTGCCTTTGGGCAACTGCAGCGCCTGCGCGGCGAAGCCGGCATCGGTCTTGACCGAGATGCGGTGACGGTAAAGGTAATAGCCCTTGGCCACTTTCCACGAGATCGCGATGCGATCCGGCGCCGGCGCTTGCGCGCTGAGCGCGAAGGCGTCGTCGACCGGCAGCAGATCCTTCTCGTCCACCGCCAGCGCGGGCGCGGACAGCGAAGCGGCGAGGCAGGCGAAGGCGAAGGCCAGACCGGCGCGCAGGCGCCGGCCTCGAAGCGGTTGGTCGGTCATCGGTCGGGAGTCTGTTCGTTCACCCATCGCAGGTACGGCTCGGAGACGTCGCGTGGTTCGACCACGAGAATCTCCGGCAGTTCATACGGGTGCAGTTCGGTCAGCCGTTTCATCAGCGCGCCGTAGACGGTGACGCGGCTTTTGATCAGCAACTGGATTTCGGTCGCGTGTTCGATCCGGCCCTGCCAGCGGTAGGTCGAGCGCGCGCCGGGGATACGGGTGACGCAGGCGGCGAGGCGTTCTTCGACCAGGGCCAGCGCGATCGCATCGGCGCTGGCTTCGTCGGGGCAGGTGCTGAGCACCAGCACGGGCAGGGTATCGGGCATGGGCTCAGTGTAAGGGGCCGGCCGCGGCCGGGAGGAACCAGTTGCGCGGTTTAACGCGGGCCAGTCCGACGGGGCCGGGCCGGCCGCGGCGGCGATTTTGCCCGATGAGGGCTTTGGCCGACGCAAACGCCGTCACCGCGGCTGCGCGGCCTGCCGTTCGCGCACGAACTCCACGAATGCGCGCAGCGGCGCCGGCAGCTGTCGCCGGCTGGGGTAGTACAGATAGAAACCGGGGAAGGCCGGGGTCCAGTCCGCCATCAGCCGGACCAGCCGGCCGGCGGCCAGGTGTTCGCGCACGTGACAGTCGAACAGGTAGGCGATGCCGACGCCGTCGAGCGCGGCGCGTTCGGCGACTTCCGGTTCGCCGACGATCAGCGGCCCGTCCACCGCGGCCTCGAGTTTTTCCGTGCCGCGCTCGAACTCCCAGTGATACAGGCTGCCGTCGGTGGGCCAGCGGAAGTTGATGCAGCGGTGCTCGCGCAGGGTGCGCGGTTCGGTCGGCGTGCCGTGGCGCTGCAGGTAGGCCGGCGCGGCGACCACCATCATTTCGATCTCGCCGCCCAGGCGCAGGCTGACCATGTCCTTGTCGAGCATCTCGCCCAGGCGCACGCCGGCGTCGAAGCGGCCGGCGACGATATCGACCAGGCGATCGTCGGTGACCAGGTCGACGACGATGTCCGGATAGCGCTGGTGAAACGGCCCCAGCAGCGGCGCGATGCGCTGGATCGCCGCGATCTTGGAGGCGTTGATGCGCAGCAGCCCGGCCGGCGTGTCGCGCAGGCTGCGCACGTCGGCGACCGCCGCGTCCAGATCGGCCAGCGCCGGCCGCAGGCGGCTCAGCAGGCGCGCGCCAGCCTCACTGGGCGCGACCGAGCGGGTGGTGCGGTTGAGCAGGCGTAGGCCCAGACGTTCTTCCAGGCTGCGGATAGTCTGGCTCAGCGCTGACGGCGACAGGCCCAGATGCGCGGCCGCGCGGACGAAACTGCCGTGTTCGGCGATCGCGGCGAAGGCGCGCAGTTCGGCGTAGTCGTTGCCGCGCATCGATTATGCATCCGTTGCTTAATGACTCATGCAGATAATGCCGGATTAACCCAGTAGTGTCTGCGGCCTATCGTGCCGCATCCCCACTGGAGATCGCTGGCATGAGCACCGCAACCACCCTGGACACCTACCGCCTGCTGGGCCGCTCGGGCCTGCGCGTTTCGCCGCTGTCGCTGGGCGCGATGACTTTCGGCAACGACTGGGGCTGGGGCGCCGAAGAAGCCGAGGCACGCCGGATCTTCGACACCTACCTCGAACGCGGCGGCAATTTCATCGATACGGCCAATCAGTACACCAACGGTTCGTCGGAGCGGTTGGTCGGCAAGTTCGCCCAAGGCCGTCGCGACGAATTGGTGATCGCCACCAAGTACACCCTGACCGGCCGGCCGAAAGATCCCAACGCCGGCGGCAACCATCGCAAGAGCATGGTGCGTTCGGTCGAAGACAGCCTGCGCAAGCTCGATACCGATTACATCGATCTGCTGTACCTGCACGCCTGGGACGCGACCACGCCGGTCGAGGAAGTTCTGCGCGCGATGGACGATCTGGTCCGTGCCGGCAAGCTGATCTACGTCGGTATTTCCGACACCCCGGCCTGGCAGGTCGCGCGGATGCAGGCCATCGCCGACCTGCGCGGCTGGTCGCCGCTGATCGCCTTGCAGATTCAGTACAGCCTGATCGAGCGCACGGTCGAGCGCGAACTGATGCCGATGGCCAAGGAACTGGGCCTGGGCGTGGTGCCGTGGTCGCCGCTGGGCATGGGCGTGCTGACCGGCAAGTACAGCCGCGCCGATCTGGACATCGGCGGCGGCGTGCCCGAGGCGATCGGCACGCGCAAGAACATCGCCGCCGGCAACGGAGCGCTGACCGAGCGCGCGCTGGATATCGCCGAGGTGGTCAAGCAGATCGCGCGCGATATCGGCAAGACGCCGGCGCAGGTGGCCTTGGCCTGGACCCTGCTCAATCCGGCGGTGACCTCGCCGATCATGGGCGTGCGCACCCTGGCGCAGTTGCACGACAACCTCGGTGCGTTGGAGGTCGAGTTCAGCGATGCGCAGCGCGCGAGGCTGGATGAAGCCAGCGCGATCGCGGCGGGCTTCCCGCACGATTTCCTGGCGATGCCGCTGGTGCGCGCGGTGATGTTCGGCGAGGTGAGGCCGCCTGTGCGGTTGTGATTGTGGCGGTGGGTGCAGCGCCGCTAGCGCCGGGCTCGCGGCTGGTACGAATCGGTCGGCTCGACCGAAGCTCAAAGCAAATCCCCCGGCGCAGCTACATCTTCTTCAAGCACGCTACGCGGGCGCCGGCCCCTTTTCCAAAGGGAACGGATGGGACGGTAAAGCAAGCTTGCGCAACCCGGTCGAAGCAACGGGCCGGCGCACTGTGAAGCCAGGCGCTTATCGATGCGCGGCGATCGGTTCCCTTTGAAAAAAGGGGGATTCGCTTTCGCTACCAAATCAACCGCCCCACCCATGGACGTAGCCGGCGGATCGTCGCTTTACACCGATCGCGCGCCCGCGCTCTGTTCCCGCTCTTGCGACTGATCGCGCTGAGCGACTTGCCGGCCATGATCGGCGACCGCGCGGTCGGCCGCTTCGCTGCTGTGCTGCAGCGGCACTTGAATGGCCTTGGCTGTCTCCACCGCCGCGGTGTTGCGGTTGAAGGCCGGGTTGTCGCCGATGCCGCTCACTTCGACCGCGCGCGCCAGCGAACCGTCGCGGTTCAACTCCACGCGGTCGGGGCGGGTACCCTCGCGCAGCACGGCGACGGTGAGTACGCCGGCCAGATTGCGGCTGTGTTCGCCGGGAGGAATTCCGCGCTCGTGTTCGGCCTCGTGCACTCGAGCCAGCACTTGGCGATACACGGCGGCATGGGCGCCATCGGGATCGCTGAGCAAGGCCGCGCGGTGCTGTGTGGTCGGTTGCGCGGTAGGTTGCTCCGCGCCAGCCGGCGCGGGAGCAGGCGGTTGCGGCGCCTGCTCGGCCTGGCTTTCCTGCCGTCGCTGCACGGCCTCGGCGGCCTCGGGCAATCCGCGTTCGACCGCGCGCGCGTTGAGAGCGTCGCGGGTGCGTTCGTCGGCCCGGCCGTCGGCCGGCTCGATGTTTTCGTCTCGCTGGAAGCGCCGTATCGCGGCCTCAGTGTTCTCGTCGTATCTGCGGGTGGCGCCTCTGGCACCCAGATATTCGAGCCCCTGCAACTGTCGCTGCAGATCCGCGACCGGATCGCCGCGGTCGCCGCGCGCAAGCACCTGGTCGTTCAACGGACCGTACAGGTCGGTGATGGTGCTCAGCTCGAAGTCGGGGTTGGCGCGCTCGACATCGGCCCTGATACGGTCGAACAGGGCTTGATCGGCTTGTCCGTTCACCGGATCGATGCCCGCATCGGTCTGGTATTTGCGCAGGGCCTGCTCGGTCGACGGACCGAAATCGCCGTCGGGGGAAAGCGCGTTGCCGGCGTCGTTGGTGTAACCCAGTTCCTTGAGGTATTGCTGCATCTCGAACACGCGGGCGTTGGCGTCGCCGTTCTGCAGCGGCGCGTCGGCGGCGCGCGTGGGCGGCAGCGGCGTAAGGTCGACTCCGTCGCGCTCCACCGCGGTGACCAGAGCGGGCACCTGCGCTTCCCACGCGGTGGCCAGGGCGGCGATGTCGGCCGCGCGGTTGACGCCATTGACGATCGCGCGCGCGCCCTGGTAATCGGCCGCGACTTCGGGGTCGGTGCCGATGTAATCGTCCAGGCCTCGGCCGGTGAACAATCCATCGCGCATGCCGCGCACGAGGATTCGCGACGCCACCTCCGGATCGGCGGCGAGCGCCGGATCGGCGACCAGATCCCCGCCTCGGCCGAGCGCCTCGCCCAGTCGTTGGTAATTGTCGCGATGAGTCAAATGCGCATAGCCGCGGCCGAAGTAGTCTTCTCCGCCTTCGTAGCCGAGTCTGGCCGCTTCCCGGCGGCCGAAGTCTTCTTCGGGCTTGGTGAAGTTCTGGCTCTCGTGCTCGGCCGTCGCCAATATGTAGGCGATCTGGCGCGGGTCGGTCACCCCTTCCTCGATGCAGGTTCTGACGATCAGCGCGATTGCCTGGTCGCGGCTGATGGGGGAAGAGGCGCTGCGTCCGTATCCGTCGCTCATGGTATCGCTCCTTGTGCGCTGTCGGAGGCCGCCGAGACGATCGCGCCGGCGGTCACCCCCGTTTCAGGGCGCTTGTTTGGTGCAGGTGTCATAATCGTTTTGTTCGGCGATGCGCGGCGTATCGCCTCGCAGCTCGATGGTCTTTTCGCCTCGTTCGCACGGACCGCTCCGGTACCAGATGTCGAGCCGTCCGGCCGCGATGCGAGACACCGAATGCCCGTCCACCAGATCGGCGAGGGCGCGGTTCTCCACCCATCGCCCGGACTTCGGATCGAACAGGTAGTACCCATACGAAGGATCGCCATACGACCCTTCGAAACCGGTCCAGACGATCAGGTCTTGTTTGCCGTCGCCGTTGATGTCGGAGAGCATGAAGGTCGGCCAGCCGTCGACGAAGCCGACATCGAGCGAGCCGCGGTAGCCAGTGGCACCGGCCTTGTGCACGGTCGAAAAAGCGACTTGCGGCAATGAAAGCGTTTGTTCGCCAACGCCGGGCAAGACGATCCGCAGTTGCGCGCCTGAGCACACCCGGCGGCCCTGTCCGGCGCAGCGCTGCGCCTGCATCGCCACCACGGCGTCGCCCAGGCGCAGGCTCAGCGCGCCGTGCGCATCGGGGAACCCGTGGGCCGATTGGCGGCCCGCGCGTGAATCGGATCCGGAGGCGGCCAGCACATCGAATTGCGCGATCGTGCGCGCAAGCCGGCACTCGCGTCCGTCCTGCGGGACCGCGGGCGCGGTCTTGCCCGCCACGCCGCACAGGCGGTCGGTTTCGTTGAGCCAGTCGCGTTGTCGCGTGCGCAACGCATCGCGCTGCGCGCCGGAGACTGCGCCGATCTTTTCCTTGTAGACGGTATTGAGCGCGCGGTCCTGATAGGCCAGTTCTTCGTCCAGGCACCGCCCGCGCGCTTGGGTGTCCCCGCCCGCGGCGGTGAGGCAGCCGCGGTACTTGCGGCTGCCCTGAGCGGATTTGAGCTCGGCGGTGGCCGTCGGGGCGGTAGCGGCTGCGCCGGACGCGCCGTCGCTCGCTGGAGCGGCTTGCGTCGATACCGGCTTGACGGGCGTGTCGCTTGCCGTGCTCGCCGAAGATGAATACGCCGTGCCGTTGCACGCCGCCATCAAACCAGCGCAGAGCAGGCTGACGCAAACCCTGCCGAGCCGCCGCCGGCCCTGCAACCGCCGAAATGTGACGTCGAAAATCATGCATTCCCTCGCGATCGAACGACGGGTTTCAGGCTAGCACGGATGCCGGAAGCCGAAGATTTCCCACGGGCTCAGGCCGCGATGTGAAGGCCCGTTTCCGGCGAAAACACGCAGCCCAGGTCCTGTTTTCCATTCAGTATCCGAATCGAGGCATTGGGCGGATTCTTCTCGCGGTCGAACCATTCGAACGGGTGGTGCAGCCATTGCATCACCAGCGCGCGCAGGGTGACGCCGTGGCTGACGATCACCAACTGGTCGATGCCGTTCTTGTCGTAGTCGCGTTGAAAGGTGCCGAAGGCCTGATGCACGCGCACGGCGACATCGAAGCGGCTTTCGCCCAGCGGCATGCGCGCCCAGAAACGGCCTTCGAACTCGACTTGTTTGTCGTAGTGGGCGCTCTCGCGTGGAAACTGGACGGCCAGTTCGTCCTCGGGGACGCCGTCGAACAGGCCGAACTGTTGCTCGACCAGATTGATGTGCTCGCGCCGGTCGAAGGCGAACTTGTCCGCATGTTCGCCTTCGGCGATAGCGGCCACGGCCTGGACGCCGCGGATCACCTGATCGGCGGTCTGCCGGGTTCGCGCATACGGCGAAACCCAGAAACGGGTTTTGGTTTCGCGCGTGTTGTGTTCGAGGAAATGGCGGCCGAGCCATTCGCCGGCCGAATACGCCTGATCGATGCCGCGTTCGGTCAGGCCGATGGCGTGATCGGCCAGGCGCATATGCGTGGAATGGTCGACGTTGCCGGCCGACTCGCCGTGCCGGATCAGAATCAGTTTGAGTTTCTTCATGCCGCAGGTTCCTCCTGGAAGTCCGCTCCGTGCGAGCGTGGATTCGATCGCGTTGCCGCGACAAGGATCGGCCAAAGCCCGGCCGGCGTCCACTTGCCGCGCGGCATCGGTCAGAACGCATTCTCTGCACGCCGATGCCGGTATAAGGTGGCGCATTCGGGAGAACCGCATGCTCGCTTGGCTCGATCTTCGTTCCGCTCTGGCGGTCTGTGCAGGCGCGCTGTCGATCGCGCTGTCCATTGCGCCGGCGCGCGCGGCCGCGCCGACATCGCTGCCGATAGCCGGCGAGATTACCCATGGCCGCTTTCAGCGCACGCCGGTGCGCTTGCCGCAAGGCGAGGTGAAGCGCTTCGTGCTGTGGTTCGCCGACGGGGCCGACGGGGCCGACGACGCCCGGCGCAAGGCCCGGGTCGACGCCTTGGTGGCCGATGGAGCGATGGTCGCGGTGGTCGCGGTCCGCGCGCTCGAGGAACGGCTCAACAAGGACGGTGGCAGCTGCAACTTTTCCTCCGGCGACGTGGAGAATTTCTCGCGCTTCGTCCAGGCCTATTACCGTTTGCCGACGTATCACTTGCCGCTGCTGATCGGCGATGGCGAAGGCGCCGCGTTCGCCTATGCCGTCGCCGCGCAGGGCGATGCGACGCTGTTCGCCGGCGCGATCGCCGACGGGTTCTGCCCGACGCTGGACATGCCACGCGCGTTCTGCGCCACCGGCGCGCTCAAACTCGCGAACGAAAACGGCGGCCTGCGGTTGCAGCCCGCGCCGTTGGCGCTGCCATGGCTGGTCGCCGCGCCGCGCGCCGGAAACGCGCGTTGCCAGGCCACGGCCGCCGAGGCCTTCGTCCAGGCGATTCCGCAGGCACGCCGCTTCGCCCGCACCGCCGCCGGCGAAGCGTGGCCGGGGCTGCGCGCGGCCCTGGTTTCGCTCGGCGCGCAGCGCCACGTCAGCCTGCCGCCGCCGCCGGCCGATCTGAAGGGCTTGCCGATCACCGAAGTGGCCGCGGCCGGCGGCGGCAATGCCGACACCTTCGCCATCTTCATCTCCGGCGACGGCGGCTGGGCCGATTTCGACAAGAGCGTCGCCGCGCGCCTGAGCCGGGCCGGCGTGCCGGTGGTCGGCGTGGATTCGCTGCGTTACTTCTGGACGCCGCGCACGCCGCAGAGCTTCGCCGCCGATCTGGACCGCATCGTGCGTTACTACGGTGCGCAGTGGAAACGCGGCAGCGTGTTGCTGGTCGGTTTCTCGCAAGGCGCCGACGTGCTGCCCGGCGGGTACAACCAGCTGCCGCCGGCCACGCGCGGCGCAGTGCGTTCCACCGCGTTGATCTCGCCCGGGCTCAAGGCCGAGTACGAATTCCATCTGACCAACTGGATCGGCGGCAGCGGCAAGGGTCTGCCGATCGCGCCGCAGGTCGCGCGCATGCCGGCCGCGCGGGTGCTGTGCATCTACGGCAGCGACGACGGCGACGCGCTATGCCCGAAGTTACCCAAGGGAGCGGCTTCGGTGGCGAAGATGCCCGGCGACCACCACGTCGGCGGCGATTACGACGGCGTCGCCGCGCGAGTGTTGTCGGCGGCGGGAATTTCGACCGCGGCGACCGCCACGCCCTGAGCTGGCGGCGCGCTGTCGGGGAAACGCGCGGTGCCGCGCTCGTGTTCGTCGTGGCGGCGCGGATCCAGCGAGATCAACCGGGTCACGTCGAGCAAGGCGGTCGGCAGATGCATGCCGCCGGGCGCGGCCAGATAGCGCGGGCGCCAGACCGGGTCGAACTTGGCCTTGAACCGGCGCAAGCCGACGAAGCCGTAGAAACGTTCGCCGTGGCGCGCGATCAGATTGGCGAAGCGGTTCCAGCGCCCGGCCAGGCGATGCTGCGCGAGCCCCGACAACGGCGCCATGCCCAAGCAGAAGCGCTCGTAGCCGTGTTCGCGGCCCCAGGTCAGCAACTCGGCGAACATGAAATCCATCGTGCCCTTGGGCGAGTCGGCGGCGTGGCGCATCAGGTCGACCGACAACTCACGGCCGTTGGTCGCGGTCCACAGGTTGGCGAAGGCGACGATCCGGCCCTCGTGTTCGACCAGGGCCAGCGGCAGGCGCTTTAGATAGTCGGCGTCGAAGCTGCCCAGCGAGAAGCCTTTTTCTTCGCCGGACTTTTGTTCCAGCCAGTCGTCGGAGACCGCTTCCAGTGCCGGCAGCAGCGATTCGACTTGTTCTACCGGCGCGATGCGGAAACTCAGGCCCGAGCGCTTGCCGCGATTCCAGGCCTGGCGCAGATCGGCGCGGGTCGGGCCTTGCAGATTGAAATCTGTCAGCGGCACCAGCGCTTCTTCGCCGAGCTTGACCAGGGTCAGGCCGAGGTCGAGATACGTCTGCCAATGCTGTTCGCCGACTTGATAGAACACCGGGCGCACGCCGAGCCGGTCGGCTTCTTCGCGGAAGCGCCAGATCAGCGCGCGCACCGCGTCGGGCGGGCCGACCGGATCGCCCATCGAGATCAGAGAGCCGCCGTAGCGTTGCATCATCACGAAGCCGCGCTGCGCTTCGTCCATCAGCAGCGCCTTGTCGCCGGTCAGCGCCAAATGCGCCTGGCTGTCTTCGGCCAGGGCCAGGATCGGACGGATCTGCGTCAGTTGCGTCTCGTCCGCACTCGGCAGCGGCGCGCGCGCGGCGTGCAGCAAGCGCGCCAGACCGAAGGCGACCACGGTCAGGCTGACCAGCAACATCGCTCGCAGCGCGCGCGGTGCGTTGCCGGAGACCAGGAACTCCCACCACAACTCGTTGCGGTATTCGACGTGGCTGTAGGCGAAGAACATCAGCCAGATCGCGGCGATCAGCACCAGACCCAGATTGCGCAGCCAGCGCCACGACCAGGCCTCATCGAGCAAGGCGCCCTGGCGGTAGAACTCGCGTCGCGCCGCCCACAGCGCCACCGCGACCAGCGGCGGCGCCAAGGCCAGCAACCAATGTCCACCGCGCAGCCACGACGGCAACGGCAGCAGCGCGCACACCGCCAGCGCCAGCGCCCAGGCGGTGTGACTGCGGCGTTGCAGGCCCTGGCCGATCAGCAGCAGGCCGACGCCGCCGAGGCTGGCGAGCAGTTGCGAGGTCTCGATCAAGGGCAAGGGCGCGCCGACCAGACGATGGCGCGGCTTGGGCAAGGTGCCGTCGAGAATCAGCGCCGCGCCGAGCACGAACGCGGCCAGCGCGATCACGTGCGGCAGCCACGGCCGGATCGCCAGCCACGCGGTGCGCAAGGCGCCCGCGCGCGCGGCGACCGGCCCGCGCACGGCGGCGAACAGGCCCATGACCGTCGCGATCGCCAGCGGCAAGGCGTAATAAGTGATGCGGTAGGCGACCGCGGCGGCGAGCAAAGTGGCCGGGGCCACGCCAGGCAACAGCTTGAGCAGGCACCACTCGAACACACCGATGCCGGCGGGCACGCTCGACAGCAGGCCGGCGACCACTGCCACCAGGTACAGGCCGACGAAGCCGATGAAGTCGGTGCCGGGGATCGGCGCGAGCAGCGCGTACAGCGCACTGCCGGCCAATGCCAGTTCGATGACGCTGAGCGCGGTCACGCTCAGCACGGTGCGGCGATCGGGCAACCACAGCGCGTGTCCGCGCAGCCGCAGGGTGCGGCCCTCGCGGCCGACCGCGAACAGCAGGCCGAGGAATCCTAGTGCGATCGCGCCGCCGACCGCGCGGATCGCGTTCTCGCTCAGCGGCAACAGCGCCGCCGCCGGGGTGGGTTCGAACATCAGCGCGCAGGCCAGCAACACCCAGGCGCCGAACACGAAGCCCAACGTGCTCATCAGCACCACTTGACCGATGTCGGCAAGCGACAACCCGGCCGCGCCGTAACCGCGCAGCCGCACCGCGCCGCCGGTCAGCGCGGCGAAGCCCAGGGTGTGGCCGACCGCATTGGCGAGGAAGGCGGTGACGATCAGCCGCAGCGGCTTGACCTTGCTGGCGTTGCGGCGCAGGCCGATGGCGTCGAAGCCGACCAGGCAGGCATAACTGGCCAGGCCCAGCAGGAATGCCAGCACGATCCGACTGCTGTCGAGTTGCTTGAACGCCAGACGGATCGAGCGATAGCCCTGTTCGGTGAACTCGCCGGCCAGTGCTTGCAGGGCCAGCGCCAGGATCGCCAGGCTGGCCAGCATCGACAATGCGCGGCGCCAGGACGAAGCCGGACGGTCGGCGGAGGAGGCGGAAACGGGCTGAGTAGTCATGGGTGAGGCGCGCGGGGGTGCGTAAAGCTTTCAGCAAACGGCGCGAAAACGGAATGAGGGGATGGGGCGTGCAGTGTGAGGGGGATGGGGGGCGTAGGGGATTGGTTGGGGAGCAAAGGCAAATCCCCTGGCCCTTTCCAAAGGGGAGAATTCTTCGGATGGGGTGGGGTGGGTGTGTGGTGGATCGCTTCGGCGGCAAGGTGAGGGCGGGTTCGACCGCTCAGGCTGCGGCGCGAATCGCTTCAAGCACCGCCGCGCAGCTTCGCCGTGTGTTCTTCGAAACCGGTCTCCGAAAATTCGCCCCCCCTTGCAAAAGGCGGCGGCGCCCGACGCCGCAAGAAGTCGAGCCGAACACAGCGGCGCGGGGGATTTGCTCTCCCCAAAGCCCCGCATCACTCCCCGACCAACAACACGTACAAGCGGCCGAAATTCATCGGCAGCGAGACCCGCAGTTCGCCGCGCGGCTGCGCCGACAGGTCGTGCACGCCCTCGCACGCGGCAATGCGCGCACGACGGAACTGAATCCCGGTGCACTGCGCTCCAGCAGCCGCCGTTAACATCCATCGATAGTTTGTTAATTTTCCGATGCCATTGCGGCGACCTGGAAGTCAAACCACACTATTGGACGCGATCATCATGAAGAAGACACGGATTCTCACCGGCGCATTGCTCGCCGCGATGTCCTTAAGCAGCATGGCTGCCGATCTGAGTTACACCTCTGTGGAAGGCGGTTACGCCAAGGGCAAGCAAGATGTCGGCGCTGTGGACAGCCGAAACACCCGCGTGGAAGACGTCAAGGCCGACGGCTACTACCTCAAGGGTTCGGTGGCACTGGGCGATGCGTTCTACGTATTCGGTGGGTATGGCAAGATCTCCGATGACGATGTCCGTGTCACCAGCAGCGATTTCGTCGGCATTCCAGGCTCCCAGCCGTCGCGCCTCGACATCGACCAGAAGCAGTACCAGCTCGGCCTGGGCTATCACCACGGCCTGTCCGAACGCGTCGATCTTGTCACCGAGCTCAGCTATCTGAAGACGGAACTGGATACCAGCGCCCAGGCAGGACCGCCCTCGTTGCCTTCCATGCGCTACGGGGTCTCCAGCGACGGCGACGATTTCCGCGTCGCAGTCGGCGTCCGCGGCAATCTGGCTCCGAACTTCGAGGGCTGGATCAAGGCCACCTACACCGACGGCGATTTCTACGACAGCCAGTTTGGCGGCAACCTCGGCGTGCTGGTGAAGTTCAACGAGACCTGGGGCGTCACCGGCGAAGCCGATATCAGCAGCGACAATCGGCTTTACACCGTGGGACTGCGCGCCAGCTTCTGATCGTAGTGCGACCGCTTGCACCAAAGCGTTTGCTGCGCGTTCTTGCAAAAAAGCCCGGCTGCCCCGACGCCGCAAGAAGTCGAGCCGGGCACAGCGGCTTGGGGGATTTGCTCTCCCCCCAAGCCCTGCATCACTACCCGACCGGCAACCCGCCCGCACCCATCACCCGATCCCACACCGCCGGCTTGCCGATCGTTTCCTCGACGAAGTCGATGAACGCCTCGACCTTGCGCGGCCGATACTCGCGCCCCGGGTACACCGCATAGATCCCGATCGGCACCAGGCACCAGTCCGGCAACACCTCGACCAACTGCTCCGAAGCCAGTTCCTGCGCGACCGCGAACGTCGCCGTCTGCAGGATGCCGCCGCCGCGCACCGCCGCATCGACCAGCGGCGCGCCGTAGTTGGCCTTGAGCCGTCCGCGTACCGGCACCCGCAGCGGTTCGCGTTCGCCCTGGAATTCCCAGGTCGCGGTGTCGCGGAACAAGGTGTAGTGCAGGCAGTCGTGATCGATGAGTTCGGCAGGCGACGCCGGCGTGCCGCGCCGTTGCAGGTACTCCGGCGCGGCGACCAGGATGCGCCGCGTTTGCGCGATGCGCCGCGCGACCAGACGCGAATCGCTGAGCGCGCCGATCCGGATCGCGGCGTCGAAGCCGGCGCCGATCAGATCGATGAAGCGGTCGTCGAACTGCAGGTCCAGATCGATGCCCGGGTAGCGATGAAGAAAATTCGGCAGGTGCGGAATCACGTACAGGCGGCCGAAGTTCATCGGCAACGACACCCGCAACTCGCCGCGCGGCTGCGCCGACAGGTCGTGCACACGTTCGCCCGCGGCCAGGATCTGGGCCAGGGCGGGCGCTACTTCGGAGTAATAGTGGCGGCCCGATTCAGTCAGGCTCAGCCGGCGGGTCGAGCGGTTGAGCAGCTTGGCGCCCAGCCGCGCTTCCAGGGTGTTGAGCCGGCGCGTGATCGCCCCCGGGGTGACCTGCAACTGCCGCGCCGCGGCGGTGAAGCTGCCGTGTTGGAGGATGGCTTCGAAGGCTTCGAGTTCGGAGTACAGTCCGCCGATCATTATTGAGACATCCTCAATGATGAGTTGTCCTTGCGATCCTATATCAATGATCGGCTCAACAATAGCCTGTGCATCCCGACCCCATGCTCCCAAGGAGCCCGTCATGGATGCCTTCCAGCTTCAAGGCCTGAGCCTCGACAGCCTGCGCCGCGTCGACCTGCCGCAACCCCAGCCCGGCCCCGGCCAGGTGCGGATCAAAGTAGCGGCCGCCTCGATCAATTACCGCGACTACGCCCTGGCCACCGGCCGCTATCAGCCTGAGTTGCCGCGGCCGTTCGTGCCGCTGTCCGACGGTGTCGGCCGGATCGAGGCGCTAGGCGCGGGCGTGAGCGCCTTCTCGCCCGGTGAGCGAGTCATCGGCCACTACACGACCCAGTGGAAGGGCGGCCCGTTCAAATCCGAGAACCACCTGAGCAAACTCGGCGGCCCGCTCGACGGCTGGCTGGCGCGATCGATCGTGCTGCCGGTCGATGCGATCGCACGCGCGCCGGAATTCCTCGACGACGCGCAGGCCTCGACCTTGCCGGTGTCCGGGCTCACCGCCTGGACCGCGCTGCGCAAACTGCAATTGCGACCCGGTGCGACGGTGCTGGTGCAGGGCACCGGCAGCGTCTCGCTGATGGCCCTGCAACTGGCCGCCGCGCGCGGCATGCGAGTGATCGCCACCACCGGCGAAGCGGCCAAGGCCGAACGGTTGCGTGCGCTCGGCGCGGATGCGGTGATCGACTACAAGCAGCGGCCCGACCTGGCGGCGGCGGTGCGCGAACTCACCGAAGGACGCGGCGTCGACGGCATCGTCGATGTGGTCGGCGGACAGCAGTTCCTGCAGCTGTTGCAGGCCGCGGCCGACAACGCCCACATCGCGGTGATCGGCTTCCTGCAGAGCATGCACGTGGACGGCAATCTGATCGGCCCGATCATGGCCCATCAACTCAACATTCACGGCGTCAGCGTCGGCAGCTTGGAAGACCTGCACGCGTATCTGGCCGAAGTGCAAGCGCACCGCATCCGGCCGGTCGTGGGCGCGCGGTTTTCGTTCGAGCAAGGCGTCGAAGCGATCGCGTCGATCGCCCAGGCGCGGCAAATGGGTAAGCCGGTGGTGGTGTTCGATTGATCGCGATTGATCGTTTCGGGTTCTGTTTCGCGCAGGGAGGTCGTGTTCACTTGCCATGGTCTTCGCTCATGACTTCATCCTCGCGAAGGTGGGGATCCAGAGCCTTCAGAGTCATGCCGCGGTGAAGCCCTGGATCCCCGCCTTCGCCGGGATGACGCTAGCAATGAACGCGGCGATCGGAGTGCAAAAATCGAGTGCGCCGACGTTGCTTTGCTCGTCATTCCCGCGAACGCGGGAATCCAGCGACTTTGCTCCCATCCGCGCATCGCACTGAAAGCCGGCGCAGGCGCGAAGTCTTTTGTGGGAGGGGCTTCAGCCCCGACGCTGTTCTTGCCGATGGCCGCGATCTGATCGAAGAGCGTCGGGGCTGAAGCCCCTCCCACAAAAGACCTCGGGGCTCCGTCGAGATAGTTGCGCGTAAAAAAACGAAGGCCCGCGATCGCGGGCCTTCGTCGTCGCGCTGCAAATGCGCCGCTTAGGGAACCAGCTGGCAACTCGTCGGCTTGGCCGAATTGAACAGCGAGGCCGTCGCCCATTCCGGATGATCGATGAACGGGTTGCGGTTGCCCTGGAAGCTGAAGATCACTTCGTTGCGCGCCTTCTCCGCCGCATCCGGCGGATCGGCCTGGTGCCACGACAACAGCGTGGTCAGCAGTCCCATGTACGCCGGCGAGGATGAGGTGATGACGATCTTGCTGCGGTCGTCGGTCAACTCCAGGTCCGGTTCGCTCTGGCCATTGTTCGGATCGGTGCCGCCTTCGTAACGGATCGCCATGTACAGCACCGCGCGCGCCATGTCGCCGCGGCGCTTGCCCCAGACCTGGAACGAACCGCTGTTGCCGTCGGGCGTCTTGAACCAGTTGGAGTTGCCCGGGTACACGCCACTGCCGCCGCCGCTGCCGTTGTTGACCTCGGTGACGCGTTCGCCGCAGCCGCTCGACAGCGAGCAGTCGGCGAACGGCTTGTTGCCGCGATCGGCGTTGTAGCCCGCGTCGGTCAGATACAGCATATGGGTGTCGGTGTACGGCGCGTAGGGCAGGCCGAGGTTGCCGGTGGCGCTGCCGAAGCCCAGCGAGTTCGGCCAGGTGTGCTCGCGGTTGTACTTCACCCCGCTGCCGCTGCCGGCACGGTCGGTGATCTTGACGAAGCTGCGGTTCTTGTAGGCGTCGAGAATGCGGCCGGAGTTGTTCGGATCCTCGTCGGCGATTTCCAGGATCGACCAGGTGTTGGTGGTGCCGCCGCTGTACGGATAGACCGTGTGGCCCTTGATGGTTTCGTGCAGCGAGCAACGCAGCTGGCTCGCGCTGCTGGTGTTGACGTGCGCGTAGTAGCCGGTCGGCGTGCCGCCGCCGTTGGCGACGTTGAAGTTGACCACGGTGTTGGCGGCCGGTGCAGCGCCACCGGCGTCGGTGACCTTGCTCGCGACCACGGTGAAGGTGCAGGCCTCGCCGGCATGCAGCGCGGTGCCGGTGGAGGCGGTGATCGCGGTGCCGCTGGACGGGTAGGTCAGCGCGACCGTGCCGGTGGTCGCGCACTGCAGGGTCAACGCGCCGCTGGCCAGCGTCACCGCTTCGCTGAAGTTGACCGACACATCGCCGGCGGCGGGGAAGTTGGTCGCACCGTTGCTCGGTGTGGTCGAACTCACGCTCGGCGGCGTGTTCGGGGCCGAGCCGGTAAAGGTCTGATTGTTGTTGCAGGCGCCGAAGGTCTGGGTCGCCGAGCTCTGCCAGGTGAACTGCGAATAGGCGCTGCCGTTGCCAGAGAGCTGCAGCGACGTGCCGGCCGCGGCCGAACCGGATTCGGACACCGGCAGGTTGGTGCTGGTCGTGCCCGACGCCGGGCCGTTGCTCGCGGTGATCTGGCCTTCGTAGCTCAGGAACTGCACCACGGTGCCGCTGCCGTCGACCAGGGCGAAGCCGTCGTTGGAACCGTTCTGGAGGCCGTTGGTGGGATAGCTGAGCGTGGCGATGCGCGCGCTGCCGCTGCCGCAAGTCACCACGTTGCCGGCCGGGACCAGGTCGTTGTCGTAGGTGGTCGCCGAGGAGGGCGTGCTGCCGTTGTAGAGATAGACGCGGTAATTGCTGAGCGTTTCGCCGGCCGTGGCGACGACCTCGATGCGCTCGCCGACATCGCCGCTCGAGGTGGCGTCGTCGTAGTGGAATTCATTGATGAACACGGCGGCCGAGGCCATCGACGGCAGCAGCGCGGCGATCGTCAGCGACAGGACGCCGGCGCGGCGCAGCGACAGCGGGTTGGAACGGCCAGCAACGGACTTGGGCATCGGTTCTGCTCCTTGTGAGTGGCATCGCGCGGCCGCCGGGCGGCGGATCGTCGGCGCGATTCGCGCCCTCCCCAGGGCGCGTGACGTGAGTCTAGTCCGGCTGTGTGACAGTGCCGGCCAGGGTGTGGCCGGGGGCGTGCCGAAAAGGGGACTGGTGTCGCGCTTGCGTCGGGCGATCGTGACCGCTCGGGGACAGTCTGGCGCCAGCTGAGCGATAGCCAGCCGACGGCTGGACGACAGGTGCGCGGGAAGGGGCGTTCGGGGAGGCCGCAATGTGCCTGGACCATGGCGCTGTCGGCGTCGAAACGTAGCTCTGCCGTCCCGGCGATCTTGATCGCAGGCCGTTGGCAGGGCGTCTTCAGGCAGGAGGCCTTTTGTGCGAAGTCTTTTGTGGGAGGGGCTTCAGCCCCGACGCTTTTCTTTCAGATCGGGGCCGCTGGAGCGGAAAGCGTCGGGGCTGAAGCCCCTCCCACAAAAGACCTCGGGCCGCAGTCGTGGGTGCGAAGCTGCTTTTCTTCCAGATGGCTGCAATTGGAGCCGAAGCGTTGGGCTCCAGTGCCTCCCACAAAAAGACTCTTGGGCCCGTCGCCGTGGGTGCGGACCTTCTCCCGTCAAACGACGCAGCCCGAATCGAAAGCGCCGGAGCCCCGTCCGCAAAAAACGCCGTTACTACCGAAGGCTCAACCCGCGCCGCGCGTCTTGGTGGCGCCACGCGGGCGGCCGGTGCGCAGCTCGGCCAATTGCTCGGCGACTTCCACCAGCGGTGCCTTCGATCGCGCCGGTGCCTCGCGGAAGGCGGTGATCAGGCGAAGTTCCAGCGGGTCGTCGATCAGCAGGGCCTCGGCGGCGGCGACCGAATCCATGGCCGTGTCCTGCGACAGATTCATCTTGCCGCGCCCAGTCGCCAGCCACTCGAACTGCACGCCGGTGATCATCGCCACGTCGCGCAGATGGGCGACGCTGGGGAACTTGCCCTGGGCCGATTCCCAGTGTCCGACCGCGCTGCGCTGCACGCCGACCGCGGCGCCGAGCGCAGCTTGCGACAAACCGGCGTGGCGGCGGGCGAGGCGTATGCGCTGTTGCGGCGTCATGTGACAGTTTTGGGCAGTTTTTAAGGGAATTATGCGTTGATGCTACCGGAAATCACCTGGCTACCGATAGTCGCTTTACGTAGTGCGTTTTCGATAGCTAGCCGGAAAGTAGTAGCCAATAAATACAGTAACTTATATTATCAAACAACTGTTGGAGCTACCAAAAGTAGCGAAAAACGTGATCCGATGAAGTGGCGCCCGCCCCAAGGACTCCAGAAGATGGCCCCACGCTGATACGGACTTCGGCAAGACACGAGGTCGGTTCGGGGGACAGGCGCAGGATTGCGCCATGCGTAGGACGGCCATCTCCGCACCAAAGAGCGCGTTCCACGGGACGCGCTCTTTTCTTTTGTGCGGTCCGCAAGCTGCGACTGCACCGCGCTGCGACAGGATCGACCTGCTCCCACCCCGCTGCGCGCGCCGCGCCGTCTTTTGTGGGAGGGGCTTGAGCCCCGACGCTTTTCGATCAGTCCGCGACAACGGCAAGCAAAGGCCTCGGGCTGAAGTCCCTGTCACAACAAAAAGGCGATCCGCGCTGAAAGAAGCAGTCGCCACTCTGAGAGCCGCTGCTTCGATGCGGCCCGCCGCTTACGAAGAGCACCCCGCGAAAACGCCGCGCCGCTTACCCCACCGGCCGCAGTTGTTCGTCGATCGAGCGGGTCTTGTCGGTCACCACATCGCCGGTGTGCTGGGTGGTTTTGCGTTCGATCAACAACACATGGCATTCCTCGTCGGCGATCGGGTTGTGGCGCACGCCCTTGGGCACGACGAACATTTCGCCTTCGCCCAATACGACGCTGCGGTCTTCCATCTCGATCACCAGCCGACCCTTGAGCACGAAGAACAACTCGTCCTCGTCGGCGTGGCTGTGCCAGGCCAGGGTGCCGTGCACGCGTGCGACCTTGATGTAGGCCTCATCCACTTCGGCGACCACGCGCGGCGACCACAGTTCGGTGAGCGATGCGGCGACGGCGGCGGGGGAGGTCACGGACGACATGGTCGGTTCCTGGCGAAGGCTGGGACGGTCAGTCTAGATGCTTGGGCCTGCGCGCGGCATCGACAAGGCCGGCGCATGCCGATTAAGGTGAATTCGCATCGCATCGCCGATGCAGCTCCCGCTCGACTCAGGACGCGATCATGCCGCCGACCGGTCCTTCGTTACCCGCCTGCGAACCGCGCGCCGCGCGTCAGGACGAAGCCGCGCGCCTGTGGGCGCTGCGCACGCGGGCGGTGCGTGCGGGCTGCGTCGGCCATTACGATGCGGCCACCGTCGCGATCTGGTCGGCGTCGCCCTTGCCGGACTCCTACCCGCGCCTGATCGCCGCCGGTGGCGCGGTGTTGATCGAGGAGGGCGACGAGTTGCTCTGCTACGGCATCGTCGATCTGGAGCGTGCCGAGGTCGAGGCGATGTTCGTCGCCCCCGAGCACGGCGGTCGCGGCCTGGGCGCGCGCCTGATGGGCGAGATCGAGGCGATCGCCCGTGACCACGGCCTGTCGGCGCTGACCGTGGCGTCTTCGCTCAATGCGACGGCGTTCTATCGATCGGTTGGATTCAACGCGATCGGCGAAGCCGCCTATCCGCATCCCAGCGGCGTGACGCTGGCATGCGTGCATATGCGTAAATCGCTGTAGGCCGATTGCGGCGGCGACGGCGTCGCATCGTCGTCACCGCGCCGCGCGCCTCACCCGATCGAATCGATCCACCCGCGCAGCGTCGGATCGCGAATCTCCAATACATCGAACAGGCCGACCGCGCGCAGGGCCGGCAAGGCTTGGCGAATGTGTTGTTCGGCCTGCGCGCGCGCTTCGTCGTCGGCGTGCGGGTTGCTGAGCGTTCGTGCGTTGGCCAGGAACGCGGCGACCGAGCCTTTGCGCACGGCGACGCCGTCGATGTGGGCCACGTCGAGGTGGTCGGGAAGCATGTCCTGAGCGCGCATGAGAAATCTCCGAAGTGAAGGTCGAGAACGTACGCCCATGCTGGGCTGCGCGTATCGGCTCTGCTACGTTGGCCCGGCCATCCGATAGCGCATTCCGGCCATGTCCGATCCCTTGCTCGCCCCGGCCCGCGCCGACTCCGGCGCGGGGCCGTTCGTGATCGCGGTGACCCTCGAGACCCGCGGCGTGCGCGATACCGCGCCGCATCGGCATGCGCGCGGGCAATTGCTCGGCTCGTACCGCGGTTTGCTCACCGTCGGCACCGAACTGGGGCGTTGGCTGGTGCCGGCCAGCGATGCGGTCTGGCTGCCGCCGCAGCATCGGCATTCGCTACGCTCGCATGGCGACCGGTTCTGCGGGTGGAGCGTTTACGTCGCTGAAGCAGACAGCGCCGCGTTGCCGGCGCAGCCGTGCGCGATGCGAGTGTCCGGCCTGTTGCGCGAAGCGGTGGCGCGGGTCGCGGCGTGGCCGCCGCAGGCGCGGCTGGAATCCGCCCAGGTCCGACTGGGGCAGGTGCTTCTGGACGAGATCGCGCACTGCCATTCCCACAGCCGTGCCGGCGAACGCATCGGCCTGCCGATGCCGCGCGATCCGCGCCTGCAGCCGGTGGCGCTGGCGCTGATCGAGGATCCGGCCGATCCGCGCGGCCTGGCCGAATGGGCGGCGCTGGCGCATCTGTCCGAGCGCAGCCTGAGCCGGCATTTCAGCGACGAGACCGGTTACAGCCTGCTGCAATGGCGCCAACGCGCGCGGCTGATGCGCGCGCTGGAGCGGTTGGCGGCGGGCGAGGCGGTGACCACGGTCGCGCTGGATATGGGCTACGACAGCGCCAGTGCGTTCATCGCCATGTTCCGGCGCCATCTGGGCGCGTCGCCGACCCAGTACCTCGATTCACTCAAAGACTGAGCGGCCTCGGACTTTCGGATGCGCCGTCGCGATGGCGAGCATGCCGATCGGTACCGGCTTCTTTTCGCGGCGAGACTCCCGCCGCCGGCGCTCATCGCCGTTGGACGGGAGCGTACTGACCTTTGTCGCCATAGCCTTGCGCCTTGCGATCGATGTTGGCGCACAGACGATCGCCGCACAGGATCAGGTCGGCGCTGTTGATCGCCTTGAGCTTGTCGGCCGCGACCTGGTTGTCGCGGATCACGCCGATGTAGTGCATCGACAACCAAATGGCGCCGACCAGCAACAGCGCGATGCAGGCGATCACGGTGCCGGTGACTTTCCAGATCAGGCTTTTATGCATGCGCTCCATGCGCTGAAGCTGCTGTGCGAGCGCCTGCGAGCCGTCGCCCAACGCCGTACCGGCCTGGACCAACCGCTTCTCGTAATCGCCGACCGGCCGCTCCAGCCCGCTGCGTAATTTCCCCATCAGCTCACCAGGCAAACCGCTCAACGTGGCGTCGGCCGATTGCCGTACCGTTGCTGGAAGCTGCTGCGACAAGGTTTGCAACTGTTGAGACAACGCCCTCTGCTGCTGCTCGATCTGGGCGCAGTTGCGTTCGAACTGTTCCATGAGCGTAGCGGTGGCGCTGATCAGTTCGGTCAATTCTTGCTGGTCCATGCGCGATGGTTCTCCTGGGTTGAGCGGTTACGGCTGTCGCTATGGGGGCATCAGCGCGAACGGCCGCCTTGACTGGGCTGCGCGGTTTCCTGCTGCCGATCGCGTTGCTGCTGCGCGGACGCGCGTTCGGCCGCCTGATGCTGCTCCTGCCGGTCGACAGTGGCGCTGGCCTCGTGGCGCAACTGCTGCCCGGCGCCATGGTTGGCGGCGGATTGGGTCATCGCGCGAAAGGTTTCTTGATCGCCGGAAGCATGCGCCTGGGTCATCTGGCGGACGAACGCCAGCGGATTTGCGCTCAACAGCGCGGTACCGGCAGCGCCGACCGAGGCGGTCTTGGAACTGAAGAAATCTCCAATGGCATCGCCGACCTCGCGGGCTTTTTTCTCCGCCTTTTCGCCGATTTCGGCTGCCTTCTTGCCGACGTGCTCGCCGACTTCGACGGCTTTTCGTCCGGCCCTTTCGCCGAGTTCGACCGCCTTCTCGCCGGTTTCGACGGCCGCCTTGCCGGCTTGCACGCCCACCTCGACGACTTTGCGCGCGGTCTTCTCGTGCATCTCGATTGCTTTTTCGCCGACTGCGGCGGCGATCTTGCCGGTTTGTATGCCGGTGTCGATTCCACGCTTGAGGGCTTTCTCGTGCAGTTCGACAATGGTCTCGCCGACCGCAACCGTCGTGGTGATTCCGGCGCGCAAGTGACGCACGTCGTCGCGGTACTTGTCGATCATGGGGTCGTACTGTTTGGCCAGGGCCTGCGTCTTGGGATCGCGCAGTACGGACACGTCTTCGTGCCCGTCGCCATCCACGTTGAGGAAATTGTCCATGTTGTGCGACCGGCCTTTAGTTCCGGACGCTACGGCCGCGACCAGCGGAGCGCGGTGAAGGATGTCGGTCGAAATGCGGTCGTGATTGTTGTAGCCGGCACCCTTGAGGCTGTTGATTTCCTCGGGCTTGGCGTAAACGCGCACCTGGCCGTAATGTGGGCTGGCGGCGCTGACGGCATCGCCCGCCATCACGTGATTGACGAAACGGTCGCCGCCCTTGGGCACGCCGTAATCGAGGCTGGCGGCGCCGTAGGGATTGAAGGCTTCGCCGCGCAGGCCGAACTTGTGCGCGGTGATCTGGGCCAGGCAGCCGCCTAAGGAGTGGCCGGTGATGGTGACTTCTGGGGCGTGTCCGCCGTAGTCCCTCGCGCTTTTCTCAGCAAGTGAAATCGCGCGTTTAGTAAATTCAATGGCGTCTTTGGCCTGGGCGTTCGAGCCCATCGCAACCATGCCGCCGTCTGCAATGACACCGTCCCGCGTGGCTTCGCGGCCGAATTCGGTTCCGCAGTGCGCCACCACGATTTCGCCGGTATCCACCCGCTGATAGATCGCGCCTTGGTAACCGGAGGGGCGATCCATGTATTCCAATGCTTTGTACTTTACGCCCTCCAGTTCAAACACTTTATTGACTGGATGCAGCCACTTTCCTTCGGAGCCCTTTTGGTCATCGCCGTAGGACTGTTCCGCCAGATTGGCATACTGCTGGGTGGGAATGGTCATGGCGTCACTGCCTTAGGTGTGAGAGTCACGGTGAAGAGTTCGGCGTCCTTGAGCGCAGGATCCATCTTTGAACGATCGGTCTGCCCGTACGCACCGTAATTTTCGATGTCCGGATCCTGCGGATAGAACTGCTTCAAGAGGTATGTCTTTTCAGCCTGCTGAGCCTTAATTTTTTCAGGATAAATATTAGGGACGAACCGGGTTTCCCCATGTGCCCCCGTAGCTTTTAAGGAAGCGTACGCCTGGATCAACTCCCAGTGGCATACGCCACGGCCGTAGTAGTCCTCATCGATCATGCCGTCGGTATAAACAACGCCGGTGTACTCGGTATCATTGACGCGGATCCAGACGATGGGTATGTCTTCGGTGGGCGTCGGCCAGAGGTGGCCGCCGTTCTCGTTCGGCGGCGGCAGACATTCCGGCGTCTTCACGTCGAACTGCATGAACCCCTCGATCGATGCGAACGGTCCGGGCGCATTGGCGAGCGTCAAAATGAGTTGGTAACGCTGCTTGGGATTCGGATTCTGTTTGAAGTCGGGCATGGTTTTCTCTGAAGAGGAAGGGCTGCAAGCGGACAAGGGCAGCAGCAAGCTCAGGCCTATCCACGAAAGGTGTTGTCGCATATCCAATCCTTGAGGCGAATCAGCCGATGAATCGGCACGAGTCAGTCAGCGTAGGGCCAATGCGCGCAATCTCTCGCGACAGTACCGGTGGCGCGCGATCGTCATTGCGTATGCCGCACAGCATTGGCGTCGCTCGAAAGCGGCTTTGGAAAATCAAACTTGATCTGGTCTCCGGAGTTATAGCTCATGTGCGGAAACTCGCCGGGAGCAAATCCGGGGTAGGACGCCTGTAGGGTGTCGTTCGAAGTCCATCGGATCTTCAGCTGTTTGTAGTCGTGCGGCGCTTCGAATCCAGCGATTCGATCAGACTCGGCATCGATGAGCGATGCGTCGGCGCGCATTACGTCTACTGCGGTAAAGCAGCTCCCCGGCGAGCCTTCTGCTTGTTGGAGGACGGCCTTGTATTTTCTATCCGGGGAGTAAATGATTTTGACGTCGTCTCCCTTGCATCCGCATGAAGTCAGCAGAAGAAAAAAGACAGGGAACAGGGGCTTCACTACGATTCTCATGACGTGGACCCTGCGTTAAGCCGCGGCGGCGGCGGGCATTCCGATGTCTTCATGTCGAACTGCATGAATCCCTGGACTGAGACGAACGGCCCCGGCGCATTGGCGATGGTCAGCGTCAATTGATAGCGCTGCTTAGGCTGCGAGTTCTGTTTGAACTCCGGCGCGATCTCGTCGTAAGGCGAGGCGCCGCAGCCGGTCAACGCCAGCAGCAGGCCCGGTCCCATCCATGAGCGGTGTCGGCGCATATTTCATCCTTGAGGCGACTGGGGTTGAGCCTACGGGAGGGCGCTCCGGACAGGCAAGGTCGATCGGATGTGCCATTTTTCGGAGTCATCGGTACTGGTTTAGGTTGCGCAGAGTCGGCCGGAATCAGCTTTGCAGTTGGGGTGCCGTGATCGGGTCGAAAGGCGATCGGGGCTGAAAGCCCTCCCGCAAAGCAGCGCCGGCCGAGGTGGCGCGCACGCGCCGGTCCGCTAGGCCCCATGGGGCCGGTCGCGACCGTTCCGAGGCATGCCCCGGCCTCTGGTTGCAAGATTTCTCGCCCCGCCCCCTTGAAAGCTCGCCGGAACGCCTCATTAAGCGTTCAGTCCCGGCCCGTCCGGGCGCTTTTGTCCCTTGAAGTTGGCACTCGCCGGGGGCGACTGCTAAAATTCCCGCTCTTTCCCCACCCATTCAATCACTTACAGAGGTCGCCATGAATCTCAAGCCGCTTTATGACCGCGTTGTGGTCAAGCCGATCGAAGCCGACGAAGTCTCGGCCGGCGGCATCATCATCCCCGACGCCGCCAAGGAAAAGTCGACCAAGGGCGAAGTCGTCGCCATCGGCGAAGGCAAGGCCCTGGACAACGGCAGCCTGCGCGCGCCGAAGCTCAAGGTCGGCGACAAGGTCATCTACGGCCAGTACTCGGGCAGCTCCTATAAGCAGGACGGCATCGAATACAAGATCCTCAAGGAAGACGACGTTCTCGCGATCGTCGGCTAAGAGCCAGGATTCGGGATTGGGCATTCGGGATTCGCAAAGCGCCTGCGCTGCGATCCCGCCCAACCCGACGTCCGCTTGCGCTCTTACCAATCCCTAATCCCCAATCCCAATTCCCGGAGTTTCACCATGGCTGCCAAAGAAATTCGTTTCGGTGAGGACGCACGCTCCAAGATGGTGCGCGGCGTAAATATTCTCGCCAATGCCGTCAAGGCCACCCTCGGTCCGAAGGGCCGTAACGTCGTGCTCGAGAAGAGCTTCGGCGCGCCGACGATCACCAAGGACGGCGTGTCCGTCGCCAAGGAGATCGAACTGGCCGACAAGTTCGAGAACATGGGCGCGCAGATGGTCAAGGAAGTCGCTTCCAAGACCTCCGACAACGCCGGCGACGGCACCACCACCGCGACCGTGCTGGCTCAGGCGCTGATCCGCGAAGGCATGAAGGCGGTCGCCGCCGGCATGAACCCGATGGACCTCAAGCGCGGCATCGACAAGGCCGTGATCGAAGCGGTGGCCGAGCTGAAGAAGCTGTCCAAGCCGTCCTCGACCAGCAAGGAAATCGCCCAGGTCGGCGCGATCTCCGCCAACTCCGACGCAGACATCGGCGACCTGATCGCCCAGGCGATGGACAAGGTCGGCAAGGAAGGCGTGATCACCGTTGAAGACGGTTCGGGCCTGGAAAATGAGCTCGACGTCGTCGAGGGCATGCAGTTCGACCGCGGCTATCTGTCGCCGTACTTCATCAACAACCAGCAGTCGATGTCGGCCGAACTGGACGACCCCTACGTGCTGCTGTACGACAAGAAGATCTCCAACGTCCGCGACCTGCTGCCCGTGCTGGAAGGCGTGGCCAAGTCCGGCAAGCCGCTGCTGATCGTCGCCGAAGAAGTCGAAGGCGAAGCGCTGGCGACCCTGGTGGTCAACACCATCCGCGGCATCGTCAAGGTCTGCGCCGTCAAGGCGCCGGGCTTCGGTGACCGTCGCAAGGCGATGCTGGAAGACATGGCCGTCCTCACCGGCGGCACCGTGATCTCCGAGGAAGTCGGCCTGCAGCTCGAGAAGGCCACGATCAAGGATCTGGGCCGCGCGAAGAAGGTGCAGGTCTCCAAGGAGAACACCACCATCATCGACGGCGCCGGCGACGGTGAAGGCATCCAGGGCCGCATCAAGCAGATCAAGGCTCAGATCGAAGAGACCTCGTCGGACTACGATCGCGAGAAGCTGCAAGAGCGCGTGGCCAAGCTGGCCGGCGGCGTTGCGGTGATCAAGGTCGGCGCGTCGACCGAGATCGAGATGAAGGAAAAGAAGGCTCGCGTTGAAGACGCGCTGCACGCCACCCGCGCTGCCGTGGAAGAAGGCATCGTCCCGGGCGGCGGCGTCGCGCTGCTGCGCGCCAAGGCCGCGATCAGCGGTCTGAAGGGCGCCAACGAAGACCAGAACCACGGCATCCAGATCGCCCTGCGCGCGATGGAAGCCCCGCTGCGCGAAATCGTCACCAACGCCGGCGAAGAACCGTCGGTCATCCTGAACAAGGTCCAGGAAGGTACCGGCGCGTTCGGTTACAACGCCGCCAACGGCGAATATGGCGACATGCTCGAGTTCGGCATCCTGGACCCGACCAAGGTCACCCGCACCGCGCTGCAGAACGCCGCGTCGATCGCCGGTCTGATGATCACGACCGAAGCGATGGTCGCCGAGCTGCCGAAGAAGGATGAGCCGTCGATGCCGGGCGGCGGCGGTATGGGTGGTATGGGCGGTATGGATTTCTGATCCAACCGTTCGCAGTAATGCAATAAGAAGAACCCCGCCTCGAGGCGGGGTTTTTTTTGGAGGCGACCGACGGCGAGCGACCATGGCCGCCGTGGTTACGACGGCTGACCGGGCCGGCGTACCGGGTGACGCAGCCGCAGCGCCCTCAGCGCGCCGTGGAAGTCGCTCGGATCGTCTTCGTCGCCGACGCCCGTCGGCGCTACCAGTGCGGCTCGCGGTGGTGGCGACGGCAGCGGGATCTCCGGCCGGTCGCCACGCGGGCGGGCCAGCATCACCTGCGACAGATCGTTGGCCGCGGCCACCCGCGCGCCCATGTCTGGCGGATTGGCGGCGAGGAAGCGCCGGACGATGGTCTTGATGATCGAGGTGTGGTCGAACACCACGTGACTGGCCTTGCCCTTGTCGACCCAGGGCGATACCACCAGCGCCGGCACACGCGGGCCGAGCTGGTCGACGCCGCAGACCGGCGCGGCGTCCTGCGGCGGCGAGACGTGGTCGTAGAAACCGCCGTGCTCGTCGTAGGTCACCACGAATAAGGTCTTGTCCCACTTCGGCCCAGCGATGAGCGCGCGCGCGATCTTGCCGATCAGGACCTGTCCGTCGATCACCCGGCTGGGTGCGTGGTCGTCGTTGGCGTACGGAACCGGCACTTCGATGAAGTTCGGGTCGATGAACGAAACCGACGGCAGCGTCCCCGTGCGCGCCGCCTCGAAGAAGCCGTGGCGCGGGTGGTCGATCGAGCGGATGCGGTTCTCGTAGTCGTCGACGTAGCGACCGAAGATCCGCAACGTGCAGTAACCGTGTTCGTAGTAGTTCCACGACACGCCTTGCGCGCTGAGGTGGTCGAAGACGGTCTTGGTCGAGATCGTGCCGTACTGCGCCGATTCGCTGTTGCCCAATTCCCATTGGCCGTAGCGATCGCGGTTGAGGCGGCCGGTGAGGGTGTAGTAGCGGTTGGGAAAGGTCGGGCCCGGATGGGCGCAGAACCAGCGGTCGCAGACCAGGAAATTGCGCGCGAGCGCGTCGTAGACCGGCACCTGGGCCGCGCTGTAGTGGCCCATGACCCGGCCCGGATCGACGCCCTGGCTTTCGAAGCGCTGGGCGAAGCTGGCGACGAAACCGTCCTGGCGGCCGCCGTTGACCTGAGTGAAGACGCATTCGTAGTCGTGGCAGGGGCTGTGGGCGAAGTTGTCGGCACCGAGTGGAAACGAGGCGTAGTCGCGCCCCTTGTAGCGGTTGCTCTCGCCGCCGCGCAGGCCGTCGACGTCGCTGCGCCCGCCTTCCTTGCTCAGGTAGCCGAGCATATGGTCGAACGAGCGGTTCTCCATCATCAGCACGACGATGTGCTCGATCCCCGCCAGCGTGCCGGGATCGAGCGGCGGTTGTGGATGTTCCGGGAAGGCCTCGACTTGCTGTGGCGGTTGGATGTACTCGACCACGAGTGCGTTGCCCTCGCCGAAGACCTGGGTCACGTGGTGTTCGCCGCCGGTCAGCAACGACCCGAGGCGGCGTTGGATCTCCTTGCGGAAGCGCTCCGATCGCAGCGCGCCGTACAGGCCGCCGCTGACCATGCTTTCGACGATGTCGGCGTAGACACCGTCGATGGGCCCGGTGACGTCGAGGTCGATGCCGACGTTGATGAACTCCTTGCACAGCGCCGAGCGGATCTTATTCTTGACCTTCTCGGTGGCCAGGCCGTTGGGCACGGTGATCTTGCGCTTGACTGCGCGATGCCAGTACTCGTAAACGTCGCCGGTGAAGGCACGCGATAACAGGCGCAGCGATGCCGCACTGGTCTCGATGACGTCGACGCACTCAAGAACGTCCACGCGATTGCTCACGCGGCTGAAATAACAGTTCAGGATGATGCGGAACGATTCGATATCGGCGTCGGGCGTCGGCCACTTTCCGTCGATCTCTTCTTCTCCGCCGGTCTCGAAATGGACGGTGATGCGCAGTTGCGGACGCTCGCCCGGTAACAGCTCCAACAAGATGCGCTCGGTGTTGAGGTCGCGGATGCGATGACTGGTGTCGATGACCTCTTCGACCAAGGGGGTGTCCCCGTAGGTTCCGTCGTTGCCGAGCATGTAGACCCGCACCAGGTTGCTGTGGATCTGGACGCGGATCAGCGGATGCGCGGCGTGGTTGAAGTAGCGGTCGAACTTCTGCTGCAACGCGCGCAGGTCGAAGCTGCGCCGTTGCAGGCGGCCGACCGGCCATGCGCGCAGGAGTTTGCGCACGGACAAGGGGAAGGGCGGATCGGGGCGGTAGCGGGTGGCGAACGTGCGCAGGCTGACCTGCGGAGCGATGGCCGAGCGGATGCTGGTGCTCATGGTATTGCCTCCTTGCGGCTCGCGCCGGTCACTGCAGCGAGATCAGGATCGGCACCAGCCCGCGGCCCTGCTCGAAACCGCGCAGCGCCTTGCCGATGACCGCGCCGCCGGCCTGAGCGGCGTCACCGGCCTTCATGGCATGGCCCGGCGTCGGCGAGGTGGTCAGCAGATCGCCGACTTCGATCGCGCCGTAGGCGGCGTCGACCTTGCAGAACACCTTGCCGAGCAAGGCGACCGGCTGGCGCAGCCGCTCGGAGGGCTGGTTGTCGAGCACGATGCCGGGCTTGAAGTCGCCCGCGCCGGAAACCACGCCAGCGACGCGACGGTCGTAGGCGCGCTGACTCGGCGACAAAGCCAGTTCCTCGTCCAGCACCATCACCGTGCCCGGTTCGACTGCGGCGTCGGTGGCGATGTTGAAGTTCTCGGCGCAGTCGGCATTGATCAGACGGATGTCGCCGGTGACCTCGACGTCGCCTTCGAAATATCCGGCCAGGCGACCGCCCCGGCCACACACGGCGATACCACCGGGACCAGCCACACCGACTACGCCGATGCCGTTGGTCTTGTGCTCACCCCACAGACCGGCGCCGCCGACGGTGCTGTAGGTCTCGCCGTAGACGCCATGCCATTGCTTGGCGATACCGACCACGCCGGCGCCGCGGTCGGCTTCGCCCCAGATCGCGTGATAGTTGCCGCTGTGGCCGTAAAGACCGTAGCCATCGCGACTGTCGCCGGACACGCCGATTCGGCGGCCGCGGCCCTGTACGCCGGGTCCGTCGCCGACGTTGGAGCCGGACACGCCGGCGTGGCGATCGGAATGGGCAACGCCGCGCACGCCGTTGAAACGCAGACTTTCGCCGCGGATCGCGTCGTTGTCGGCGTGCAGCTTGGCGAATCCGGCTACCGCTTCGGATACGACAATCGAGGACACCCGGTCGTTCCAGTCCATGCTGATCGCGGCGGTGTCTTCGTTGACGTCGACGAACGCTCCCTGGAAGTTGGGAAGCTCATACAAGCGCACGATCATGCCACTGGGCACCAGCAGCGAGCTGAGGCTGTTGTCGCCGATGCTCAGGTTGGCCGCGTCATAGCGACCCGGGCCAAGCACTTGCAGCCGGCCGGTGAATTCAGAGTGCTCGTAGATCATCACTTCGCGCGTGGGCGGCGGCGTGTCGGCGGCGGCGTAGACCACCAGCGAACTGGTTTTTTCATTCCAGGTCGGGGTCAGCAAGGACAGGTCCTCGCGCAGGTCGATATAGGCACCCTGGAAACGCGCGTGCTGGTACAGGCGCACGGCCATGCCGGCTGGAACCTTGACTGAGCTGATGGTGTCGTTGCCGATCGAGATCTGGGCGAGGGTATCGTCGTAGCGGCCGATGGCCAGGGCCTGGGACCGGCCGAGGAAGTTGGCGTGCTCGTAGATGGTGATGTTGGGCATGGAAAACTCCGTTTCTGTCGTAAGCGTTCGCCGGCGGCGAAACGGCCGTGCGGCGACGACGCGGGCGAACTCCGTCGCATGCATCGCAAGAACAGAAGCGGCGTGGGCGGGGAAAACCTGACATCGGGGTGTCGGCGACACCGACGCTGGCTTCGCAGGGGCGATTACGGCGCGTGCGCGCCGCTGCCGCGGGCGTAGCCGAGAACGATGGCATCCCCGGCCGACAAGAGCGCTGGATCGGGCTTCAAGCTCCGCGCCGTGGCGACGGTCGCGGCGAAACCATCGCGCAGGCCCACGAGACGCTGCACGCGCGCCTTTTGCGCGAACAAGGGCATCTTGCGTTGCGTGGTCATGGTCGGATCGCGCTCGGCCAAACCCAGCGCGGTGTCGATACTGACCAATGCATCGGCCGAGCGTCCGCTCATGGCCAGCGCCTGCGAACGCAGCAGGCCGTTTTCCACCTGATAGCCCAGGTGCCCGCTGTCGGGGCCGGCGAACATCGTGCTGGCCCGGTTCAAGTCGAGCAGAGCGAGATCGGGCCGTTTGCGCGCCAGGTGGATTTCGACCCGGCGATGAAGCAGGCCGCCCATCGTCTCGTTGTTGGTGCCGGTATAGCGACCGAAGTTCTCGATCGCGCCGGCGATCAACGGTTCGGCTTCGTCGATCTTGCCCCGGTCGGTCAGCACCATGCCCAGGCGCAGCTGCACGGCGGCCAGAATCTGTATTTCCTGGTGGTTGCGATAATCCTTGAGGATGATCCGCAAGGCCTCGCGCAAATACCTTTCCGCCGCGTCGAAGTGCAGGCGCTTGTATTCGAGCGTGCCCAGCGAACTCAGCGTCCCGGCGACCTTGCGATGTTCGGGCCCGAGCACCGAGCGGTAGACGGACAATGCCTCCTGCAGTACGCGCTCGGATTCGTCGAACCGATCTGCCCACATCAAGAAGACGCCGTACGAGTCCAACGCCCGCGCTGTCTGATCGTGGGGTCGCCCGTGGATGCGCCGCCTGAGCTCGATTCCCTCCAAGTGCAGCGCTTCGCTTCCAGCCAGATCGTCGGAGTTCTCCTTGGCTTCGGCCAGATACTTGATCATCTGGGCGAACTCTCGATCCCGCGGAATTTTCAGCGCCCGCCAGCGACGGACGATCGGCTCAAGCGCATCGCGACCTTCCTTATAACGGCGCGCGACCGAAAGAATCTGGCCGCGCATCGACTCGGCTTTGAGCAGATCCATGGAGTCGGAAGGAAACAATCTGCGCGCCTTGGTTGTGGCCTCGTCGGCAATGGCGAGCGAACGGTCGACTTCGCCGGCGAGCAGCAGATTGGAAGCGTATTGGGCCAAGCCGTCGATGGATTCGGTGGACTCCCACGAACGTAACGCCGGCAACAGGGTTTCGAGCAGCTTCCCGGATTCGACCGTGCGGCCTGTCGCCTGCATGACGACCGCGCGCAGAACCATCGCATTGAGCAGAACCGGCGCGCGGTCGTCGAGTCCGATCTTGCGGCCGGAGGCGATCGATTCCGCCAGGAGGGTGTCGGCGTGCGTGTAGTCGCCGATGCTGTAGCTGATCCGGCCGAGTGTGCCGAGCAGTTCCACGCGCAGTTCCGGGTCGATCTCCCGGTTCGCGCGCAGACGCTCGACCGCCTTGGCGACCAGGATATCGGGAGTCGGACGCTGGTTGGCCGGCAGTTGCGCTTCGTTGGCGTCCAGCAGTTCGATCATGAAATCGCGGGCGGCGTTGGCGCGTTGCGCCTGACGCTCGGCCAATCTTGCTTGCCACACCGCGGTTGCGGTGAATCCTGCGATCGCCAGCAACGAGAGCGAGGCGACCGCCACCAGGCTGCGATTGCGCCGGACAAACTTGCTGGAGCGGTACCACAGCGACGGCGCGCGCGCGGCGATCGGCTGATCGCGCAGGTAACGATCGATATCGTCGGCCAGCTCGCCGGCCGAGGCATAACGTTGCGTCGGCTCGGCGGCAAGCGCCTTGCCCAGAATGACCGCCAGTTCGCCCTGCGGTCTGGCCCGGGCGGGCGAGCCGGCGAGCGTGCGTTGCTGAGGTCCGCGCAGCGCCGCATGCGGGCCGGTATCCAGCGGCCGGACGCCCAGCAGCAGTTCGTGCATGACCACGCCGAGGGAATAGACGTCGGTGGCGGTGGTGATGGGACCGCCATCGAACTGCTCCGGCGCGGCGTATGCGGGGGTCAGGCCGGTGAATACGGTCGGCGCGCCTGGGGACGGCGCGTCGTCGTCATCGAGCAGTTTGGCCACGCCGAAATCCAACAGCTTCAACTCGCCCTCGGTATTGACCATGATGTTCGATGGCTTGATGTCGCGATGCACGATCAGCGCGTTGTGAGCGGCTTGAGCGGCTCGACAGACACTCGCGATCAAACGCAGGCGCGCGCGCAGATCCAGGCCAGCGCGTTCGGCATGGCTAAACATCGGCTCGCCGTCCACATATTCCATCGCCAGATACGCGATCCCGGCTTCGCTCACGCCGCCGTCGATCAAACGGGCGATGTTGGGATGCGACAGCGCGGCCAACGCTTGCCGTTCGCGCCGGAACAAACGCTGCTCGATCGCCGAGAACAGGCCACGCCGAAGCAGCTTCACCGCCACACGTTGGCGGAAGTCTGCGTCTTCGCGTTCCCCCAGGAACACCGCGGCCATTCCGCCTTGTCCCAACAGCCCGATCAAGCGGAATGGACCGATACGGCTTCCGATCAGCGAATCGGGTTCGATGACATCCTCGGCTTCCGTCAGTGTGCGCATGGAATCGTCGAGCGGATAGTCGAGCAGACCCGCGCGATCCTCGCCATCGAGCAGGAGCAACACGCTGCGCAGCACGCGCGAGTCCTGGCAGTGGTGCCTGAGCCACTGCCGCCGGATATCGGGGGATTGTTCCATCGCGGCTTCGAACCAGCCGCGCGTCGGAGAAATCGAAGTAGTGCTCATGTCGGACTCCTGTCCACGCGCAATGCCATGTACCACGGCACCGTCGGTTGCCGCGGCAACCGACGCAGAACGCCATGACCAATCAGCCGCTCAGTCGCGCTTGTAGCCAAGCGCGCGCATACCGCCAATCGCGGTGCACGGTGCGCTCGCTGCGTTCCAAGAGCGAGGCGATCTGGCCGAAGGGCATGCCGGCAAAGTAGTGCAGCTCGACCACCTCGGCGGCGCGTGGGTCGTGATCGCTCAACTGACGCAGCACTTGATCGAGTTCGAGCAGATGACGCGGGTCGATCGCACCACCGTCGAGCAGGGCGTCGTCGAACTCGACTTGGCGGCAGTCGCCGCCATGTTTGAGGCGGCTGCGTTCGCGCGCGCGATCGATTAGCAGATGACGCATGGCCCGTGCAGCGTACGCGTAGAACTGGCGCGTCCGATCGAAACGTTGGGGGCCGCGATGAAGCTGCAGATAGAGCTCGTGGACCAGGGAGGTCGTGTTCAGGGTCTGGCCGTCGCGCAGACAGCGCTGGCGATGGGCCAGACGGCGCAGTTCCTGGTAAGTGAGGGCGAACAACGAGTCGATCGAGACGGCCGGTGTCGGCTCGGCCAGGGTTTCCGGGCTCATGGCCATATCCTTATGGACGCAATGAAGGTGCTGTAGCGAACGTGAAACTTGGCCGGGGCAGGACACGGCGGCGCCAAAATTTACTTGGCGGGGCTGCTGACGGACAATGCCGCCTGTTCAGATTCTAGAAAGGCAATGTTGATGCGTTGGCGCTTGCTGTGCTCGCTCCCTTTATGTGCTGTCCTCCTGCTGACCAGCGGCTGCGCCGTAGTCAAAGTCAAAGAGCGCGGTTTCGGCGAGGTCGCCGCCGAGCGCAATCTCGACGCGCTCAACGGCGGCAAGCTCAGTACCTCGGCGGCGACCGCGCTCGGCTCGGCGGGGTTGGACCCGGAGCAATGCGCGCGCGAGCCTGCGCCGTGCATCGAGCAGTTGCGCAAGTTCGCATCGGTCGAAGATTGGCTGGCCACCGCGTCGGAGCTGCAGTTGCTGCGCATGAACGCTGCGCCGGCCACGGTCAGCAAGGCCGCGGAGAGCGCGGGGTTGTCCAAGCGCAAAGCCGCCGCCGCGGTCGCCCCGGCCGCGCAGGCGCAGACGCAGCGCGCGATCGCGACCCAAGTCGCCTCCGATGAACGCACCCGCGCCGCGGTCGAAACCGCGCGCTATGCCTACGCCTATCTGTTCCTGACCCCGCGCACGCCCGAGCAGCGTGTGTTCGAAGCGCGTCAGGAGCGGGTGCTGCAGTACTACAACCGCGCCGTCGATGCGGTCGCGCAGGCCGCGTTCGAAGCCAGCCGCGGACAGGTCGGCGCTACGCCGCTGCAGGTGGGCGGGATGAATCTGCGCATCGGCTTGCACGGCTATGAAGCGTCCGAAATCAGCCAGCAACCCGAGGCCTTGCTCGCCTCGGATACGTTGGGATTCGATAATCTGCGTGCGGTGTATCGACGCGATGGATTCGGCACCGGTCTGGTCGCGGTGTTTCCGCGCCGCGCGCGTACCGATCCCGACGCCGAGGACACGCCGTACCGCGATACGCGCTATCTGCCGGTGACGGCGACCTTGCGCTTCGCCGGCGACGACCTCGACGCGGTGCTGGGCGGCCGCGAGGCCAGCATGGACGTCTACAACCCCTACCGCATCGAGAGCGAGACCATCGCCGGACGCCAGGTGCCGTTGGCGGCGAACTATTCGGCGGCCTACGGCATTTGGCTGGCGCGCTCGGAGCTGGCCCGTTTGAGCCTGAGCAGTCTGCTGCGACCCAAGCAGGCACGCGCGTTCAAGCCGCGGATCTATCTCAATCAGCCTTACGATCCGAACAAGCGGGTAATTGTGCTGGTGCACGGTCTGGCCAGCAGTCCGGAAGCCTGGGTCAATCTGGCCAACGAAATCCTCGGCGATGAAACCCTGCGCAAGCGTTATCAGCTGTGGCAGGTGTTCTATCCGACCAACATCGGCATCTTGTCCAATCGCGCGGCGATCGCTTCGGCGCTGACTCAGACCTTCCAGCATTACGACCCCGAAGGCGACGACGTCGCCAGTCACGATGCGGTCTTGGTGGGCCACAGCATGGGCGGCGTGATTTCGCGACTGTTGGTCAGCGACAGCGGCGAGCGGGTGCTCGACGAAACCCTGGGCATGTTCGATCCGTCGGTGTCGCAGCGGCTGCGCCAGGAACCGATGGTGCGCGAGTTGACCGTGTTCGCACCGATGCCGCAGTTCCGCCGGGTGGTGTTCCTGGCCTCGCCGCATCGCGGCGCGGTGGTCACCGACGGCTGGCCGCTGCGCATGGTGCGCAAGCTGATCCGCTTGCCGTTCGATGTGCTGCGCGATACCACGGAGTTGATCCAGCGCAGCCAGGTCAATCAGGACGAACTGCAGAAGATAGGTTTCCGCAAAGGCCGCCCGCCGACCGGGCCGGACGATCTGAGCCCGAATTCGTTGTTCATGCGCAGCACCGAGAATCTGCCGATCGAGGCCGGTCTGCCGTATCACACCATCGTCGGACAGCGCGACGCCAAGTTGCCGTTGCTGCAATCCAGCGACGGCGTGGTGCCGTATCCCAGCGCGCATCTGGACGGCGCGCTGTCGGAGAAGGTGATTACCTCCGGTCACAGCGTCCAGGAAACGCCGCAGGCGATTCTGGAGCTGCGGCGGATTTTGCGGATCGATATGGCCGAATACGAGCAGCGCGCCAAGCGGTAAGGCTCGGCGCGTTTTCGCCGGAGCGCTGTAGGAGCGGCACAAGCCGCGACCGCGACAATCCGGCTACGTCGAAGGTTTCGTCGCAACCGGATTGTCGCGGTCGCAGCTCGCGCAGCTCCTACACGCAGGTAGCGCGGATCAGTGGTGGCTGGTGGTGGAAATCCCGCCGCCCTTGCCGTCGGGCACCTGCATGATCACGTTCTGCATCATGCCCTGGTCCTCGTGTTCCAGGATGTGGCAGTGCAGGACATACTCGCCGATGTAACGCTGATACCGAGTGCGCACGAACAAGCGATAGCCGGCCTTGACGAACAGCGTGTCTTTCCAGGTGCCTTTGAGGTTGGCGTATTCCGGGTCGTCCTTGTCGCCGGTGACGCTGACGTCCACGCCCTGGGCGTTGAGAATGCGCGAGATCTGGAACGGGTTGACGTGGATATGGAAGGGATGGCCGCCGCGCTTGGAGCTCAGTTCCCATTCTTCGATGTTGCCCAGCACGAGCTGGCGCGTCTTGCCCTGGCCGTAGGGATGGCCGTCGACCATGTAGCGGCTGCCGTCGATGTTGAACTCCAAGGTCTGCGCGCCGGTGATTTCGCTGTCGGCGATGTCGGGATGCGGCACGAACGAATCCAGGCGGAAGTCGTTGCGCAGATCGCCGATGACCTTGGCGCGCATGTCGGCCGGCATATAGGCCTGCGCGGCATTGCCCAGGCTCTGGATCAGGAACGCGCGGATGTCGGTGATCGGCGCGATGCCGCCGGCGGCGACGTCGGCGATGCCGAGCAACTGGCGGTCTTCGGCGGCGTTGCTGATGCTGGCGCTGGCCGGCGCGGCGGCGTCGATCACGCAATATTTGCCGGGCTTGGGGAACACCATCGCCACATCGCTGCGATAGCCGGGCTGCAGGATGTTCTGCTGCTTGGCGATCGCCTGGGCGTGGGTCAGGCCGTCGGAAGCGATCTCGTACTGCGGTATCACCGCGCCGGTGCAGTTCTTGCCGACCCAGCTGTCGAGCGCCGCGCCGGACAGGCCCTTGATGCCCGGCGCGCTCGGGCGCAGCTCTCGTAACTGCAGGCTGATGGTGTCGCGCACGCCGGCATGCAGCAGACGCCAGCGTTCGATGCGGCCGGCGAGCAGCCCGTCGAAAGTCGGCAGCACGTCGCCGTTGATGCTGGTGTGGCGGCCGGACTGGACCCAGGTGTCGACCTTCGCGCCGGGCGCGAAACCGAACTGATCGTAGCCGTCGATGCCGCCGGTATCGTCCGGATCGCAGACCCAGGCGACGATTTCGCCGGCCTTGTTCTTTTCGACCTTGATCTGTTTGTCGGCGCCGCGGCAGGCATAAGCGACTTGCTGGAACAACAGCACGCGTTCGGGAATCGGCACGTTGTCCGGATTGCGCAGCAAGGTATCGATGTCGCCGTTGCGCCCAGGCGTGGGCAGGCGTTCGCCGCGCACCAGCAGCGCGCCGGCCATGCCGCTGGACACCTGCAACGCGGTCGAGCCATGCAGATGCGGGTGATACCAGAACGTGCCGGCCGGATGATCGGCGGGCAGGTTGTATTCGTATTCGAACTTCACCCCGGGTTTCAAGGTGATCAGCACGTTATCGCTGTTGCCGGTCGGGCTGACCCACAGGCCATGCGAATGCAGGTTGGTGGAGTTGAAGCAATGCGGGACGTTGATGTCTTTTGGGTGGCAGTCCGGCTCCGGTTCGAGTTGATTGTCGAGGCGGATGCGCACGGTTTCGCCGGGCGAGGTCACGATGGTCGGCGCGACGAAGGGCACGTCGGGGTTGGTGCCCGGACTTTGGTAAGAGCGCAGCTTGACCTGATCGTAGCGCTGCTCGCGCGGATTCCAGATGCGCGAGGTGGTCATCGCGATGCGCAAGTCGAGTGTGGCTTCGCGCGTGTCCAAGCGCTCGGCGCCGCTGCCGGTGAGCGCTGTCAGCGGTTCGGGTGCGTCTTCCGAGCGCAGCATGCGCGCAAGCACCGGTTGCTCCAGCGCGCGCAGCGCCGGCTTGGGCGTGGCGGCGTCTTGGGCGAGCGCTGCATGCGGCGCGGCGGCGAACACGCAGGCGACGGCGATGGCCGTCAGCGGTGCGCGCGAGCGATGGCGGCGCGAATAGGCGGCGGGCTTCGGAGGTGGACGTTCCATGCTGGGCTCCTGTGGATTGGATGAAGTGCGGGAACGGCACTGAGGATTCGGCGGACGCGCACGGCGCGCAGCTGCGCGCGCGCCGCGGCATGCGGCTGCGTTATGGCGGAATGTCGTTGGCCCCTGTTGCCCGTCGTTGGCGGCCGTGTTCGCGCTGATCTGCGCAACGGCCACTGCGGCGGTGCTGCATGTGTGGCGATCCAACGGCAGGCCAGGCGGTCGTGCGAATCGCCATGCGATCGCGCTGCGCGTGCCGTCGGATCGGCATCGAGAACGGCGTCTCCCCGGGAATCGGCGCGTTCGGTTGAACAACGGTGAAAGCCCGAGGGGCAGGCCAGAGGGACGGCTGCGAGTTCTGGCTAGGCCTGGGTTCGGGCCGTACCGCGAGCGGTGCGGGGTTCGACAGGTCGCCAGCGACTGGAGGGCGGCGCTGCGGGCGTCGACCCGGGCGGGTCGTTGCCTGCTCGATCGGCCGCCACGCCGACTTCGGCTTCCGGCGCAAATGGCGATCGGCTTTCCCTGTTCAGCTTTGTCGAAGGCCACGACCGCGAATCGCGCGAGGTCACACCGGCGATTTCGATGGCATCGGTAACAGCCTTGCCGTTATTAGCTTTGGACATATGCCTGGGATGGCCCATGCAAGCGTTTCAAATGAACTGACAAGTTCTGTTTTGCAGTGCAGCGTGCAAAGGGGATAACGGTTCCTTCACGATCGCCCCGCATCCCGACGTGGGGGAGGGAGCAAAGCCCGCTACCGGTTCTACCGGAAGCGGGCTTTTTTATTGGGCGGGATTTGGGTGATGTGATTTAGGTGGGGCCCAGGTGTGATTTGGGCGCGGTTTGAGTGGCGGTTCGCTATGCGCGGTTGGGTGTGTGCCGCTGCGTTGCGAGTTCCGCCGTGGTTGTGGGGGGCGGCTTACGCCGCTCCTACACCCAGCGACTGTAGGAGCGGCGCAAGCCGCGACCACGCCATCCCATCAACGACGAAACTCCAGCGCGATTGCGTCATCGCACTCGCCATGCGCAGCCGACATGATGCCGCGATCGACGGCCACCACCGGCATGCGATCATCCGCGCATGTCCGCATCCGCGCCCTCGCATTCTTCTCTCGACCGCAACGCGTTCGAATCCGCGTTCGCCGAACGCGCCCTCGCCCGGCTGCGCGCGGCTTCGCCGCAGACGCTCGGTGCGCTGGAAGATCCCTCGCTGGCCGCGCGGGTCGCGCGCGTGGCCTTGGTCAGCGATTTCGCCATCGATACGCTCGCGCGCCAGCCCGATTTGCTGCTCGCGCTCGCCGCCGACGATGGCGCCGCGCCGTTGCCGCCGCCGTCGCTCGAACCGGAACAGCGCGGCGAGTGGGGCACGCGTCTGCGCCGCTATCGCAGCGCCGGTTCGACTCGGTTGATCTGGCGCGACGTGCTCGGCCTGGACAGTGTCGAAGACACGCTGCAAGGCAGCACCCATCTCGCCGAGGTCTGCCTGCAGATCGCGCTGCACGCGCTGGAAGACGAATTCGAGCGGCGCCACGGCGCGGTGCGCACGCGCGAGGGCGAGCGCGTGCGGCTGGTGGTGTTCGGCCTGGGCAAGCTCGGCGGCGCCGAACTCAACTTCAGTTCCGACGTGGATCTGGTCTACGCCTACGAGTCCGACGGCAGCACCGAATTCGACGGCCGCGATGCGGCGCGCGCGCTGGACGCGGAGGCGTATTTCGCCAAGCTCGGGCAGCAGCTCGCGCGTCTGCTCGACGAGATCACCGCCGAGGGTTTCTGTCATCGCGTGGATCTGCGCCTGCGGCCGTACGGCAATGCCGGCCGGGTGGCGTGGTCGTTCGCGGCGATGGAGCAGTACTTCCAGCGCGAAGGCCGCGATTGGGAACGTTACGCCTGGCAGAAAGCGCGGCCGGTGGCCGGCGACATCGAGGCCGGCGAACGCTTTCTGGAAGCGCTGCGGCCGTTCGTCTACCGGCGTTATCTGGATTTCGGCGCGCTCGACGGCCTGCGCGCGATGAAGGCGGCGATCAGCGCCGAGGTCGCGCGCAAGGAACTGGCCGACGACATCAAGCGCGGGCCGGGCGGGATCCGCGAAATCGAATTTCTGGTCCAGGCTCTGCAACTGATCCGCGGCGGCCGCGAAGCCGAACTGCGCGGCCGGCGTCTGTTGCCGGCCTTGCGCGAATTGGTGGCCCAGCGTCAGATCGGCGAAGACGCGGGCGAGACCTTGGCCGACGATTACCGTTATCTGCGCCGCCTGGAAAACCGCCTGCAGATGCTGCGCGACGCGCAAACCCATGCATTGCCCAGCGGCGATGGCGAACGCGCGCGCATCGCCGCCGGCCTGGGCTATGCCGATTGGGCGCAGTTGCTGGGCGAGCTGGAACAAAGGCGCGAGCGCATCACCGCCGAATTCGAAGCGCTGCTGGCGCCGCGCCGCCGCCGCGCCGCGCCCGACGCCTTGACCGCGTACTGGCGCGCGCTGCCCGAATCCGGCGCGGCCGACACTTTGGCCGATGCCGGCTTCGAAGCCGCGGCCGATGCCGATGCGGCGTTGCGCGATTTCGCCCGAAGCCCCGGCGTGCGGGGGCTGTCTGATGCGGTGCGCGCGCGCCTGGACCGGGTGTTGCCGGCGCTGCTGCAGGGCGCGGCGGCTTCCTCGCAGCCGATGCTGGCGCTCAAGCGCTTGTTGGCGCTGCTGCACAACGTGCTGCGGCGCAGTGCGTATCTGGCCTTGCTCGACGAACAACCCGCGGCGCTGTCGCGGCTGATCGAGGTGGTCTCGCGCAGCGCGCTGCTGGCCGAACGCCTGGCCTCGCATCCGCTGCTGCTCGACGAGTTGCTCGATGCGCGCGTGGTCGGCCCGCTGCCGGGGCGCGACGAGTTGCTGGCCGCCTGCGCCGAGGTCGATGGCGGCGACGACACCGAAGCCAGTCTGCAGGCGCTCAACGAAGTGCGGCAGTCACTGAGTTTTCGCATCGCGATGGCGCTGCGCGACGGCCGCCAGTCGGCCGAGGACAGCGCGCGCCAGCTCGCCTGGCTGGCCGACGGGGTGGTCATGCGGGTGCTGGCGATGGCCGAACAGGAAGTGGCCGCCGCGTACGGCCGGGTGCCGGGTGCGCGCTTCGCCGTGCTCGGCTACGGCAGCCTCGGCGGCGAGGAACTGGGCTTCGGCTCGGATCTGGATCTGGTGTTTTTGTACGACGCGCCGGCGGTGGAGGGCGGCGCGTCTTCCGACGGCGCGCGCGCCCTGGACGCGCCGCGTTGGTTCGCGCGTTTGGCGCAGAAGATCGTCGCCCTGCTCGGCGCGGTGACCGCGGCCGGGCGTTTGTTCGACGTCGACGTACGCTTGCGGCCGGACGGCGCCAAGGGGCTGCTGGTGTCGTCGCTGGCCAGTTTCAGCGAGTACCAGTACGAGCGCGCCTGGACCTGGGAGCATCAGGCGCTGGTGCGCGCGCGTTTCGTTGCCGGCGACGCCGATTTGAGCGAGCGTTTCGAACAGGTGCGCGCGCGCACGCTGACCCGAGCGCGCGAGGCCGACAAGCTGCGCGGCGATGTCGCGGTGATGCGCGCGCGCATGCAGGCCGAACTCGATCGCAGCGACGCGGCCTACTTCGATCTCAAGCAAGGCGAGGGTGGCTTGGTCGATCTGGAATTCCTGCTGCAGTACCTGGTGCTGCGCGATTCGGCGCGCGCACCGGCGCTGTTGGTGCCGCGCGATACGCCGGGCTTGATCGCCGCCGCGCAGACCGCCGCGTCGCTGTCTGCGGCGCAGATGCGGGATCTGCTTGCAGCGCATGCGGTGCTGCTGGCAGCGGGATTGGAATGCACGTTGGATCGAAGGCCGCGACGGGTGGTGGAGACCGATGCGATCGCTGCGGCGCGCGCGGCGATCGCATCGGCGACGCGCGAGACTGGCTTGCGAGCGCCGTCGTGAGGGCTGGTGCTGACAAATCCGCGAAGTCTCGTGGGAGGGGCTTTCAGGCCCGACGCTTTCCGATCCGACGCAGCGATCTCCAAGAAAAGCGTCGGGGCTGAAAGCCCCTCCTACAAAAGACCTCGTGGCGGCATGGCGATCTTTTGACCCGAAGCGAGCACAGGCGAATCACCATGATCGACGACACCGCCCGCGGCATGATCGCAGTCTGGATGGGCACCTCCACCCAGACGTTGGAAGCGTTCAACCGTTACACCGAAGGCATGGAATCGCCGGATTCCGATTGCCCCGCGCATCGCGATTTCGGCTGCGGCTTCATCGACTCGGATTTCTTCGTCGCCTACGGCACGGCCGACAACCGGATCGTTCCGGTCGAAGAACTGGTGCTTGAAGTCGGGACGTACTCGCTGGACACCGAGCGTGCGATCCTCGCGCGCTGCCACGAACTGGGCGTGACTCACGGCAACTCGCTGTATTTCTACGACCACTGCACCTTTCACGAGGAGCAAGCCGGGCGGCTGTACAACGAGTTGCGCTTCATCGGAAATTTCGCCAACGCAAAGCCTAAGCCGACGCGAGGTTAGACACGCGGGCTGGACGGTCGAGGCCGCTTACTCTCCTTTCTTGCTCAGATTGATGCACTGCTGCAGCAATCTTTCTACCTTGTCCGCGTTGTTGATCAGCGCGGCTTGTTCACTGACGGCTTGATAGCACGCGCTCGAATCTCGGTGCTGGTAGTACTTCGCCAACCCTTGCGAAATATTCTGCGAAGCGACCCCGGTGGCGAAGATCTTGCCCAGCGACACCGAGGCGCCCTTGGCGTCGGCGGAATTCTTGTTTTCGAAACTTCCGAACACCGAATAGGAGTCCTTCTTCAGCGCCAGCGCTTCGCGGGCGGCGGTGAGTTCGTTGCGGCGCTTGGCCAGCAGATCGGTTGCCCTGTCTTGCTCGGCGACGGTTTCGTTGCGCTTTCTTGTGGCGTTGGTCAGGTTGGGATCGGCCGCCAGATCCGCGGCTTCGCCGGCGCTCAACGCCAATCGCTCGATGTCGGAGATCTTCTTCTCGTTGGCGGCGTTGTCGAAACCGGTCGGCGGCGCGGTGCTTGCGGCGGGCCGCAGCGCGGTGAGTTTGATCAGATCGGCCTGGCGGGCGTTGTATTCGCTGTCTCGACGCGACAGGCTCTCCAGTCGTTTGTATTGCTCGCGTGCGTCGTCCGCGTCGGCGCTGGCGTCGCGGGCGCCGACCACCGCGGCGCCGAAGTCCTGTAGCGCCTTTTGATAGTTCTGCGCTTTCAAGTCGGCGTCGACGGATTCGTCCTGGCCGCCTCCGCTGGCGGTGCCGCCGATGATATGGACGCCGTTGATGGCGGGGCTGCATTCATAGCCGCCGTCCTTGGTCTGGCAGCGCTTTGATACGGCGACCGGAACGTACGCGGCGTCGACCAGCTTGACGCCCACGCTCATCGACAGTCCAGGTGTTTCGGTGGACGTTGTCGAAATATCCACTCCTACCGAAGTCTTGGACGAATAGACCAGAGGCGCTTGTTCCATGGTCGCGCAGCCACCCAGTACCAGCAGGACCGCGATGCAAGAGGCGGTGACGGTCTTCATTGTGCGAGTTCCCCTGTGTCAGTGCAGATGTCCGACGGCTTCACGCCGCCGCTGTCGAGTACCTCAAGCAAGCGTCGGGTCTGTTCGGGACTTTGGGCGATCAGGACGACCCGGCAATCGTCCGGACGCGGTGCGTAGAGCACGATTTGCGATTGCAGGCCCAGGCTCAGCGAGCGCGGCGCGGCGAACACGCCCAGGCCGCGGGTATGGATGGCCAGCGGCGACAGCGCATACGCCTGCACGCGCGTGCCGAACAATCCGCGCGTACGGATCGTGCCTTCGCGCGAGTAGACGGTAATGCTGGCGCAGCCGGACGCCGCCGCGATCAGGGCCAGCAGCAAGGCGCTTATGGAGGTACGCGCAGGCGCGGCATTCATTGCCGTCGTTCCCGGTCGGTTTCGGCGACGCTCCCCGTGCGCCGACACAGCTTCGCTGCTACGCCGGCGCGCAGGCCCCTGACGCAAGCGGCGCTCTGTCCCAGCTACTACGCAATGCGAGGGCCGCAACGGCCAGCGTCGTACGCGGCGATCAGTCCGCGAGTCGCAAGCGTTGCCGCACTTCCTGCGCCACCCGCGCCGTCTCGCGCAGCGGCGTCACCGGATACGGCAGCAACTGCTCGTCGAACGCGCGCGCGCGGCCCAGGCCGAGCAGGCTGTCGACGAAGCGGCGCGGGCGGCCGTCGACGCGCTCGCTGCCGAACACGAACACCGGCACGCGGGTGGCCGCGGCCTCGGAGAGCATGTTGACCGAGTCGGCGGTGCAGACGATGCGGTCGGCCCAGCCGAGCAGGCCGGGATAGGGATTGGTGCCTTCGCCGGGTTCGTACCACGACACCTTCGGCAACCGCGCCAGCCGCTCGCGCAAGCGTGCGCGGATCGCCGCCGGGGTGCGCCGCGAGGTGGTCGCCAGCAGACTGCCGCCTTCGCGTTCCAGCAAGATCTGCAGGTGTTCGGCCAAGGCGTCGAAGGCGGCCTGGTCGAAGTCGGCGTGCGCGCTGGAGCCGCCCAGCAGCAGCGCGGTGCGCGGCCCGGGCAGGGCGCCGAAGGCGGGGAAGGTCTTGCGCGCGCCGGCCAGCCACAGGTCGTCGACCGGGTGCAGGCTGCCGAGCAGGGTGATCACCGTGGCGCCGCTCAGGCCGTCGTGCTCGGGCGCGATCACCAAGTCCCAGTGGCCGGTGGCGATGCGCGGGTTGAGGATCTGCACGGTCTGGCAGGCCGGGCCGCGCAGCAGCCGGGTCGCCAGCGCGGCCTGGCGGCCGCAGCCGATCGCCAGCCGCGGCCGGGCCTGCAGGGCGCGCACGAAATCGGGGCCGAAGGCGTTGAGCGCGCCGGGCAGTTTGCGCGGCGACGTCCAGCGCCAGGGCGCGCGCGGGCTGAGGATCCAGTCGGTCGCCGGCCGGCCCAGGGCCTGGGCCAGCGCGCTGGCTTGGCGTTGGTTGCCGGCATGGCCGTCGGTCAATAACCAAGTTGCAGCAATGGAGTCAGTCTTCGCAGAAAGGCCGTTTCGTTGCACGGGTGCAGGTAATCCGTTCCGGGAGTGTCGGTTTTGCGGTCGCATCGAGACTCTACACTTCCGTCTCCCGACCACCTTGCCAAGCTTGGCAGCCCCACGGAGAAGACCATGTCCAAGGTTTTGAACGACGAAGCCCTCGATCAGCTGTTCCGCACCGCCCGCACCCATAACGTCCTGGGCGGCGAGGTCAGCGACGAGACGCTGCGTCAGCTTTACGACCTGGTGAAGTGGGGCCCGACCAGCGCCAACGGCTCGCCGGCCCGGTTCGTGTTCGTGAAGTCCAAGGACGCCAAGGAGAAGCTGCGCCCGGCCCTGTCGGAAGGCAATCTGGCCAAGACCCTGGCCGCGCCGGTCACGGTGATCGTCGCCCACGACCTGGAGTTCTACGAAAAGCTGCCCTACCTGTTCCCGCACGACGACGCGCGCAGTTGGTTCGCCGGCAAAGAAGCGGCGATCAACATCACCGCGTTCCGCAACGGCAGCCTGCAGGGCGCCTACCTGATCCTGGCCGCGCGCGCGCTGGGCCTGGACACCGGCGCGATGTCGGGCTTCGACAACGCCAAGGTCGACGAAGCCTTCTTCGCCGGCACCCAGATCAAGTCCAACTTCCTGATCAATCTCGGCGCCGGCGACCACGCCCAGTTGTTCCCGCGTTCGCCGCGCCTGCCGTTCGACGAGGCCGCGCGCATCGATTGATGCGTGCGCGCCGACCCGGTTCCGAGCGCGAGCGGATCGTCGTCCGCGCCCGTTGCGCCATAGTGGTTTCGCGTTGTGTTTCTACCCGCTGCGTCTAGTCATCCCATCCGATCGACCCTTTCGAGGAGCCCCACCATGAAGCGCATCCTGCTCGCCGCCGCCCTGGGCCTGGCGTTCGCCGGCACCGCCGTTGCCGCACCGCTGACCTACAAGATCGACCCCAACCACACCGACGTGATCGCCAGCTGGAGCCATTTCGGCTTCTCCAACCCGGTCGCGCATTTCGGCAAGGTCGACGGCAGCATCACCTACGATCCGGCCAAGCCGGCCGCCTCCAAGGTCGAGGTGACCATTCCGCTGGACGGCCTGGATTCGCACGTGGGCGATTTCGACGAGCACCTCAAGAGCGCGGATTTCTTCGACGCGGCCAAGTTCCCGACCATCACCTTCAAGAGCACCAAGGTCGAAGCGGCCGGCGAGAAGAAGCTCAAGGTGACCGGCGATCTGACCGTGCACGGCGTGACCAAGCCGACGGTGCTGGACGTGAACATCAACAAGATCGGCGAACAGCCGATGGCCAAGCGCGCCGCGGCCGGCTTCGACGCCACCGCCACGCTCAAGCGCAGCGATTTCGGCATCGGCAAGTACGTGCCCAACGTCAGCGACGAGATCAAGATCCGCATCACCACCGAAGCGATCGTGCCCAAGCCCTGAGCCGGCGACCGGTACGGTCAGTCGATCCAATCGGTAAACTGATGCGCGCATGATCATCGAACGTCCCTCCAGTGCACGCGGCCGCGTCCAGGCCGGTTGGCTCGACAGCCGCCACACGTTTTCCTTCGGCGGTTATTACGATCCGGCCTGGATGGGCTTCGGTTGTCTGCGCGTGATCAACGAAGACCGCGTCGATCCCGGCGCGGGCTTCGCCCCGCATCGCCACGCCAACATGGAAATCCTGAGCTACGTGCTCAGCGGCGGGTTGGCGCACAAGGACAGCAGCGGGGGCGGCGGCACCATCGGCCCGGGCGAGCTGCAGTGGATGAGCGCCGGTCACGGCGTGGAACACAGCGAATACAACGCGTCCAAGACCGAACCGGTGCATTTCCTGCAGATATGGGTCCAGCCCGATCGGCTCAATGCGCAACCGGCGTACGCGCAGCCCACGGCGGCCGAGACGAAGGACGGCGAGTTCGTATTGCGCGCCTCGCGCGATGGCGTTCACGGCGGCGTGCCGATCCGTCAGGACGTGAACCTGTATTCGCTGGCCCTGGGTCAGGGCAGTCGGGCGCGGCGGACGCTGGATCCCAAGCGCTTGTACTGGCTGCAGGTGGCGCAAGGCCGGATCGAGGCCAACGGCCGAGCTCTGGAGGCCGGCGATGCGCTGGGCTTCAGCGAGGAATCGGCGGAGTTGATCTTGACCGGCGCAGGCGAATCGCCCGCCGATGTGTTGTGGTTCGAATTGCCGCCGGCGCGCTGAGCGCATAGCGACCGGTGTAGGAGCGGCACAAGCCGCGACCGCGACATGCCGCCTGCGACGCAAGCGTAGGGCCTCGATTTAGACCTCGCCGTTACGACATAGGCGCGTTTCGCGGTCGCGGCTTGCGCCGCTCCTACACGGGGCGGTTGGGGCGGGCGGGCTCGCATGGCCCATGCCCGCGAAACCGGATCATCACCGAACCCCACGCCCACGCTGTTAAACTGCCACCCCGCGTCGCCACCCGTCGTCCCCCAATGACCACCGCAGCCAACGCCCATCCCACCCAGGCCAACGCCGACCAGCGCTACACCGTGACTCGCTCCGAGTTGCCGTTGAGCTGCCCGTTGCCGTCGATGGCGCTGTGGAACTCGCATCCGCGCGTGTACCTGCCGATCGAGGCCGAGCGCGAATGCCAGTGCCCGTACTGCGGCGCGCATTTCACCCTGGTCGACGACTGACCTTCCGCCATGGCATCGCTGCAGCCGACCCCCACGCGCCGGCTGACCGTGATGCAGCTGCTGCCGGCGCTGGAATCCGGCGGCGTGGAGCGTTCCACCCTGGAAGTCGCCGAAGCGCTGGTGGGCGCCGGCCATCGCGCGATCGTGGTCTCGGCCGGCGGCCGTCTAGTGCCCAGGCTGCTGGCCAGCGGCGCGGAACACATCGAACTGCCGATCGGGCGTAAATCGCCTTCGACCCTGCTGCACGCCTTCACGCTGCGCCGGTTGTGGGCCGAACAAGGCGTGGATCTGGTGCACGCGCGTTCGCGCCTGCCCGCCTGGGTCGGCCTGCTGGCCTGGCGCGGCATGAGCGAAGCCGCGCGGCCGCGCTGGGTCACCACCGTGCACGGTCTGAATTCGCCTTCGCGCTACAGCGCGGTGATGACCCGCGGCGAACGGGTGATCTGCGTCTCGCACACGGTGCGCGATTACGTGCTCCTACATTATCCCGACACCGAAGCCGACAAGCTGCGGATCATTCCGCGCGGAATCGATCCGGCGGCGTTCCCGCGCGCGCCCTGGCCCGACCGCGACGCGCGCGCCTGGGCCGCGGCGTCGCATCCGGTCTTGGGCGGCGACGGGCCCTTGCTGTTGCTGCCCGGTCGCGGCACGCGATTGAAAGGCCATGCCGACGGCCTGCAACTGTTGGCCGATCTGCGCGCCGGCGGCCGCGATGCGCGGCTGTGGCTGCCGGGCGCGCGCGAAGCCGGACGTGAGGCCTACATCGCCGAAATGGAACAGCTCGCCCAGCAACTCGGCGTCGCCGACGCGGTCGCCTTCACCGCGCCCACCGACGCGATCGCGCGCGCCTACGCGGCCAGCGATCTGGTGCTGCAACTCTCGCGCAAGCCCGAGGCGTTCGGCCGCACCGTGGTCGAGGCGCTGGCGTGCGGGCGGCCGGTGCTGGGCTGGAATCACGGCGGCGTCGGCGAACTGCTGACGCAGTTGCAGCCGGGCGGCGCGGTCGCCCCGTTCGATGCGCAGGCCGCGCACAGCGCGGCTTGCGAATTGCTAACGCAAGCTCCGCCGGCAGTCGATACGATGGGGTTTTCCCTGCAGGCGATGCAGGAGGCCACGCTTGCCGTCTATGCCGAACTCCTCGACGTCACCTCAAGCTAGCGCGGCCGGCGCGGGTTCGCCGCTGGCCGACGTCGCCGGCGAGGGTCCGCGCGCGCCGTCGCTGCGGCCGCCGGAGATCGTCGGCTGGCGCTGGGCGCCGGTCTGGGTGCTGGCCTACGTCGCGCTGTTGTTCGCGCCAGGCGTCGCCGAAGCGGTACTCAGCCTGGGCGCGGTGACCATGCTGGTGAAGCTGGTGCTGCAGCGCTTCAACACCGGCGCGCGCTTGCTCAGCGATCCGGCCTGGGCGTTGACCAGCGTGCTGTTCGCGGCCTACTGGCTGCCGGAGCTGATCTCGGCGATCGATGCGGTCGATCCGGGCCGCGCCTTGCGCGAAGCCGCGGTGGATCTGCGCTATCTGCCGTTCCTGTGGTTGGTCGCCGCAGCGGTGGCTTCGCCGCAAGGACGGCGCACGACCTTCGGCGGATTGGCGATCATCATCTCGGTGTGGACGGTGGATGCGCTGCTGCAGGGCATCAGCGGCACCAGCCCTTTGTTCTTCGCGATCGATTCGCTCAAGCGTTCGATCAGCGACCACGGCATGTGCAGCGCGGCCGAGATGGCGATGGTCGATCGGCTCGGCGGCATTCTGGGACCGTGCAATCTCAAGCTCGGTCAGGTGATCGCGAGTTTCTCGCCGTTCGTGCTGTACGCGGCCGCGCGGCGTTACGGCGTGGGCGGTTGGCTGACGGCGGCCGCGGCGGTCGGCATCGTGGTGGTGCTGGCCGGTTCGCGCGCGTCATGGATCACTTTCGCGCTGGTGTTGCTGCTCTCGGGCTGGCGCTTGCTCGGAGTCAAACGCCTGCTGGTGTTGTTCGCTTCGGCGCTGCTGGCCTTGGTGGTGCTGAATCTGACCTCGGCGCAAGTGCACGATCGGTTGGTGCGCACCGCGCAGATCGTCAGCGCGGATCTGGCCGGGGTGGATACGGCGTTGTCGGGACGCACGCGGATTTGGCGCGCGGCCACCTGCATGGTCGCCGAGCATCCGGTCAACGGCGTGGGCGCGCGCGGTTTCCGCGAGGCCTTCCCGGCCTGCGATCCGCAACCGGGCGTGACCACGTCCTGGGGCGAGGGGCCGGCCTTGCACGCGCATCAACTGCTGCTGGAAGTGCTCAGCGAAACCGGTGCGTTCGGCCTGCTGATGTGGCTGGCCGGCGCGGCGTTGGCCTGGCGCGCGTGGATCTTCGCCGACACGCTCGCGCGCGAGCGGGCGCGGCCGGCGATGTTGGCCTTGCTGGTGACGGTGTTCCCGTTCAACACCCACCTGGCGTTTTATTCGACTTTCTGGGGCGGGCTGACCCTGTTGCTGGCGGCGTTGTACGCCGGCAGTCTGCTGGCGCAGTCGGCGGTGGAGGGCACGCGGGTCGATAGTCGCTGAAACTCCCTGTAGGAGCGGCGCAAGCCGCGACCGCGACATCACACCTGCGAGGTAAATGCGATGTCGCGGTCGCGGCTTGCGCCGCTCCTACAGGAGGCTACCGTGACTTTCGAAGTCAGGGTCGTTTCTTGTACGGCGAAACCAGACCGGGCGGTCGGCGCTTGAAGCGGCGGTGGATCCACAGGTATTGGGTCGGCGCTTCGCGCACCATGCTCTCGATCTGTGCGTTGACGCGGGCGCTGTCGGTGGTCGCGTCGTCGGACGGAAATTCCGTCAACGGCGCGCCGATGCGCAGGATGTAGTCGGCGCCTTCGCGGCGATGGAAGAACGGCACCACCGCGCAACCGCTGAGGCGGGCGAATTGATGGGTCGCGGTGATCGTTGCCGCGGGCACGCCGAAGAACGGCGCGAACACGGTGTCCTTGCCGCGCATGTCCTGATCGGGCGCGTACCACAGAAAGCCGCCTTGCTTGAGGTGGCGCATCGCCGGACGGATTTCCTCGTTGGTGAACATGGCGCGGGCATAGCGCAGGCGGCCGCGCTTGACCGCCCATTCCATGACCGGATTGCGATGCTTGCGGTACATGCCGGCCAACGGCAATTGGTCGCACATCAGCCGGCCGCACATCTCCAGGGTCATGAAGTGGCCCGAGATCATCAGTACGCCGCGCCCGGCGGCGCGCATTTCATCGAGCAGTTCCACGCCCTCGATCCGCACCGTGCGCCGCATCGGCGTCACCTCGCCCCACCAGGCGCGGGCGAACTCGAAGAAGCCGATGCCCAGGTCGCGGAAGCTCTCGCGCAGCAGGACTTCGCGTTCGGCCTCGCTTTTCTCGGGGAAACACAGCTTCAGGTTGATCCGCGCCGCGCGCCGGCGCTGGCTCGCCGCGCGCAACGCGAACGCGCCGATCCAGCCGCCGAGCAGGCGCTGCAGGCCCCAGGGCAGGCGTGCGCCGAAGCACATGCCGGCCAGCGCGAGCCACATCGGCCACAGGCGCGGCGAAAGCAGGGAGGGACGCGGGGGCAGGGCGGGTTCGGCCATGTCGCTAGTGTATTCGGTGATGCCGTGAATGCCTGCAGGGCATGAGAAATCGCCGTCTGCGGGAGCGCGCGAGCCGCGGCAGAGCACGGCTCGCACGAAGGCGCGCATGGCAGGCGCAAACAGGCTGAGGGAGCGCGCGGATCGCGGGAATATCGGCCTGGAGATAACGGCGGGCAGCACGGCGCGGAATGCGCCGCGCGGCGCCCGCCAGCGCTCGCATGCGGCTCCGCCGGGCCTGCGCCGCGCCGCGCCACCGCCGTCTCCACCTGCGAATCACTGCCGCAGCCCGTATCCTTAGCGCCATGCGGAAAGACTTCATCGAGCGCCTGTTGCGCGGCCTGTATTCGGTCGCGCTGTATCTGTTGGCGCCGGTCACGGTCTATCACCTGATCTGGCGCGGTTTCCGTCAGCCCGCGTACTTCCAGCGCTGGCTGGAGCGCTACGCGATCTACCGCGGGCCGGCGCAGTCGCGCACGCTGTGGCTGCACGCGGTCTCGGTCGGCGAGGTCAATGCCGCCATCCCGCTGGTCAACGCATTGCGCCGCGGCCGGCCCGACCTGCGCCTGCTGGTCACCACCATCACCCCGACCGGTTCGGATCGCGCGCGTTCGGCCTGGGGCGATTCGGTCGAACACGTGTATCTGCCCTACGATCTGCCCGGCGCGGTCGGCCGTTTCCTGCGCCATCACAAACCGTGCGCGGCGCTGATCATGGAAACAGAACTGTGGCCGAACCTGCTGTTCGGTTGCCGCGATCGCGGGATTCCCGCCTATATCCTCAACGCGCGGCTGTCGGAGCGCTCATTGCGCGGCTATCGCGTGCTGGCACCGCTGGTCAGCCGGGCGCTGCGCACGGTGCGCGCGGTCGCCGCGCAGTCGCGCGCCGACGGCGAGCGCTTCATCCAGCTCGGCGCCAATCCCGACCAGGTGATCCAGACCGGCAACCTTAAATTCGACGTCAGCGTGCCCGACGCTTTGGAGGAGTTCGCGCTGGAGTGCCACCGCCATACCGGCGAGCGTCCGGTGTGGATCGCCGCGAGCACCCACGAGGACGAAGAAGCCGCCACCGTGGCCATGCATCGCCGCCTGCGCGAACGCTTCCCCGGCTTGTTGCTGCTGTGGGCGCCGCGTCATCCCGAGCGTTTCCGGATGGTCGCCGAGAACGCGCGCAGCGCCGGCTGGCAGGTGTCGACGCGTTCGCGCGCGCGCTGGCCGCAGCCGGGCGACGATGTGTTCGTGATCGACACGCTCGGCGAGTTGATGAGTTTCTACGCCTGCGCCGACGTGGCTTTCGTCGGCGGCAGCCTGCAGGCGATCGGCGGGCACAATCTGCTCGAACCGGCGGCCACCGGCACGCCGATCGTCACCGGCCCGCACCTGCACAACTTCGTCGAGATCGCCCAGCGGCTCGACGATGCAGGAGCGTTGCGCATCGGTCAGGATGCCGATGCGGTGGAGGCGGCGATCGAGCGCTTGCTAGCCGATTCGCTGGAACGCGCGCAGATGATCGACGCCGGCCGCGCCCTGGTCGAACTCGGCCGCGGCGCATTGGCGCGGACGATGGCGTTGCTGCGGCCGTCGTTGCCGCCGCCGCCCTGATCTGACGCTAGCTGGCTGTAGGAGCGGCGCAAGCCGCGACCGCGAAACCATAGCCGCGTCGACAGCCGCGAGGTCGCGGCCGCGGCTTGCGCCGCTCCTGCAGTCGCCCATAAAGAAAAACCGCCGGGCGGGCCGGCGGTTTTCATGCGCGATGCAAGCGTCGGAACGCGCTCACTGCGTGGGCGGCGGCGCCAGATTGGTCGCCGCGTCGGCGGTCAGCAGGCGGTTGATGTCCTGCACGTCGGCCACGTCGAGCGAACCGGCCGATTGCTCCAGCAGCAGGCGGTTCTGCAAGAAGTTGTACTTGGACTCGGCGTAGGCCTGTTGCGCCTGCAGCAGGGTGCGCTGGTTGTTCAACACGTCCAGCACGGTGCGGGTGCCGACTTCCAGGCCGACCTGGGACGCGTCGTAAGCGGCTTGCGCCGAGACCACCGCCAGACGGCGCGCCTCGACTTCGCTGATGCCGGCGACCAGCACCTGATAGGCGTTGCGGGTGTTGCGCACCAGCAGGCGCTTCTGACGTTCGTACTCGTCCTGCGCGCCGTCGCGGCGGGCCAGCGCCTGACGCACGCCCGATTGCACCGCGCCGCCGGAATACAGCGGCACCGACAAGGTCAGGCCGATGCTCGGGCCGCGGCTGCCGGAGCTGCGGGTGTCTTCCGAAGGCAGGCTGCCCACGCGGGCATCGCCCCAGGACGCGGAGTCGCCGTAGCCGGCGCCGAGCGTCAGGGTCGGCCAGTGGCCGGCGCGCGCGGTTTCCACGCTGATTTCGGCGGAGCGCACGGCCAGCTCCTGCGCGTGCAGCGAGGGATTGTTCTCGATCGCGCGATTGACCCAGCTGTCCACGTTCTGCGATTCGGGCAGGCTGGGCTTGAAGTCGGCCGGCAGCGCCTTGAGCGTGCGCACCGGCTGGCCGGTGATTTCGCTCAGCGCCTGATAGGAATCCTCGACCGTGTTGCGCGTGGTGATGGTGCGCGCGCGCGCGTCGTCGTACTGAGCGCGCGCTTCGTGCACGTCGGTAATCGGCGCCAGTCCGACTTCCAAACGCTTGGAGGCGTAGTCGAACTGCTTCTGCAGCGCGGTCTCGGCGGCTTCGGCCGCGGCCAGGTTCTCCAGCGCCACCAGCACGGCGAAATAGGCCGACGAGGTGCGGGTGATCAGCTGCTGGCTGGCCGATTCCAAGGTGTAGTCGCTGGATTCGGTGAGCGCGCTCTGGCTTTCGAAGCCCTTGATGATCGCGCGGTTGTAGATCATCTGGCTCGCGTTGACCGAGTAGTTGCGCTGGGTGCTGTTGGTCTCGATGTTGGTGCCGAACGGCAGCTGCCCGGTCGGATCGGTCGGATCGCTGCCGATGTTGCCGGTGCTTTTGCTGAAGCTGCGGCTGCGGGTCAACCGCGCTTCGCCGGTCAGCGAGGGCAGCATGCGCGCGCGCGCCTGGACGCGTTCTTCCTGGCTCACCTGCCGGTTGGCTTGGGCCGCAGACAGCTGAGGATCGCCCAGGCGGGCCGCCTCGTAGGTCTGCAACAGGTCTTCCGCCGATGCGGCAGCCGGCAGAAGGGTTAGAGCCAGGGCAAGAACGAGCGGACGGCGGATCATGCGGCTTCCTTGGACTTGCTTGTTTTTGAGGGCTTGCTTGTTTTCAACACCCGCATGCTGGCATGCGGGCTCTTACGAGGTGCTGACGGGCAACTGACAGGACGGTCAGAACTCGAAGGCGGGCGCGGGCGCGGCGCCTTGGAGGTAAGGCAGATCCGTTTCGAACAACGATTGGATGCGCGAAGCGTTGACTTCGTTGCGTTCGCCTGCGGTCACCAGCACGCCTTCCATCGCCGGCGAACGGCCGCGGACCACGAACAGGCGGCCGCCCGGCTGCAGCCATTGCAGCCATTGCGGCGGAATCTGCGACACCGCGCCGGTCACGCAGATCGCGTTGAAACGGCGGTCGGTGCTGTAGTTCAGCGCATCGGCCTGCACCACCTGGGCATTGAGGATGGACTGGCCGGCCAGCCGTTCGCGCGCGGTCGTCGCGAGGTCGGCGTGGATCTCCAGACTGACCACTTCGCGGGCCAGGCGGCCCAGGCAGGCGGTGAGGTAGCCGCTGCCGGTGCCGATCTCCAGCACGTCGTCGGTCGGATCGACCGCCAGCGATTGCAGGGTGCGGCCTTCCATCACCGGCTTCATCATGAATTGCCCATGCGCCATCGGCAGCGGCAGGTCGGTGTAGGCCAGGTTGCGGTGCGCGTCGGCCACGAAGGCCTCGCGCGGCAGCTGCGCCAGCACATCGAGCACGCGCGGGTCGAGCACGTCCCAGGGCCGAACTTGTTGTTCGACCATCAGTTCACGTGCTTTGGCGTAATCGATCGTAATCATGAGGGTCTTCATCGTGCGCGGGGACCGCGAATTCTACCGGGACCGCGCGTCCCCGGCAGAAAAAGAATTAACCACCCACCGGTCGCAGCTTAGTGCCGAAAGTCACCAGAACTCCTGGCACCGTGCGCACTTAGCCCCATCCGGGCCGGTCCCGGCACCGCGCCGGACCCGGTACGGTCAGCCCTCGCGCCGGGCATAGGCGCGCAGGAACATCGTCACCGAGGCCTCGATATGCGCTTTGAGCTCGACCTTGCCGGTGAAGCCGCAGCCGAACATCAGCAAGGCGTGCGGCTCGCCCTTGACCAGGGCGAAGAACTGGGTCGCCGCGCGCGCCGTGTCGGTGATGTCCAGTTCGCCCGACTCGACCCGGCGCACCAACAGCGCCTCGAATTCGTCGTGCAGGCGTTGCGGACCTGCGTCCCAGAACATCTTCGACAGCGCCGATTCGACCACCTGCGGCGAGCACAGCAGGCGGTGGATCTGGATCGCCTCGGGCGTGCTGATCATCTCGTAGAAAGCGGCGGCGATCTCGATCAGACGCGCGCGCAGCGGGGTCGCCGGGGCCGGTTCGAACAGCGGCGGGGGCAGGTGCTGCTCGCAGTAGGCCTTCACCGCGGCGCCGAACAGGGTCTCTTTGTCGCCGAAATGGCTGTAAACGGTGAGCTTGGAGACGCCGGCCCCGGTCGCGATCTGATCCATGCTCACGCCGTCGAAGCCGTCGATCAGAAACAGCCGCTTGGCCGCTTCGAGGATCGCGTTGCGCTTGCTCAGGTCCTTCGGGCGGCCGGGACCGGCCGGCTTGGAGGGGGACGTGGGCTGCGCTGGGTTGGTGGGGCGGGGTGAGGACATGGGGTGGGATATTGGACTACGCGTGCGCAGAGTGGGTGGGGCGGAGCGGGGGATACTTGGACTACGCGCAGAGCCGATGGGCTGGGGCGCGGGTGCGGACAGGACTCGCGGTGTGGGTGAGGTAATGGAAGGGGTGCTGGATTACCCGCAGACACGGTGGGTTGAGGCGCGGGTGCGGATAGGACTCGTGGTGTGGGTGAGGTAATGGAAGGGGTGCTGGATTACCCGCAGACCCGGCGGGTTGAGGCGCAGGTGCGGATAGGACTCGTGGTGTGGGTGAGGTAATGGAAGGGGTGTTGGATTACCCGCAGACCCGGTGGGTTGAGGCGCAGGTGCGGATAGGACTACGCGGTGTGGGTGGGTTGGGGCGCTGGATAGGTAACAATACTGGACTGCGTGGTTCGATATTTATACAGTACCGCCAAGTACATTAATTCCCGATGAGGCCATCCGCAATGCGTAGCCGGAATTTTTCCGCTTTCCGCCCGGTCCCGACCGGTGCCGGGCGGCCCGTGACCGTCGGCGTTCGCCGCGCGGGGACGGCGCTGTTGGCCGCGGCGCTGGCCCTGGCCCTGGTGGCCTGCGGCAACGGCAAGCCGACGGTGGAAGCCGCGCGGCCGGTGCTGGTGAGCAAGCCCACCGGCGCGATCAACGCCGTCACCGCCTATGCCGGCGAAGTGCGCGCCCGCGAAGAAAGCCCGTTGTCGTTCCGGGTCGGCGGCAAGCTGATCGAGCGCAAAGTCGACGTCGGCGCCCACGTCGCCGCCGGGCAGGTGCTGGCGGTGCTCGATCCGGGCGATCTGGACGCGCAGACCCGAGCGGCGCAGGCGCAGTTCGCCGCCGCCGAGGCCGAATACGCGCGGGCGCGCGCCGATCAGCTGCGTTTCGCCCAATTGGGCACGGGGCAACTGGTCAGCCGCTCGGCGATCGACGCGCAGGACGCCGCGGCCAAGGCCGCGCAAGGTCAGCTCAATTCGGCGCGCGCCAATCTGGATGTCGCGCGCAATCAATCGGCCTACACCCAACTGCGCGCGCCGGCCGCCGGCGTGATCGCCACGCGCAGCGCCGAAGCCGGGCAGGTGGTCGCCGCCGGCCAACAGGTGTTCGGGCTGGCCGCCGACGGCGCGCGCGAAATCGCGTTCGCCGTACCGGAAGGGGCGATTGCGACCTTCAAGCCAGGCCAGCAGGTGTTGGTCGAGCTGTGGTCGATTCCCGGCAAGCGCTGGCCCGGGCGGGTGCGCGAAGTCTCGCCCGCGGCCGATCCGGCCTCGCGCACCTATGCCGCGCGGGTCGCCGTCGATGCGCCGGCCGGTACCTTGGAGCTGGGCCAGAGCGCGCGCATCTACCAGCCCGACGCGGCCGCTTCCGGCTTGAGCGTGCCGCTCGCCGCGGTGCAGCGCACCGGTCAGGGCACGGCGGTATTCGTCGCCGACATCGCCAGCGGCACGGTCAAGCTCAAATCCATCGGCGTCGGGCCCTACGGACCCGATCGCGTGCCGGTGACCTCGGGCCTGGGCGCGAACGACTGGGTCGTCGCCGCCGGCGGCCATCTGCTGCGCGACGGCCAGAAAGTGCTCGCGGTCGATCGCGAGAACCATCCGGTCGGCAAGTGATCGCGATGCGCGCGGCGCTGGGAATGGGCGGCGTGGCATTCATGAATTGGCAGTTCCGCTGACCCTCGTGCCCTCACCCCTGCCCTCTCCCGCGAAGCGGGAGAGGGGGATATCGAAGTGAGTTTATCTATGCGCTTCAACCTTTCCGAATGGGCCCTGCGCCACCGCAGTCTGATCGTCTACGCGATGCTGGTGCTCGCGTTGGCCGGCGCGATGTCGTACCTGCGCCTGGGCCGCAGCGAAGACCCGGCTTTCACCTTCAAGGTCATGGTGGTGCGCACGCTGTGGCCGGGCGCGACCGCCGAGGAAGTCTCGCGCCAGGTCACCGAGCGGATCGAGAAGAAGCTCATGGAGACCGGCGAGTACGAGTTCATCCGCTCCTACTCGCGTGCCGGCGAGTCGCAGGTGATCTTCGCCGCGCGCGATTCGATGCACTCCGGCGACATCCAGCCGCTGTGGTACCAGGTGCGCAAGAAGATCGGCGACATCCGCCCGACCTTGCCCAGCGACGTCATCGGCCCGTTCTTCAACGACGAGTTCGGCGATACCTTCGGCAACATCTACGCGCTCACCGGCCAGGGCTTCGACTACGCCGTGCTCAAGGACTACGCCGAACGCGTCCAACTCGCGCTGCAAAGCCAGCAGGACGTGGGCAAGATCGAACTGATCGGCGTGCAGGACGAAAAGATCTGGGTCGAGCTGTCGAACGTGAAGCTCTCCACCCTGGGCATTCCGGCGCAGGCGGTGCAGGACGCGCTGAATCAGCAGAACGCGCTGGTTTCGGCGGGTTTCTTCGAAACGCCGTCGAGCCGGGTGCCGATCCGTGTCGGCGGGCAGTTCACGTCGGTCGATCAGATCAAACAGTTCCCGATCCGCGTCGGCGACCGCACCTTCCGACTGGGCGACGTAGCCGAAGTGCGCCGCGGCTTCTCCGATCCGCCGCAGCCGCGCATGCGCTTCATGGGCGAGGACGCGATCGGCATCGGCGTGTCGATGAAGCAGGGCGGCGACATCCTCAAGCTCGGCAAGACCCTGGAAATCGAATTCGCCAACCTGCAGAAGACCCTGCCGGCGGGCATGCAACTGCGCAAGGTCGCCGATCAGCCGGCGGCGGTGGAGGAGTCGGTCGGCGAGTTCGTGCGGGTGCTGGCCGAGGCGGTGGCGATCGTGCTGCTGGTGAGCTTCTTCTCGCTGGGCTTGCGCACCGGACTGGTGGTCGCCCTTTCGATTCCGCTCGTGCTGGCGATGACCTTCGCGGTGATGGATTTCTTCGGCGTCGGCCTGCACAAGATTTCGCTCGGCGCGCTGGTGCTGGCGTTGGGCCTGTTGGTCGACGACGCGATCATCGCCGTGGAGATGATGGCGATCAAGATGGAGCAGGGATTCGACCGCCTGCGCGCGGCCGCCTTCGCCTGGGACAGCACCGCGTTCCCGATGTTGACCGGCACCTTGATCACCGCGGCCGGTTTCCTGCCGATCGCGACCGCAGCGTCGAGCACCGGCGAATACACGCGTTCGTTGTTCCAAGTGGTGACCATCGCCTTGTGCGTGTCGTGGATCGCGGCGGTGGCGTTCATCCCGTTCCTCGGCGACAAGCTGCTGCCCGATCACGGCCACGCCGCCGCGCCCAAGCCGGGGTCGCTGGCCGCGCGCTGGCACGACGCGCGCAGCAATCTCGCCAAGCGCATACCGCTGCTGTCGAGCGTGATCGCGCCGAAGGAGCCGGTGGACCATGCCCACGATCCGTACGAATCCAAGTTCTACGTGCGCTTCCGCGGTTGGGTGACCTGGTGCGTGCGCCGGCGCTGGTTGGTCATCGGCATCACCGTCGCCGCCTTCATCGGTTCGATCTTCCTGTTCCGCTTCGTGCCGCAGCAGTTCTTCCCCGATTCGGTGCGGCCGGAACTGATGGTCGACATGGAGCTGGCCGAGGGCTCCTCGCTGCATCAGACCGGCGAGCAGGCCAAGCGGCTTGAGGCGTTGCTCAAGCAACGCAAGGACCTGGCCAACTACGTGTCCTATGTCGGCACCGGTTCGCCGCGCTTCTATCTGCCGCTGGATCAACAACTGCCGGCGGCCAACTTCGCCCAGTTCGTGTTGATGCCCAAGACCCTGGCCGATCGCGAAACGCTGCGCAACTGGATCATCAAGGACGTGGTGCCGCGCTTCCCCGAGCTGCAATTGCGAGTGACCCGCCTGGAGAACGGCCCGCCGGTCGGTTATCCGGTGCAGTTCCGCGTGTCGGGCGAACACATCGACGTGGTACGCAAGATCGCCTACCAGGCGCGCGAAAAGATTCGCGCCAACCCGCACGTGGCCAACGTCAATCTGGATTGGGACGAGCCGAGCAAGGTGGTGCGTCTGCAGGTCGACCAGGAGCGCGCGCGCGCGCTGGGGATCAGCTCGGCGCAGCTGTCGCAGTTCCTGTCCAGCTCGCTGTCGGGCTCGCACATCAGCACCTACCGCGAGAGCAACGAGCTGATCGAAATGTTGTTGCGCGGGCCGGAACAGGAACGCCTGCAGTTGGACATGCTCGGCAGCCTGATGGTGCCCACCAGCAGCGGCCGCAGCGTGCCGCTGACCCAGATCGCCACGCTCGAGTACGGTTTCGAGGAGGGCATCATCTGGCACCGCGACCGTCTGCCGACCATGACCGTGCGCGCCGACATCTACGACGGCACCCAGCCGGCGTCGGTGATGGCGCAGATCTCGCCGACCCTGGACGGGCTGCGTTCGCAATTGCCGTACGGGTATTCGATCGAGGTCGGCGGCAGCGTCGAGGATTCCGCGCGCGGGCAGAAGTCGATCAACGCCGGCATGCCGCTGTTCCTGTTCGCGGTGTTCACCTTGCTGATGCTGCAGCTGCGCAGCTTCTCACGCAGCCTCATGGTGCTGCTGACCGCGCCACTGGGGCTGATCGGGGTGACCTTGTTCCTGCTGATCTTCCGGGTCCCGTTCGGCTTCGTGGCGATGTTGGGCACGATCGCGCTGGCCGGCATGATCATGCGCAACTCGGTGATCCTGGTCGATCAGATCGAACAGGATCGCGGCGAAGGGCATGAGCCGTGGAAGGCGATCGTGGACGCGACGGTGCGGCGATTCCGGCCGATCGTGTTGACCGCATTGGCCGCGATCCTCGCGATGATCCCGCTGTCGCGCAGCGCCTTCTTCGGGCCGATGGCGGTGGCGATCATGGGTGGTCTGTTGGTGGCCACCGCGTTGACTTTGTTGTTCCTGCCGGCGTTGTATGCGGCTTGGTTCAAGGTCAAGGTGCCGGCACAGACTTGATCGCCCTGTGGGTCAGGGCGATCGGGTTTTCGTCGTAGTCGCATCGACGCGGTCGCGGCTCGCGCCGCTCCTACAGTCGGAAACGTTGCGACCGAAGCCCCGGTAGGAGCGGCGCAAGCCGCGACCACGGCAACACAACTGCGGCGGCGACAACGGCAACGCCGTCGCCGCCGCCGCAATCAGGTGTGCTCGACGCTGAACGCCAACGTCGCTTCGATCGCGCGCTTCCACCCGGCATACAGCTTCTCGCGCTCGTCCTCCAGCATCTGCGGCTCGAAGCTGCGTTCGACCTGCCATTGCTTGGCGATCTGCTCGCGGCTTTCCCAGAACCCCACCGCCAAACCCGCCAGATACGCCGCGCCGAGCGCGGTGGTTTCGTTGACCTTGGGCCGGTTCAACGGCACGTTGAGAATATCGGCCTGGAACTGCGCGGTGAAATCGTTCGCGATCGCGCCGCCGTCGGCGCGCAAGGCCTTGAGTTCGATTCCGGAATCGGCCTGCATCGCGCTGAGCACGTCGCGGGTCTGATACGCCAGCGATTCGAGCACCGCGCGGACGAAGTGCTCCTTGCTGGTGCCGCGGGTCAGGCCGAACATCGCGCCGCGCACATCGCTGCGCCAATATGGCGCGCCCAGGCCGACGAAGGCCGGGACGAAGTACACGCCTTGGGTCGAGCGCGCGCGTTCGGCGTAGGCCTGCGAATCGCCGGCCTTGCCGAGCATGCGTAAGCCGTCGCGCAGCCACTGCACTGCCGACCCGGCGACGAAGATGCTGCCTTCCAGCGCGTACTCGACCTTGCCGTCGATGCCCCAGGCGATGGTCGTCAGCAGGCCGTTGTCGGAGCGCACCGCTTTTTCGCCCGTATTCATCAGCAAGAAGCAGCCGGTGCCGTAAGTGTTCTTGGCCATGCCGGCCTCGAAGCAAGCCTGGCCGAACAGCGCCGCCTGCTGATCGCCGGCGACGCCCGCGATGGGAACCGAATTGTTGAAGAAATGGCGTGCGCCGGTGTGCGCGTAGACCTCGCTGCTGGAACGCACTTCCGGCAGCATCGAAGCCGGTACGCCGAGCATCTCCAGCAGCTCCGGGCACCACTGGCGCTTGTGGATGTCGTACATCAGCGTGCGCGAGGCGTTGCTGTAGTCGGTGACGTGGGCTTTGTTCTCGGACAGATTCCAGATCAGCCAGGTGTCGATGGTGCCGAACAGCAGATCGCCGCGCTCGGCCTTCTCGCGCGCGCCTTCGACATTGTCGAGAATCCACTTGACCTTGGTGCCGGAGAAGTAGGCGTCGATCAGCAAACCAGTGCGCTCGCGCACCATCGGCTCATAGCCCTCGGCCTTGAGCTGATCGCAGATCTGCGCGGTCTGGCGCGATTGCCACACGATCGCGTTGTGGATCGCCTGGCCGGTGTGCCGGTCCCACACCACCGTGGTTTCGCGCTGATTGGTGATGCCGATCCCGGCGATCTGCGAGGCGCTGATCTGGGCCTTGGTCATGACCTCGATCGCGGTGGTCTGCACGCTGGCGAGGATCTCGCGCGGGTCGTGCTCGACCCAACCCGGGCGCGGAAAGATCTGTTCGAACTCGCGTTGGGCCACGCCGACCACCGCGCCGTGGCGATCGAACAGCATTGCCCGCGAACTGGTGGTGCCTTGGTCGATGGCGAGGATGTAGGTGTCGGTCATGGGCTTGGTGCTCATTGGGACAGGGAAGGAGGAATGAGGGGAGCGGGGAATGGAAGATCAGGACGAGGGCGAGGAGCTAGGAACGAGAAACTCACCATTCCCCTTATGTCCTCCATTCCCCGCCTCAGCCGTAAACTGCCTGGAAAGCGAAAGCCCCAAGCAACGCGCCAATGATCGGCGCCACAACAGGCACCCAGGCATAGCCCCAGTCCGAGCCGCCCTTGCCGGCGATCGGCAACAAGGCGTGGGCGATGCGCGGGCCGAGATCGCGCGCGGGATTGATCGCATAACCGGTCGGGCCGCCGAGCGACATGCCGACCACCACCACCAACAGGCCGACGCCGAGCGGGCCCATGCCGGGGGCGAGGGTGTTGGTGCCGATCGCGAGTGCGCCGAAGGTCAGGGCGAAGGTGCCGATGACTTCGGTCAGCACATTGGCCTTGGTGTCGCGGATCGCCGGAGCGGTGCAGAAGATCGCCAGCTTGAGTGCGGGATCGTCGCTGACGCGCCAGTGCGCCAGATAGGTCAGCCACACCAGGGTCGCGCCGGCGAACGCGCCGGCGATCTGCGCGACCACGAAGCCGGGCACCAGCGCCCAGGACAGTTTGCCGATCGACGCCAGCGCGATGGTCAGCGCGGGATTCATGATCGCGCCGCTGGTGGGACCGGCGATGTAGATGCCGATCAGCACCGCCAGGCCCCAGGCCGCGGTGATCACGCCCCAGCCGGCGCCCTGGGCTTTGGATTTGTTGAGCAGCGCCCCCGCGACCACGCCGTTGCCGAGCAGGATCAGCATGCCGGTGGCGATGAACTCGCTGAGATATTGCGACATCGGTGTGGCCATTGCGGTGGGTCTCCCTGGTGCTGGGTGGTGCTTTTTTAGTTTTGCGTTGCTGGGTGAAGCTTGCTTCTGACTTGTTGCGGACTTCTGTCGAGTTGCTGCCGCGTTGGCCTGCTGGCAGGTTTGCCGCGTTCAGGTTTACCGCGTTTCCCTCATGCCGTCATTCCCGCGAAGGCGGGAATCCAGAGACTTCAGCGCCATCTTTCCAGACCGTCATTCCCGCGAAGGCGGGAATCCAGCGCCTTTCGTGCGAGAACGTTTGAAGTCGCTGGACTCCCGCGTTCGCGGGAATGACAAGCAAAAAAGCGGCGGCGTGGGCATTACGCTTCCCAAGGTTACGAACAACCCCTCAAGCCTAGCCATCCGCGCCCCCAAACCTAGCCGCGATGTATTCCTGCAACCTGCGCTGCCCCTGCACATCGATTCGCAACCCCAACTTCGAGCGCCGCCACAAAATATCCTGCGCCTGCTGCGCCCATTCGAAATCGACCAGATAATCGACCTCGGCCGCGTACAGATCCGAGCCGAAGCATTCGCCCAGATCCTCCAGGTGCGAGCAACTCTCGACGATGCGCAAGGCGCGGCTGCCGTAGTTGCGGCACAAGCGCAGCGCCAGCGCATCGGGCAGCCAGGGCCGGCGCAGGCTGAAGTCCTCGTGAAAGGCTTCGAAATCCGCGTTCGGCAGATCGCCGCCGGGCAGCGGCGCCGCGCCGGTCCAGACCGGGCGCGGCGCGCCGAACAGGGGCGAGAGCGTGTCGCAGACTTCCTCGGCGAGCTTGCGCGAGGTGGTGAGCTTGCCGCCGAACACGTTGAGCAGCGGTGCGCCTTCCCGGTCCAGGGTCAGCAGATAGTCGCGGGTGATTTCCGAGGCCGCATCGCTGTCGTCGTCGAGCAGCGGACGCACGCCGCTGTAGGTCCAGACCACGTCGTCAGGGCGGATCGGCTGTTTGAAATAGCGCGAGGCCGCGTCGCACAGATAGTGGGTTTCGGTTTCGTCGATGCGCGGCGCCGACGGGTCGTCGCGATAGTCGACGTCGGTGGTGCCGATCAGGGTGTAATCGTGTTCGTAGGGAATGGCGAACACGATGCGCCGATCGGGCTGTTGGAAGATGTAGGCGTGATCGTGATTGAACAGCTTGGGCACCACGATGTGGCTGCCCTTGATCAGGCGCAGATTGTGGTTGTGCTTGACCTGCGCGACCTCATCGAGAAAGCGCGCGGCCCAGGGGCCGGTGGCGTTGACCAGCACGCGCGCGCGCACCGTGCGGGTCTTGCCGTCGGCCTCACGCAGTTGCGCATCCCAGCGCTGCTCGCCGCGCGTCGCCGACACGCACGCGGTGCGCGTCAACACGGTGGCGCCACGCTCGGCCGCATCCATCGCATTGAGCACGGCCAGGCGCGCATCCTGCACCCAGGCGTCGGAATAGACGAAGCCGCGGTGGAAATCGTCTTGCAGCGGCCGGCCGGCGATGTGCTTGCGCAGATTGACCGAGCGCGAACCGGGCAGGCCGCGTCCGCGCCGGCCACCGAGGCGGTCGTACAGGAACAGACCGATGCGGATCATCCAGGCCGGTCGCAGATGCGGCTGGTGCGGCAATACGAAGCGCAGCGGCCAGATGATGTGCGGCGCCATCCGCAGCAGCCGCTTGCGTTCCGCCAGGGCCTTGCCGACCAGGGCGAATTCGAACTGCTCCAGATAGCGCAGCCCGCCGTGGATGAGCTTGGTGCTGGCGCTGGAGGTGTGCGAAGCGATGTCGTCGCGTTCGCACAGCACCACCGACAGTCCGCGTCCGGCCGCGTCGCGCGCGATCGCCACGCCGTTGATGCCGCCGCCCACGATCAGCAGGTCGGCCGTGATTGCTTGCTCGGTCATGCGCTCCGCGTCTGGCTGCGGGCCGCGCGTCGCCGACCCAGGTTGCGTCAGGATGATGGCATAGGGTTACCGGCTGATTGTTGCCTGGGTTCACATCAATGGCGGGTGAGGGGTGGCGGCCGGGTCGGCAAACCGCGGACAAAAAAATCCCGATGCGGGGGACGCATCGGGGAGGGGGTACAGACCACTGGAGACTTGTGGGCCCCTTCTCCCGCGTGCGGGAGAAGGGGCCAGGAGGGCGGATGAGGGCGCGCGGTGCGCAAGAGCCGACGCAGGTTATGGCGGTTCGCTTGCCCTCACCCCAAGCCTCTCCCGTAAACGGGAGAGGGAGTAATACGTCTAGCAATTGGAGACTCGTGAGTCCTTCTCCCGCGTGCGGGAGAAGGTGCCCGGAGGGCGGATGAGGGCAGGCGGTGCAGAGGTCAATCGCGCAACTCCGCCACCTGACACGGCAATTCCAACCGCGCCAGCACCGCCGCAGTGACTTCCGCCGTAGTCGCCGCCTGTCCGGCCGGGGCCAGGTCGGCGGTGAGCACGCCGGCATCGAGCACCGCCGAAACGGCTTGTTCGACGCAGTCCGCCTCGGCGGTCAGCCCCAGCGAATGCCGCAACAGCAGCGCCACGCTGAGGATGGTGCCGCAGGGATTGGCGATGCCGCGGCCGGCGATGTCCGGTGCGGAGCCGTGGATCGGCTCGTACAACCCGACTTTGCCTTCGCCCAGCGACGCAGACGGCAGCAGGCCGAGCGAGCCGGCCAGCATCGAGGCCTCGTCGGTGAGGATGTCGCCGAACATGTTCTCGGTGACGATCACGTCGAACGCGCGCGGCTTGGCGATCAGGTGCATGGCCATCGAATCGACCAACTGGTGTTCCAAGGTCACGTCCGGGAATTCCTCGCGCGCGACCCGCGAGGCGACTTCGCGCCACAGCCGCGAGGTCTCCAGCACATTGGCCTTGTCGACCGAGACCACGTGATTGCGGCGGCCGCGCGCCAGTTGACACGCGCGGCGTACCACCCGTTCGATCTCGGCGACGCTGTATTCGCACAGATCGCTGGCTGCGTTATCGCTGCGTTGCTTCTGGCCGAAGTAGATGCCGCCGGTGAGTTCGCGCACCACGATCATGTCCACGCCCGCCAGCAGATGCGGCTTGATCGGCGAAGCGCCCAAGGTGGCCGCGTGCGGCTGCACCGGGCGCAGATTCGCGTACAAGCCCAGTCCCTTGCGCAGCGCCAGCAGGCCCTGTTCGGGCCGGACCTTGGCCTTGGGGTCGGACCACTTTGGCCCGCCCACCGCGCCCAGCAGCACCGCGTCGGCGCGCTGGCAGGCCTGCAGCGTCGCCGCCGGCAGCGGTTCGCCGGTGGCATCGATGGCGGCGCCGCCGATCAGATGCTCGTGCAGGGTGAATTGGTGACCGTAGCGGCGGGCGACCGCGCGCAGCACTTCCACTGCCGCGTCGGTGACCTCCGGACCGATGCCGTCGCCTTTGAGTACGACGATGTCAGCGCGCATGATGTTGCTCCTGTTGGTTCTGCGCCGCCGCTTCGCGACGCTGTTCGAAATGTTCGAAATGTTCGAAATGTTCGATAGCGTCGATCTGGCGCAGCAGATAACCGAGTTGGTCGACGCCTTCGAGCAGGCAGGTCTGCGCGAACGAGTCGAGCGGAAACTGCACGCTGCGTCCGTCGGGCAGATGCAAAGTGCGCGTGCGCACGTCGATGCGCAGCTCGATGCCGGGCTGGTCCAGCAGTTCGTCGAGCAGTTCTTGCGCGACCACGATCGGCAGCAGGCCGTTCTTGAGCGAGTTGCTGCGGAAGATGTCGGCGATCTCGCTGCTGATCACCGCGCGCAGGCCCAGGTCGGTGAGCGCCCACGGCGCGTGCTCGCGCGAGGAGCCGCAGCCGAAATTGCGCCCGGCGACCAGGATCGCCGCGCCGGCGTTCTCGGGCTTGTTGAGCTCGAAGGCCGGGTTGGGCGAACCGTCGGCGAGGTAGCGCCAATCGTTGAAGGCGAAGCGGCCCAGACCCTTGCGCTGGGTGGTGGTCAGAAACCGCGCGGGGATGATCTGGTCGGTGTCGATGTTGCGTTCGCGCAGCACCGCGGTGCGCGAGATCAGTTCGACGAAACCGTCGTCGTTTGCGGGCGGATTGACGGACGCGGACATTACGCGACCTCCTTGACGTCGTTGCTTTTGACCGGGGTGTCGAGGTAATCGCGCGGATCGACCACGTGACCCGCGACCGCGCAGGCCGCCGCGGTCAGCGGCGAAGCCAGCAGGGTGCGCGAACCCTTGCCCTGGCGGCCTTCGAAATTGCGATTGCTGGTCGAAACGGCCAACTGGCCCGGGCCGACCAGATCGCCGTTCATGGCGATGCACATCGAGCAACCCGGTTCGCGCCATTCCGCGCCGGCCGCGCGCACCACCGCATCGATGCCTTCGGCTTCGGCGTCGCGCTTGACCTGTTCGGAACCGGGCACCACCAGCATGCGCACGCGCGGATGCACGTGGCGGCCGCGCAGCACGTCGGCGGCCTGGCGCAGGTCGGACAGGCGCGAGTTGGTGCAGCTGCCGACGAACACCACATCAACCGGGCGTCCGGCCATCGGCGCGCCGGCGTCGAAGCCCATATACGCCAGCGCCTTGGCTTCGTCGGGATCGTCGGCCTGAGGCAGACGCGCATCGATCGCGGCGACCTGGCCCGGATGCGTGCCCCAGGTCAGGGTCGGCTTGATCTTGCTCGCATCGATATGCACTTCGCGGTCGAACGCCGCGCCGTCGTCGGTCCGGAACTCGTTCCAGCGCGCAACCGCGCGATCCCAATCGCCGCCGCGCGGCGCGCGCGGGGTCTTGGCGAGATAGTCGTAGGTGAGTTGATCCGGCGCGATCAGGCCGGCGCGCGCGCCGGCTTCGATCGACATGTTGCAGACCGTCATGCGCTGGTCCATCGACAACGCGCGGATGGTCGAGCCGCGGTACTCGATGACCTGGCCGGTGCCGCCATTGACGCCGATCTCGCCGATCACGTGAAGGATCAGGTCCTTGGCGCCGACGCCGGGCGCGAGCTCACCCTCGACGTTGATCGCCAGGGTCTTGGGCCGGCGCTGCAACAGGCATTGGGTGGCGAGCACATGCCCGACTTCGCTGGTGCCGATGCCGAAGGCCAGCGCGCCGAACGCGCCGTGGGTGGCGGTGTGGCTGTCGCCGCAGACGATGGTCTGGCCGGGCTGGGTCAGGCCCAGTTCCGGACCGATCACGTGGACGATGCCGCGGTACGCGCTGTCGAAATCGAACAACTCGACGCCGTGGCGCGCGCAGTTGCGGCGCAGGGTGTCGACCTGGTTTTCGGCTTCGGCGGTGTAGTAGGGCAGGCGGCCGTCGGCGCCGGCGGGCAGGGTCGGGGTGGAATGGTCGAGCGTGCCCTTGGTCAGGTCGGGCCGGCGCGGCGACAGGCCGCGCGATTCGAGCTCGGCGAAGGCCTGCGGCGAGGTGACCTCGTGGATCAGATGCAGGTCGATGTAGAGCACCGCGGGCGCGGCATCGCTTTCGGGCGATACCAGGTGCGCGTTCCACAGTTTTTCGAACAAGGTGGTGGGATGAGCCGAGGTGGTAGTCATGGAGTCCGGTGTTGTGCTTTGGCTGCTATGGCTGGAGCGGTTTGTCGTATCTTCGGAATTTGGTGGTCTCATTCGCGCGCGACTCTCTCAGCCGTCATCCCCGCGAAGGCGGGGATCCAGGGCTTTATCGCGACATCAATCGGAAGTCTCTGGATCCCCGCCTTCGCGGGGATGACAACTTCCAAATGTCGCGCTGGTCGAGAACCAATGCGCATGCTCACGCAGTCGCAGTAAGCCGCTGCGGCGCCTGCTGCGTGCGATGCACTCGATTGGCGACCTCCAGCCACGCCAACGCGCTGGCCTCGATTATGTCGGTGCTGGTGCCCGAACCGGTCAGTTCGACGCCGTCCACGCGCGCGACCACGCTGGCCTGGCCTTGAGCATCGTCGCCCGTGGTCACGCTCGACACGTTGTAGCTGTCGATGCTCAGCGCCACGCCGGTCGCGCGCGCCAGCGCTGCGAACAAGGCGTGCACCGGACCGTCGCCGACCGCGGCTTCGCTGACGGTGGCGCCTTCGGGTTCGACCAATTGCACGCTGGCCGTCGGCAGGCTGCCGTCGGATACGCCGGTGCTGACGTGGGCGCGGACCAGACGATAGCCGCGCGCGGCCTTGGCGTCGGCGCCCAGCACCAGCGCTTCCAGATCGGCATCGAACACTTCGCGCTTCTTCTCGGCCAAAGTCTTGAAGCTGGCGAACACGGCGTTCAAGCGCGCTTCGTCCAGACTGAAGCCCAGCGTCTGCAGGCGGTCGTTCAAGGCCGCGCGGCCGCTGTGGCGGCCCATCACCATCTGCGACTGCGCCCAGCCCACGTCTTCGGGATTCATGATCTCGTAGGTGCCGCGATGCTTGAGCATGCCGTGCTGATGGATGCCCGACTCGTGCGCGAACGCGTTCTGGCCGACGATGGCCTTGTTGCGCTGGACCACCATGCCGGTGATGCGCGAGAGCAGGCGCGAGGTCGGCACCAGGCGACGCGTATCGATGCGGGTAGTAGCGTTGTAATAGGCGTTGCGCACGCGCAGCGCCATCACCAGTTCTTCCAGCGCGCAGTTGCCGGCGCGCTCGCCGATGCCGTTGATGGTGCATTCGACCTGGCGCGCACCGCCCTCGATCGCGGCCAGGCTGTTGGCGACCGCCAGGCCCAGGTCGTTGTGGCAGTGGGCGCTGAAGATCGCCTTGTCGGCGCCCTGCACGTTGGCGCGCAGGTATTCGAATAGCGCGCGGATCTCGGTCGGCGTGGTGTAACCGACCGTGTCGGGGATGTTCAAGGTGCGCGCGCCGGCAGCGACCGCGGCGCTGCAGATTTCGGCCAGATAGTCGTGCTCGGTGCGCAGCGCGTCCTCGCAGGAGAACTCGACGTCATCGACGTAGCGGCGCGCCTGTTCGACCGCAGCGACCGCACGCTCCAGCACCTGCTGCTTATCCAGATTGAGCTTGTGCTGGCGGTGCAGCGGGCTGGTGGAGATGAACACGTGGATGCGCGGCTTGGCCGCGCCTTCGAGCGCGCGCGCGCAGGCTTCGATGTCGCCGGGATGGCAGCGCGCCAGGGTGGCCAGGGTGGAGCCGCGCACTTCGCGCACGATCGCGCGCGTGCCTTCCAGATCGGCTTCGGAACTGGCGGGGAATCCGGCTTCGATCACGTCCACGCCGAGTTCGGACAAGGCATGGGCGAAGCGCAGTTTCTGGCTCGCGGTCATGCTGCAGCCGGGCGACTGTTCGCCGTCGCGCAGGCTGGTGTCGAAGATGGTGACGTGCTGGGGCGCGTCGGCGATCTGCGTAACGGGCGCAGTGCCTACCGGGCCGGGCGAGTCGTTCATGCGGGAATTTCCTCTGTTACGACTGAATGCTGAGAATGGGTTGCGAATCGGGAGGAGGGCGGCGCCACCGCCGGCGAGGCCGGCGGCTCGTGACTAAGGTTGGCGAGCCGGTAAATGTCGGCCTCGATGGCGCCGCTCTCGGGCGCGCTGTTTTCGCGAACGTCGCGCACGCGGCGGCGCGGCCGGCGCGGCGCGCGCGGACGCACTTCCGACAGCAGGCGCGCGAGCACGCCGGCATCGAGATTGCCGCCGGAGACCACCGCGCATTTGCGCTTGGCGGCGATGCGGCGGCCGGCGGCGAGCGCCAATGCGCCGGCGCCTTCGGCGATGATGTGTTCTTCCAGCGCCAGCCGGACCAGGGTTTCGCGCAGTTCGGCTTCGCGCACGATCACCACGTCGTCCAGCAACGTGCTCAGCACCTGTTCGGTCAGGCGGCCGGGATCCTTGACGCGCACGCCGTCGGCCAAGGTCGCCGCCGGTTCGATCAGGCGGCGATCGCCGCGCAAGGCGCGCGCCATCGAATCCACGCCTTCGACCTGCGCGCCGATCACGCGTACCCGGCGCGCGGCCGGGCCCGACAGCAGTTCCGACTTCAGCGCCAAGGCGACGCCCGCGGCGAGGCCGCCGCCGCCGATCGGCACCAGCACCACGTCCGGCGCGAACGCGGCCAGCTCCAAAGCGACGGTGCCTTGGCCTGCGATCACATCGGGGTCGTCGAACGCCGACAGCAGGCGGTAATCGTGCTGCTGCGCCAGTTCGATCGCGAAGGCCTTGGCTTCGTCGTAGGTGTCGCCGTGCAGGCGCACGGTGGCGCCCCAGTGGGCGACGCCGGCGATCTTGGTCTGCGGCGCGCAGCGCGGCATCACCGTGATCGCATTGACGCCCAAGCGGTACGCCGCCCAGGCCAGGCCTTGCGCGTGGTTGCCGGCCGAGGCGGCGATCACCGTGCGGTGATCGCCGCGTTCGCGCGCGGCCAGCAGCGCGTTCAAGGCGCCGCGCACTTTGTACGAACCGGTGCGCTGCAGGTTCTCGAGCTTGAGCCAGCAACCGAAACGTTCGGCGTGATGCAGCGGCGTGGGTTCCAGGTAGCGGCGCAGCCGCGCTTGCGCCGCCAGCAGGTCGGCGGCGCTTACTTGTGCACTGCGGACTACGTCGCCGTCCATGATCAGACCGCGGTCAGCCACGAGGCGTAGCGCGACTCGTGCCCGCGCACCACGCGGCCGTACAACGCCGCCAGTTCGCGGGTGACTGGGTTGTCGCCGAACTCGCGTCGGTCGAGCACGCTGATCGCGCAAGCTTCGGCGGCGGTGCCGCAAACGAAGACTTCGTCCGCGTCCAGCAGCTCGTGCAAGGTCACTTCGCGAGATTCCGCGCCCGACAGTTCGATCATGGTGTCGCGGGTGATGCCCGGCAGCGCGTCGCGATGATCGACCGAGGTGACCACGCCGTTCTTGACCATGAACACGTTGGCGCCGGTGCATTCGACGACATAACCCTTGTCGTCGGTGAACAGCGCCTCGTCGAAGCCGCGTTGCTTGGCTTCGCGCTTGGCCAGGATCGAATTGACGTAGGCGCCGCTGAGCTTGAGCGGCGGCATCGAGGTCGCGGGGTTGCGCTTCCACGGCGACACGGTCAGGCGCGTGCGCGCGCCGCCCAGGTGCACGACTTTGGCCATCGTGGCGATCATCAGATGTTGGGTCAGCGCATCCACGTCCAGGCCGATGCTGCCGGTGCCCATCCACGTCAACGGGCGGATATAGGCGTCGCGATGGCCGTTGGCGCGCAGCGTGGCCAGGGTGGCCTGGGTCGCCCGCTCGACATCGAATTCGATGCCGAACATGTCCGCGCCCTTGCGCATGCGCTCCATGTGCTCGGGCAGGCGGAACACGGCCGCGCCGCCGTCGGCGGTGGCGTAACTGCGGATACCTTCGAACACTGCGGTGCCGTAGTGCATGGCGTGGGTGGTCAGCGGGGCTTCGGGGGCGCTGCCTTCGATGAGATGGCCGTCGAACCAAATGAGTGGTTGATTCGTCGCAGTCGGGACTTCGCTCCGGGCACGGGACTCAGAACGCCCAGTTCCGGTCGCCTTGCCCTCGCTCTGACTCGGCGAATAAGCACGCTCACGAACCGCGGAAGCCGCAAAGCCCCCATGCGCCGCTTCGCTCGCGGCCGGTTGATTGGCGATTTCGGTGTTCAGCTGCATGGAGAAACCTCAACGGCAAGACAGTCGTAAAGCTTGGCGAGCTGGCTCTGCAGCGCGGTGTCGGCGCGGTCGCCTTCCACCGTCATGCGCAAATGCCAGCGATCGCCGTCGGGTTGCGCTTCGCCGTCCACCGACAGGGGACGGAAACCGCGCCGTTCGGCGGTGCCCAATACGCGAGCCAGCGCGCCTTCGGCTTGGCGCAGGGTCAGTTCAAGCTGATATCGCATCGGCGTCCTCCTTGTCGGCGGCAGGTGGGGTGAGGCTGGTGATCGCATCGGCGTCGCCCGCTTCGGGATCGAGCATTTGCGCGTTGTTGTGGTTGGGCGGAACCAGCGGCCAAACGTTGGCGGCCTGGTCGATGGCGACGTGCAGCAGCACCGGGCCCGGCGTGTGCAGCATGTAGTGCAGCGCTTCCTCGACCGAGTCGGCGCGGTCGACGTACATCGCCTTGACCCCGAACGCGGCGGCCAGGGCGCAGAAGTCCGGGTTGTCGGACAGGTCGATTTCCGAATAACGACGCTCGAAAAACAGTTCCTGCCACTGCCGGACCATGCCCAGGGCCTGGTTGTCGAGCAGCACGATCTTCACCGGCAGGCGATAGCGCGCGATGGTCGCCAGTTCCTGCACATTCATCAGGAACGAGCCGTCGCCGCTGACGCAGATGACTTGCGCTTCGGGGCCTTCCGGCTTTTGCAGAGCGAGCTGCGCGCCCAACGCGGCGGGAACGCCGAAGCCCATCGCGCCCAGCGCGCCGCTGGTCAGATGCTTGCGCGGGTTGTTGAATTGCCAGTGTTGCGCGACCCACATCTGATGCTGGCCGACATCGCACGAGACGATGGCTTCCGGCGCCAGTTCCGACAGGCGACGCAGCAACGCGGGTGCGTACACGGTTTCGCCGGGCGCGTCGTAACGCGGCGTGCAATCGCGCTTGCGCTGCAGGCAGGTGTCGCGCCATGCCCGGCGCGCGCCGCCGTTGCGGGCCTGCAGTTGCGCGGTGACCGGCGGGGTCAGCGCGTCCAGCGAGCGGCGCAGGCAACCGTTGACCCCGGCATCGGCGTGACGCAGCTTGCCGATCTCGCAGGCATCCAGATCCATGTGCACGACCCGCGCGTTCGGCGCGAACTCGGCCAGCTTGCCGGTGGCGCGGTCGTCGAAACGCGCGCCGACCACGATCAGCAGATCGCATTCCTGCACCGACAGATTGGCCGCGCGGTTGCCGTGCATGCCCAGCATGCCCATGTTCAGGGCGTGATCGGCCGGCAGCGCGCCCAGTCCCTTCAGCGTCAGCACCGCCGGGATCTGGCTGCCTTCGACGAAGGCGCGGAACGATTCGACCGCATCGCCCAGGCTGATGCCGCCACCGCCGTAGACCAGCGGCTTCTTGGCGTGCGCGATCAACGCCGCGGCTTCGTGATAAGCCGCGTCCGGCGCCGACGGCACCGGATCGATCGGCAGCGGCACGTGCGCGGCCAGGTGCGAAGCGTCCTGGTTCTGCACGTCCTTGGGCAGATCGATCAGCACCGGGCCGGGACGGCCCGAACGCGCCAGCCGGAAGGCTTCGCCGACCATGCCGGGCAGGTCGTCGACTTTGCGCGCGATGAAGCTGTGCTTGACGATCGGCATGGTCATGCCGAACACGTCCAGTTCCTGGAACGCGTCGGTGCCCATCAAGGTCGTCGCGACCTGTCCGGTGATCGCCACCATCGGCACCGAATCCAACATCGCATCGGCGATGCCGGTAACCAGATTCGACGCGCCAGGGCCGGAAGTGGCTACGCACACGCCGACTCGCCCGCTGGCACGGGCGTAGCCGTTCGCCGCGAAAGCCGCGCCTTGCTCATGACGGACCAGGATGTGTTTCAGGTCCGACCCGTGCAGGGCATCGTAGAAAGGCATGATCGTGCCGCCCGGATAACCGAACAGCACGTCAACGCCTTCTGCGGCCAGTGCTTGCACCAGCCAGCGGGCACCGTTCATCAGGCGGCCTCTTCCTGTCGTTCGCCCTGTGTCGCGGCGGGAGCGGCGGTCGGCGCTTTGGGCGCGTTGTCCAGCCACTTCATGTTGGCGCGCAGCTTCTTGCCGACCGCTTCGATCGGATGTTCCAGGTCGCCCTGCTTGAGCGCCTTGTAGTTGGCGTTGCCGGCGGCGTACTCGGCGATCCATTGCTTGGCGAAGGTGCCGTCCTGGATTTCGGTCAGCACTTTGCGCATCTGCGCCTTGGTGTGGTCGTCGACGATATAAGTACCGCGGGTCAGCGCGCCGTACTGCGCGGTCTCGCTGATGAACTCGTGCATGCGGGTCACGCCGCCTTCGTAGAACAGGTCGACGATCAGCTTCAGTTCGTGCAGGCATTCGTAATAGGCGACTTCCGGCTGATAACCGGCTTCGACCAGGGTCTCCCAACCGGCCTGGACCAGCTTGGTGGCGCCGCCGCACAGCACGGCCTGTTCACCGAACAGATCGGTTTCGGTTTCTTCCTTGAACGTGGTCTTGATCGCGTTCTGGCGCGCGCCGCCGATGCCGCCGCAATAGGTCAGGGCGAATTCCTCCGCGCGGCCGGTGTTGTCCTGGTGCACGGCATAGACGCTGGGCACGCCGCGGCCGATTTCGTATTCGCGGCGGACCAGAGCGCCCGGGCCCTTGGGCGCGACCAGCACCACATCGAGGTCGGCGCGCGGGGTGATCTGGCCGTAATGCACGTTGAAGCCGTGCGCGAACAGCAGGCAGGCGCCTTGCTTGATGTTGGGCTCGATGACATCGCGATAGAGCTGCGGCTGGACCATGTCCGGGGTCAGCACCGCGACCAGTTCGGCTTCGGCGACCGCTTCGGCCGGCGTCTTGACGGTGAAGCCGTCGGCCTTGGCCTTCAGTTCGGTCGGTCCGCCCGGGCGCAGGCCTACGATGACGTCGAAACCCGAATCGCGAAGGTTGAGCGCGTGCGCGCGGCCTTGGCTGCCGTAGCCGACGACGGCGATCTTGGGGCGGGAGGTCGTTGCGGTCATGTCGATGGTCTCTGGAGATGGGGAGGAGGCAGCGGGGAGAGAGAGATGGATTGAGCGATCAGGCAGGTTCGGTAATGGGCGTTTCGATGAGGGTCGCTTGAATCTGTTTCGGCGCCGGCGACTGCAGCGGACCGGGCGCGGTCACCGCGCCCTGCGAGGCCGAGCCGACCAGGCGCGCGTACTTGGCCAGCACGCCGGTGGTCACGCGCGGGGCGATGCGCGCGGGCTCGCGCGAGGCCAGGTCGGCGGCGACTTCCAACTTGCGCGTCTTCACGTCGATGCTGACCTTGTCGCCCTCGCGCAGGCGCGCGATCGGGCCGCCATGCGCGGCTTCCGGCGAGATGTGGCCAACCATGAAGCCATGAGTCGCGCCGCTGAAGCGGCCGTCGGTGATCAAAGCCACGTCGTTGCTCAAGCCCTGGCCGACCAGCGCCGCGGTCACCGCCAGCATTTCGCGCATGCCCGGGCCGCCGGTGGGGCCTTCGAAGCGGATCACCACCACGTCGCCGGCCTCGATCTGCCGCGCTTGCACCGCGGCGAACGCGGCTTCTTCCGAATCGAACACCCGCGCCGGGCCTTCGAAATGTTCGCGGCCGTGGCCGGCCAGCTTGAGGATGCAGCCTTCCGGAGCCAGGTTGCCGTAGATGATCGAGTAGCCGCCGCGCGGCTTGATCGGATCGTTGACCGGACGCACCACGTCCTGCTGGTCGGCCATCGTGGCTTCGGCCAGTTCCTGGAAAAAGGAACGGCCAGTGACCGTGGGAATATCCTCGATCAGACCGGCCGTCTTCAGCTCGCGCGCCACCAGCGCCGCGCCGCCGAATTCGAACATTTCCGCGGCGGTATAGCGTCCGCCGGGTTTCAGGTCGGCGATCACCGGCGTATGCGCGGCGGCTTCGAATTCTTCCAGGTCGAAGGCGACGCCGGCTTCGTGCGCGATCGCCAGCAGGTGCAGCGCGGCGTTGGTGGAGCCGGCGGTCGCCGAGACCGCGCGCGCGGCGTTGCGCAGCGAGGCCGGCGTCAGCAGCGTGCGCGCGTTCGGGCCGCCGTTGCGCAGTTGCTTCATCACCAGCTCGCCGCACAGGCGCGCGGCTTCGGACTTGTCTTCGTGGATCGCCGGAATGTCGTTATAGCCCAGCGGCGACAGGCCCAGGAAGGTCAGCACCATCGCCATGGTGTTGGCGGTGAACTGGCCGCCGCAGGCGCCGGCGCCGGGACAGGCGTGCGATTCGATGCGGTGCAGCTCGGCGTCGTCGATGCGTCCGGCCGAATGCGCGCCGACCGCTTCGAACACGTCCTGCACGGTTAGCGGTTTGTCTTCGACGGAACCTTTCTTCGACGGGCAATGGCCCGGCATGATCGTGCCGCCGTACAAAATCACGGTCGGGATATCCAGGCGCGCCGCCGCCATCGCCGCGGCGGGGATGGTCTTGTCGCAGCCGACCAACAGCACCATCGCGTCCAGGCAGTGGCCGGACACGGCCAGTTCGATCGAGTCGGCGATGGTTTCGCGCGAGGCCAGCGAGGCGCGCATGCCTTCGCTGCCCATCGCGATGCCGTCGGTGACGGCGATGGTGTTGAACTCGATCGGCGTACCGCCGCCGTCGTGCACACCGCGGCGCACGTGCTGGGCCAGATCGCGCAGGGTGATGTTGCACGGCGAGACGTCGGACCAGGTGTGGACGACGGCGACCAGCGGTCTGGCGATGGCCGCGTCGTCGAGCCCGGTGGCGCGCAGCATCGCGCGCGCGGGGGCTCGGGACGGGCCTTGCTTGATGGCGTTGCTTCTCACAAACGGTAGTTCCTTGGCTGCAGTCCATCGCAGTGGCCGCACGTCCGCGTGCGGTGTTTTCAGGAACCCAGGGCTGTAAAACGAAAAACCCCGCGCCTTTCGGGCGCGGGGTTCAGGTTCTTTCGACCTTGGGTTGTGTGATTTTCTACACGAACCCGACTCCCGCGCTGGTAAGCCCGCTAATAAGTACGAGGACGAGAATAATGCTGGCGATGGCCGGTGCAGCCTTGAACAGTGCGGCGCGCAAAGCCTCGTTCGAGGCCTGGGCGGCCTGGAGCGAAGTGGGCTTGCTGTGGTTGCTGCGCTGCGTCATGGGTCGAGAAGAACATGCCCGTTTGGGGCTTGTCAATAGTTTCTTCGAAAACAATCCCGAGCCGCTAAAGACGTCACAGCTCGCGCCTACACGCCACCACGAATGCGTTCTGTGTTCGAGAAAACAGGCTTGTGGGTGCTCGTTGGCGGGCCACGCCACGAGCAAATCCTCCCACGCGCCGGCGCGTTCAGGCTTCGAGCCGCGCCCGTCGCGGCCCCCTCCACGAAGAGGGCGCCGGTCTGCGCGAGCGGTCCGTGGACGATGCGTCTCAACCCAGCAGCCGTTCGCGCAACGCCGCATAGTCGGCCGCCATCGCCTCGGCCGAGGCCGGACGCGCCAGCGATGCGGCCAAAGCCGGCGGCGGTTCGACCGTATGTCCGACCAGGGGTTCGACGATGCTGTCGAACTTGGCCGGATGCGCGGTGGCGACCACCGCCCACGGCCGTTCGTCGCCTTGCGCGCGCAAGGTCTCCAGCACATGCAGGCCGATCGCGGTGTGCGGGCAGGGCACGATGCCGTGGCGCTGCGGCGCGGCGCGGATGGTTTCGACGATGGTGGCGTCGTCGACACCGTCGGCGCGGGTCGCCGCGCGCAGCTCGGCGTCGTGGCGATACCAGTGACGCAGACGTTCGAAGTTGCTCGGCGCACCCACGTCCATGGCGTTGGCCAAGGTGGCGCGGGTCGGTTGCGCGAGGTAGTCGGCGCCGCCGAAGTAGCGCGGCAAGGTGTCGTTGGCGTTGGTCGCCAGGCGAATCTCGCCGATCGGCAGGCCCATGCGCTTGGCGACGAAGGCGGCGCAGGCGTTGCCGAGATTGCCGGTGGGCACGATGAAGTTGAGCGGCTCGCCGCGTTGCGCGTAGTGGCGGCCGGCGGCATGGGCGTAGTAGGCCGCCTGCGGCAGCAACCGGCCCAGGCTGATGCTGTTGGCCGAACTCAGCGGGCGCTGCGCGCGCAAGGCCTCGTCCGACAGGGCCTGCTTGGCCAGACGCTGGCAGGCGTCGAAATCGCCGTCCACGCGCAGCGCCTGCACGTTGTCGCCCCAGCAGCCCAGGCCGTGCGCCTGCCGCGGCGAGACGCGGCCGTCGGGATAGAGGATGAGGACCTCGAAACCGGGCCGGCGATGGAACGCGGCGGCGACCGCGGCGCCGGTGTCGCCGGAGGTGGCGACCAGGATCGTGGTCGGCGGCGCGGACTCATCGCGCAGGCCGGCCAAGGCTTCGGCGAGAAAGCGCGCGGCGTAGTCCTTGAACGCGGCGGTGGGGCCGTGGAACAGCTCCAGCAGCCAATCGTCGGCTTGCGACAACGGGCGCAGCGGGGCGTCGAAGGAGAACGCGCGCGCACAGATCTCGCGCAGGCCGTCGCGCAAGGACGAGTCCTCGAAGTAGGGCGACAAAAGCGCGTGCGCGGTCGCGTCCAGCCCTTCGGCGGCGAGAGGCTGCGGTAGCGCGGGAAACCCCTCGGGCACGTACAGGCCGCCATCGGGCGCCAGACCGGCCGACAGCGCCCGATCGATCGCGGTGGGCGGCGTTTGTCCGCGGGTGCTCAGGAAATTCATGGGTCGGTCTCGTGGGGAGATGCGTTGTGGGAAAGCGAAGAAGCAAAAAGCGAATCCCCCCTGGCCCCTTTTTCAAAGGGGGAAGCGGTAGGTGGGGTCGCGGGATTGGGTTGGGAGCCAGGTAGCGGCGAAGCAGCGTTGTTACGGCGAAGCGGTATTCCATTGAGCGTCCGCGCGAATCAACGCGCCTGCGAATCCGTTCCCCCCTTTGAAAAAGAGGGGCGAGGGGGGATTTGCTTTTGATCGCAGCCCCAACCCCCATCACACCGAGCCGATCACTTCTGCGCGTGGCCCCGCCACTGGCGTGACGTAGGCGCGCGAATCGAAGCCGGCCTCGGCGAACGCGATCCGCATCGCCGCCGCGGCGATCTGCGCCCGCTGCTTGGATTCGAACCAGGCGAAACAACTCGGCCCGGCGCCGGAGATGCTCGCGCCGAGCGCGCCATGATCGAGCGCGGCGGTCTTGACCTGGGCGAAGCCTGGAATCAACGGCGCGCGCCGCGGCTCCACCAGCAGATCGACCAGGCCTTCGCGCAGTAACTGCGCGTCGCCGCGCTGCAGGCCGGTCAGGAACAGTGCCAGGTGCGCGCTCTGCTTGACCACCAGCGGCAGCGGATACGGATCGGCCAGCACCGCGCGCGCGCGCCGCGTCTCCAATACCTGATCGGGGTGCACCACCACCGCGTACAACCAATCGGGCACCGACAGCGGAATCATCCGGGTCGCGGTCGCCATGACCACGCCGCCGAGCAGCATCGGCGCGACGTTGTCGCCGTGGCGGCTGCCGCTGGACACCGATTCGCCGTCGAGCGCGAATTCGTACAAGGCATCGCGCGACAGCGGTTGCGCGAGCAAGGCATTGGCCGCGACCAAGGCCGCGACGCAGGACGCGGCCGAGCCGCCGAGCCCGGAGCCGAGCGCGATGCCCTTGTCCAATTCCAGTTCGAACCCATGCGCCAGTCCGAGCTTTTCGCGCAACGAGATCAATGCCTGCCCGGCGGTATTGCGCGCGGCTTCCAGCGGCAGCGAATCGGCGCCGGGCACGTCGCCGCGGATCGCGCGGATGCGCACCACCGGCTCGGCGATGCGGCGCACGGTGGCGATATCGCGCGGACCCTCGATGGAATGGCCCAGCACGTCGAAACCCACGCCGATGTTGCCGACGCTGGCGGGCGCGAACGCCCGCGCCTGCTGCGAGGCGTCGGCATCGGCCTGATCGTCGGCTTGATCGTCCGCATGTGGGGAGGAAGAGGGCGACGCTGCGCTCATGCGCGGGCTCCGAGGGTTTGCGCGATCGTCAGCAGGTCGCCGAACACGCCGGCGGCGGTCACGTCCGGGCCCGCTCCGGGCCCCTGCACGACCAGCGGATTATCCGCGTAACGGCGGGTGCGGAACTGGATCAGGTTGTCGGTCAGCGCGCCGTGCAAAGACGCATGCCCCGGCGGCGGCGAGACCACGCCGACGCTGGCGTGTCCGTCGCGATCGAGCCGGGCCAGATAGCGCAGGCTCAGTCCGGCCGCGCGCGCGGCGTCGAAGCGCTGCTGCAGCGGCGCGTCGAGTTCGTGCAGACGTTCGAAGAACTCGTCCTTGGACACTTCGCGCAGCGATTCGGGCACCAGGCTTTCGACCTGGATCTGCTCCAGCGACAAGGGGCGACCGGCTTCGCGCGCCAGGATCACCAGCTTGCGCGCCACGTCGGTGCCGGACAGATCGTCGCGCGGATCGGGTTCGGTGTAGCCCAGTGCATGCGCTTCGCGCACCAACTGGGAGAACGCGGTCTTGCCGTCGTAACGGTTGAACAGCCAGGCCAGGGTGCCCGACAGAATGCCTTCGACCTCGGTCAGCTCGTCGCCGGTGTCGAGCAGCGAGCGCAGGGTCTGGATCACCGGCAGGCCGGCGCCGACGGTGGCCTCGTAGCGGAACTGGCCGCCGTTGCGCGAGGCCTCGCGGATCGCCTGGTAACGCGCCAGCGGGCCGGCGCCGGCGTGCTTGCTCGGAGTGACCACGTGAATGCCGGCGGCGATCCATTCCGGGTAATAGGCCGCGACCGCATCGCTGCCGCTGCAATCGACGATCAACGCGTGCGGGATGTGCTCGGCGCGCACGTGCGCGGCGAAGCGTTCCAGGTCCAGGGTTTCGGCCTCGGCGGCGAACTGCTCGCCGGCCTGGTCGAACGCCATCGCCCGCGGCGCCAGATGCATGCGTCGGCTGTCGGCGAGCGCGCGCAGGCGCAGATCGAGTTGGTACTGCGGTCGCGCGTCGCGCTGCAGGCGCGGTTGCGCCGCGGCCAATTGCGCCAGCAGCGCGCGGCCGACCTTGCCCGGTCCGATCAGGCCGACCGAGATGCACTGCGGCGACAGCCAGAACGCCGAATGCGCCGCGCGCAACGCGCGGGTCGCATCGCGCGCGGCGATCGCCACGGAGATGTTGCGCTCGCCCGCGCCCTGAGCGATCGCGCGCAGGTTGACCCGCGCCTTGGCCAGGCCGTCGAACAACTGCGCGGCCACGCCGGGCAGGCCGACCATGCCGTCGCCGACCGCGGCGAGCACGCAGATGTCGGCAGTGATGGTGACGTGCTGGGTCTGGCCGTCGGCCATCGCATCGGCGAAGGCGGCGACGATCGCGTCGCGGCCGCGCGCGGCCTGTTCGGCGCGCACCACCACGCAGATCGAATGCTCGGAGGAGCCTTGCGAGATCATCGTCACCGACACGCCGGCGCCGCGCAGCGCGCCGAACAAGCGCTCGGCGGTGCCGGGTACGCCGACCATGCCGTTGCCGACCAACTCCAGCACCGCCAGATCGTGGACCAGGCTCAGGCCCTTGACCGGCATGCCGTCGGCTTGCGGACGCAGGCTGATCAAGGTGCCCGGCGCGCGCGGATTGCGGGTGTTGCGGATGCGCAGCGGAATGCCGCGCTGCTGCACCGGCGCCAGGGTCTGCGGATGCAGCACCTTGGCGCCGAAGTACGCCAGTTCGCAGGCTTCGGCGTAGGACATCGACGGCAGGCAGACCGCATCGGGGACCAGGCGCGGGTCGGCCGAGAGCACGCCGTCGACGTCGGTCCAGATGGTCAGCGCGTCGGCGTCGAACAGGTTGGCGAAGATCGCCGCGGAGTAATCGCTGCCGTTGCGGCCCAGCGTGGTGTCGCGGCCCTGCGCGTCGCGGGCGACGAAGCCGGTGACGATGACATCGCGTCCGGCGTGGCGTTTTCGCCATGCCGCCAGATTCTCGCGGCTGCGCGCCCAATCCACGCCGACGCCCATTTCGCCCGGATGCACCACCAGCACCTCGCGCGCGTCCAGCCGCGTCCAGCCCGCGGCGTCGCCGCCGAGCGCGGCATGCATGAGGTGGGAGGAGAACACTTCGCCCAGGCCGGGCAGGGCCGCGGCGAAGGTCTCGTCGGCGCGCGCGGGCAGACTGTCGAGCGCTTCGCGCAATCGCGCGAATTCGGCTTCGATCGTCTCGACCGTGCCGTGGCGCAGATGCGGGTCCAGCGACTGGGCGGCATCGAGATGGCGTTTGCGCAGCGCTGCCCAGGCCGGGGCCCAGTCTTGGCCGTCGCCGGCGGCGGCGACCAGGACCACCAGTGCGTCGGTCACGCCCTGCATCGCCGAGACCACGGCCACGCGTTCGCGCGAGCCGTCGTCGAGCAGGCCGACGGCGATCCGGTAGCGGTCGGCATCGGCGAGGCTGCTGCCGCCGAATTTATGCGTATGGCGCGCCGGCGCGACCGGATCGGCCGTTACTGGCGCGTCGAGATCGCAGGCTTGAGGTTCTTCGGCCACGACCGCGTCGGGCTGGGCATCGAAAGCGGTTTGGGGCGGGGCGGACGACATGGGAAGCTCCTGTTGGAGCTCCGCGTTTCGGTCCGGGGTAGGGCGGCCAGCCCGCACCCGGATCGGGTGCGGAGCGGCGTGGTCTGTTAGCTGGACACGCCCGTCCGCACCCCTGTAGGAGTGGTACCGGTACCAGTGGTGGTAATCGACATCGCCGATACGATCGATACCCGGCCGTAGGCCTGGGTCGATACGTTGCGGGCGGTGGCGAAGGCGGGGTGCATGGGCTAGCAATAACCCGCCGTTGTGCGGCGCGTCAAGAGGGGCGATGAAGATTTGTGCGGGCCGAGCGAAAGCCGCCGGCCGGCGGCTTTCGCTGGAGGCAGTGGCTCAGCGCTCGTACTTGGCGGTCAGCTTGGCCTGGCCCAGAGCGTTTTGTTTGATCATGAAACCGGCCAACGCGCCGCCGGCGCTGGTTTCGATCTTCAATTTGTCGGTCTTCAAGGCCCAGACCGTGAACTCATAGCGATGCAGCTGGCCCGGCGGCGGACACGGACCGCCGTAGCCGGCGCGGCCGTAGTCGTTGCGAATCTGCAACGCGCCGGCGGGCAGGCCGCCGTTGCTGGCGCCGTGGTCGAGCAAGTAGGTCTTGGCCGGAATGTTGACCACCAACCAATGCCAGAAGCCGGCGTCGCCGGGCGCATCGAGGTCGTGGACGGTCACGGCGAAGCTGCGCGTGCCGGCCGGCGGATTTTTCCAGTCCAGGCGCGGAGAGGTGTTGCTGCCGTTGCAACCCGCGCCCTTCAGCACGAACGCCGGAGCGAGGACTTCGCCCTCGCGCACGTCGGGGCTTTCCACGACGAAATCGGCGGCGTGCGCCAGCGGCGCGAGCGCCAGCAGCAGCGAGGACAAGACAAGGCAGTGCGGCATTTCCATGCGATGGGCTCCATGAGCGAGGCTCGGCGGGACACGATGCGCACGCCGCGGGGCGCGCGAACCGGATTGTGCGCGAAACCGCGCGCGTTGGCGATTGCCGCGCGGCGTCGCCGCAGCGGTACGGGCGGCGTTGTTGCACTGCGTCGTAGCCCCGATTTTTCATGGCACGGTCGTTCGGCTTTCGGCCGCGATCTGTGCGCTGCGACCGTTTCTGGCTGAACACCGAAATCCCCGGCTTTTCGCCGCTACCCATCCTTGTGCGGATGTTGCAGCGGCAGTCTCATTTGCGCCCCCGCGATTTGACCGCGGTCGCACGACAGCGCTGGCGCGCGCGGTCAGAGTCGACGCGGCTCGCAACACTTCGGCCGCCGCCGCGAGCGAATGTCCGCGTTCGACGACGCGGTGGAATCCACGCGCGTCGCCCTATCACACCTCGGGAGCAAGACGATGTCGAGCAAGCTGTTTTCCAAGGCAGGACTGGGACTGCTGACGTGTTGCATCGCGGCCGCGCTCAGCGGCGCCGCCGGCGCGGCCGAACGCGGTCTGAGCGGTCAGGATCTGGTGTATTCCTACGACGAAATGTTCGACTTCGATATCGATGCGTACCTGGCCAAGAATGCGCCGCATTTGGCCAAGCACGCCGAATCGATCTCGCATTGGGCCGGTTACAGCGGCATCAGCCCGAAGGTGCTGATCGCGTTGATGGAGCAGCAGAGCGGCGTGATCACCCGCAAGCACGCCTCCGCCGACGCGATGCGCCGGCCGTTCGGCAAGCTCGCCGTCGGCGTCGACTTCAATGCGCAGACGCGCGAAGTGGCGCAGGCGCTGCGCGAATCGTTGTACGAAAACGACGGTCCCGACGCCAAGGGCGTGGTCACGTTGGCGCGGGCCAACCCGCTGCAGGCCTTGTTCGAACGCGCAGGCGCCAGCGAGTCCAGCGCCGCGCTCAGCGGCGACGGCGAATTCCAGCAGGTGTACGGCCGACTGTTCAACGAGCCGCGCACGGCGCAGGCGCCGTCGGCGCGTTTCGCCAAGGCCGGACCGGACGTGCAACCGCTGTCGCCGAACGGCCTGCTGCAGTTCCCGTTCCCGCGCGGCCAGCGCTGGCATGTCGGCGGCGCGCACACCAACACCGGCTCGGGCAACTATCCGATGTCGTCGCTGGACATGTCGCTGGGCGGCGGCTGGGGCAGCAATCAGAACAACACCTGGGTGTCGGCGTCGGCGAACGGCTCGTTCAAACGCCATTCTTCGTGCTTCGCCGAGATCGTGCACAGCGGCGGCTGGTCGACGACCTACTATCACCTGATGAACATCCAGTACAACACCGGCGCCAACGTCGGCAGCAACACCGCCATCGCCAATCCGGCCAACACCCAGGCGCAGGCCTTGTGCAACGGCGGCAGCTCGACCGGTCCGCACGAGCATTGGTCGCTCAAGCAGAACGGCAGCTTCTATCACCTCAACGGTGCCTACGTGTCGGGTTACCGGATCACCGCCACCGGCAGCAGCTACGACACCAACTGCAGCCGTTTCTACCTGACCAAGAACGGGACGAACTACTGCTCGGGCTGGTACACCAACCCGGGTCACTGAGGGCAGTGAGCATCGTCGCGTCCGTTCGGGCGCGACGATGCCTTCGTCCTCAGCCGCCCCACGGCGGTGGGGGCGCGGGTATCGGTCTGGTCAGGTCGAACTCGACCCGGAACAGGCGGCCGGGGCGCGCGAGTTCGTAGACGAAGCGGTCCGGCGCGGCTTGGAGTGGCACGATCTCGATCGCCCACACGTTCGGCACCGACACCTCGCGTCCGAGTTTGCGGAACATGGCCTGGCTGTAGGCGTCGGCGGGGAATTCGTAGCGGCCGGCCTGGGCCAGGCCGCGTTGATCGCCGCCGTACATCGTCAGTGCATCGGAACTGCCGTCGCGATGGCGGTGATCGTGCTTCAGGCGCAGCGCGCCGTCGTGCGCGGTGAACACCCAGGTGCGCGATCGGTCGTCGCCGACGTGGAAGGGGATGCGGATCTCATCGGCGCGGCAATCGCGTACGTGCATGACCAGGGTCTTGCCGGCGAAGGGATCCTCGGCGCTCTTGGGCGTGTCGACGACCACGCGTCCGGCATAGGCCTTGCCGCACAGCGGGCGCAGCGCGGCGAACGGGTCGGTGACCGTGGCGGCGTCGGCACCGGTCGCGGCCGGTCGCGGCGTGGCCGCACCGCAGGCCGAGACGGCGAGGGCGAACAGCATCGCAAGCGCGCTCAGACGGAAGGCGGGGGGAGGAAGGACGCAAGGACGGGGTGAGATCGGATTCATGGTCACACGCTAGCCGGGGTTGCCGCGGTGGGCAATGTGGGTACCGGAATTTCGGTGAAGACGACTTCGATGGTAGGGAGCGGCTTTTGTGGGAGGGGCTTGGGCCTCGACTGGTTCCGATCGCGAAATCTCCTCATGGAGCCGCACCGTTTCGACCGTCGGGGCTGAAGCCCCTCCCACAAAAGCGGCCTATATCCCAAAACAAGCTCCGCCGCGCCGCGCCGCGCATTGGCGCCGGGGGCCGTTTCCATGTCTAATGCGCACTGAAGCGGGGGTACCGCGGCGGTTTCGGCCGGCGGTTGAGACAGTCCCTTCGAACCTGATGCGGTTGAGACCGCCGTAGGGAAGCTTCGCCGGACGCGGCTCCGCCGCGGCCGTGCGCCGCCCGCTTCGTCCCGGCTCGATCGAGCCAGCTCTGATGAGCTTCCAACAGGACGAACTTCATGAATGCGGTGCCCTCCCCAGCTTCCAGCAAGCAAGATCTGATCCAGCAAGCCGAGCAGCTGTCCGCCGACGTCACGCGCCCGATCCCCGGCTCGCGCAAGATCTACGTGCAAGGTTCGCGCGCGGACCTGCAGGTGCCGATGCGCGAGATCGAACTGGCGCGCACGCCGACCATTTTCGGCGGCGAAGACAACGTGCCGCTGGCCGTGTACGACACCTCCGGCGTCTACACCGACGCGGGCGCGGTGATCGATCTGGCCTCGGGGCTGGCGCCGTTGCGCGCGGCCTGGATCGCCGAACGCGGCGACACCGAAGCGTTGACCGGCTTGTCCTCGCAGTTCGGCCGTCAGCGCGAGCACGACCCCAAGCTGGCGCACGTGCGTTTCGGCAGCCGGCCGTTGCCGCGCCGCGCGATCGGCAGCGCCAACGTCACCCAGATGCACTACGCGCGCCGCGGCATCGTCACGCCGGAAATGGAATACATCGCGATCCGCGAGAACCAGCGCCTGGAGTCGATCCGCGAAGCGCATCTGCTCAACCAGCATCCCGGCCAGAGCTTCGGCGCGAACATCCAGAAGATCATCACCCCCGAATTCGTCCGCGACGAAGTCGCGCGCGGCCGCGCGATCATCCCGAACAATATCAATCATCCCGAAAGCGAGCCGATGATCATCGGCCGCAACTTCCTGACCAAGGTCAACGCGAACATCGGCAATTCCGCGGTGTCCTCGGGCATCGCCGAGGAAGTGGAGAAGCTGGTGTGGTCGATGCGCTGGGGCGCGGACACGGTCATGGACCTGTCGACCGGCAAGCACATCCACGAAACCCGCGAATGGATCATCCGCAACTCGCCGGTGCCGATCGGTACGGTGCCGATCTATCAGGCGCTGGAGAAGGTCGACGGCCGCGCCGAGGAGCTCAACTGGGAGATCTTCCGCGACACCTTGATCGAGCAGGCCGAGCAGGGCGTGGATTACTTCACCATCCATGCCGGCGTGTTGCTGCGCTACGTGCCGCTGACCGCAAAGCGCGTGACCGGCATCGTCTCGCGCGGCGGCTCGATCCTGGCCAAGTGGTGCCTGGCGCATCACAAGGAAAATTTCCTCTACACCCACTTCGAAGACATCTGCGAAATCATGAAGGCCTACGACGTGGCCTTTTCGCTCGGCGATGGCCTGCGTCCGGGTTCGATCGCCGACGCCAACGACGCGGCGCAGTTCGGCGAGCTGGAAACCCTGGGCGAGTTGACCAAGATCGCCTGGAAGCATGATGTGCAGACCATGATCGAGGGCCCCGGCCACGTGCCGATGCAGCTCATCAAGGAAAACATGGACAAGCAGCTCGAGGTCTGCGGCGAAGCGCCGTTCTACACCTTGGGCCCGCTGACCACCGACATCGCGCCGGGTTACGACCACATCACCAGCGCGATCGGCGCGGCGATGATCGGCTGGTTCGGCACCGCGATGCTGTGCTACGTCACGCCCAAGGAACACCTGGGCCTGCCGAACAAGCACGACGTGCGCGAAGGCCTGATGGCGTACAAGATCGCCGCGCACGCGGCCGATCTGGCCAAGGGCCATCCGGGCGCGCAGGCGCGCGACAACGCGATGAGCAAGGCGCGCTTCGAATTCCGCTGGGAGGATCAGTTCAATCTGGGCCTGGACCCGGAGCGCGCTCGCGAGTATCACGACGAGACGTTGCCGAAAGACGCGCACAAGGTCGCCCACTTCTGCTCGATGTGCGGCCCGCACTTCTGCTCGATGAAGATCACCCAGGACGTGCGCGAGTACGCCAAGGAACACGGCGTGGAAGAGATCGCGGCGCTCGACGAGGGCATGGCCGAGAAGGCCGCCGAGTTCCGTGCGCAGGGCGCCGAGGTGTATCGACGGGCGTAAGAGCAAGCCCAGAGGCGAGCGTAGGAGCGGCGCGAGCCGCGACCGCGCGACCTCGGGCTTGCGGCGGTCGCTGGGCGCCGCGATTCGCGGTCGCGGCTCGCGCCGCTCCTACAAGGGGCGGCCGCGGCGACGAAGAAACGTGAGAAGCCAGACAAAGCCGGGCATGCTTGTGCCCGGCTTTCTTTTTTCCCAACCCTCAGCGCCCGGTTCCGTCCCATGACCAACTACGCTTCCCTCAAGTGGCGCGTCCTCGCACGCCGTCACCCGTCCGCTTTTCTGCTGGCGGCGCAGTTGCTGAGCATGCTGGCTTATCCGTTGTTCGAACCCGGCGGCCACGGGCGAGTGGTGTTCGGCGCGTTCGGCGTGCTGGTGCTGGCGCTGGCGGTGTGGGTGGTCAATCGCAGCCCGGCGATCAAGTGGATCGCCTGGATCATCGCGGTGCCGGCGTTCGTCTCGTCGGTGCTGTCGGTGCTGATCGACAGCCCGGGCCTGCTGGTGCTGTCTTCGGCGTTGGAAGCGGCGCTGTATTTCTACGCGGCCGGCGCGCTGATCGCCTACATGATGAGCGACCACAAGGTCACTGCGGACGAGTTGTTCGCTGCCGGGGCGACGTTCACTCTCTTGGCCTGGGGCTTCGCCTACGCGTTCCTGGTCTGCCAGGCGTGGTATCCGGGCAGTTTCGTCGGCGCCGAGCGGCCCGGCGAGCCGCGCACCTGGATCGAACTGCTGTTTCTGAGTTTCACCAACCTGTCGGCGGTCGGCCTGGGCGACATCCTGCCGATGAGCCCGGCCGCGCGCGTGCTGACCATGTTCGAGCAGTTCGCCGGGGTCGGCTATGTCGCCGCGGTGGTGTCGCGCCTGATCGGCCTGACCATGCTGCGGCATGAACGGCGCTGAAACGGATCGGAGCTGATATCGCGGCGGGTTACACATAAATACACGCTTTTCAGCGTGTTTTGGAACGATACGTTTCAGCTTTTCAGCGCATCCGAAGCTGCCTGCGACGCTTGAACAGGCACGGCTCAGCCTCGCGGACGCTAGAATAGCGGCTAGAACAAGAAGCACAGGCGCGCTTTCCCGATCGCGCCGTCGCGCCATGCCGGATATGTCGGTTTGTCGTTCTTGTGGCCTATGCGTTCAGGCACATGACCGGCATTGGGCAAGTGCGCACCATTAGCAGGATTCATGCCGCGACTCCATGAGCCATCGACGCCGCCCTTGCCCGCCGAACATCTGCGGGTAGGCGATTGCGTGGTCGACATCCCCTTGCGCGAGATCCGCGCGCCGGGGGCGCGTCGGCCGCGCCGGATCACGCCCAAGTGCATGGGCGTGCTGCTGGTGTTGGTCGAACATGCCGATCGCGTGGTCAGCCGCGATGCCTTGCTCGCCGAGGTCTGGCCCGACACGTTGCCGACCGACGATGTGGTCACTCAGGCGGTGACGCAGCTGCGCAAGGCCTTCGACGAAGACCGCGGCAATCCGCGCTACATCGAAACCATCGCCAAGAACGGCTACCGGTTGCTGGCCCAGGTCGAGTGGCTGACCCCGGCCACGACGCCGACGCACGAGGCTGGGGCGGCGGCGGATCGGGAAATCGCCGGTCACAGCGTCGACGCGCTTCCGGTCGACGAGCATCTCGATCCGGTGCCGTTGCCGATCCGGCCGCGCCCGCGCGGCACCTGGCGTTCGATCGTCGGCGCGATCGCGACGGTGGTGGTGCTGGTCGGCCTGCTGGTGTGGTGGTCGCTGGCGCGGCTACCGCACATGGCGGGGCCCGTGGCCGCCCCGGTCGACCCGGCGCGGGTGGCCAACGCGGCTCGGCCGTATCGGCTGATCACCTCGATGCCGGGCTTCGAACTCGCGCCGACGCTGTCGCCCGATGCGGCGCTGGTGGCGTACGTGGCGGTCCCCGAAGGCCAGCACGGCACCGCGATCCTGGTGCAGACCACCGACCAGACCCCGCCGCGGCAGCTGACCCGCCCCAGCGGCCTGGCCGAGGACAGCGCGCCGGCGTGGTCGCCGGACGGACGTTCGATCGCCTTCCTGCGGGTGGAGCCCAGCGTGTCGTGCAAGGTGCTGATGGTCGCGGCCAACGGCGGCGCCGAACGCGAGATCGGCGATTGCGACCCGCGCAGCCCGCCGACCTTCGAATGGACCCCGGACGGCCGCGGCCTGATCTTCGGCAGCATGCTCACTGGGCAGGGACTGGTCGGCATGCGAGTGCTCGATCTGGCCAGCGGGGAATGGCGCGCGGTGCCGTACCGCCCTGGCGTCGGCAACGTCGACCTGTCGCCGCGGTTCTCGCCGGACGGTCGCTGGATCGTGTTCCTGCGCAACAACCCGCAAGGCGATTTCTGGCGCCTGCCGGCCGAGGGCGGCAGCGCCGAGCGGCTCAGCCAGCTCAGCGCCGACGTGCGCGGCTGGGACTGGCTGCCCGACAGCCGCAGCATCCTGTTCGGCCGGATGATCGACGGCGATACCCGCATGTTCCGCCTGGACCTGGAAACCGGCCAGGCCCGCGACCTGGGCATCGAATCGGCGCAGGCCCCGGCGGTCGCCGCGGCCTTCGTCCAGCGCAAGCCGTACTTCGGCCTGTTCCGGGTGGTGCTGGGCGATACCTCCAAGGGCGCGGTGCACGTGGTCGACCCGCTGTTCCCGTCCTCGGCGCGCGACATGCTGCCGATGGTGGCGCCGGACGGACGCCAGATCGTGTTCTTCTCCGACCGCTCCGGCAGCAACCACCTGTGGTGGGCGGATCTGGACCAGCCCGACTCGCTGCGGATGCTGCAGGGCCTGCAGCCGGGCACGCGCTACCCCGCGTCCTGGTCGGCCGACAGCAGCCGGGTCACCGTGGTCGGCCCCGACGGCGAAGGCCGCAACGTGGTCAGCGAAATCGTCCCGGCCAGCGGCAAGGTCACCCGCCTGCCGGTGCCGGTCGAAGAACCGCTGCAGGCGGTGCAATTGCCCGATCCGGGCAGGCTGTTGGTGCTGACCAGCACCGGCGAGGGGCGCCCGCGTCTGAATCTGTTCGATCGGGGGCGCGCACCCTGGGTCTTGATCGGGGCGGTCGAGGACGTCTCCCAAGTCCGGGTCGACGGCGCCCGCAACCGCCTGCTGTTCACCCGCCAGACCCAGGCCGGGTTGTGGCAGGCCGATCTGGCCCTGACTCCGTCCAGCGTGCGTCGCATCGACGACGCGGAACCCGTCTCCGAGCGTTACCGCCTGTGGGAAGTGGCGACCCAGACCGGCGAGTTGCGCTACCTGGATCAGCAGCCGACCTGCCTGGTCTTGCTGCGCCGGATCGCAACCCCGGACGCCCCGCCTTCGGTGCTGTGCCTGGACCAGAGCCGGCGCTCAGCGCCCAACGGATTCAGCCTGAGCCCGCGCGGTGACGTGGTGTATTTGTCGCTGGCCAAGTGGGACGGCGCCGATATCGGTTACATGGAACTGCCCGAGGAGCCCAAGACTTTCGTCCCAGGCTGGCTCAACTGATTGATTTTTATTGAAAAATGTCTTTCGGAAAAGCTTCGGTTGTGACGTCGTTCCGAATTCGTCTAACTCTCCGTCAAATTTCCGGCAGCGGGTTCGTTGCTCAGGCAAATAAAAACCTCATTCCCCGCACATGAGGTGGACCAATGGAGCAAGCATTGTGGGCCGATCGCGGACAGCTGCTGCAGCTGGACGCGCAGGATCTGTCCGTTCAGGCAAGTTGCGTCGGCGTCTCGCGACTGGGCAGCGCTCAGTTGTCCGGTACTCACTTCTCGATCTGGGTGCAGCTGCGCGGCAGCTCATGGGTCGAGGCCAAAGAGGGCAAGTTCCGACTCAAGCGTGGTGACTGGATCGCGTTCGAGCGCGACTCCAAGCCGGTCCTGCAGGCCGACCGTTATGGCGTGTGCATCGGCATGAACCTGACCGCCGACGCGATCAAGTCCATGGCCCGGCTCGCCGACAGCAGCCTCTACGCCGGCCGCGGCCGTATGAGCCGCCACGACGCCCGCATCGCCCTGCGCCTGTGGCGTCAGGCCCACGCCCGCAACGGCGAGGCCGACACCGGTTTCGACATCAACGCCCTGCGTCCGATCCTGTTGCATCTGGCCGGCGTCCAGCGCGAGCTGACCGCGCGCATCCAGCGTTGCCCGGGCCGTTCGCGCAGCCGCAAGCGCCAGGTGTTCGGCCGTCTGCAACGCGCCCGTCTGTACCTGGAAGGCAACTGCGACCGGGTCGTGCGGATCAGCGAACTGGCCGAACTGACCAGTTTCTCGAGCTGGTACTTCTCCAAGACCTTCCACAGCCTGTACGAAGAAAGCCCGCAGGCCGCTTCGGCGCGCATGCGCCTGGAGCACGCGGCGGATCTGTTGAAGAACACCTCGATGATGATCGGCGAAGTCGCCGCCGCCAGCGGTTTCGACAACTGCTGCAGCTTCGCTCGCGCCTTCCGCGCCCGTTTCGGCACCTCGGCCACGCGTTACCGCAGCGCCGCGGCCAGCGCCAAGCTGGAATCGGCCAAGCAGGCCGCATTGCCGCCGATGCGCAAGCTGGCGATGGCGAGCTGACCGAGCCGACAGGCGAACCGTCCGGGACGAAAGCCTTACGAAACTTCCGAACGGCGAGCCGAAAGATTCGAACGAGACACCGCAACACTCAAGTCTGACCGTTCCACCGCAACACCCTGGCGCCAGCCGTACGCCACCTGCCTGATCCCCCGCGCAGCGCGTACCCGCCAGCCTCCCCCGTGTTCTGTTCCAAGTTCCGATGAAGACCGCCGAGGTTCCCACTGCGCGCCCGCGCGCAGCGGAGCCTCGGCGCCGGCGGGCCGCTGCGACGCGACGCGCCTGCAACCGCGAGGTCTTTTGTGGGAGTGCCTTCAGGCCCGACGCTGTTCGATCGGAAGTATCGAAACCATCGCCTGACCAAACCGCGGCTCACGACGCGCCGCGCAACCGCGAGGTCTTTGTGGGAGGGCCTTCAGCCCGACGCTGTTCGATCGGAAGTATCGAAACCATCGCCTGACCAAACCGCGGCTCACGACGCGCCGCGCAACGGCGAGGTCTTTTGTGGGAGGGCCTTCAGGCCCGACGCTGTTCGATCAAGGGCGCCGAAACCGCGTAACGGACTAAATCATAGGGCTGCCCGCCATCGGTCGCGACCACGCTCATTCGCGTCTTTCGCGCACGAGCGTGCATCGATCCGAATGCGCGATCGCATCGATGCGCGACCGACGATCGATACGATGCAAAGCGCGAAACCCGATTCGGCAAATGCCCGTCGATGTTTTCGCAAAGTCGCCGCAACCTCGGATCGCGACGCATCGACTGAATGCGCGATCGGTCAAAAATACCGCGAATACATCACGTTTCAGGGGCGCTGCGCGATTCCTACTGTGACGTGACTCCAACCGCGAGGGCCGATTCGGCAAAACCTCCCGGCGTCACCCGCAAAGCAGCATCGACTCATCGAACGTAATTTTGCAGGGCGTTTTAACACGCCCATAACGAGATTACTGGAGAGAGATAGATGAACCATCGCAGTCTGCGCCCCGCGGCGCGGTACGGCTTGCTGCCGTCCGCCATCGCTGCGGCGTTAGTGTCCGCTCTGGTACCGGCGATTGCCGGCGCCCAGGAAGCGGATGCCTCCAACACCACCACCACTCTCGACCGCATCGAAGTCACCGGTTCGCGCATCCGTCAGGCGAGCCTGGAAACTTCGCAGCCGGTCGTGACGATGACCCGTGCCGAGATCCAGAAGCAAGGCTTCACCAGCGTCGCCGACATCGTCCAGAACATCACCGCCACCGGTTCGCCGGCGATCTCGCGCGCCACCGCGCTGGCGTCGGGCGAGAACGTGGGCGGCCAGTACGTCGACCTGCGTAACCTCGGCCCCGAGCGCACCCTGGTGCTGATCGACGGCAAGCGCATGGGCATCACCTCGTCGGGTTATTCCGATCTGGCCTCGATCCCCAGTTCGATCGTCGAGCGCATCGAAGTCCTCACCGACGGCGCTTCGGCCCTGTACGGTTCCGACGCGATCGCCGGCGTGGTCAACATCATCACCCGCAAGCGCTTCGACGGTCTGGAAGGCAGCGCCTACCTGGGTCAGTACGGCCAGGGCGACGGCAACAAAGAGGTCTACAACTTCGTCATCGGCCAGACCGGTGAGCGCGGTTCGGTGACCTTGGGTGCCGAGTACAGCAAGGAAGATCCGGTGTACGCCAAGGATCGTGCGTTCACGCGCTATCCGAACGGCCGTTACCACCAGTTCCCGACCGCCGACGATACCGCCGGCTGGAGCGCGATCAATCAGTGGGGCACGCTGATCGATGATCGTGGCACCCCGGACAACGGCGACGACGACATCGCCCTGACCGCCAACCGCGGCGCGACCAACACCAAGAACCTCGGCAATCTGCACGAAACCGGTTTGGCCGACATGACCAATCCGAACGAACAGATGTTCCTGTCGACCGGCCTCAAGCGCCGTTCGGTGTTCGCCAACGCCGAGTTCGACATCACCGACAATCTGCGCGCCAAGGCCGACGTTCTGTACACCGATCGCGAAGCCCTGCAGCAGATCGCCGGCTATCCGTTCCGTTCGACCGGCTTCGACCGCTTCGGCCGTCTGCCGCTGGCCGCCCAGAACGAGTTCAATCCGCTCGGCCGCGACGCCGACTTCTTCCGCCGTGGCTGGGAAGTGCCGCGTCAGACCAAGTCCGAGCTGACCACTTACCGCTTCAGCGGCGGCCTGGAAGGTTCCTTCGAACTCGCCGGCAAGACCTGGGACTGGGACGCCAGCTACCTGTACAACCAGAACAAGGGCGTCAAGACCGGCACCGGCAACCTGTTCCTGCCGAACGCGCTCAAGGCGCTGGGCCCGAACTACGTCGACGCGGCCACCGGCCAGATCCGCTGCGGCACCGCCGCCGCGCCGGTCGCCGGCTGCCTGCCGTGGAACCCGCTGCTTGGACCGGACGTCACCAACAGCCCGTACGCGCTGAGCAATCCGGAACTGCAGAAGTACCTGTATCTGCCGACCCACGACACCTCGACCACCGAGACCCAGGTCTACAGCCTGAACCTCAGCGGCGTGCTGGCTACGCTGCCGGCGGGCGATCTGGGTATCGCGGCCGGTTACGAGCACCGCAAGGAAACCGCCGAGTACTCGCCCGACGCGCTGCTGCAGTCCGGTCTGACCACCGACCTGGCCGGCGCCGCGACCAAGGGCGGCTACTCGCTCGACGAGTTCTACGTCGAACTCGCCGTGCCGGTGCTGTCGGATGTGACCTTCGCGAAGGAACTGTCGTTCAACCTCGCCGGCCGTTACTCCGACTACGACACCTTCGGCGACACCACCAACGGCAAGTTCAGCCTGAAGTGGAAGCCGATCGACGACCTGCTGGTGCGCGGCACCTACGCGACGGGCTTCCGCGCCCCGACCGTGGCCGACCTGTACGGCGGCGTCAGCGAAAGCTTCGACAACTACACCGATCCGTGCGACACGCTGTTCGGTTCGGCCGTGCGCAACCCGCAGGTCGCGGGCCGTTGCGGCGGTCTGCCGGCGAACTTCCGTCAGGCCGCGTCCGGCGGCAAGCCGGCGACCGGTCCGAACGCGCAGTCCGACAGCTCGTTCCTGTCGGGTTCCAACTCGCAGCTGATGCCGGAAACCTCGAAGTCGACCACCGTGGGTTTCGTGTACAGCCCGAGCTGGTTCAACGGCTTCGACATCAGCCTGGACTGGTGGAAGATCAAGATCGAAGACGTGATCGCGGCTGAGACCGTCACCTCGATCCTGAACAACTGCTACGTGCTCGGCATCGATTCGGCCTGCAACCGCTTCACCCGCAACGCCAAGGGCCAGGTCAACAACGTGACCCGCACCCTGATCAACGGCGGCTACCAGGAAACCGCGGGTTACGACCTGGGCATCACCTACCGTCTGACCGATACCCGCTTCGGCAACTTCGGCTTCACCTGGAAGACGACCTACGTCGATTACTCCGAGTACAAGCGCGACAACGAGTCCACGACTCCCGTCGAGCAGCGCACCGGTTGGGTCGCCGACGGCGTGTCGAACTTCCGCGTGCGTTCGAACTTCAACGCCGACTGGAGCCGCGGCGACTTCGGCGCGAGCTGGGGCATCCGTTACTACGGCGGCCTGAAGGAAGAGTGCGCGTACGACCTGGAAGGCGGTCCGGAGTGCAACAACCCGAACTACCGTTCCGCGTACAAGGGCGCGGTGCCGCTGCGCGAAGTGGGCAGCAACACCTTCCACGACGTGCAGGTGCGTTACAACACTCCGTGGAACGCCACCGTGGCGCTGGGCGCGAACAACGTGTTCGACCACATCGGCCAGACCATGTACAGCCAGCCGAACAGCAGCTTCGCCTACAACGGCAGCTTCGACATCGGCCGCTTCGTGTACATGAAGTACACCCAGCGCTTCTGATAAGAAGTCGGATGTAATGCGATACGACTACGGCCCCGAAAGGGGCCGTAGTTTTTCGTATGGGTATCGGTATCGGTACCGGTGCGGGTGTCGGTGCCGGGCCGATGCCGACGAGATGCCGAACGAGATGCGAGGGGCCGCAAGTCTTTTGTGGGAGGGGCTTCAGCCCCGACAGGCGAAGCGGTGCGGTGCATGAAGCGATGTGGCGATCGGAACCAGTCGGGGCTCAAGCCCCTCCCACAAAAGACCTCGGGGCTCAAGCCATTCCACAAAAGACCCCCTGCCCACAAACGAAAGGCCGCCCGAGGGCGGCCTTTCGTGATGCGATTGCGCCATCCGCGATGCGATCAGAAGTTCGGCTTCTCGACTTCGGCCGCGTAACGCTCGATCGACTCGAGCAGGATCTTCTTGGCTTCCTCGGCGTTGCCCCAACCGTCGAGCTTGACCCACTTGCCCTTCTCCAGGTCCTTGTAGTGCTCGAAGAAGTGGCCGATGCGCTCGAGCCAGTGCGGGCTGACCTGATCGATGTCGTTGATGTGGCTGTAACCGGCGAACACCTTGTCGACCGGCACGGCCAGGATCTTCTCGTCGCCGCCGGCCTCGTCGACCATGCGCAGCACGCCGACCGGACGGCAGCGGATCACCGAGCCGGGGATCAGCGGCAGCGGCAGCACCACCAGCACGTCGGCCGGGTCGCCGTCGCCGCAGACGGTGTGGGGGACGTAGCCGTAGTTGCAGGGGTAGCGCATCGGGGTCGAGAGAATGCGGTCGACGAAGATCGCGCCGGAGGCCTTGTCGACCTCGTACTTGACCGGCTCGGCGTCCTTCGGGATTTCGATGATGACGTTGAGCTCGTGCGGCGGATTCTTGCCGGTGGGAACGAGGTCCAGACCCATGTGTGCTCCGACTGCTGAGGCCCGCGAAAGCGGGCCGGATGAAAGAAAGGGGTGGGGCATTCTACGCGGCCGGCTGTTGCATTGCAGCACACGCGGTCGGCCGCGCCCGGCCGGGCCGGGGTGGGACGTAAATGTCCAATCGTCGGTAAAGCCGCGCCTTCGTGCGCCGATCGGCGGCGAATCGCGCGTCAGCGGGCCGGCCGAGCCGGCCCGGTCCGGGCCGTATCCAAAAGCGTCAAGGCACCGTCCAATGCCCGCGCGGCGAGTTCGGCGCGAGCGGCTTGCCGCGGGTTGCTTACGGTGTTAATTCTGCATTTAGATCGATACAAATGCGGGGGCGGGGATGCAGTGGTGGGAGCATGTACAGCAGGAGTTGGTCGGGTTCTTCGGCCTGGGGGCCTTGCTGCAGTTGTTGGCCGAGCGCGGCTACCGGGCGCTGCTCAGCGCCGACGGTGCCGCGGCGCTGCTGTACCCGGTCATCCCGTTCCTGCTGGTCTACGAACTGCTGCGCACCGTGGCCGCGCGCCAGTTCAAGCTTGAGGACTACAAGCTGCCGTTCCTGACCATGCTGGCCAACCGGCTGATCGGGGCGTTCTTGACCTTCGGCGTGGTGACCCTGTGCATCGGCTTGTTCCAGCCTTATGCGCCGTTCCAGGTGGGCATCAGCGTGCACGGGCTGATTTACGGCTATCTGGTCTGGGAGTTCGCTCATTTCGTCTATCACTACCTCGCCCACAAGGTGCGATTGCTGTGGTGTCTGCATTCGACCCACCACGCGCCGGTGGCGATGAATCTGTCGGTCAACTACGCGCATTTGTTCCTGGAGGCGCCGTACGCCGACTTCGTGCGCACCACGATCTGCATCCTGGCCGGCGTCGAGCCGCCGCTGTTGTTGCTGATGATGTTCATCGACGGCTTGTGGGGGCAGTTCATCCATCTGGGCGAACACGCGCTCAAGGACGGGCGGCTGGGGTTCCTGCACCGGATCATCCTCACCCCGGCGCACCATCGCGTGCATCACGCGCGCAACGCGGTCTACATGGATACCAACTTCTGCAATCTGCTCAATGTCTGGGACCGCGTGTTCCGTACCTACCAACCGCAGCGCGACGACATCCGGATCGAGTACGGCATCACCCGGCCGATGAAGCCCGGCAGTTTTCTCGATGCCTACCTCGGCGAGTTTCATGCGCTCGCACGCGACGTCGCGGCCGCGCCGGGGCTGCGTAACAAACTGCTGTACCTGGCGATGCCGCCGGGCTGGAGTCACGACGGCGAACACAAGACGGCCGAAGTCACCAAGCGTGCCTGGTTGGCGCAGCAGGGGACACCATGAAGGGCTGGACGATCGCGCTGGCGCTCGCGGCCGTATCGCTGTTGCCCCTGCACGCGGGCGAGGCCGCGCGAACCAATCTCGCCTTGCATCGCCCGATCACCGGTTCGGCGATCTGCAAGCCCGGCGAGGAGGCTTCGAAGGCGGTCAACGGCTTGCTCGCCAGCAAGACCCACGACAAATTCTGTTCGCTGCAGCGGCCGGCCTGGTTGCGCATCGATCTGCAGTCCGAACGCACACTGCATGGCTTCACCCTGAAACACGCGCAGGCCGGCGGTGAGGCGGCGGCGATGAATACGCGCGCGTTCGCGCTGTCGGTCTCGCGCGATGGCGTGAGCTGGCGGCAAGTGGCCAAGGTCGACGACAACGTCGAGGGCGTCAGCGTGCACCGCATCGCTGCGACCCGGGCGCGCTACGTGCGCTTGGACGTGAGCCAACCGGCGCAGGATGCCGCCGATCCGGCGACCCGCATCTACGAACTCGAAGCGTGGTGATAGCGCCCGGCGTCGGTCGAACGCAGGCCGCGCGCCAGCCCTGGGGCCGACCCTAGCTTGGGTACGCCCTAGCTTGGTTGGGGCCATACGTCTGCGTATCTAGGAGGTTCGCACTCCGTCCATCGCAGGCTTGCCATGTCCGTACAGCTCGACGCTACTCGCTCCGCGCCGCCGCCGGCCGACACCTATTGGGACAACCCGGTCGCCGCCGACCCGAATCGTCTGGTCGAGCCGCAGCCGCCGCTGGTCGCCGATCCGGCGATCCAGGTCGCGCCGCCGCAGCGTCCGGCCATCGACGATGCGGTCGCGATCGACGGCACCGACACCAATCCGCAGCAGCGCACGCAGGGCCGGACTCCCGACGGCAAGACCATCCAGATCGACCCCTTGCATCAGGGCACCGAGGTCTCGATCGCGCGCGAGCAGACCCTGGCCGACGCCGGCTTCGGCCGCCAATACGTCAGCACCGATCAGGTCGTGCTCAGCACCGGCGCCAAGAACGACGACGTGCGCATCGCTCAGCGCGACGACGGCACCCTGGACGTCGGCATCAACGGCGAGAAATACGAAGTGCGCCTGGGCGAGAACCAGGAGCTCACCATCCGCAGCGGCGCCGGCAACGACACCATCAATGTCGCGTCCAACGTCAAGGTCAACATCGTCGTCGACGGCGGCGCCGGCGACGACAAGATCGCCACCGGCGCAGGCAACGACCGCATCGACGGCGGCGCGTGCAACGATGAGATCAGCACCGGCGACGGCCGCGACGATCTGTTCGGCAACAGCGGCGCCGACCGCCTCGATGCCGGCAACGGCGACGACGTGGTCTATGGCGGCGACGGCGCCGACCGCTTGGCCGGCGGCGACGGCGTGGACTTCCTCGAAGGCGGCAAGGGCAACGACACGCTCGAAGGCGGCGCAGGCAAGGACATGCTGTCCGGCGGCGTGGACGACGACACCCTGCGCGGCGGCGAAGGCGACGATTCGGTCTATACCGGAGCGGGCAAGGACACGGTCGATAACCAATCCGGCAACGACGACGTCTACGCGCAGACCGCAGCCGATCTGATCAGCGCCGCGACCGGCGCCAAGAACACCGTCATCAACGTCGAGATCAGCGCCAGCAAGGGTGTGACCATCGAAGGCTCGGACGCGTTCAAGCAGCGCGTCGGCGCCGAGATCGATTTCCTGCGCAGCTCGCCCAACGGCCAACAGATGCTGGCCGAGTTCGACAAGGCCGCCGCGCGCGGCAACACCGTGACGATCAAGGAACTGTCGAACGAACAAAACGGCTACGCCCAGACCTTCAGCAACGACGCCGACATCGTGAACGGCAAGCCGGGGCAGGGCGGCGACGTGCAGATCAGCTACAACCCTTCGTTCCACATGGCCGAATTCCCGGCACCGGTGGTAGTGCTGTATCACGAGATGTCGCACGCCTATAACGGCGTCACCGGCACCTTCCAGCAGGGCACTTATCGCGGCACCGGTCCGGACAACGGTCAGGTGCCCAATGCCGAACGCCAGGCGGTGGGCCTGGAGACCAGCGCGCCGGCCTACGACTTCGACGGCGATCCCGCCACGCCCAAGACCACGGCCAATCCCGATCATCTGACCGAGAACGGCCTGCGCGGCGAACTCGGCCTGCCGGATCGCCCGAGCTATACGCTCTGAGTCCGCCCGTCACCGAGCTAAGGGGAGCCTGAAGGCAGCCCGCGTTCATCGCGGGCTGCCTTCGCTTTGTTTATGGTGGCTGCGCGGTGGCTGCGAGATTGCGAGCCACCGCATTGCCGAGAGGTTTTTTGTGGGAGGGGCTTGAGCCCCGACGCTGTTCGATCCGACGCGACGACCTGAAGACAGCGTCGACCCCTCGCACAAAAGTTTTCGGAGCATTCGCTGGCCATGATTGAGCGGCGCCATCGGACCACGGCATTCGTCATTCGTGTTACCGCTTCAACCATTGGAGTCGCGGCATGAAATCCAACCACTCGATGTCCCGTCTGCGCACCGTGCTGCTGGCCGCATTGGCCGTGATCTCGCCGTCTTCCTTCGCAGCGGAGCCCGCCATGTCAGCTTCCACACCCGCAGGCGCGAAGACCCAAGTGCAAGGCCAAACCGCTGCGTTGGAGGCGGCCTTCGCCTACAATCCGGCCAAGCGCGTGCTGCAAGTGGATTACACGCTGCGCAATACCGGCACGCGGGCGCTGGCGGTGTTCGATCGCGGTAACCGCCATGAGGTGAGCATCGGCCGCCAGAAGCTGGGAGCGATCGCGTCGCCGGCTTGGAAGGCGACCGGCGATGACCTCGAGCTGTCCCATATCGCCGCGCCGCTGCCCGATCCCGGACCGATCTCGCCGCCGTCGCCGCTGGCGCTGGAAATCAAGGCGGGCGGCGAACTGCGTGGAGCTTTTCGGTTCTCGGTGATCGGCAGCATCGCGCCGAAGCGGTTGCGCTGGTGCCTTGGGGTCATGCCGTTGGAACCGGCGTACTTCGACTCGCCCAGTCAAACCGACGCGGGACAGATCTGGCGCGCGTCGTTCGCCGCCGCCGGCGAGCAGGACAAACTGTGCACGGCGTGGTTCGACATCGCGCGTAATGCGTTCGAGCCATGACGTCGCGGCCACCGCCATCGCCCATCCACGGCAGCCCCTGTAGGAGCGACGCGAGTCGCGACCACGACCTCACAACTGCGTCGGCGCTTCGAGGTCGCGGTCGCGACTCGCGTCGCTCCTACAGCGGGACAAGATTCGATGGGAACTAGGGCAACAGCGCGGCCAGTTCGCTTTCGCTGAACGCGATCTGCGTATTCGCGCCGGTATCGGCGACGATTTTCTTCGCGATCAGTTCGTTGGTCGGCGCCAGCACGCTGAAGTGATCCGCGCGCGGCACCACGAAGTACTTGGCCTGTTCGCTGCGATTGAGCTTGCGTAATTGCTCCAGATCCTCGGTATTGGCCTCGTGATCGCCTTCGAACACGAACACCGGGCTGCGGATCGAGGCGGTCCAGTGCGCCGGCGACCGCAGGCGGATCGCGGTTTGGTTGTCCAACGCGACCGGCAGCATGCCTTCGCCGTAGCCGGACACGTCGCCGACCGGGCCGAAGGAAAACACGCCGCGGAAACGCGGATCGGTTTGCGCGACCAAGAGCACCAGCGTACCCCCGGTGCTATGCCCACCCAGATAGATACGTTGCGGATCGACGAAATCGAGCTTGGCCAGATAATCCGCTGCGGCCAGGATGTCCTGCACTTCACCGTAGAACGCTTCGCGCACGCCGGGGTTGTCGTTGCCGCCGCATAGCGAGGGATACATCGTCACCACGCCGGCCTCGCGGAACGCCGCGGCGCTCTGGTCGTTATCGCGCGACTGAGGCGTCCAGAAGTCGCCGATGGTGTTGGAATCGCCGCCGCTGATCCAGATGATCGCCGGGTGCTTGCCCGTGTCCTTGGGCCGTGGACTCAGATAAGCCGCCAGTTGCCCGGCCTGCGCGGGATAGCGGACCAGGTCGAGCGTGCCCGGCGGTGGCTGCGGCACTGGCGTGCCGTTGCGTTCGTGACGAATCAGTTGCGCATCGACCGAGGCGCGCGCCTGGCTCAGGGTCTGGTTCTCCGAGTCGGCGCTCGCCGCCGCGCCGGGGGCGTCGTCGGAGCGCGAGCAGCCGCTGACCAGCAGCGCGAGTATCAGCAGCCATCCGTAGTTCGCTTTCATCGTGTCGCTCCTGTGAATCGGGGAATGCCCTGGTCGAAGTTGCGAGCGGATATGAAGGCCTTCGCCGCGCGTTCGCTTCGTCAATCATAGCCACAACCGGCGAATGCTCCGAATGCTTTTGTGGGAGGGGCGTCAGCCCCGACGCTTTTCGTGAAGATCGCCGGATCGGACCGGAAAGCGTCGGGGCTGAAGCCCCTCCCACAAAAGACCTCGCAATCGCGATCAAGATGCGGAGAGTTCTAAAAGCGTCGGGGCTGAAGTCCTTCCCACCAAAGGCCTCGCAATCGCGATCGAGATGCGGAGGCGCGGCAGACGGCGCAGCGTCGGTACGGGCCGAAAGCAGGCGGCAATTCAGCAGGCAAAAACGAAAACGGCGGCCGAAGCCGCCGTCGTCGTCATGCTTTGCCGATGCGGGTCATTCGACCGTGATCTCGACCCGACGCGCTTCCTTGGCGTCGCCGCCGCCGGTGGTCACCGCCGGCCGGTCGAGTTCGATCCGGTCGCTGGCGATGCCCTGCGATTCCAGCCACTTCTGCACGGCTTGTGCGCGTTGCTTGGACACCTCGGCGTTGGTCGCGGCGGTGCCGGTCTCGTCGTGGAAACCGGAAACGCGCACCTTGCGCGACGCGTCGGCCTTGAGCGCGGCGACCACCCCGGCCAGATCGCTGCCCGCGTTGGCTGGCAGCTCCGCCAAGCCGACGTCGAAGTACAGCTTGGCGCCGAGCTGCGGCGACGCGACGGCGCTGTCGCCGCCGCCCGTGCTCGCATCGCTGCCGGCCGAGGCCGAATCGCCCGAGCCCGCGTCCGAAGTCGCGGTTTCGGCCGCGGGGGCGGCGTCCGGAGCCGAGCCCGCGGAACCGTCGACCGGCGCGGTCAGCGCGGACTCCGGCGACGCGTGGCCGGAGCCGCCGGCGCTAAGACCATTGACCGGCAACAGCGGCACCAGCAGCAGGGCGACGATGTTGATGATCTTGATCAGTGGATTGATCGCCGGGCCGGCGGTGTCTTTGTACGGATCGCCGACGGTGTCGCCGGTGACCGCGGCCTTGTGCGCTTCCGAACCCTTGCCGCCGTGGTGGCCGTCCTCGATGTATTTCTTGGCGTTGTCCCAGGCGCCGCCGCCGGTGGTCATCGAGATCGCGACGAAGATGCCGGTGACGATGGTGCCGATCAACAGACCGCCCAGCGCCTTCGGCCCGAGCAGCAGGCCGATCACCACCGGTACCGCGACCGGCAGCAGCGACGGCACGATCATTTCCTTGATCGCCGACTTGGTCAGCATGTCCACGGCTTTGTCGTACTGCGGCTTGCCGGTGCCTTCCATGATCCCGGGAATTTCGCGGAACTGACGGCGCACTTCTTCGACCACCGCACCGGCCGCGCGGCCGACGGCTTCCATCGCCATCGCGCCGAACAGATACGGAATCAAGCCGCCGATCAACAGACCGATGATGACCATGTGGTCGGACAGATCGAAGTTGAACACCACGCCCGGATGCGCGGCCTGCAGGTTGTGGGTGTAGTCGGCGAACAAGACCAGCGCGGCCAGAGCGGCCGAACCGATCGCGTAACCCTTGGTCACCGCCTTGGTGGTGTTGCCGACCGCGTCCAGCGGATCGGTGATCGCGCGGATTTCCGGCGGAAGCTCGGCCATCTCGGCGATGCCACCGGCGTTGTCGGTGATCGGGCCGTAGGCATCGAGCGCCACGATCATGCCGGCCATCGACAGCATCGAGGTCGCGGCGATGGCGATGCCGTACAGGCCGGCCAGCGCATGCGAACCCCAGATCGCCACGCACACCGCGATCACCGGCAACGCGGTCGACTTCATCGACACGCCCAGGCCGGCGATGATGTTGGTGCCGTGGCCGGTGGTCGAGGCCTGGGCGACATGCTTGACCGGAGCGTACTGGGTGCCGGTGTAGTACTCGGTGATCCACACGATCGCGCCGGTCAGGATCAGGCCGATCAGCGCGCAGCCGTAGACGTTCATCGCGCCGTAGCTGGAATCGCGCATCAGCTCGCTGGTGATCGGATAGAACGCGATCGCGGCGAGCACCGCCGAGACGATCACGCCCTTGTACAGCGCGCCCATGATCGAGCCGCCTTCCTTCACCTTGACGAAGAACGCGCCGATGATCGAAGCGATGATCGACACGCCGCCGAGCACCAGCGGATACAGCACGCCGTTGCCGCCGACTTCGCTGGCCATCAGCGAGCCCAGCAGCATGGTGGCGATCACCGTCACCGCATAGGTTTCGAACAAGTCCGCGGCCATGCCCGCGCAGTCGCCGACGTTGTCGCCGACGTTATCGGCGATCACCGCCGGGTTACGCGGATCGTCCTCGGGAATGCCGGCTTCGACCTTGCCCACCAGATCGGCGCCGACGTCGGCGCCCTTGGTGAAGATGCCGCCGCCCAGGCGCGCGAAGATCGAAATCAGCGAGGAGCCGAACGCCAGGCCGACCAGCGCGTGCAGGGCCTTTTCGCCGCTGACGCCGAGCTTGGCCAGCACCAGCCAGTAACCGGCCACGCCGAGCAGGCCCAGGCCGACCACCAACATGCCGGTGATCGCGCCGCCGCGGAACGCCACGTCCATCGCCGGGCCGATGCCCTTGCGCGCGGCTTCGGCGGTGCGCACGTTGGCGCGCACCGATACGTTCATGCCGATGTAGCCGGCCGCGCCCGACAACACCGAGCCGATCAGGAAGCCGATCGCGGTATGCCAGTTGAGGAAGATGCCGATCAGTACGAATAACACCGCGCCGGCGATGGCGATGGTGGTGTATTGACGATTGAGATAGGCGCGAGCGCCTTCCTGGATCGCGCCGGCGATCTCCTGCATGCGTGCGTTGCCGGCGGGTTGAGCGCTGATCCAGCGCGCTGACACGATGCCGTAAAGGATCGCGATGACGGCGCAGCCTAGCGCCAGAATCAAACCGTACTGCTCCAGCATGAACCCCTCCCCGAGTTAGAAAGTGGACATCACAGGACAACGGATCGAGTTTGTGTGCCGCGAATTCGCTCGTTGGCCGATGTGCCGCGGAATCGCATCTCGCGCGCTGCCCGTGTTGCATTGCAGCGACGCCGTGTTGCGAACACGGCGCTGGGCCGACTATGGCATAGGCCTTGGGCCGACGAAACCACGCCACGTGCACGCGCGATCGGCACGGGCCCGGGCACAGCGGGCTTGCGACCCAAGTCACGGAACCCGTGCGGTTTGTTCCCGACTCGATCCCGCCCAGGGCTTGACCTGCGGCTCTGCGAGGCGTTGCGTCGGGCCTGAATGCGCCTGCGGCCGCTTGCGGCAGCGAGCGCGTGCGCGCGTGCCGGCGGCGGAGCGAGTGGAGCCGCCGACCGGTTCGCGCTGCCGCGGTTTGACAGTGCGTCGGCGCGCGTATCAGATCGGCGCGCGCATCGGATGCTCATGGAATCGCCACGACCATGCGATGCGCGCCGCGGATTTCCAGCCGCGGCCGAGAGCCGGGCGACGCTCGCGCGACTGCGCCGCCGCCCGTGCGCTTGAAGTGCGGGAAAGGATGTTCCTTCGAACTTCAAACGATAAGGGGAACCAGGCAATGAGAATGAGCAAGAAGCTGATCGCGAGCTGCGTGTTTGTGTTCGGGATGGGACTGGGGGTCGCCGCCTTCGCCGGCAGCGCGAACATCACCCCGGAAATGGCGCAGTGCATTTACGAGTGCAAGCAGAACGGCGGCACCCAGGCCTATTGCTGGGCCTGCTGCGTGCAGAAGCAGTGCCCGGAGCCGATCGAATAAGCATCGTGCGCACCGGCGGCCGCATCGCGGCCGCCGGTGTTCGCCGCTTTCGGAGTGAAGTCACGGTTCAGCCGTTGCGTGCGAGCCTGCGTCGGCCTTGCGAGCAGGAGCCGACGATGCGTTACCTCCCCATCCTGGTCAGTGTCAGCCTGTTGAGTGCCGGCATGTTCAGCGCCCCGGCGTCCGCGGCCGATCCGGTTCCGGAAATCAAGCGCGAGGCCGCGGTGCCCGCGCAGCCGGTCGGCGCGGTGCGCACCTTGCGTCAAATTCCCGAAGCCTGCGCGCGCCTGGAAGGCATGTTCACCGGCCAGGCCGCGCAGCCGTACAAGTTTGCGGTGGTGCGCACCAGCCCCAACTGCCAGCCGCGCGCGCGTTTCGTCGACGCGGCCAAGGTGCAACCGTCCGAAGCGGCGGGTTGGAAGTTCAACGACGTCTTGCGCGTGTCCAACGCCGCTTGCCCGCAGCAGCAGGCGGTGGTGCGGGTGTGGCGCAAGCCGGCCGCGGTCGCGCCGCCGCGCCTGGATGCACAAGGCAAATCGCGCTTGTACCTGCAGGACGAAAAGGAAAAAGCTGCGGCCAAAAAACTGGCGGCGATTCCGATGTTCGCCGCCTCGATGACGGTGGAAGGCAAGGCCTGCGGCGGCTGAGTGCGGCGCCGCTTCCGGTAATGCAAAAGGGCCGCTTTCGCGGCCCTTTTGCTTGGTGCGCATGTCGTCGGCCGACTTACTTCTGGCCGACGCAGTTCTTGAGCTCGACCACGAAGTCGTGCGGGTTGTACTCGTCGAACTCGCCGGTCAGCGTGATCCGGTCGTTGGCGCGCAAGGTCAGCGCATACGCCTTCTGGTTGGGCTGCAACAGGCAGCGCACGCGCGTTGCGAACAGCTCGCGGTCGCTACCGGCCAAGCCCGGGATCAGCGAGGTGCTGGACTGGAAGGTGACGTAGTAACCGCCGCTCTTACCGTCGCTGACGCCGGCGTTGCTGCCCTTGACGGTGTACATGCGGCCCTTGTAGCGGTCGGCGACCACCGCGGCGTTTTCCTTGGCCTGGGCTTCGATTTCGCGGGCCAGCTGCGGCGCGCCGATCACGGTCGGCAGCGGCTTGGGCGCGGCCGAGCGCGGCGGCGCGGTCTTGCCGGGCTTGAGCGAGCCGATCATCTCGCAGATGCCCTTCTTGATCTCTTCGGTATGGCCGACCGAGGCCCGGCGCAGCTTCAGCGACGCGGTCACGGTGCCGGCGGCGTCGGCGGTGATGTGCAGCGGCAACGGACGGCTCAGCGCGGTGGACGGTTCTTCCAGCACCAGGGTGCCGGCGTTCAGATCCTCATCCAGCACGACCATGTTGCGGCCGATGCCCACGTTGCGGACCTGGCCGATGGCGCTGGCGATCGACAGGCCGTTGACCTGGACCGAGGTGAAGTACTCGGTGCCGCTGATCACGTTACCTTTCTTGGTGAAGTTGGTCTCGCACTGGCCTGCGTAGGCCGAGACGGACGGAACCAGCAGCAACAACGGAATTAGAAACCTGCCTTTCATGAAGGACTCCCTGTAATGACGAAACGTTGCGTCCCTGCGCCCTGATCCCGCACGAACGCCGGCGGCGGCAGATTGCCGCAATCGGGTGGGCGATTCAACGTATTTCGGTGGTTGTCCGGCTCCGGGCAGGGCATTGGCGACGCGGCGCACAGATGCGGTGCCGTCCGGCGCGTGCCCCGGCGGGACCGCCGCGAGGGCCGGGCCGACCGTGAAGCGGGCCGGCAGCGAAGCCGGCCTTGCCTGGGGCGAACTCGTGCGGATCGGAGCGATCCGGCACCGCGCGGCCGGTCCGACGAGGGCTCAGGCCGACGCCGGGCTGCCGCCGGAGCAATCCGGATCGCGCTCGTAACGGCGCTGCATTTCCTCGGGATCGAGCACCTCGATGCTATGGCCGATGTTCCAGCGATGGCCGAACGGATCGATCACCGTGCCCGATCGTTCGCCGTAGAAGTGGTCGCGCGGAGCCATCGCCAACCTGGCGCCGGCCTGGACCGCGCGCGCCACGGTGTCGTCGGCGTCGTCCACATGCAAGTGCAGGGTGTGGCTGTGGCCGGCGCCTTCGATGGGGTGGCGGATGTCGATCTCGGGGAACTGTTCGCACAGCATCAGCGTGGTGCCGCCGAAGTCGAGCTCGACATGGCCGATGCGGCCGCCGGGTTCGACCAGCCGGAACTTCTCGGTCGCGCCGAAGACCTTGCAATAGAACTCGACCGCGGTCTGGCCGTCGGCCACGCACAGGTAGGAGAACAGTTCGTGGACGGCCATGACGGATTCCTGCGATAGGGTGGGCGCAGCCTGCGCCAGGACGGGCCGCGGGTATTGGATAAAATTTACCCTGCCCGATTTTCCCGTGTTCGCGTTCGTGGAATCGTGCTGTTGCTCGCCCGCATCCGTGGCCATCCCCTGTAGGAGCGGCGCAAGCCGCGACCGCGACACTACGCCTACGACGCGACCTGCTGTCCCGCGGTCGCGGCTTGCGCCGCTCCTACCGTCGCAGCGGCCAGGCCACCGGCAAATGATGCGCCGCCGCCTCGGCGGCCAGATACTCGCGCGGACTCACGCCGGAGAACTGGCGGAACTCGCGGATCAGATGCGATTGATCGAAATACCCCGCCTCCAGCGCCAACTGCGCCCACTGCGGCCGAGGCGTCGCCGCCAGCGCGGCGAGCAGGCGCTTGAAGCGCAACACCCTGGCATAACGTTTGGGCGCCAGGCCGGCGAAATCGCGGAATCCGGCGATGAAGTGGCGGTGGCTGCGGCCGCAGGCCCGGGCCAACGCGGCGATGCGCGGGTCTTCGTTGCGATCTTCATCGCCGACGATCGCATCCAGCCGCGCGGCCGCGTCAACCGGCGCCGGCGTGCCGCGCTGCAGGTCGTGCACGGCCTGAGCGATCTGCGGGTCCAGCCCGCGCACCGGCCGCAATTGCGCGCGCAAAAAGCGCTCGAACAGGACCCGGCGACGGCGCGGATCGGCGCAGACGGCCAAGCCCTCGTACAACGCATCGGCGCGCGCGCCGCACAGGTCGCGCAGATCGATGTGACCGCCTTCCAGCTCGGCCGCCGACACGCCGAACAGCGTCAGCGCCGCGCCCGGCCGCAGCACCGCGCCAACCGAAGCGGCCGGCGATGACGTGTCCTTGATGCAATACGACGCCCGGACCCCACCCACCACCGCTTCGGAATAGACCCGCCCGACCCGGTCGCTCGCATCGGCATACACCCGCAGCGGCGGTCCATCGAGCCGGATCGCCAGATGCATCGATCCGCTCGGCAGCGAGTGTTCTCGCGCATGCGCGGGCGCCGCGGCAGGGCAAGCGCTGACCCAGACCTGTTCGATCCAGGGCCGCAGTTCCGGCAACGATGGCGCACGCGTCGGCACGGCGAGCGCCTCAGCCCTCGAACGGCGGCAGTTTTTGCTTCAACGCGGTGTTTTTCAGCGTCACGTACTGGGGCAGACCATCGCGCCCGTACGGCGGCGGCGCTTCGCCGCGGATCAGCGGTTCCAGGTATTTGCGCGCGCTGGCGGTGATGCCATAGCCGTCCTTGCGCAGGAATCCGGCCGGCATTTTCTTTTCGTGATTGGCCACCTTGTTCAGCGGCGCGGCCTCGATCTTCCAGCGGTACGGCGCATCGGACGTGCGCACGATCACCGGCATCACCGAGTTCATGCCCTTGAGCGCGAATTCGACCGCCGCCTTGCCGACCGCGCGCGCCTGCTCGACGTCGGTCTTGGAGGCCAGATGCCGGGCCGAGCGCTGCAGGTAGTCGGGCAGGGCCCAGTGCACCTTGTAGCCCAGCGCATCCTTGACCCGACCGGCCAGGTGCGAGGCGACGCCGCCGAGTTGGGTGTGGCCGAAGGAATCCTTGCCGCCGCCGGCGTCGGCGACGAAGCGGCCGTCGGCGGTCTGGATGCCCTCGCTGGCGACCACCACGCAATAGCCCACGCGTTCCACCGTGGCTTTGACCTTGGCGAAGAAATCGGCTTCGTCGTAGGGGCGTTCGGGGAACAGGATCAAATGCGGCGCGGCATCCGGCCCGTCGCCGGCCAGGCCGGCGGCCGCGGCCAGCCAGCCGGCGTGGCGGCCCATGGCCTCGTAGACGAAGACCTTGGTCGAGGTCTCGGCCATCGCCGCCACGTCCAGCGCGGCCTCGCGCACCGACACCGCCGTGTACTTGGCCGCCGAGCCGAAACCGGGGCAGCAGTCGGTCACGGCCAGGTCGTTGTCGACCGTCTTGGGCACGCCGATGCAGGTCAGCGGATAGTCGAATTCGGCCGCCAGCTGGGACACCTTGAGCGCGGTATCGGCCGAATCGTTGCCGCCGTTGTAGAGGAACCAGCGCACGTCGTGGGCCTTGAACACGGCCAACAGGCGTTCGTAGCGGGCGCGGTCGGCGTCGAGCGATTTGAGCTTGACCCGGCACGAACCGAACGCGCCGCCCGGGGTATGGCCGAGGGCGCGGATCGCCGCCGCGGATTCCTTCGAGGTGTCGATCAGCTCCTCGCGCAGCGCGCCGAGGATGCCGTTGCGCGCCGCCAGCACCTTGACCCCGCGGGCCCGGGCGGTCTCGATCACCGCCGAAGCGGTGGCGTTGATGACGGCGGTCACACCGCCGGATTGCGCATACAACAGGTTTCCGGCGACTTTACGGGACGGGGTTCTGACGGGTTTTCCGGTCGGCATGGGAATTCCAGGATTAGCGCCGGTTTGCGGTAAGCTGACCGCAATATTTGCCCGGCGGATGGTTGGCTGCTTCGAGTGTAGCGCCGCCCCGCGTACTGGCCAGCGCCGAGCGCGGCCGGCGGGCCGGATCCGGCGCTCAGGCGGACGGATCGCAAGGTTTCACTTGTCTTAGGAGCGATGTTGATGCGATTGGTACTTCTGGGCGCGCCCGGTTCCGGCAAGGGCACGCAAGCAACGCGGCTCAAGGAGCATCTGCAGGTGCCGCACATTTCCACCGGCGATCTGCTGCGCGGCGAAGTCGCCGCCGGCACCAGGCTGGGTCTGGAAGCCAAGGCGGTGATGGACGCGGGCAACCTGGTCAGCGACGAAATCCTGCTGGGCATGCTCGAGGACCGCTTCTCGCGGCCCGATACCGCTGGCGGTTTCATTCTCGACGGTTATCCGCGCAATCTGGCCCAGGCCGATGCGATGGACGCGCTGCTGAAGAAGATCGGCCAGCCGATGGATTTCGCCGTGCAGTTGGAAGTGCCGATCGAGCTGTTGGTCGAGCGCATCGCCGGCCGCGCCGCCGAGCAGGGCCGCAAGGACGACAGTCCCGACGCCGTGCGCACCCGTCTGAAGGTTTACGACGAAGTCACCGCCCCGGTCATCGAGTATTACCGCCAGCACGGCCGTTTGACCGTGGTCGACGGCGTGGGTTCGCTGGACGAGGTATTCACGCGCATTCTTGAGGCGTTGTCGCCGGTGCCGGTCGTAGGCTGATTCTCTGCTCTTGCCCCCTCTCCCGCGTGCGGGCGAGTGGACGCGGCTTGCGAGCCTCTGGCTCGCGCGTCTGCGAACGCCCAAACGCTATGCGTTTGGGCCGGGGTAGGGCTGGGGTTGAGGGCAGCACGGTCTCGCATCGTTAAGTAGGGCATCAGAGCGGTCCGCTGGGCTATAGGCGTTTTCGCCGGCGCCCACCTTCGTGCGCCCTCACCCCATCCCTCTCCCGCAAGCGGGAGAGGGGAGTTGGCGCCAGCGGGAGCTGCTTCGTTGAGCATTCGTGATGGTTTTGGAAATTCGGATCTTGAAGCTCCATGTTTCCTGCCCTCACCCCATCCCTCTCCCGCAAGCGGGAGAGGGGGAGTTGGCGCCAGCGGGAGCCGCTTCGTTGAACATTCGCAGACTCATTCGGAACCTTTGATCTTGAAGCTCCATATCTTGGGTATTGCCGGCACTTTCATGGGCGGCGTCGCCGCGCTCGCGCGCGAACTCGGGCATGAGGTCGAAGGCAGCGACCAGGCGGTGTATCCGCCGATGTCGACCCAGCTCGAACAACTCGGCATCGCGCTGCAGCAGGGCTACCAGCCCGAACACATTTCCGCCGATTGCGATCAGATCGTGGTCGGCAACGCGCTCTCGCGCGGCAATGCCGCGGTCGAGCAGGTGCTCGACGACGGCCGCAGCTACACCTCCGGCGCGCAATGGCTGTCCGAACGGGTGCTGCCGGGCCGCGACACGCTGGCCGTCGCCGGCACCCACGGCAAGACCACCACCACCACCATCCTGACCTGGTTGCTCGAAGCCGCGGGGCGCAAACCGGGCTTCCTGATCGGCGGGGTGGCGGAGGATTTCGGCGTGTCCGCGCGCATCGGCGCCGGCCGTGAGTTCGTGGTCGAGGCCGACGAATACGACACCGCGTTCTTCGACAAACGCAGCAAGTTCGTCCACTACCGTCCGCTGGTGGCGATCCTCAACAATCTGGAATACGACCACGCCGACATCTTCCCGGACGTGGCCGCGATCCAGCGCCAGTTCCATCACCTGGTGCGCACCGTGCCGCGCCGCGGCCGGCTGATCGTCAACGGCGAAGACGAGCGCCTGAGCGAAGTGCTGGCGATGGGCTGCTGGACGCCGGTCGAACGCTTCGGTCTGCGCGGCAAGGCCGGCTACGACTGGACCGCGCGGATGATTCACGAAGACGGCAGCGCGTTCGCGGTGGTGCATCGCGGCCGCGAGATCGGCGAGGTGCGCTGGCCCTTGCTCGGTCGTCACAACGTCATGAACGCCTTGGCCGCGATCGCCGCCGCCAACGCGGTCGGCGTCGACGCCGCCGCTGTGCTGCCGGCCTTGGCCGAGTTCCGCAGCGTCAAGCGCCGCCTGGAACTGATCGGCGAAGCCGGCGGCATCACCGTTTACGACGACTTCGCCCATCACCCCACCGCGATCGCGACCACGCTCGCCGGCCTGCGCGCGCGGGTAGGCGCGGCCCGCATCGTCGTGGCGATGGAGCCGCGCAGCAACTCGATGCGCCTGGGCGCGCATTCCGATGCGTTGGCGCCCTCGTTGAACGATGCCGATGCGGTGGTGTTCCTGCATCGGCCGGAACTGGCCTGGGATGCCGGCAAGGTCGTGGCCGGACTGCGCGGGGAGGGCGTCACCGTGCCCGATGCCGATGCGCTGATCGCCGCCTTGCGCGAGAGCACGCATCCGGGCGACCACGTCGTGTTCATGTCCAACGGTGGATTCGACGGTGCGCCGCGACGGTTCTTCGCCGCCTTGCGCGAGGCCGCGACGGCCTGAGCCGGCGTGGATGGATGCACCGGCGCGCCGGTGCATCGGCCCGCGCCGCGGTTACACTGCCGCCATGTCCGCCGACATCGCCGACGCGCAAACGCTGGGGCTGTTCCCGCTGCATACCGTGCTGATGCCGGGCGGCTCGCTCGGCCTGCGCGTGTTCGAACGCCGTTACCTGGACCTGGTGCGCGAATGCGGACGCCAGGGCCGCGGCTTCGGCGTGTGCCTGATCATCGACGGCGACGAAGTCGGCAAGCCGGCCTCGGCGGCGGCGTACGGCACCGAGGCGGTGATCGAGGATTTCGGCACCGGCGACGACGGCCTGCTGACGCTGCGTGTGCGCGGCGTCCGTCGCTTTCATGCCCAGCGCGTGCGGGTACGCGACAACGGCCTGCAGGTCGCGCAAGTGCAGTGGTGCCAGGACGACGGCCAGGATGTCGTGCGTCCCGAGCATTCGTTGCTGGTGACCCTGCTGGAGCGTGTGTTGGAACAAGCCGGCGGCGAACACACGCTCGCGCCGCACTCGTTGATGGACGATGCGGCGTGGGTGGGTTGGCGTCTGGCCGAACTGCTGCCGCTGTCGCTGCAGCAGCGGCAGATGCTGCTGCAGATGGACGACCCGCACCAGCGGCTGGATCAGTTGCTCGCGTTGCTGCCCTGAGCCTGCTCGGGCGCCGGCGAGGGAGCCGGGCCGCCCGGCAGTTGGTACTGCGAACGCAGCCGCAGCACGTCCACGCCGTTCTTGGGATGCGCCTGCTGGATCATCACGAAGCCGGTCAGCGCGCGGCGCACTTGCGCATGCGCCTGGCCGTCGTCGGATTGCGGCAGCCACAGCGCGGCCGCGCCGAAGGGTTGATTGAGGCGCAGGGTCTGGGTGGTGCCGATCCACAGCGGCGTGCCGTCGGACAACACCGACGGCGCCGGCCACAGGCGCAGCGCGTATTGCGTATCGGGTGTCGGGCCGTTACGCAGCATCAGCAACGATTCGACTTGCGCATCCAAGGTCGCCGGCAGCACCACCTGATCGCGCGGCGGGGTGTCGTCGTCGAGCAGGGCGATGGTCGCCAACCAGCCGGCTTGTTCCTGCACGCGCCAGCCGGCGGCTTCCAGGCTCGCGCGCAGCGGCGGCAACGGACCGGCGACCTGGATGTCCAGCGGCCAGCGCCGGCGCGCATCGCGTTCGTTGCGTTGCGCGGGCAAGTGGGCCCAATCCGACTTCCACCACCGTGAGGCATCGAGCACGCTGGTCGGCGTGGCCGAGGCGAATTTCGCCAACAAGGCATCGGCCGAACGCGGCGCATGCCACAGCGCGGCAGCGATGAACACGGTGTAGAACAGCCAGGCCAGCGGCCGCATCCAGAACGAGCGCGCGACGTGGCGGCGATAAGCGATGCCGAGCACCAGCAGCCAGACGATCCCGAACAAGGTGCCGCCGACCAGATCGCTGGGCCAGTGCGCGCCCAGGTACAGCCGCGCGAAGCCGACCAAGGTGGTGACCACGCCGGCGAGCAGATACGGCCACACCCGCTGCCGTCCCGGCAGCTCGCGCGCGATCAGCACGGCGAAGAAACCGAACACGATCGTGGTCATGGTGACCGCGACCGAGGGGAAACCGAAGCCGGCCGGCGCGGTCGGCGGGCGCGGCATGTCGATCGCCGCCTCCAGCACCGAGGTCAGCACCAGGCCGAACACGATCGCGCCGACCCAATGTGCCGCCGCCATCCAGCGCCGGCGCCAGACCAGATACGCCAGCACCGCGATCGCCCCGGGCGCCAGCACCTGCCAATCGCCCAGACACGCCAACGCCGCCATCAGCCGATCGGCCAGCGGGTTGCGCAAGGTCCACATGAACTCGTGGACGGTGTGATCGATCTGCAGCGGCCCGCCGCTGGCGAGCAGGGTGGCCAGCAGGGTGAACCAGACCCAGCTGATCGCCAGCAGACACGCTGCCAGCATCACCAGCGAAGCCGATTCGGGCCGGTTGGGATCGATCAGCGCCGCGGCGTAGCGGCCCAGGCGCGGATGCGCGCGGGTCCAGCGCAGCGCGCGCGCGAGCAGGTTGTCGGCATGATTGGCGAACCAGCGCCAGGTGTAGAGCACGATCGCCCACACCAATGCCACTGCGACCAGCAAGCCGCCCAGCACCAACGCAAGCCGGTCGGCGACCGCCGCGACCGCGTCGTAGGACGCGCCCAGCAGCCAGCCCGGGGCCAGGAACAGCGCCGACCAGCCCAGGCAGGCGATCAGGCTGGGAATGGCGTAACGGCGCATCGGCATCATCAGCATGCCGGCGATCGCCGGCACGAACGGACGGACCGCGCCGACGAAGCGGGCGATGAAGATGCTCTTGCTGCCGTGGCGGTGGAACAGGCTCTCGCCGCGATCGATCCATTGCGGATAGCGCGAGAACGGCCAGCGCTGACGCAACTGCGGACCCCAGCGATGGCCGATGTAATAGCTCAGACCGTCGCCGGCGAAGGCGCCCAGGGTCGAGCAGATCAGGGCATACGGCCCGTTGATATGGCCCAGGCCGACCAGCGTGCCGACCGCGAACAACAGCGGCAGCGCCGGAACCACGATGCCGAGGATGATCAGGGCGTCGCAGAACGCGATCAGGAAGATCACGATCCCGGCCGTGATCGGATTGGCCGCGATCCATGCGGTCGCGCTTTCTAGCCAGGCTGAGTCCATCGGTCGATTATAGGCGGGGCATTCTGTGGCGAGGATGACTGGTTGGGGGCGGGATTCGGGATTGGGGATGCGGGATTTGGTAGAAGCGGGCTCGGCCTGGATCGCGATGCGGTCCTTTAACCGGAACCCTGCTCGCCCCCGATAGTTCCCACCCCGCGCTTGCCAATCCCGCATTCCCAATCCCCAATCCCATCGCAATCGCAGAAGTACACTGTCCCCAATGTCCTCCGACGCAATCGAAGTGGCCGCGCTGAAGGCCGACAGTTTCGGCCGCATCGCGCTGATGCGCGACGGCCACGGCCTGTTCGTGCGCCGCGACCTGGGCCATGTGCCGTGGTGGCTGCGCCTGCCGGCCTGGTGGCTGGCGCGGCGCGAGGCCCAGGCGCTGCGGACGGTGGACGGCCTGGAGGCGACGCCGCAACTGCTGCGCTGGGACGGACGCCGGCTCGATCGCAGCTATATGGAAGGCGCGGCGATGTACCAGCGTCCGCCGCATGGCGATCTGGCCTATTTCCGTCAAGCCCGCCGCTTGCTGCAACGCCTGCACCGCCGCGGCCTGGCGCATAACGATCTGGCCAAGGAAGCCAACTGGCTGGTATTGGCCGACGGCACCCCGGCGATCATCGATTTCCAGCTCGCCGTGCGCGGCGACCCGCGCTCGCGCTGGATGCGCCTGCTCGCGCGCGAGGACCTGCGGCACTTGCTCAAGCACAAACGCACCTACTGCGGACACGCGCTCACGCCGGTGGAGCGGCGCGTGCTCAAGCGCCATTCGTGGGTGCGCGAAATCTGGTTCGCGACCGGCAAGCCTGTCTACCGTTTCGTGACCCGGCGCATCCTGCACTGGGAAGACAATGAGGGGCAGGGGCCGAAGCCCTGACTCGCGGCCACGATCCGACCCGGCTGCGGGGTGGGATGACGCGCCTCCGTACGCAAAGGCCGAGCGAGCGCATGGTGGGATCGGTCCGTTACGATCCGGATTCGTTCGTGTCCCGCCATCGGTTCGTGTCCCGCCATCGGTTCGGCAACCGGCGCGGGCCTCGCGCCGTTGGAGGCGAGGGCGGGAACGGCGCGCCAGCATCGAGGGTTCGCGTTCGCGCACCTGCCAGCGGCCCCTTCATCGATCCATCGTGCATTCGCGAATCTTCGGCATGCGCCTTCGCGCATTCGCTCTCACCAGGAGTCTCCATGAGCAGCTTGTCCGGCAAGACCCTCTTCATCACCGGCGCTTCGCGCGGCATCGGCCGCGAAATCGCGCTGCGCGCCGCGCGCGACGGCGCCAACATCGCCATCGCGGCCAAATCCTCGGTCGCCAATCCCAAGTTGCCGGGCACCATTCACAGCGTCGCGGCCGAAGTCGAGGCCGCCGGCGGCCGCGCGCTGGCGCTCAAGTGCGATATCCGCGAGGAAGACGAAGTCAACGCCGCGGTCGCCGCGGCGGCCGATGCGTTCGGCGGCATCGACATCCTGGTCAACAACGCCAGCGCGATCTGGCTGCGCGGCGTGCTCGACACGCCGATGAAGCGGTTCGACCTGATGCAGCAGGTCAACGCGCGCGGCAGCTTCCTGTGCGCGCAGGCCTGTTTGCCGTATCTGAAACAGGCCGCCAATCCGCACATCCTGACCCTGGCGCCGCCGCCGAGCCTGGACGTGAAATGGTGGGCGCCGCATACCGGCTACACCTTGGCCAAGATGGGGATGAGCTTCGTGACCTTGGGTTTGGCGGGCGAGTTCGGTCCAACCGGAGTAGCGGTCAACGCCCTGTGGCCGAAGACGATCATCGCCACGGATGCTCTGAACCTGATCCCCGGCGTCCCCGTAGACCGCTGCCGCAAACCGGAAATCGTCGCCGACGCGGTGCGTGAGGTGCTGATCCGCCCCGCGAAGGATTTCTACGGCAAGTTCCTGATCGATGAAGAGGTGCTCACCGAGGCCGGCATCACCGATTTCAGCAAGTACGCGGTGGATCCGAGCAAGCCGCTGCTGCCGGATCTGTTTTTGGGCTGAGGCGGGGCAGGAACGTTCGAAAAAAGCCCCGCATCTGCGGGGCTCTCTGGTTTCCAAGCATCGACGAACGCGGCGCTCAGTGTTCCGGCAGTGCGCTCAGATCCACGCGCGGTTTGAACCACGATTGGCGACGCGTGAACGTACTGCCCGGCGTCGCGGACTGGCTGAAAAATCCGGTGTTGCGCAGATAGAAGGCCGGGGCGATCGCGCCGCCGGTGATGTCCAGACGTTGCCGGTTGCTGGCGGTCGCGTCGACGGTAAACCGCGCCGATTTCACTTCCGACCACGAACCGTCTTTGCCGATCGCCCACTGATTGCCGTACAGGGCCATGCGGTCGAGATAGCCCAGGTCCGGATTGAACGACTCGATGAAGGAATACACGCCCTTTTGATAAGTGGCCACGCCCTCGTACTTCCAGGTGGCGATGAATTTCCACTGGCAGTCGCCGTAACCGAGCAGGCAGGGCGTGCCGAACCACGCCGAAAACAGCGTGTTGCCCTGTCCGTCCGGGCGTGCGCGGGTGATGAAACGATAGGTATGGCCCGGCTTCCAACCGTAACGCAGGAAGCTCTGGCCGCCGGTGCCTTCGCCGCCGAAGTCTTGCGCGACCACGTCTTCGCCTTTCTTCAACAAGGACGTTTTGCCGGCGGGCGAATCCCACACCGAGAACAGCACGCGCCGTTCGCTGGCCGAATTGACCTGGATACCGAAATAGCCTTGGGCGAAGCCGTTGGCCATGAAGTACGAACCGATCGGATCGTATCTTCTCGGCACGGTGACCTCGTTATAGAAATACTCGGTGTCCTGCGGAACGGCGAAGCCCAGATGTCCCGAAGGCCCGCGTCGCGACCAATAGAAGTTGGCCGGATCGTCGGCGAAGACCAGACCCGCGGCAGCGGCGCTGCCGGCGACTTCCAGGCCGGAGATATCGCCGTAGTAACCGCCATCGGTGCTCACGCCCTGCAGATCCACCTTGACGTAGCCGGGGCGGGCGATGGCGAAGCTGCCGACATGGAACGACGATGTGGCGCTGCCCGACAGCGATGTGAGCCGGCGTTGGCCATCGATTGAAACCTGGACGGTGCTGCGAGTCGCGCCGTGCAACGCGCCGACCAGCGAAAGCTCCAGCTTGCCGGCCCGATTGGCGTAGAAATAAACGCTGGCGACGGCCTTGTTCGAACTCCAGTTGTGCAGGCCGGTGCCGTCGACCAGTTCTTCCTGCGCGGCGGCGGGACGGGTGATGAAGGCGTTGCCTCCGAGCGGCACGATGGTTTTGCTCTGCGCGAACAACGCGCCGGATTGCAGCGCCAGGGACAACAGTAACCAGAAAGCGAGATTTCGCATGGTCGTTCTCCGTATGCGGGATTCGGTGACGCGGGGACAGTGGAGCGGAAGCGGCGGCGCACGGGCGGGTTCGCCCCTCGTACTCCGGGGTCATCCCGGTGCCGTGGCGCGGGGGAGATGGCGTGGCGGCGATTACTTCACAGCTTTTCGAACAGCGTCAATGGACCTGGAGCCATGTAAATCCACGGTGTCGCTACGACGCGGCTTTGCGGCTATAAACAGCCGCCGTGAAAGTTTTCCGCAGCCTTGGCGGCGGGCGAAATGTCGCAAAGCGCGCCGACGCCGGCGTTGGCGCATCGGGCAAGGAGCCGCGATCGGGCGTCAAAGATGGGGGGCGTTGCGCCGCCGCGGTGGGCGGATGCCGCTGGGGGCTTGCCGCGCGATCAGTCGATAGGCAGCTAGGTCGCACCGCCGACGCGCTGCTGGTCAGGCGGCGGTTTCAGCCAGACCATCGACGTCTTGCGTGGTAACGCGCGCCATGCATGCGATGCATCGCATTCATGGCGCGTCGAGGAGAGCGCTTGCGCCTCGACGCGCCGGCGGCGTTGGCGGCCGCTTGATTGAACCGCTTACTTGCCGGTCTGCTTCAACGCGTCCGACAACGAATACAGCAAGTCCACATAGAACCGCTCCACCTGCACCAACCCGGCGATCTTCGAGCCGGGGCTCGGCTCGATCACCATGTACTCGTTCGGCGCATGCGCGCCGCTGCCGTGGCCCAGGCCGCCGGAGATCATCGGCAGGCCCAAGGTCTGGGTGAATACGTAATACGGCGCGCTGCCCGCGATGCGCGGCGCCACCGGCGGCGTCTGGCCGTACTTGCGATAGACGCTCAGCGCCGCCCGAGTCAGCGGCGCTTCCACCGAGGTCTGCGCCGGCGGGTAACCGGACAGCTTGCGAATTTCGATGTCCTGGAAACCCTTGGCATCGAGCTGTTTGCGGATCAGCGCCAGCGCTTGGTCGGGAGTCTGGTCGGGCACCAGACGCGAATCGACCTTGGCCACCGCGCGATGCGGCAGGATGGTCTTGACGCCTTCGCCGGTGTAGCCGCCGACCAGGCCGTCGATGTTGAGCGTGGTATCGAACAGCTCCGCCGCCGTGGCATCGCGATAGTTGCGGCCGTTCTTCCAGCGCGCCGCGCCGAGGCTTTCGAGCTGCTTGGCCGCGTCGGCTTCGCGAGCGCGCACGATGCCGTTGAACAAACGCTGCTCTTCCGGGTTGGGCGCACGGATCGCATCGCGATAACCCGGCACCGCGATCTCGCCGTCGGGCGTGGTCAAGGTCGCCAGCGCCTGCACCAGTCGCCAACTCGGCGAGTCCAGCTTGGCCGCGAGCGAGCCGTGCACCTCGCTGCGCTGCGGGCCGCCGGTGCTCGGATTGCCCTTGGCTTCCAACTCCATGTAAAGAATGCCCTTGACGCCGAGGAACATCGACGCCTGTCCGTCGCGGTCCTGGGTGTTCATCGGGAAGAACACGCCATCGGCCTTGCGCAGTTGTTCCTGATACTTGGCGACCACCTCCGGGTAGTGCGGCGAGCCGAGTTCCTCTTCGCCTTCGGCCAGCACGATCAGGTTCACCGGCGGCTTGCCGCGGGTCTTGATCACCGCGTCCAATGCGTTGAGGAACGCGCGCTGCGGGCCTTTTTGATTGGTCGCGCCGCGCGCCATCAGCACTTTGCCGAGCTTGGGCTCATCGACCAGCGAGCCGGCGAAGGCGTCGACCTTCCAGCCGGTCGGCTCGATCGGCTGCACGTCGTACATCATGTAGACCACCAAGGTATGCGGCGCGCCCGCGTCGTAGTAGCCGTAGACGCCCGGATGGCCGGAGGTCGGCACCAGCGCGGTGTCGCGGAAGCCCAAGCGATCAAGATCCGTGCGCAGCAGTTCGGCCATCTGCGCGATGCCCTTGTTCTGCGCGCTGATCGAAGGCTGGCGCACCCAGCGCTGCAGATGCGCCAGATCGGTCTCGCGCTGTTTGTCCAACTGCGCGTAGACATCGGCGAACTCGCCGGTGTAGGGCGCCACCGAGGCCGGATCGAAAGCATGGGTTTCGCTGATTTCTATCTTCGGCGGCGCGGCCCAGGCCGAACTCAGCGCCAGGCTCAGCGCGGCGGACAGCAGGGCGACGGACAACGGCGCGGCGATACGGCGACAACGTGAACTCATGGCGTTTCCCCTCGTCTCAGGCGACTTGGAATAGTAGACCCATGGCTTGCTCCGGCGGGCCGCGGGCCGGCCGGATCGAACGGCGTCGGCTCGCGGCACTGCACGCGCCCGGGCGATCGGCGACAATGGCCGTTCCGTTCCCCTTCCGCACCGACCCCCCCATGGATACCGCCTCGCTGTACGCCCTGTCCGAGCGCTACTACCTGCCTGTCTACCGCCCGCGCCGGATCGTGCTCGATCGCGGCCAGGGCTCGCGCATCTGGGACGTCGATGGCCGCGAATACGTCGATTTCGGCGCCGGCATCGCGGTCAACGCGCTCGGCCATGCCCATCCGGGACTGATCGCCGCGCTGACCGAGCAGGCCGGCAAGCTGTGGCACACCAGCAACGTGTTCATCAGCGAGCCGCCGCTGCGCCTGGCCGAACAACTGGTCGAGGCTTCGGGCTTCGCCGAGCGCGTGTTCCTGTGCAACTCCGGCGCCGAAGCCAACGAAGCGGCGATCAAGCTGGCGCGCAAATGGGCCACCGGGCAGGGCCGCGAGCCCGAGCGCCGGGTCATCCTGAGTTTCCGCGGCAGCTTCCACGGCCGCACCCTGGCTGCGGTCACCGCGACCGCGCAGCCGAAGTATCACGAAGGCTTCGAACCGCTGCCGCCGGGCTTTCGCTACAGCGACTTCAACGATCTGGCCGCGGTGCAGGCGGCGATGGCCGACGGCGCGGTTTGCGCGGTGTTGGTCGAACCGGTGCAGGGCGAGGGCGGGGTAACCCCGGCCGATCCGGCGTTCCTGAGCGGCCTGCGCGCCTTGTGCGACGAGCACGGTGCGTTGCTGATCCTCGATGAAATCCAATGCGGCATGGGCCGCACTGGGCAGTTGTTCGCCTGCCATGCCTATGGGGTCAAGCCCGATGTGGTGACCTTGGCCAAGGCCTTGGGCAGCGGTTTTCCGATCGGCGCGATGCTGGTAGCCAGTTCGGCCGCGCAAGCGATGCAGTTCGGCGCGCACGGCACGACCTTCGGCGGCAATCCGCTCGGCGCGGCGGTCGCCGGCGCGGCGCTGCGCGAGTTGCGCTCGCCCGAATTGCTGGCCAACGTCGAGCGCCAGGCCCAGGCGATCCGTGCCGGTCTGGCCGCGCTGGACGCCGAACTGGGCGTGTTCGCGCAGGTTCGCGGTCGCGGCCTGATGATCGGCGCGCAACTGCGCTCCGAGCATGCCGGCAAGGCCGGCGAGATCCTCGACCGTTGCGTCGAAGAAGGCCTGTTGCTGCTGCAGGCCGGTCCGGACGTGCTGCGCTTCGTGCCCGCGCTCAACATCGGCGATGCCGACATCGCCGATGGGCTGTCGCGTCTGCGCGCGGCACTGTTGAAGTTCCTCGGGCGCTGAGCCGGCTTCACGCGACGATGCACGACTGCGTCTTCTGTGAGATTCTCGCCGGCCGCGTGCCGGCGAGTTTCGTTTACCGCGACGATCGCGTCGCGGCCTTCATGGATCTGCGCCAGACCGTCGACGGCCACGTGCTGATCGTTCCGCTCCGGCATGTCCACGACATCTACGGCCTGGACGAAGCCATCGCCGGTCACTTGATGGCGATCGCGGTGCGCGTCGCCAAGGCCTTGGCCGCGGCGGAACGGCCGCCGGGACTCAATCTGTGGCAATCCAACGGCGACGCCGGCGGTCAGGAAGTCCCGCACGTGCATCTGCATGTACAGCCGCGGCGCGAAGGCGACGGCATCCTGCGGCTGTACCGGGACGGCCTGCCTGCGGCGAGCGACCGCGGCCGTCTGGACCGGCTTGCCGCACAGATCGCCGAGCGGCTTTAGCGTTTCCCTCGGCGCAGGGGATTTCCCGGCGGAAGTCGCACGGGGGCGGCACGCCGACCGCCTGCAGGGCGGATCGCGGCGATCAGCGGCACCGGAAGGGCTTTACGTGAGAATTTCGTTCAAACGATAATAATTCTCGTTTGCCGTAGCCCTCCGGAGTCCCCCCGCATGTCCCGCAGCCGCCTTTTCCCGGCGCCCTTGGCCCTGTCCATAGCCTTTTCGCTCAGCGCGCCCGTCCACGCGGCCGACCTTGCCGAGGCCGCCGACGGCGCTGCCGATCCGCAGGCCACCACCCTCGATCACATCGTCGTCCAGGGCCAATCGATCGGCTACAAGGCCGACACCGCGACGACCGCGACCAAGACCGATACCCCGATTTCCGAAACCCCGCAGGCGATCACTGTGGTCACCCGCGAACGCATGACCGACCAGGGCGCGCAGAACGTGCAGGACGCGCTCAACTACGCCGCCGGCGTGCGTTCGGACGCGTACGGCCTGGACTCGCGCACCGACTCGGTGCTGATCCGCGGTAGTTCGCCGCAGGAATACCTCGACGGCCTGCGCAGCTCGTTCAACTACTACACCAGCACCGCGCGCACCGATCCTTTCATGCTCGAGCGCATCGAAGTGCTGCGCGGCCCGGCGTCGATGCTGTTCGGCCAAGGCAGCACCGCCGGTGTGGTCAATATGGTCAGCAAACGTCCGCAGGCGCAGACGCGGCGCGAAATCGGCGTGCAACTGGGTAGCTTCGAGCGCCGCCAGCTCAACGCCGATTTCACCGGCGCGCTGACCGACGACGGCACCTGGCTGTACCGCATCGTCGGCGTGTATCGCGATAGCGAAACCCAGGTCGATCAAGTCGACGACGACCGCCGCCTGATCGCGCCCTCGCTGACCTGGAAGCCGAGCGACGACACCACGCTGACGCTGCAACTGCGTTGGCAGCAGGATCGCACCGGCTCGACCTCGCAGTTCTTCGGCTGGAGCGGCCTGATCGCGCCCAATCCGAACGGGCGCATTCCGGCCGATCGCTACATCGGCAACCCGGGCGATCACTATGACACCGACCGCACCAGCGCGGGCTGGCAGTTCGAGCACCGCTTCAACGAAAACTGGACCATCCGCCAATCGTTCCGCGCCGCGCGCAACAAGGTCGACTACGCCAGCGCCTACGGCGATCCCTTCACCGATCCATCCAATCCCTTCGTCGATCCGCGGCAGCGGGTCATCCGCCGCGAAGGCTGGTTCGCCAATACGAACGTGCGAATGCAGAACATCGACCAGCACGTGGAGGGCCTCTTCAAGACCGGCGCGATCGCGCATCAGCTGCTGGTGGGTCTGGACGCGGCGCGTTTCAAGCAAGACGAACAGCAGCTGTTCGAGAGCGCGGAGGATCGCGGTGGCACCATGCCGGCGATCGATATCTTCAATCCGGTCTACTTGCCGCACACCCCGCCCCCGTTCGAGCCGGCGGTCAAGAGCAGCCAACGGCAGGTAGGCGCGTATCTGCAAGACCAGATGCACATCGGCGACCATTGGATCGTCGTCGCCGGCCTGCGCCACGATCGCGCCAAGAACGGACGGGTCGGCGAGCGCACCGAGGAATCCAGCGCCACCACCAAGCGCCTGGGCGTGATGTTCCACGACTGGGCCGGCTGGTCGCCGTACGTGAGCTACAGCGAATCCTTCACCCCGGTGGCCGGCGCCAACGCCATCACCGGCGCTCGCTATAAGCCGCAAAAGGGCGAACAGATCGAAGCCGGCGTCAAGTTCGAGCCGGCCGGCCGCGACCTGAGCTTCACCGCCGCGACCTATGAATTGCGCGAAGAAAACCGTCTGGTGGCCGATCCGGCCAACCCCAACACCAATGTGCAGACCGGCAAGACCAAGGTCAGCGGCGTGGAGTTCGAACTCACCGGCAAGGTCACGTCCAGCTTCGACATCACCGCGCACTACAACTATCTCGACAACGACAAGCAGCTCGAAGCCACGCCGCGTCATCAGGCCGCGGTCTGGGGCAAACAGCGCTTCAGCGTCGCCGGCCGCGACGGCTTCGCCGCCGGCCTGGGCCTGCGCTACATGAGCGCGTTCGACAGTCCGCCGTCGCCGACCACGCCTTCGGTGACGCTGGCCGATGCGATGGTGTCCTTCGATACCGGCGCATGGCGTTGGGCGCTCAACGTCAACAATCTGACCGACAAGCGTTACTTCAGCATCTGCATGGGCCGCGGCGACTGCTGGTTCGGCGCGCGACGCACTATCGGTTTGAGCGCGACCTTCACGTTCTGACCGCGCTTCGATCCAAAGCGAAAGGGCCGGCGAATTCGCCGGCCCTTTCGTTAGTGCGATCGGTTCGGCGCGATTGGCGACTACAACGCGGCGAAGGCCGCCCGCGCCGCTTCCACGGTCTGCGCGATTTCGGCCCCGCCGTGTGCGCTCGACACGAACCCGGCTTCGAACGCCGACGGGGCCAGGTACACGCCGCGCTCAAGCATGCCGTGGAAGAACCGGTTGAAACGCCGCGTGTCCGAAGCCAGCGCGTCGGCGAAACTTTCCACCGGCCCTTCGCGGAAATACAGGCCGAACATGCCCGGCGCGCGGGTGGTGTGGAAGGCGATGCCGGCCTCGCGCGCGGCCGCTTCCAGTCCGTCGCACAGCGCGTGGGTGCTGCGCTCCAGTGCCTCGTGGAAACCTGGCGCCTGGATCAGCTCCAACGTCGCCAGACCCGCCGCCATCGCCACCGGATTGCCGCTGAGCGTGCCGGCCTGATAGATCGGGCCGCTCGGCGCGACCTGGCTCATCAGATCGCGCCGCCCGCCGTACGCGCCGACCGGCATGCCGCCGCCGATGATCTTGCCGAAGGTGCTCAGATCCGGGGCGATGCCGTAACGCTGCTGCGCGCCGCCGAGCGCCACGCGGAAACCGGTCATCACCTCGTCGAAGATCAGCAGCGTGCCGTGCTTCGTGCACAGCTCGCGCAGATGTTGCAGATAGCCGTCCTTGGGCAGGATGCAATTGGCATTGCCGACGATCGGCTCGATGATCAGGCCGGCGATCTCGCCGCCGACTTCGTCGAATAACTTCGTCGCAGCATCGAAATCGTTGTAGGGCAGGGTCAGGGTCAAATCGGCCAGCACCGACGGCACGCCTGGAGAATTCGGCAATCCCAGAGTCAGCGCGCCGCTGCCGGCCTTGACCAGGAAGCTGTCGCCGTGACCGTGGTAGCAGCCCTCGAACTTCACGATGCGGGTGCGCCCGGTCGCGCCGCGCGCCACCCGGATCGCCGACAAGGTCGCTTCGGTGCCGGAATTGACCATGCGCACCATCTCGCAGCTCGGCACGATCCGGGTGATGGCTTCGGCCATCGTCACTTCCAGCGCATTGGGCACGCCGAAGCTCAGGCCGTTGCGCATCGTGCGCTCGACCGCGGCAAGCACTTGCGGATGCGCATGGCCGGCGATCATCGGCCCCCACGAGCCGACATAGTCGATGTAACGATTGCCGTCGACGTCGAACAGATGCGCGCCTAGCGCACGCTCGGCGAAGAACGGCTCGCCGCCGACCGACTTGAACGCGCGCACCGGCGAATTGACGCCGCCGGGCAACAGTTCGCTGGCGCGAGTGAACAGAGCGTGGGAACGAGCGTTATTCATGGGGTTCTTCTTGGGGAGCTTCTTGAAAACAGGAAAGGTAGGCGCGTACCGCGGCGGCCGGATCGGCCGCGTCGAACACGCCGCTGATCACCGCAAGCAGATCCGCGCCGGCGAGCACCAGGCCGCGCGCATTGTCCGGGGTGATGCCGCCGATCGCCACCCGCGGCAGATTCAGCGGCGCAGCCTGCTGGAGCAGCAGCGCCGCCGCGCGGCGCGCATGCGGTTTGGTCGGCGAAGGGAAAAACGCGCCGAAGGCGACGTAGCTGGCGCCCTGCGCCGCGGCGGCACGAGCCAGGGCGATGTCGTCGTAGCACGAGGCACCGACGAGGGCCGCCTCGCCCAGGACAGCGCGGGCGGCGGCGAGTTCGCCGTCGTCCTCGCCCAGATGCGCGCCGTCGGCACCGATCTGCGCGGCCATACGCCAGTCGTCGTTGACGATCAACGGCACGCCATGGCGCCGGCACAACGGCTGCAGGGCCAGCGCCTGCTCGAGCCGCAGCGCCGCGTCCGCGTGCTTGTTGCGGTACTGCAACCAGCTCGCGCCGGCCGCCAGGACCACGCCGACCCGGGCCGTCAGCGCTCCGGTATCGGGTTCGTCCGGCGTGATCGCGTACAGGCCGCGGCGTGGCCAAGGTGGGTTCATGTGGCAGCTTCCGTCGGGGAGGGCGGGGTGGGACAATGCGCGGCCCGCAGTCCCAGCATTATCCGCCCATGTCCGAGATCGCCGCGACCACCGCCTACCGCACCTGGATGTGCGTCGTGTGTGGCTTTATCTACGACGAGGCCCTGGGGCTGCCGGGAGAAGGCCTGGCGCCGGGCACGCGCTGGGCGGACGTTCCCGATACCTGGACCTGCCCGGACTGCGGCGTGACCAAGGACGATTTCGAGATGATGGAAGTCTGATCGGTCGGGCCGCGCGCTTCGGCGGCCGCGGCACGGTCAAGCAGGCCGCGCCGGCTCAGTCGATTCCCGGCCCGAACCTCAGTTCGTCGCCGTTTTCCAGCTTCAGCTTCGCCGCCTGGCCGGCGTTGAGTTCCAGCACGTACTTGGCCGGCGCCTCGCTCGGATAGGGCGGGCAATTGTCCCCGGCCGAGCACGGTGGCACATCGCGCTGCTGGGTGACCAGCCGGCGCTGGGTATCGAAGTAGAGGATGTCCAGCGGAATCCGCGTGTTCTTCATCCAGTACGCCTGCGGCGCTTCGGTCTCGTGCACGAACACCATGCCGTGATCGGCGGCCATCTCGTCGCGGAACATCATGCCGCGCTGGCGGCTTTCCAGCGTCTTGGCGACTTCCACCTGATAGCGCTGGCCGCCGATCTCGACCCAGCTTTGCGAGGACTCCGCGGCGCAGCCGGCGAGCGCAAGGGCGCAGGTGATCGACAGCACGAATCGCTTGAGCATGGCCTAAGTCCTTATAGCGCGACGGATGGCGCGACCATCGGTCAGCGACCGACGATCGTCAAGCCGAAAATGTTTTTGATTTTTCTTGCACAAACCCCTTCCCCAACCCCATGCGCATCTGCATAATGCGCGGCCCCGCTGACCGGTTGTTCGGTCGCAGGGACGCGCGGAAGGCAGCGGTTTGGGCAGGTGGTTGACGGCTTGAAACGATGCTGTAAGAT
>NZ_JBQJIL010000004.1:236961-499838 GCF_052078715.1 Lysobacter sp. CA199 | reverse complement strand
TCGTCAGCGAAATCCATCAGGGCCAGCGGGCATTCGCGCCGCACAACAGGCCGGATATAAGACCGCAGTCCTGCTATCTGACCATCATCCGATCAACGGCTTGCTTTCCCGGAGGCGCCCATATAAGAGCTTCCCTAAAGGACGGAATTTCAAGGCGAAGCTCCTTCTGCCGAATGTGGCCGTGTTCTGCCGTTCTTCCCTGTTCATATCGACTTCCTGTTGTCGTGGAGTGGTCAGTTTTTCGCCACAGGCGCGAGCTCCAGATAGTCCGCCATACGGCGTTCACGGGTACCGGGCAAGAAATCGCGGGTCAACACGAAAGCCACATAACGCGGTGAGCTATCGCCGAATGTCCACACATGCATCATGTAATTATCATCGTCATACCAGCCATCGGTCTGCATCGTGCCGCCCAAGTTCTGTGTGACATGTTGATGCGCCTTGGAGCCGATCGCCGCCCCGTCGGTGGACCCGGGCGCGGTCAAGACGAAACGTCGGTCGATCACCCGATATTCGTGCTTCAGATACTGTTCGACCCACTGCACCATCGCCGCCTTGGCGCGCCGCTGTTCGTACTCGGGCGACACGCTGTCATACGGCTCGGGCGTTGCCCACTCCTGTAAGTCTTTTAGCGTGCGATTGGCTGGCTCGACGGTTTTGCAGCTTGTCAGCGCGCAGCACACCAGGACGAGCAAGGCCGCGAGAGAGCGGAATTTCAAGGCGAGTCTCCTTCTGCCGAATGCGACCAGTGTAGATCGGGCCTGTCATTGGCGCCCGTGGCTTCTGGTCATGATGTGCTGAGTTCCCGAACGGCCAGATAGCCGCCCCGCGTTGCGATCTACCCAAGCCTCGCAAAGGGAATAAGGGGAATGAAGGGTGGATTAGATCCGGTCAGGGTGAGGGCGCTTTGTTCGCCGCATTGCTAAGCTCAAGCTTCGCACCTTACCCAGGCCACCATGATCCGACGCCAACTCCAGCAAGACCGCAGCGGTTGCGGACTGGCCTGCGTGGCGATGCTCGCCGGCATCGGCTACGCCCAGGCGCGGAACTTGGCGCGAGCGCTCGGCATCGGCCCGAAACCCTATCGCTACCGCGTCGGCGCGGGCCTGCGCAATGCGCGCGAGGGCTACCTCACCAACGCGCGGCAACTGCAGCGGATGTTGCGCCTGCTCGGCCCGCGGACGGGCGACGAACGCGCGGTAACGGGTTGGGACGAATGCGACGGCGACGGCATCGTCGCGATCAATCACGACCCCATCGACGATCGCTGGCACTGGGTCGTGTTCCTGCGCCAGAACACCGGCGCCTGGGTGCTGGACCCGAACCCGCGCGTGCGCAGCGATCGCCGCACCGACTTCGGCCGGATGCGGCCGGCGCGCTTCATTCCTGTGACCGGCGCGCGAGACTGACTCAGCGCGCGCCCAGTTCGGCCAGCGATGCGGCGAAACGGCGCAAGGCCACGCGGATTTCGTCGGCGTCGATCACGCCGTAACCGAAGGTGATCGCCGGCCGCTCGGGCGCGTTCATCGCGTACTCGGCGATCGATTGCGCGCCGGGCGCATGCCGCTGCAAGCGCGCCAGGATCGCCGGCGCCAAGCGCGGGTCGCGAATGCGCGCAGCCAGATGCAGGCCGGCTTCGGAGGGAATCGGCTCCAGCCACGGCGCCAACGGGCCGCGCAACCCTTCCAGCAAGGCATCGCGGCGTTCTTCGTAGATCACCCGCATGCGCCGTACGTGACGGGCCAAATGCCCGTCGCGGATGAAGGCGGCCAGCACCGATTGGGTGATGGTGTCGCAATGCGAATCGGCGCAGTGCTTGACCGTGATCAAGGCGTCGCGCGCCCACGCGGGGGCGACGATGAAACCCTTGCGCAGCGACGGGAACAGGCTCTTGGAGAAGGTGCCGACATAGAACACCAGCCCGTCGCGATCCAGGGTCTGCAGAGCGTCCAGCGGACGGCCGCCGAAACGGAACTCGCCGTCGTAGTCGTCTTCGATCACGATCGCGTTGCGTTGCCGCGCGAAATCCAACAGCGCGCGGCGGCGGCGCATCGACAAGGCCACGCCGGTCGGCGACTGATGCGACGGCGTCACGCTGATCACCCGCGCATCGTCGGGCACTTGATCCACGCACAGCCCTTCCTCATCGACCGGCATCGGCGCCAGCCGCGCGCCGGCCGCGGCGAATGCGGCGCGTACCGGCGGATAACCGGGCTCTTCGACCGCGACCCGGGTTTGCCCGGGCGTGACCAACAAACGCGCGAGCAGATCGAACGCCTGCTGCGCGCCCGAAGTCACGATCACATCGTCGGCCACGCAGGCCACCGCGCGCGCGAACGCGACATGGTGGGCGATGGCCTCGCGCAATTCGGCGATGCCTTCCGACGGCGGATAGCCGAAGCGGGTCTTCGACCAGGTGCGCAGCGATTGCGCCGACAACCGCCGCCATACGTCGTGCGGAAAATGACGGTGATCGGGAATGCCCAGACGGAAGCAACGCTCGGGCAGTTGGCGCGGCGCCTCCGGGCGCAGGAACGGCGTGCGCCACAACGGATTCAAGCGCGCGTCTTCCGGACCGGCGGACAGATGCTGTGGACCGCGACGGTCGCGGCGCGCGGCGACGTCGGCGACGACCGCCTTGGCGCCTTGGCGCGGAGTGACGTAGCCCTCGGCGATCAGCAGGTCGTAGGCGGTCACCACGGTGTTGCGGGCGATGCCCAGCGCGGCGGCCGCTTGGCGCGTGGCCGGCAGCGCCGAACCCGCGGCCAGACGGCCGTCGAGGATCGCCGAGCGCAGTTGCTGATGCAGTTCCTGGGTCAGATTGCCGTGGCCGCGATCCGGCAGCGCCAGGGGAAACTGGAAAACTGGTTCCATCGAATCTGTCCGCTCTGGCCCGATCAGGGCGCCAGAGTACTCCTAAGCTGGCTCCATGAAAGCCGCGGCGCAATGCCGCACGGAGCCCGACCATGATCGACCTCTACTACGCCGCGACCCCCAACGGTCTCAAGCTCAAGCTGTATATGGAGGAGACCGGACTGGAGCACCGCGTGGTGCCGGTGCGGCTGTCGGCCGGCGAACAGCTCAAGCCCGAATTCCTGGCGATTTCGCCCAACAACAAGATCCCGGCGATCGTCGATCACGCGCCCGGCGACGGCGGCGAGCCGATCAGCGTGTTCGAGTCGGGCGCGATCTTGCTGTATCTGGCGCGCAAGACCGGCCTGCTGTGGCCGCGCCAGGAGCGCGCGCAGTGGGAATCCACCCAATGGCTGTTCTGGCAGATGGCCGGACTCGGCCCGATGGCCGGCCAGGCCGGGCACTTCCGCGCGCATGCACCCGAAGCGGTGGCGTACGCGATCGATCGCTACACCCGCGAGGTCCATCGTCTGTTCGGCGTGCTCGACCGGCAATTGCAGGAACGCGAGTTCATCGCCGGCGCCGAGTACTCGATCGCCGATATCGCCTGCTATCCGTGGATCGTGCCGCACGCAGGGCTGGGCCAACGCCTGGCCGATACGCCGAACCTGCAACGCTGGTTCGAACGCATCCGCGCGCGCCCGGCGACGCAGCGCACGTACGCCGGCATCGACGATCCCTACGCGAAGACCGCGAATTTCAGCGAAGCCGAACGCAGGGTGTTGTTCGGCCAGGGCGCGAAGTCCTGAAACCCCGCGCGGGGCGCGAGGCCTTGCCACGACCGACCGAAAAACGTCGGGCCTGAAGGCCGTCCCACAGAATTGACGGCAGTTCCGCGAATCCCGCCGCACAGCCAACCTCATCGAGGCCCGCCATGCCCTGCCCCATCTGCGAAACCTGCGGCACCCAGTTCGCCGAATCCTCCACGCCGCCGACGCATTGCCCGATCTGCGAAGACGAACGCCAATACGTCGGCTGGAACGGACAGCGCTGGACCACGCACGAATCGCTGGCGCAACGCTACTCGCTCAAACTGGAAGACGACGCCGGCGTGCTCGGTATCGGCCTGAGCCCCGACTTCGCCATCAATCAACGCATGGCATATGTGCAGACCGGCGCCGGCAATATCCTTTGGGAAAGCCTGGCGCTGGTCACCGATGAGGCCGTGGCCGCGCTGAAGGCTCGCGGCGGCGTCGATCTGATCGCGATCTCGCACCCGCATTTCTATGCCTCGATGATCGAATGGAGCCAGGCGCTGGGCGGCGTGCCGATCTATCTGCACGAAGCCGACCGCGAATGGGTGCAGCGCCCGTCGCCGCTGATCCGCTACTGGAGCGGCGATACGCTGCGACTGTCCGACGACGTCGTGCTGATCCGCTGCGGCGGCCACTTCACCGGCAGCACCGCGCTGCATTGGCGGCGCGGCGGCGAGCGCGGCGACGCGCTGTTTCCGGGCGATGCCTTGCAGGTGGTGTCCGACCGCCGCCATGTGACCTTCATGTACAGCTATCCCAACTACATCCCGATGAAGCCCGGCGACGTGCGGGCGATGCGCGAGCGCGTGGCGTCCTATCCGTTCGAGGACGTGTATGGCTACACCTGGGGCCGCAACATCATCGGCGGCGGGCGCGAGGCGGTCGACGCCTCGTTCGAGCGCTACTTCGCCGCGATCGCCGACTGAATCGCCCTCACCTTTCGGGAGCCGCTCCATGTCCGCCGAACCGCAAGCCCTGCTCGACTACCTTCCCGCGCGCATCGGCGCCAGCGCCGATCTGCCGTGGATTCCCTCGTCGATGCCCGGCAAGTTCGCCAAGCCACTGCGCTTTCTCGCCGACGACCGCGGCTTCGTCGAGCTGCTGCGCATGGAGCCCGGCCTGACCATGCCGCTGCATCGTCACACCGGCGAGATCCACGCCTACAACCTCAGCGGCACGCGCCAGCTGTGCACGGGCGAGCTGATCGGCCCGGGCGACTACGTGTACGAACCGGCCGGCAACGTCGACTGGTGGAAGATCGTCGGCGACGAACCGATGGTCGCGCTGGTGGTGGTGATGGGCGCGGTGGAATTTCTCGGCCCCGGCGGCACGGTGCGGTTTCGCGCCACCGCCGAAACCCAGCGCGCCGAGTACGAACGTCATTGCCGCGAGCATCGCCGGCCGATCCTGGATCTGAGCGACCGCTGAGCCGCTCAGTCCTCGACGAACGCCTTGAGCCGGAGCAAGGCCTGATCCCAATGCAGGGCGATGCGTTCCAGCGATTGCCGCGCCTGATCGAGCTGGGACGGTTCGAACTCCCACAACCGCTCTCGGCCGATCTTCAGATCGCGCACCAGTCCGGCCTCGGCCAGCACCTGCAGGTGCTTGGTCACCGCCTGCCGGCTGATCTGAGTGCCCGCGGTGAGCTGGGCGATCGACAGCGCGCCGCCAGCGCACAACGCAATCACCAGGCGCAGGCGGGTTTCATCGCCCAGCGCGCCGAACAGCCGCGCCGACTTGCGCAAGGCCGGCGCCTTGAGCGGCCCGGCCAGGGGCTTATTCGACATAGCGCTGGATGTTCTTGATCTGCTCGTCCCAGCCGCCGGAGTTCATGCGGAAGGCTTCCTCGCGCCGAGCGGCGGGCACCTTGTCGAAACCCGACTCGATCACGCGCAACAAGGTGCCGTCCGGGGCCTGCTCCAGAATGAACTCGACCAAAGTCGGTTCTTCCTGCGAATAGTCCTTGCCCGGTTCGACCGCATATGGATGCCAGTGGAAGGACAACAGGCGCTCCGGCTCCAGCCGCTGGACCACCACTTGCATCAACAGATGCTCGTAGCCCGGATAGGTGATGTAGCCCTGAGTGACCTGCCCGGGCTCGAAACGCTGGCCCTGCAGCTTCACCCCGAACCATTGGCCGAAGGACTCGGCGTCGGCCAGCGCGTTCCAGACCTTGGCGCGCGGCGCCTTGAGCAGGATCTCGCGCTCGATGCGATCGGTAACGGATACGTTCATGAAAGGCAACCTCCTGGGTGCATTTCATCCTGGCACGGATTAAATGCAACCGTCAAGTTGCCATTATCGCGTCGCCTGAACGAGGTGTCTGGAGGTTCCGGCGAACGATTCAGTCGCGCGTACGCCTCGGGCGCTCGCCGATGCCGGGTATCAGACCAGTTCGCGGCACAGTTGCGCGGTGGCCTCGTCCATCGGAAAACAGCACTCCACGTGCAGTTCGTCCAGGGTGATGTCGCGCGGCGTGCCGAAGGTGGTGATGGTCGAGAAGAAACGCAGCTCGCGCTCGCCGCGGCGCAGGATCGTGGTCAACAGCGGCGAGGGCGCGGCATCGAACTGGCGCCGGCGCCAATGCGCGGGCACGCCCGGATAGGCCAGCACTTCGGCCAGCAGATCGCGCGCCGCCGTGTCCGACGGCGCCGCGGCGACCGCGTTGTGCAAATGCCGGATCAACTCGCCGGCGACTTCTTCCCAGTTGGCCACCGCCGGGCGCAGATCGTCGGGATCGAAGATCTGCCGGATCATGTTGCCATGCAGGTTTGCGCGCCCGTCCATGACGAAGCGGTTGACCCGCATCGCCGCCTGATTGGCCATCACCACGTCCCAATGCCGGTTGAGCAGGAATGCCGGGTACGGCTCCTGCTGCTTGAGCACGAATTCGATCGCTCGCCGGATCTGCGCCAGCTCCGGCGTGGCTAATGCGGTTTCCGGGTACATCGGCGCGAAGCCGGCGGAGACCAACAGGGCGTTGCGCTCGCGCAGCGGCATCTCCAGCGCGTCGGCCAGCCGCGCGATCATTTCGCGGCTGGCCTGCGATTTGCCGGTTTCCACGCAGCTCAGATGGCGCGCCGACACGCCCGCGTCCAGGGCCAGATCGAGCTGGCTCATGCGCCGCGTCGAACGCCATTCGCGCAGCAGCGCGCCGACGCCCGGGTCGCGAGCTGAAGGACGCGAGGCTGGAGCCTGCAGCGCGGCGGAGAAGGAACGGAGCGTGGCCATGCCGCGCATCATAGAAGCCGCGCGCAGGCGAAACCATGACCTGCCAGGTCATGACGATTTCACCCCGTGCGTCATTGAGCCCATGACCCGAAGCGCGAATCATCGCCTCCCATCGAAGCGCCCGCCGGGCCACGGGAGACACGTCATGAATCGCAGAACTTTCATCCATCTGGGCCTGGGCGCGGTCGGCGCCGGTCTGATCGGCGGTTGCGCGGGCGGCCTGATCGGCACCTCGGCCGGCGGCGCCTCGACCGAAACCGCTTGGGACGCCGCGGCCTTTCACGCCGCGCGCCGTTATCTGCCGACCTCGTTCGGCGAGATCGCCTACGTCGAACGCGGTCGCGGCCCGGTCGCTTTGCTGCTGCACGGTTTCCCGCTCAACGGCTTCCAATGGCGCGGGGTCATGGCCGAACTGGCGCCGCATCGCCGCTGCATCGCGCCGGACTGGCTGGGCCTGGGTTACACCCGCGTCGCCGAAGGCCAGAGCGTGGCGCCCGATGCGCAGGTCGGCATGTTGATCGCGCTGCTCGACAAACTGGGCATCGACCAGGTCGACGTGATCGCCAACGACAGCGGCGGCCAGGCCGCGCAGTTGTTGGTCGCCGCGCATCCGCGACGCGTCCGCAGCCTGTTGCTGACCAACTGCGATACCCAGATCGACAGCCCGCCGGCAGCGGTGGTGCCGGTGATCGAGGCCGCGCGCCGCGGCCGCTTCGCGATCGAGACGTTTCCGCCGCAGTTGGCCGACCACGATTTCGCGCGCTCGGACAAGGGCATCGGCGTGCTGTGCTTCACCTATCCGCAGCATCCCACCGACGAGGCGATCGAGACCTATTTCCGGCCGCTGGTCGAATCGCCCGAACGCATCCGCCTGACCGACGCTTACGCGATCGGGCTCGATCCCAATCCCTTGGCCGGCATCGAAGCCACGCTCAAGCAACGCGGTCTGCCGGTGCGGATCCTGTGGGGCACCGGCGATACGATCTTCTCGCCGGCCAGCCCGGATTATCTGGACCGCGTGTTTCCGAACTCGCGCGGTGTGCGCCGGATCGAGGGCGCCAAGTTGTTCTTCCCGGAAGAGTTTCCGCGCGAAGTGGCGGCCGAGGCTCTGAAGCTGTGGAGCGGCGCCTGAGCGTGGCCACGCTTGATCGGCGCGACGCTGCGAACAGCCAGATCGACGCGGCGGCGAGCACGAAGCCCGTCGCCGCGGTTTCGGTCAATGGATTGTGCTGACGCCGCCGGCACGACGCTTCCGTGACAAATGTCAGCATCGATACATGGATCGATTGCAGACCGATTGTCCCGCGACGCGCGGGACGCGACGCCGCAAAGTTACTTGGTCGAAGCCTCGCGCGGCGGCCGATAACCAGGCGGCGGGGGCGGCGGAGGTGGAGACGCGTCGATGCGCTCCATGCTGGCTTCAAGCAGACCTCGGGGTAGCGCAGTACCCTGCTGCAACAGCGCTTGCACATGCGCCGTGGCCGCCTCGGACGCACGCTGGTCGTCGCCCAGATACAGCAGGTTATGCTTCCCGACCGAGCGCGGTCCGCGTTCGCCGATGAACGCCGCGTAGTAATTTCCCACCCGCATGCGCGTGCCGCAGCACCAGCCGGTGGAATACAGGACGATGGTCGGCGGCGCTTCGCCGCGCAGGCCGATCGACACTGCGATCTTGCCCCGGACCGTGTGCGTCTCCATGTTCGTGCCGGGTGTTCGCAATCGCTCGACGGCGGCCAGTCGAAACACGTAGATCTGCTTCGCGTCGCGCATGCCGCCCTCACTCAACGGCGCGAAGCAGTCGCATGCATGCGCTTGCAACCATCCGCCCCCCGCAAGTATCAACAACAACAGTTTCATCGTTCGCCGCATGCCCCATGCTCCCTGAGTCCGAACGCGCGCTCAGGGTCCGCCCTTCTGGGTTCACCCTGCCCCGGATCCGCATGTTCACACACGCCAAGCCGCCTGACGCTAGCCTCAACGCCAGATGTGTTTATTTGTATCGTACTAACGGGTCGCAACCACCGGCGCTACCATGCCGGCTCGCATGAGGTGGCCATGAACAAAGTCCTGCTGATAGAGGACGACGCCCGTCTGGCCGGGCTGATCTCCGAATACTTGCAACGCTACGACTTTCAAACCTCGGTGGTGTTGCGCGGCGATCAGGCGCTGCCGGCGATCGAGGACGATCCGCCGGACGTGATCGTGCTCGACCTGATGCTGCCCGGGATGGACGGCTTCGATGTCTGCCGCCAGATCCGCAAGCAATCCAGCCTGCCCATCGTGATGCTCACCGCGCGCGCGGATCTGTTCGATCAAGTCACCGGACTGGAAGTCGGCGCCGACGATTACGTCCTCAAACCGGTGGAGCCGCGCCTGCTGTTGGCCCGCCTGCGCGCGATCCTGCGCCGCAGCCAGGCCCAGCCGCAGGCCGCCGGTCCGTCGATGCTCAGTTACGGCGGCCTGCAGATCGATCTCACCGCGCGCCAAGTGCGCTGGAAAGGCGAAGAGGTCGACCTGAAGACCGCCGACTACAATCTGTTCGTGATCCTGGCCCAGGCCGCCGGCCGGGTGCTCAGCCGCGACGAGTTGCTCAGGCGCTGGCGCGGCATCGGCTTCGACGGCGTGGACCGGACCGTGGACGTCAGCATCTCGCGGCTGCGCCGGCATTTCGCCGACGACGCTCACGAGCCGCGCAAAATCAAAACCGTCTGGGGGCGAGGCTACCTGTTCAGCCCGATCGCCTGGGAGGACTGAATGCTTTCGATGCTGGTCCGGCTGTACCTGACCGTGGCCGGGTTGCTGTTGTGCTCGATCCTGGTGGTGCAGCAGGTGTTTCCCTACCTGTTTCCGGATCAGTACTCGGCCTCGGCCCGACACGAATTCGTCGGCGAACTGACCTTGCTGCGCGACCGTCTGCACGGCGCCAGCGGCGCGCAGCTGAGTCTGCGTCTGGCCCAGCTCAACCGCGAAACGCCGGGCCGCTACAGCCTGGTGCCGGCCGACGAGCTCGCCGCGTTGCCGGCGCGCGTGCGCGCCGACCTGCAAACCGGCGGCACCTCCAGCGATCACGTCAGCAGCGAGCATCACCACATCTATCTGCGGCTCGGCGGTGGCGAGGTGGTCGAGATCGGCTACGTCGAGAACGATTTTCCGATCCGCTACATCGCCTACCTCACCGTGTTCGCGATGGTGCTGCTGGGCCTGATGATCTGGCTGCAGCCGCACTGGCGCGATCTGGAGCGGCTGCGCGAAACCGCCGCGCAGTTCGGCGACGGCGACCTGGGCGCGCGCGCGCGATTGCGCGGCGGCTCCTCGATCCGTCAGTTGTGCGCCTACTTCAACAATATGGCCGATCAGATCGGCCGGCTGATCCAGTCGCAGCGCGACATGGTCAACGCCGCCTCGCACGAGCTGCGCACGCCGATCACGCGGCTGGAGTTCGGCCTGGCCAATCTGGCCGACACCCTCGACGACCGGGTCGCGCGGGCACGGGTGCACGCGCTGCGCTGCGACGTGGAGGAACTGGATCTGTTGGTCGGCGAGCTGCTGACCTTGGGCATGCTCGAACGCAACGGCGCGACGCCGACCCTGGAGCCGGTGCAGCTGGCCGCGTTCCTGCGCGCCTCTACCGGCGTGTCGGCCGAAGAGCTGCGGATCCGTTCGACCAACATCGAATGGGCGATCTCGCCCGCGCTGGACGAGATCGACGTCGAACCGCGCAGCCTGCGGCGGGCGTTCTCCAATCTGATGCGCAACGCGGTGCGCTACGCCGACCACACGATCCGGGTCAGCGCCGAAGTCGACGGTGAGGACTGGCTGCTGGTGGTCGAAGACGACGGCGTGGGCATTCCGCCGGAGGACCGGCGCCGGGTGTTCGAGCCCTTCTATCGCCTCGACCGCAGCCGCGACCGCGCCACCGGCGGCTTCGGCCTGGGCCTGAGCATCGTCCGCCAGGTGGTCGATCGCCACGGCGGACAGATCCACGTCGACGCCTCGCCGCTGGGCGGGGCGCGGTTCGTCGCCCGGCTGCCCCGCCTGCCCGGGCTATGGCCGGGCCGGCACCGGGCCGAGGACGAGGATCTGGACGAGTTGGATCATTCTTTCCACATCCAGTGACCCTTTTTTCACGCGCCCTACGTTAATTGGTTCGCAGGGTTGCGGATTGCGGCCTCTGCCACCACGCTCGCTCACGCTGTGACGGACTTCCAGGAAGGAACCACCATGCATACGGAAATGATGCCCCCGCCCGACGAAGTCGAATCGCAGGTACTGGATCTGGCCAATCAGGCGGTCGGCCACCAGGCCAACGGCGAGCCGCGCCAGGCCGCGCAACACTGGCGCCGGGCCATCGCCCTGGCCGATGCCGGCATGGACGAAGACGAGATCCGCTACTGGCTGCGCAGCGGGCTGGCAGAAGCCCTGTACCAGTTGGGCGAGGACGAGGCCTGCATCGACGCCGCGCGCGAAGCCCGCGCCTGGTGCGCGCAACAGCACACGCCGCTGGCGGCGCTGCTGCTGGGGCAGGCGCTGTTGCGTTGCGGCCAGGCCGAAGCCGCGCTGGAGGCCTTGCGCGAGGCGCAATGGATGATCGGCGCGCGCTTCTTCGATGTCGTCGACGTCGAGCACCGCGACGCGATCGCCTGCTTGATGGCGCAGCCGCGCGCGGCCTGAGCGCGCGCAGACAGTCCATTCGGGCGCGGCTTCGATCAGTACCGATCAGACAGTACTTATCAGAAGCACGGTGCCGATCAGAAGCGCGTCCACCACTGCACCGTGCGTTCGAAATAACCGATCAAGGTCTGGACCAGACGGTGGCGCACCTGGACCGGATCGTCTTGCGGGTCGCCGCAGGCGATCACCCGATCCACCGCGCTGTGCATCGCGGTGAAGAAGATCACCGCGGTCATGCGCGGATCCGGCGCCACCCACACCCTCGCGGCGATGCCGCCTTCGAGCAGCGCGACCAACTGATCGACCACCGGGTTGTCCTGCCAGGCGAGGCGGTCGTGGGTGCGCAGATCGTGGAACACCGCATCGTGCAGGGCGACGTGATCCAGGTAGCCGTCGACCGCCGCGCGCACCCAGGCGCGAAGACGACCGCTCCAGTCGCCTTCGCGGCAGCGGTCCATGGCCTGCGCCGAATGCACGCAGAAGCGCCGGACGAAACGCTCCTGCACCGCCGACAGCAGTTGTTCGCGCGAGGCGTAGCAGCGGCGCAACGCACGCAAGGGCAATCCGCCCGCGACGGCAATGTCGGCCAGGCCCACGCGTTGGGAACCTCGCTCGACCAACAACCGTTCGGCCACATCCAACGCGGCCGCGCGCAAAGCCTCGTCGCCGCTGGCGGGGACCGTTCCGGCGCGGGCGAACGCCGGCTCGTAAGGAACCACACTGGACAGGATCGACATCGGCGGACCCCCTACAAATGAGAACCATTCTCATCATAAACCATTCGGGCCGGCCGTGCCCGGGCCGGGGCGGTGACGGTCCGGTGCTTGCTCCGGGCTTGGGCCGGACGCCTCGGCCAGCCCCGCGGCGATCGCGTCAGCGCCCCAATTTTCCCGAACGGATAATTTTTCACCGATCCTCACCGTCGTGTGCGACGGCGATCGATATTGATCTGGGACAAACACGTTTACCGAAATCCAAATCGAAATGCGCGCTGCGGAAACAAAACCGAAATCATCACAACTTGCGCGTGAACTGGCACAGGCTTGAGACAGCACGAGGAAAACCGCGAAATTTCCAGGAAAATATCGCTTCGCGCGAAGGCCGGGTGATTTTCTCGACGCCGCGAGCGCTGCAGTAAAAGCTTCACATATCCGTCTTGTGATCCGTCTCTCAACGCACGCTCCGTAAATACTCGACTTGTGATCCGGCTCTCACCCGTCTTGATGGACATGACTTGAGCGCTCGGGGATATTGATTCGCAAGGCGCAACACCACGCAAAGTGCGGTGCCGGCTTCGAACACAACGGTTCGCGCGGACGGTCAGCCCTCATCCGGCGCGTTGCGTGAATCGCACATGCACACCCGCCCGACCCGCAGCAACATCTAATAAGAATTCAGGCCCGCCGTCCGCGCGCAAGCGCCGGATGCACACGGAAGAGGCCATGCCCCGGCGCGCAGCGTCGCGGCCATGCTTGTACTTAGATTCGCAATACACACGGAGAGGGGGCCACTCGTAAGAACGAGTTGGCCGCAGGCTCGCGCGCGCTGAACACCACGCGCCGTCGGACATCGCGTCCGCCGGCCGGTGGAGGCGTGTGGCCCGGCGGCCGCTCAAAGGAAGCGCCATGAACGACGTCCATCCCCCCGGCCTGCCCCTGACCACTGCCCAGCGCGGATTGTGGGTCGGGCAAAAGCTCGCTGCGGTCGAAGCCACTTTGAATATCGCCGAAGCGGTGGAAATCCACGGACCGATCGATCCAGCGCTGTTCCAACGCGCGTTGCGCCGGTTCACCCAGGACGCAGAAGCCACGCGTTCCTATATCGTCGAACACAACGGCCTGCCTTATCAGATCGTGCGCGAGCAGTATCCGTTCGAATTTCCCTACATCGATTTCAGCGGCGAAGCCGATCCGCGCGCAGCCGGCGAACGCTGGATGCAGGCCGAGCTCAACAAGCCGGTCGATCTGATCCACGACCCGCTGTGGGTCGGCGCGATCTTCAAATACGCCGACGATCTGTATTGCTGGTACCAGCGCGCCCACCACACCGTCTACGACGGCTTCAGCGGCGGCATGGCGGCCAAGCGCCTGAACGAGCTCTACACCGCCTACATCGAAGGCCGCGAACCCGAACCGGTCGACTACGGCACGGTGGCCTCGCTGGTGGAGATGGAAACCGGCTACCGCGAATCCGATCGCTGCCGCCGTGATCGCGAGTATTGGCTGGAAACCCTGGCCGATCTGCCCGAAGCCGTCACCCTGGCGCGCCGCCGCGTGCGCAACGCCGGCGGCCTGCGCCGCGCCAGCGGCCACGTGCCCGAGTCCTCGCGCGAACGCATGGCGCAGATCGCCCGCGATTGCGGCGTGAGCCTGCCGCAGGTGCTGATCGGCCTGATCGCCGCGTACTACCACCGCGCCAGCGGCGCCCAGGACCTGGTGTTCGGCATGCCGGTCACCGGCCGCGTCAATCACGCCATGCGCAACACGCCCGGCATGGTCGCCAACGTGGTCGCGATCCGCTTGAAGATGCAGCCGGACATGGCCATGCCGGAGTTGTTCGCGCAGGTCTCACGCGTGGTCAAGTCGGCGCTGCGCCATCAGCAGTACCGTTACGAAGACCTGCGCCGCGACCTGGGCCTGGTCAATCCCGACCAGCACATGGCCTGGCTGGGCATCAACATCGAGCCTTACGACTACGGCAGCTTCGGCGGCCACCGCGCCAGCGGCAAGAATCTGCACAACGGCAGCGCCGAAGACCTGATGGTGTTCGTGTTCGATCGCCTCGACGGTCAGGGCCTGACCATCGATTTCGACGCCAATCCCACCCTGTATCCGGCCGCGCACCTGGACGAACACCGCAGCCGTTTGATGCGCCTGATCGATTCGGTCCTGGCCGATCCGTCGATCGCGCTCGGCGCGATCGACGTGCTCGGCGACGAGGAACGCACGCGCGTGCTGCAGGGCTGGAACGACACCGCCGCGCCGCTGCCGGAGAGCACCGCGCTGGAGCAGTTCCAGGAGCAGGCCGCGCGCGCGCCCGATGCGGTCGCGGTGATCGCCGGCGACACTCGCCTGAGCTATCGCGAACTCGACGAATCCAGCACCCGACTGGCCCATCGTCTGATCGCGCGCGGCGTGCAGCCCGGCGACATCGTCGCCATCGCCCTGCCTCGCGACGAGGTGTTGATGGGCGCGCTGTTGGCGGTATGGAAAGCCGGCGCGGCCTATCTGCCGCTGGATCCGGAAGCTCCGATGGAACGCATCGCGATGATGCTCGACGACGCCGCGCCGAGCGTGCTGCTGACCACTCAGACCTTCGGCAGCGCCTTCGCCGATCGCCCGCTGGCGCTGTTGTTCGCCCACGAACAGGACGAGCACTACGACAACGACGCTGCCGCGCCGCTGCCGCGGCCGTGCGCCGAGGCTACGGCCTACCTGATCTACACCTCCGGCTCCACCGGCCGTCCCAAAGGCGTGGAAGTCAGCCAGCACAACCTGACCAACTTCCTCGCCGCCACCCAGCAGTTGTTCGCGCCCACCTCGGCCGATCGCTTCCTGGCCCAGACCACGGTCGCCTTCGACATCGCCTGCTTCGAGCTGTTCCTGCCGCTCAGCGTCGGCGCGCGCATCGTCATGACCACCGCCGAGGTGATCCGCAATCCGATCGCGCTGGGCCGGCTGATCGCCGAACACGGACTCAACTTCGTCCAGGCCACGCCGTCGCTGTGGCGGATGCTGCTGGCCAACGCCGATGTCCGCCTGGACGGCGTGCATGCGCTGACCACCGGCGAAGCCTGCCCGCCGGAACTGGCCCAGCGCCTGATCGCCGCGGCCGCGCGCGTCACCAATCTGTACGGGCCGACCGAAACCACGGTGTGGGCCAGCGCGATCGAGCTGACCGCCGAGGACGTCGCCGACGGCGCGCCGCCGCCGATCGGCCGGCCGCTGCTCAACACCCAGGCCTACGTGCTCGATTCGCAGTTGCAGCCGGTGCCCACCGGCAGCGTCGGTGAGCTGTACGTCGGCGGCGCCTGCGTGGCCAAGGGCTATCTGCATCGCGAAGACCTCACGGCCGAACGCTTCCTCGCCGATCCGTTCGCAGGCCGGGACGCGCGCATGTACCGCACCGGCGACCTGGCGCGCTGGCGCGAGGACGGGGTGATCGAATACCTCGGCCGCGCCGATCAGCAGGTCAAGATCCGCGGCCATCGCGTCGAGCTGGGCGAGATCGAGACCCATCTGTGCGGGCTGGACGCTGTGGCCGAAGCCGCGGTCAACCTGCACTGCGACAGCGCCGGCCACGCCCTGCTCGCCGCCTATCTGGTGCCGGCGGACGGCGCGCGGATCGATGGCGACGCCCTGCGCCGCACGCTGGCGTTGCGTCTGCCCGACTACATGGTGCCGTCGAGCTACATCGAACTGGCCATGTTGCCGCTGACTCCCAGCGGCAAGCTCGACCGCAAGGCCTTGATCCCCCCGGCGCGCAGCCGCCAGGCGGCTTACGTGGCGCCGCGCAGCGAAACCGAGCGCAAGCTGGTGACGGTGTGGCAGCAGATTTTCGGCCTGGACCAGGTCGGCATTCACGACAACTTCTTCGAGCTCGGCGGCGATTCGATGACCGCAGCCGAACTGGTCGCGGCGTTCCCGAAGCATTTCAATTCCGAGCTCTCGCTGGGCGCATTGTTCGAAGGCTCCACCATCGCCAGTCTGGCCGCGTATCTGGAACGCAGCGGCGGCGAGAACGATCCGCTCGGCGCGGTGCTGTCGCTGCGGGCGTCCGATGAGGACCGTCCGCTGTTCTGCATCCATCCGGTGACCGGATTCAGCTGGGCTTACACCGGCATCCTGCGGCATCTGGATCAGATGCCGATCTACGCCCTGCAATCGCGCGGTTTGCGTGGCGGCGGCGCGCTGCCGGGCAGCATCGAGGAGATCGCCGCCGATTACATCGCGCAGATGCGCAAGATCCAGCCGCACGGGCCCTACCGCCTGCTCGGCTGGTCGCTGGGCGGTTTGATCGGCCACGCCGTCACCGCGCAGTTGGAGCAGGTGGGCGAGCGCGTGGAGTTGCTGGCGATGATGGACTCCTATCCCTTCGTCGCCGACCCGGTGGAAACCAGCGAAGCCCAGCAGGCCCAGGCGGTCCTGAAGTTCCTCGGCTTCCAGCACCGCGCCTACGACAACCCGCCGCAGGACATGCGCAGCCTGGCCGACCTGCTGTGCCAGGAGTACGACGTGTTCGAGATTCCGCTGGTGCAGGAGATCATGAAGGCCGACACCAAGCTGATCGAGAACGTCGCCGCGGTCACCCGCAACAACCTGATGCTGGCGCGCAGCTACCGGCCCACTTCGATCGACGCCGACGTGATGTTCTTCGACGCGCGGCAGAAGGAACAGGTCGACCTCGACGGCATGCTGCATTACCACGCCCATGCCTGGCAGCCGTTCGTGAACGGCCGGATCGAGGTGCACGACGTGGATTGCCACCACCAGGCCATGCTCGAGCCGCGCGCGGCCGCGCACATCGCGCGGGTGTTGCGCGAACGCCTGCAGCCGCATACCGAACCGCAACGGCGCGAAACGCCGCTGCCGGCCGCGGCGGTGCCCGCCCCGGTCTCGCTCGCCGTCGCTTATTCGTAAGGAGAGCTCCGTGTCCGCTTCCTCGTTCCCCGCCGCCATCAACGTTCCGGCCGCCAACAGCGACTCCGCACCGGGCTCTATCGTCATCTTCACCGTCGGCACCCAGGGCGATGTGCGTCCGTGCGTCGGTCTGGGCCAGGCGCTGCTTCACGCCGGCTATCCGGTGCGCATCGTCACCAGCGAGAACTTCGCGCCGCTGGTGCGCGAAGCCGGCCTGGAGTTCTGCGCCATCAGCGCCGACTTCAGCGATCTGTTGACCAACAATCCCGAGACCGTCGATAAGGCGCTCAATCCCTGGTACCTGGTCCAGCACACGCGGGCGAAATTCGCCGAGTGGGCCGCGACCTGGGCGCAGGAAGCGCGGCCCGTGTGCAAGGGCGCGTCGCTGCTGATCGGCACCGGCATCGTGACCCAGCTCGCCAAGGCGATCGGCGAGGCCGAAGGAGTTGCGTTCCTGCAAGCGCACCTGCAGCCGTTCACGCCTTCGCGCAAGCTCTCGCCGCTGTCGTTCTGGTCCAAGCGCGAATTCCCGGGTTCGGTGAACCTGGCCCTATTCGCGGTGATGAAGCTGCTGGCCTGGTACACGATCAAGCCGGCGGTCAACGGCGCGATCCGGCCGCAGCTCAAGCTGCCGCTGTTTCCGTGGTACGGGCCGTTCTTCGACAAAGACCCCGAGCGCATGCGCGTGTTGTACGGCTACAGCCGGCACATCCTGCCGCGCCCGGACGACTGGCCCGAACAGGTCTGCGTCACCGGCAGCTGGTTCCTCGATCAAGCCAACGAATGGCAGCCGCCGCAGTCGCTCACCGATTTCCTGGCCGAAGGCGAGCAGCCGATCTACATCGGTTTCGGCAGCATGCTGGCCAACAACGCCGAGGCCTTCACCGACGTGGTCGTCGACGCGGTGCGCCTGAGCGGCCGCCGCGCGGTGCTGGCGACCGGCTGGGGCGGCCTGCGCCGCGATCCGGGCCGCATGGACGATCAGATCTACGTGATCGAAGCCGCGCCGCACGACTGGCTGTTCCCGCGCATGGCGATGGCGATGCACCACGGCGGCGCCGGCACCACGGTGGCCGCGGCGCGCGCCGGGATTCCCTCGGTGTTCGTACCGTTCTTCGGCGACCAGCCGTTCTGGGCCCGGCGCATGAACGAACTGGGCACGGCGCCGCCGGCGCTGGACCGGCGCACGGTCAACGCCGAACAGATGGCGCAGGCGATCAAGGAGGCCTTGCAGCCGCAACGCGTGCAGGCCGCGCGCGAGCTGGGCGAGAAGATTCATGCGGAAAACGGCATCGCCACGGCGGTGCGCACTCTTGGGGAGTGGGGACTGCTGCCGCCGTTGCGCGGCGGCGACGAGGCGAAGGCGCCGGCCGCCGCGCAACCGGCGCTGGAGCTGGTGCAGGTGGCCTGAGCGACCGTCTCGACCGGGCGCGAGCGCTCCGGCCTCTCTGCCAACGTGGGAGAGGCCGGAGCGCGGCGGGTCGGGATCTTGCATCGCCTCGCGGCCTTCATCCGGTCCTTCGGACCACCTTCTCCCGTAAACGGGCGAAGGGAACAGCAATGCCCCGCACTTTGCCCCTCTCCCGCTTGCGGAGTGAGGGGCCGCGCTTGCGAGCCATCGGCTCGCGCGGAACCGAACGCCCGAACGCCATGCGCCCGGGCCGGGGCGGGCCCAGTCAGAGCCGAGGGTCGACGCCCCGATCCCAAGCACCGCGACCCATTTACCGGACAATACCCCTGCCCGCGCGTCCTCATCGCGCCCACACCGGCCAGGCGTCCGCATGAAAAGCACCGATGTCGAACTCGAACGGCTGCGCATCCGCCGCGAAGCCCGCCGCGCCGAATTGGCCGCGCAGTCGCGCGGCCGCGGCGAACGCGAAGGTCGCGCGCTGTGCCTGTCCGGCGGCGGCTACCGCGCCGCGCTGTTCCATCTGGGCGGACTGCTGCGGCTGCACGAAGCCGGCCTGCTCGCCGGCCTGGGCATGGTCAGCTCGGTGTCCGGCGGCAGCATCGTCGCGGCTTGGCTCGCCTGCCGCTATCTGGACACCCGGCGCGCGGCCGATGAAAGTTTCGCCGCCTGGGCCGATCGCATCGACTTCCGCGCGAGCGTGGTCGAACCGTTCCGCGCCGTGGCCGCGCGCGACCTGCGTACCTGGCCGGTGCTGGCGACCGCCGCGCACAACCTGCTGTGGCCTTCGCACCGTATCGCCCTGCTCGAACGCGGCTACCAGGGCATGTTCGGCGAACGCTATCTCGACGAGTTGCCGGAAACGCCCGCGTTCGTGTTCTGCGCCACCGATCTGACCTTCGGCGTGAACTGGGAATTCTCGCGCCGCCGGGTCGGCGACTACCTGGCCGGCTACCTGCGCGAAGGCGCGCAGCGCGTGCGGTTGAGTTACGCGGTCGCCGCCTCGTCCTCGTTCCCGCCGGTGTTCGGCCCGGTGCGGTTCGAGGCCACGCCCGGCGACTATCAGCGCGGCCACTACCAGGGCGACGATGCCGAGGAACTGCGCTCGCGCATCGAACTCAGCGATGGCGGCGTGTACGACAACCTGGCCACCGAACCCACCTTGAGGCGCTATCGCGAGGTGTTGGTGTCCGATGCCGGCGGCCCGTTCGTGTTCGAGAGCAAGCGCTGGTGGCTGCAACAGCTGATGCGCTATACCCAAGTCATGAGCAATCAAGCCGAGGCCTTGCGCAAGCGGCTGTTCTTCGGCCAGGCCGAAAGCGGCGCGATGACCGGCGTGTATTGGGGCCTGACCAGCAATCGCGACGAAGGCGCCGACGGTTACAGCCCGGCCCTGGTGACCCAGGTGCTGGGCCAGATCCGCACCGACCTGGACCGATTCCTCGACGTGGAATTCGAGGTACTGGTCAATCACGGCTATTTCGCTTGCGCCGACGCGCTATGGCGTCAGAACGGCTGGATCTCCGAGGCTACGCCCGCGGCCGTCTGGCCGTATCCGGATCGCGCCAACGAAACCCACGTCCGCCGCTGGCTGCGCCGCAGCCATGCGCGCGTGCTGCATCGCCGCTGGTGGGGCAAGACCTGAAGCGCCGTTCCGTTTCCGACTGTAGGAGCGGCGCGAGCCGCGAGTGCGAAACCCGGTTTGCGTCGCAAGCGCGATGTCGCGGTCGCGGCTCGCGCCGCTCCTACAACGCCGTCTTACGCACGCACGGCGCAAACAGATCCAAGCGCTTCTGATACACGCCCGTCTCCACCTGCATCAAACCCAACACCGAGTGGAACAGGTTGTCCTGGCTGGCCGGACGCGCCGCTTCATTGCGCAGGCATCGCGTGTCCAACCCGCGCGCCGAGCTGAATCCAGGCGAGAACCACATCGTCATCGGCACCCGGGTCTGGGTCTTGGGCGCGATCGCGTACGGCACGCCGTGCAGGTACAAGCCGTTCTCGCCCAGGGATTCGCCGTGATCGGACAGATAGATCATCGCCGTATCGCGCGAGGTGTCCTGCGCCAGATAGCGGATGGTGCGCGCCAGGAATTCGTCGGTGGCCAGTATCGCGTTGTCGTAGGCGTTGACGATCTGCTGCTGGCTGCACTTGCCCAGTTCGTTGGTGTCGCAGGTCGGGGTGTAACGACGCAGCCGCTGGGGATAACGGCGGAAGTAGCTCGGCCCGTGATTGCCCAACTGGTGCAGCACCACCACCGCGTCGCCGGGCTTGGCGTCGATGCGCTCGCGCAGACCGCGCAGCATCACTTCGTCGAAGCAGCGTTCGGCGTCGCAGAACGCCGGATCGGTGTCGTGTTCGAACGATTCGAACGCCAGACCCTTGCACACGTTCTTGCAGCCGGTCTGGTTGTCGCGCCACAAGGTCTGGATACCCGCGTATTCGAGCACGTTGAGCAGCGATTCCGAACCCTGGATACGGTCCTTGTCGTAGTTCTCGCGGCCGTACGGGGAGAACATGCACGGCACCGACACTTCGGTGCTGCTGCCGCAGGCGGTCATGTCGGGGAAGTTGATCGGCGCGATCCGCGCCAATTCCGGCGTGGTCTGACGCTCGTAACCGTTCAAACCCCAGTTCTGCGCGCGCACGGTTTCGCCGACCACGATCACCAGCAGACGCGGCTTGCTGCCGACCGGGCGCGCGGCCATGCGCGCGTCGGCGCCGATCGGCGTGCGTCCGCGCACGCGCGAGGCCGAATCGTCCAGCGCCACCCGGGTCAAGGACACCAGATAGTTCGCCGGCGTCACCAGATGACGGATTTCCTTGTGATTGCGCATCAGCGCCGAGATGTCCTGGAACGAGCCCAGAATCGCCAGCCCCGCCAGGGCCAAGGACGCCGCCAGCAAACCGATGCGGATCAACAGGGCGCGCCCCAGCGGCCGCACCACCAGCTTGACCCGCCACAACAGCAGCGCCGGCACCACGCCGTACAGCAACACCGGCAACAACAGGCCAACGGTGAGCAACTCGCCCGACTCCTTGCCGTCGGACTGAAGCACATTGCGGACCATCCCGGTGTCCAGGTACACACCGTACTGGCTCATGAAGTGGGCCGCGCCCGCGGTGACCAACAGCAACACCGTCAGCAGCGGCTTGACCGTCCAACGATTGAGCAGCACGCCGAGCAACAAGGCGGTGATCGCCACCATCGCCACGAACAGGCATACCGCGACCCAGGCGCCATGCGCGGTATCCATCGCGCCGGCGACCGAAGCCGCGCGCCAGAACGCGCCGTTGGCGAACACCGCGAAGAACAGGCTGGCCGACAGGATCAGCGTGTCAACGCTGGCTTGCGGGCGATAGGCGAACCAGGCCGGCCAGCGCAGTTGCGGACGAGTGATCGCGTTCATCGGCCCGCGCTCCGCAACACCGGCAACACGGCCGGCGACGATGCCGGCGCCCGACGCCATGCCATGGTCAGATACAGCGCGAGGGCGACGAACCAGGCGATCGCCAGCGTCCACACATCGTGCGAAAAAAAATGCGCGCCGCGCAGTTGCTGCGAGACGCCGAACACCGCGCCCAGGCTCAGGCCGATCGCCAGTCCCAGCCAGCGCAGACGCGGCTGCACCCACGCAAAGAAGAAGTACAACGCGACCCAGGCGTAACCCGCACTCGCATGGCCGGCCGGAAAGCACACCCCGCGATCCAGCCCCGCCGGACGCGTATCGAACAGCCCGAAATAGGCGTTGGCGCCGCCGTAACGGCTCAGATCCCACGGGCAATCCATGTTGGTCAGCGACTTGAGTCCCGACACCAACCCGACCGAGATCAGCGTGGCCAGCAACAGATACGCCAAAGGCCGGCGCCAGGCGGCCAGCGATGGACGCAGGCGCGCGAAGATCCAGAACGCCGCCACGCCCAGCCACGCCGCGGTGCTGGCGTCGCGACCGAAACGATGGATCAGCCGTTCGGTCACGAACGCGTCCTGCCACGCCCAATGCCCACCTTGCAGCGCATACCAACGATCGGCCAACCAGAAATCGCCGCCCAGGCCCAGGCACGCCACGCTCAGCGTCGCCAACGCCAGCAACGGCCACAGCGCATGCGCGCGCAAGAACGCTTGGGTGGGCGCATCCCGGCCCGGCATGGACGGCAGATGCGCAGACACGGGCTCGAACGGCCCGGACCGGGATGCGGAAAACAGACTCATCGACGGGACTCACTCGGCAACGGACCCCGCCTTCGGCGAGGAGCCCGAAGGGGAGGAATCCGGGCCGTGGCGATCATCGAAGCGCCTTTGTCGGAGACCGGTCGGAACCAGGTTGGCGCCGCGTTAAGCGCGAGCGAGCGTTCAGCCAGCGCGGCATCCGCGCGCTGCGGTGCGCACCGCGCGCCCGCGATTCCGACAAATTTCCGACATCGTCCGGCGACACTGCGCGGCCCGCCGGCGTTGCCGAGACGAAGATTACGGCGCGGCCACGTGGGTTGGGGCAATATCGCCATGGCCGCATCCGGCGGCAGGAGAACCCGGCGCATGCGCCTGCTGGTGGTGGAAGACAACCGCAACCTGGTCGCCAACCTCTTCGATTATTTCGAAGCGCGCGGCCATACCCTCGACGCCGCGCCCGACGGGCCGACCGGCCTGCATCTGGCGGTGACCCAGCATTACGACGCGATCGTGCTCGACTGGATGCTGCCGCGCCTTGACGGCCGCGAAGTACTGCGCAGCCTGCGCGAGGAAGCCGGCTCCGACGTGCCGGTGCTGATGCTGACCGCTCGCGACGAATTGCCCGACAAGATCGCCGGCTTCCGCGCCGGCGCCGACGACTACCTGACCAAACCCTTCGCCCTGCCCGAACTGGAAGTGCGTCTGGAAGCGCTGACCGCGCGCGCCGCCGGCCGCGGCCGCAACCGCATCCTGCAAGTGGCCGATCTCAAGCTGGATCTGACCACGCTGGAAGTCAGCCGCGGCGGACGTGCGCTGCACCTGTATCCGGCCTGCCGCAAATTGCTGGAGGTGCTGATGCAGTCCAGCCCCGGCGCGGTCACCCGCGACCGTCTGGAACACTCGCTGTGGGGCGACAGCCCGCCCGACGGCGACATGCTGCGCTCGCACGTCTACGAACTGCGGCGCGTGGTCGACGGCCCGTTCCCGCTCAAACTCATCCAGACCTTGCCGCGCGTGGGCTATCGCCTGGCCGTGCCGGCGCAAGCGGCCCAGGCGGTCGAACGCGATGATCGCGATGACCACGCCGGCTGAGCCCGCCGCCGCGACGCCGCCGCGACGACGGCGCCGCTCCAGCCTGCGCCAGCGCATCATGCTGGGCTTGTTCGGCTACACCGCGCTGCTGTCGATCGCGGTGGTGGTGCAAGGCTTCGTCGTCAACGAACACGCCGAGCACTTGGTGTGGACGTCGTTGATGGACACCGAACTGGATCACTTCGTCGAACGCAGCCGCATCGATCCGGATTACCGCTGGACCGACACCGACGCGCTGAGCCTGTACGACAGCGCCACCCGCCCGCCGCCGCACGAGCTGTCGGCGATCGGACCCGGCGTCCACGACGATGTGGTCTATCACAACGTCGAACACGTGGTGCTGGTGCGCGACGTCGACGGCCGCCGGCTGACCCTGGCCTTGAACATCGACGATATGGAGCATCGCGAGTTCGACATGGCCCTGACCATCGCCGGCTCGGCCATCACCACCTTGCTGCTGCTGGGCGTGGTGATCGGCTGGGGCGTGCACCGGTTGGTGCGTCCGTTGAGCAACATGGCCGAGCGCATCGGCAATCTGCAGCCCCACCGCGCCGGCCAACGGGTCGACGTGCCCGAGGCGGCGAGTTCGGAACTGGTGGTGATCGCCGAGGCGGTCAACGACTACGTCGAACGCAACGACCGCTTCGTCGAGCGCGAGCGCGCCTTCATCGACAGCGCCAGCCACGAACTGCGCACGCCGATCGCGGTGATCGCCGGCGCGACCGAGATCGCCCTGGATCAGGACGATCTGGCGCCGGCCACCCGCCATCAGCTCGACCGCATTCACCGCACCGCACGCGACGTGGAGCAGTTGATCTCGCTGCTGCTGGTGCTGGCCAAGGACCCCAAACGCCTGACCGCGGGCGCCGACCGCGTCGCCCTGGATCAGCTGCTGCCGGAGATCGTCGAAGACCACCGCCATCTGACCCGCGACAAAGACCTGACCGTGTCGCTCGCGCCGATGCCGCATTGCGAAATCGTCGCGCCCTTGCCGATCGTGCAGGTGGCCATCGGCAACCTGCTGCGCAACGCGATCGAAAACAGCGACCGCGGCGAGATCTCGATCCGCCTGCAGGCCGACGCCACCGTGATCATCGACGACCCCGGCCACGGCATGACCCCGGAAGAAATCAGCGCGCTGTATACCCGCGTCGCCCGCGGCGGACGCGAGGGCGGCGGCATCGGCCTGGACCTGATTTCACGGCTGTGCGAACACCTGGGCTGGACCTTGCGCTTCGACAAGGCCGAGCGCGGCACCCGCACGACGCTGGCGTTGCGCGGCGATCTTTAACCCATCGGGGCGGATCGCGATCGGATCGGAAAGCGTCGGGGCTGAAGCCCCTCCCACAACAGCCGCGGGACGACGAAGTCTTTTGTGGGAGGGGCTTCAGCCCCGACGCTCTTCGATCAAACCGACACAATCCTCACTCGCTCGTATGCGGTATGGCCACCAGCGCCGTCTCACCCGCATGAATCGCCCGGTACGCCCGCTCAACCTCGGCCACACCGTACTTGCGCTCCAGCCGCTTGACGATGAAATGCCCGCGCGCCATGGCCTGATAGTGATTGGTGAACAACACGTTCATCGTCGCCGCGGTCGCCGCACCGACCACCGGCACGATCTGCGCCGCGGTCTTCTCGGTGATCACCATTCCGAAGCGGGTCGCCACCGTGTCGATCAGTTTGGCCGTCCACGCCGCGGCCTGCTTCTTGGCATAGGCATGGGTCACATGGTGGGCGCCGCGATGGCCGGCCAGATGCGCCAGTTCCTGGGTCGCATTGCGCGTGAGCTCCGACAACATTGCGCGCGAGGCGTAGTAGCCCGACTCGGACGCATCGTCGTCCTTGCTGTTGCCGCCGAAGGCGAACACTTCCACGCATGCAGCCTGTACCCACGGATCGGACACCGAAAAGCCTTCGCTGCGGGCGATATCGGCGACCGCGCGCATCATGATGACCGTGGTCACCGGCAGCTCCACTGCCAAGCCCGCCGCGCCGAACAAACCGCCGGCCGCGCCCGACACCGCCGCGGCGAGCTTGTGGGTCTTGGTGGACGATCCCTTGCTCGGCGCATCCTTGACCGTCCACAGCGCCGCGGACGCGGCCTTGTGCAGGGCCGAATGGACGATCTTCTGAATCCGGGTGTGCACGAACTTGGGCAGCTTGGACATGCCGAACTCGATCGGCGCGCCGACCAACGCGGCCATGCGCGCGGTGAGCGACGGCGTTTCCAGCAGCGCGACGGCGCGCTTGAGGTCGGCCGTGTCGCCGACGTCGCCCAGGATGTCCGATTCTTGCTGCATGCCTCTACCTCGCTCGCGGTCGACGGCGCCGCGGCTGCGGCTACCACCGGACATGGGGACGAGGCGGCCGCGCGCCAAGCCCCTGCGCTGCAGGCTCTCACAGGCAAAGCCCCATCGCCGTCGCGCTCCATGCCGAGTGGCGGCGGCCGACAAGACCGCCGCCTTCAAGCTTGGCCGCAGGCCGGTCAGACGAACTGGCGAACCACGGCCTGATCCGGACGCCGACTCCGCCCCCGGCGGCAAGGACGATCGGCTTGCCTACGGGAACTGGCAGAACAAAGGCGCGGGATCGCTGTAGTTGTCGATTCTGTATTTGACGCCCTGGTACTTGACGGTGATGTAGCCGCTGCTGAACCAGTTCACCGGCTGAGCCGGTTTTTTCTGGCAGCTCAGGCTCGTCGTAGTGTAAGCGCGATAAGCGCTTTCCTGATGCGAAAAGGTATAGAAAATGGTCGGGTCTTGATGGTAGTCGGTACCGTTCTTGGTCAGCCGGACACTCGACCGCGCGCCGTCCACTTTGAATTCATTCGGACACTCAATGCCGATCGGCGCGTCGAACCTGTCGTGCTTAGGATCGCTGCTGCGCTGCCACAATCTGGGCCGGTAAACGTACAGCGTGCAGGTCATCGCGCCCACACTCACGGGGATGATTTTGCGTGAATCGTCTGCGGCCTTCGCGGCCTGAGCCGATGCAGTGCAGGAAAACGCCGCGAGCGCCGCGGCGACAATGGCGACTGTGGTGATCTTCATTCCATGAACCTCCAGATTCCTTGAGCCGCATCCGCGGCCTCGTCTGTAGAACAGAACAACCCGCTTCGATCAGTGGACCGTTTCGACTCCACCGTCCTGGACATTACAGCGCCATGGCGTCTCACACCTCGCGAATCGGCGGGATCGGACCGTGTTTTTTCCCTGTGTATCTATTCACGTCGATGACGCGTTCAGCCCGCGCAGATTTCAGGAATGGCGAAACGATCGCCATACACCCTCACGTTCGCACGATGGTGTCGAAGCGTCTTGTGTCGAAGCGCCGCTGCGGCCCGCGAGCGGTTGGCCGCTGCAGGCTCTGCGCGGATCGCGTTCGTCGCGGCGGGATGTCGCGGCGAGATCAGGCAGCCTTCTCGTCGGCGCATCCACGAGCACGGCCTTGCCCATGCACGGACCCGGATTTCCTATTCCGAGTTCGGCGATTCCGCGCCGCCGACCGGATCTGCATGCACGACGGCGACGCGAATCTCGCGCGTTTTATAGCGTCGGCTTGGGCGTCCGCACCATCCGTTCCAACAGATGCTCGACGATCGCATCGGATTGCGCGCAGCGGCCGGTATGTACGGCCGACATCTGAATGATCGAACTGCGCTTGGCGGTGAGCCAATGGAAACGCGCGCGCGCCGGCAACTGGCCGATCGGGCCGGCATCGCGGCCGCCCTGGCAAATGCGATCTATCGCCTGCAGATGCAGGCGCACCGCCTCGACGTCGACGCTGGGATCCAGGGCGCGCAGACGTTCGGAATCGAGCTCGATTCCGGCAGCCAACAACTGCGCCTGCGGGCACGAGACCAGCACGCCGACATTGACGAACTCCTCGCGCTCGACCCGCGGCACCACGCGGATCACCGCATAGTCATAACTGGAGCGAGCGAGCATGGATCGCCTCCTCGACGAAGGCGCGCGGCGAGCGCACGCGGCGGTTGAGGTAGTCGGCATACGCACGGCGGTGTTCGGCCGCATCGGTGAAGCCGGGTTCGTCGATCAGCCACGATTCGGGTATCAACGCCACCACCGACTGCACGAGCTCCGGCGTAATGCGCGCGGCCATCCACGCATCGGCTTCGGCGATCGCGCTGGCCAGCGGCAGCAGTACATGATCCTTGATCGGCACGAAACGGCTGGCCGCGGCGTCGGCCGCGTTGGCCCAATCGTGATGGAAGTACAGCGCCGCGCCGTGATCGATCAGGGTCAGGCGCCGATGCCACAGCAGCATATTGGTGTTGCGCGCGGTGCGGTCGACATTGGTCACGAAGGCATCGAACCAGACGATGCGCGACGCCAACTCCGCGTCGGGCCGGTCCACCAACGGATCGTAATTGACCGAGCCGGGCAAGTAGTCCAGCGCCAGATTCAGGCCCGCGCTCTCGCGGATCAGATGCTGAATTTCCGGATCCGGCTCGGTCCGCGCCATGTCGGCATCGAGTTCGATCAGCACGATTTCCGGAACCGGCAACTGCATCTGTCGGGCCAACTCGCCGGCGACGATCTCGGCGATCAGCGCCTTGCGTCCCTGGCCGGCGCCGCGGAACTTCATCACGTACAGCCCCTCGTCGTCGGCCTCGACAACGGCAGGCAACGAGCCACCTTCACGCAGCGGCGTGACGTAGCGGGTGGCGGTGACGGTCCTCAACACGATGGCGGCCTGTTGCGATGCGATGGGCGTTCGCGCGCGACGCGCAATGCCCGGAGCGCACACATTAGGTGGGTGCCGGACAAAGTGAAAGAGGCCCGTGCGCGCGGAGCCTCGTGGTGGCGCTTTCGCCCGCAGCCGACACGGGCCGTCTGCGGGGTGATCGGCCATCGATAAACCTGAAGCCGCCGGGTCTTGACGGCAGAGATCGCAGCAGCCGCTGGCTGCGGCACGCGCGCCTGATTGCCGCCGCCGCCGCGGCCTCGGCCCATGGCCCACAGGCAGGACTGCAGGTTGCGGAAGTCCCTCCCCAGGCGCCGCATCCCACGCTGCTCTACGAGTCAGGACTTGGCTTGACTTTGCGCCAATTGATAACGCCGCTCCTGACTCAATCCGCCATAACCATACGCCGCGGCGCGTGCGTCGACGATATGGATGTACGAAGTCTCGTGCACATCGCCGATCAGCGCCGACAGACGCGAGTGTACTTGTTCCAGATAGTGCGCTTTCTCACCCTTGGTGTTGGTTTCATCGGTGATGCTGATGTCCAGGTGGAAGGCGTTGCGCCCCCACTCGTGCAGCGACCGGCCATCGATGAACCAGTGCGCGCGGTCGACGTAGTGCACCGCGATGGCGATCAGCTCGCGCGGCTTTCCGAGCACTTCGACGGTGAGATCGGCGATCAGGGCGGTGGCGCGGCTGCTGAGTTCGGCATCGGGGGTTCCGGACAATTGCAGATTCAGGTGCGGCATGGTGGCGGGCTCTGGGCGGGCCGGCATGACTCGGCTCGGAATGCAGGCTCAGACTAGACTTGCCACGGCCATCGGAATAGCGGGAAGATCTGAGCCTATCCATCGGTTAAGCCGATAGCAGGAGCCGCAATGCGCAGCCTGGACCTGGAACAACTCCGTGCGTTCGTCGCCGTCGCCGAGGCCGGCAGTATCTCCGGTGGCGCGGGGCGGGTGTTCCGTTCGCAATCGGCGATCAGCGAGCAGATCCAGAAACTCGAAGCGGCGACCGGCGCGGCGTTGCTGCTGCGCTCGCGCAACGGCGTGTCGCCGACCCCGGCCGGCGAGCGCCTGATCGGCCACGCCCGACACCTGCTGGCGTTGGGTGAACTGGCGTTGCACGACGTCCGCAACGAGCCGCGACGGGCCGAGGTGCGTCTGGCCATCAGCGATTATTTCCGTCCCGACGAGATCGCCGGCCTGCTCGCCCACCTGGGCCGTCACTGCCCGCATCTGCGCTTGCAGGTGCATGTGGGCCAGAGCGCGGCGCTGGCCCAGGGTCACGCCGAGGGCAGTTACGACCTGGCGCTGACGATGGAGATAGACAACGGCCCGCGACGCGGTCGCGGCTCTTCGAATGTCGCCTGGCTGCGGGAGGAACCGTTGGCCTGGGTCGCCACGCCCGGACTGGATCTGCGGCGCGAGTCCGAGTTGCCGCTGGTGCTGCTGCCGCCCAGTTGCAGCCTGCACCAGACCGCGGTGCGGCGCCTGCAACGCCAAGGCACCGGCTACCGCATCGCCCACACCGGCAGCGGCGTCGCCGGCGTGCAGGCGGCGCTGCGCGCCGGGCTGGGTCTGGGCTGTCTCAATGCATCGGCGATCGGGCCGGGGCTGGCGATCGCTCACTCCCCTCGACTGCCATCGTTGCCGCAATGCCGCTTCGGGCTACTGTCGCCGCCGGCCGACGCCGTTACCAGTCTGCACGACGCGGGAGCGGCTCTGCGCGAGTTCTTTCGTTAGTGCGCAGGTGGCACGTTCGCCATCGTTGGCGTCGTGATCGTGGCCGTCAGGCGACGATCCAACAGGTAAAACATGTTGCAAGACGACTGAACGCGCCTGAGCTTCGCGTCGACGGCCACGACGGCGGCGTGACGCGGCAACAGACGACGCGCTGGATCTGCGGACAAGCGGCCTCGACCGCTCTTGCCTCACTGGCGGCGACCTTGGCTCCACTCAGGCGCACACCTGAATCGAACCTTAGGCTACCGATATCGTTGTACCCGTATCGTTGTACCCGAAACCAGCATCTCCCGATCGGACAGCCGGCAATCGAATCAACGCTGATAGCCTGCAATCGTCTGATCGAGCCCGACCGATCGCGCCTGAGCGGTCCCGTCCGTCTGATGCGGTCGCCGAACGCGGCGCGTTGTTTCCCTGATGCCATGCCACCGCATCTTCCGGTATGCGGCAGAACGGCAGAGCGCGTCAGAGCAGCATCAACTCCGAACGCTCCTTAGTGCTGTTGTCGACGAAAAACATCTTCTTGCCCTTATCGGCCCGATCCTCGACCACCTGATACAGGCGCAAGGCCTGTCGAATCGCCGCGGTCTTGCTGACGCCCTTGCGTACACACAGTTCTTCGAGGAACTGCATCTCGCTACCGGCCAGATTGAGCGTCATGCGACGCCTGGTCTCTTTCATTCTGCACCTCGTTTGTTGACTGACCTGATCAAAAAGTCTCGCCGATGAAACCGGTTCGACCCAACAACGCAACGCTCATCACGGCTGTCTCTAATTCCGTCCATGTTGAACACTCCGCCCATGCTCCAAGTTCTACATCCCAGCGCACCTCATCACCGCCTGGCGCCGCCTGCCGGAACACGCATTGAGCGTTCCGGCCGGCCACTTCTACCATCGCAACGCGGGCGTCTTCACGGACACACACCCGGCCATCAGTAGCTGCCGACCATATTGAGAAACCAGCCCCGGTGGTCGCGGTCGAAGTTGGTCAGGTCGTCGCTGAAATCGGTGAAGTTGTAGCCCACGCCGACGCGGAAGTTCTTGCCGATATCGCGATCGATACCGAGCAGAAAACCCCGCTTGCTGCCGCCGTCGCGCACGTCCAGCCAGCGATACTCGGCCAGGCCGTGCCAGACCTCCTTGAGCTCGTAACGCGCCTGCACCGCGGCGAAGGTGGTCGACGAATCGGCCCATTCGCCTTGCAGCCGGCCGAACCGCACCTCACCGACCCGCCGCGCCAGCTTGCCGGCGAATTCCCAGCGGTGGTTCGCGTTGTAGATGCCCTCGAACGCGAGTACCTGACTGCGCTGATCGTAATTGGCGATGTTCGGGCCGACCTGTTGCAAGGCCGACACGTCGTACAAGAAGGTGTACTTGCCCAGCAACGCCAAACGGGTGCTGTCGTACGGACGCCAGGCGAAACCGACGTTGCCTTCGACGAACTTGGCGCCGGCGTTGCGATCGATCCGGTCGCGGGTCTGCGAATAGTTCAGGCGCCCGGCGATACGGAAACCGTCGCTGAGCTTGTGCAAGAACCGATTGCTCGAGGTCCACTGCTCGCGTCGTTCCGCGCCGGTGTCGCGCCGCCATTCCAGCTTGCTCGACCACTGGGTATCGACCGAATTTCGCCCGCCGCTGAGGCTGACAGCGCGGCGGTCGACCTGTCCCAACCCGGCGGTCCGATCCAGGCTCGCCTCCTGCAGGGTGAAGCCCAGGTTCCAACCCTCGCCTGGATAGAAGTCCATGCCGTAGGTATGCGCCAGGCCGGATTCATTGGGCGCTTTGAGGAACTGGCTTTCGTTGAACAGATTGACCTGATTCGACAGACGCCAGCGCTGGCCCAAGGTCCAACCGGTGTTGAGACGATCGTTGAACAGCGGGTCGTGATCGTTGGTATCGGTCGAGTAAGTGTAGGCGCCGTACAAGCTGTGATCGGGCGCCAGCCGATACTCGGCATTGACCTTGGCCGCGTCGCCGCGATCGCCGGTGGTGAGCTCGGCGCCCACGCTGGACAGGTCGCCGAACAAATACTTGGCGCCGACGCTCAGGGCGTCGTTGTCGTCGTATTGGCCATGATCGTCGTCGACGGTGACCTGAGCGGTGCCGAACAGCTCCAGTTGAGTACCCACCAGCTGCCGGTATTCCAGCGCGGCCAACACACCGCTGGAATCGGCGGTCAGACGCCGCTCCTGCACGCGGCGCACTTCACCGCTGAGGCTGATGTCGTCGTTGAGACGCCACTCGCCGGTGAGTTGGGCCTGGGTCAGCGACTCCTCGCCACGCTCGGCCACGCTGTAGCGACCGAACACGCGCACGGCCGGAGTGAGTTCGCCGAAGAACTCGAAGCCGCGTTCCTCGATCGGCAGTCCGGTGTCGTAACGCGAGATCGAGTAGCCTTCGTCGACCTTGCGCCACCAGGCGCCCGCGCTCCAATCCAGTTCGGTCCATCCCAGCTCGCGGAAGTTGGCCCTGGTTTCGACCGAACGCGCCTTGCCTTCGCGGTCCTTCAAACCGGAATTGAGTTCGGTGAAGCTCAGGCCGCCGTTGTCGGAGAAGAAGACCGGCGCGCTGGTCGCCTGAGTCTGGCTTTGTTCCAGCTTCAGATAAGTGCCGCGGCCGGCCTGCAGGGTGACGTCGGCGCCCTTGAGGCTGTAGTCCTCGCCGGAACGCTTTTCATCGACGTAGGTGCCGCCCACCGCAACGTGATCGCCGAACCAATGCTTGCCGCGGAACCCCGTCGATACGTCGTCGGCGTCGAAGCCGTCGGGCACGTACTCGTAGTCGGCCAGCAGGACTTGCTGATAGCCGTCCAGCGGGGTGTCGTGGGTCAGGGTGCGGGGGCCGTCGCGCGAGACTTGCGACAGCGGCTTGTCGAGCAGAACGCGGCCTTGCAGCTCGTCGATTTCGTAATCGGCTCCACGCACGAGATCGACCCGCTTCTCGACCCGACCGGTGGTCGGATCGCGCACTTCGACGCTGAGTTTCTCCGATCCCGGCAGCACGTCGCCGTGCTTGAGGTAGTACAGACGCCCGCCGGTGCCGATCAGTTCGCTGTGGCCAGGCGCGGTCTGCGCCTGCGAACCGAACACCCGCAACTGCGTTCCGGCATCGCCGATCGCGGTGGTGCGACGGCTGCGCCAGTCGAAGGCGCCGCCGTACAGCGAACGGCTGTAATGAGCGTACTCGGTACCGGTGATGCCGGTATCGAAATTGCCCCACAGGGCCTGGTTCTTGTCCCAGTCCACGCGCAGGTACAGCCGACCCATCGTATCGACGTCGCGATAGGTGACCGAGTCGTCGCCGTAGACCGGGTAGTACTGGTCCGGATCGAGACGACGGAACACATCCTGCGGATCGGCGTCCCAGAAGCCGTTGAACAGCTCGCTGATCTCGCGTTCCTGGGTATCGGCCTGTGCGGTGACCAAATACTTGCCGCGCACCTTGCCCTTCAAATAGAAGGCCAGACGTCCGTCGATCAGAAACCCGTCGTCGAAGCGGTCGTCGCCGGCCACCGGCTCGACCGATCCGCTGGCGTGAGTCTTGGATGCGGTGAAGTCGGCCAGCGCGACGGCGAACATGTAGCGGCCGGTGACGTCGACATTGATCGCGTGACGCAGCGCGGGCTCGTCCTTGCGGCCGCCGACCTCGATCTCGAAACGGTGCTGGCCGACCGGCACAAGGTACTCGGCGACCAGCTTGCGCTCCAGATCGACCGGATGGCCGCGGCCGTTGATCTTGATCGAGGCGCCGTCGGGAATGTTGCGCCCCTGCAGGCGCACGCGCGACCCGTAGATCGGGATGTTCTGCTGACGCAGATTGTCCTGGCCGAAGATGCTGTCGACCTGGCTGCGCTGCTCGGCGTCCTCCAGGCTCAACGAGGTGCCGAGTTGCTTCTGCGCGGCATCGCGCAGGATCCGTGCGCCCCGCTCGGCCTCTTCGGGCTTGACCAGTTGCATGCGCCGCGGGAAGGTTTCGTCGTAGCTGCCGTCTTCGCCATGCGCGCGGACGATGTAGATCAGTTCGTCGGACGCGCGCAGCTTCAGATCGGCCGGCAAGGCGCCGTCCCATTCGATATCGCTGACCGACGCCCGCGGCAGGTCCAGGGTCGCGATCGGCCGGACCAGATCGGAATCGCTGGCGCGATAGATCAGCACCTGCGAGCGCTTGATGAACGCCGCATAGTTGTTGTACGCGTAGAAGCGCACCGGCTTGACGATCTTGCTGCCGTCGTAGGCGATCAGCGACGGTGCGGACACGGTCATTTCCGCGCGGCCGAGGTTGGGATCCTCGGTCGCCCAGATCACGCCGCCGCCCGGCAGTTGCATCGACCACTTGCCGACCACCACCGCCTTGCCCGGAACCGGCGCCTGTTGCCAGGCCGACTGGGTGTCCTCGGCCTCGATCGTCACCCGGCGATCGGGCTGCAGGACGTCCGACGACGAGCGTTCGGAGGTTCCGCGCGTGGAGGGTTGACGCTCGCCGCGGGTGCGCAGTTCAAACAGCACGCCCTGGTCGCTTTCGCAACCGGCGGCGTCGCAGTCGACCTCATCGGGGTTCCGCGTCGAAGCCGGCGCGGTGTTCGGCTGCGTCGCGGGCTGGACCGCCGCCGGCGCGCGGGTTTGCGCGCCGGCGACATTGGCCAAGCCGCCGAGGATGCAGATCAGGGTGTAATCGAGCAGTTTCATTTTCATGGCAGGCCCCCTCACTTGCCCGGCTTATCGGCAGGGGCTGCCGGGTCGTTGCTGATGTCGACGCGCAAGTGCTGGCGCAGTTCTGGACTTGCGTGGGCGACGATCGCCTCGAACACGGCCCGGGTGCGGCGCATGCCGAGCGCGACGTTGTACTCGTCCGATGCGCGCAGGTCGGTGTGGCCGGTCAGGATCACGCGGGTCCCGCGCAGTTGCTCCAGCGCTGCGGCGACCTTGGCGATCACCGGCAGGTACTTGGGCTTGATCGTCGCCTTGTCGGTGTCGAACAACACCGTGCCGAGCACCGGCCACTGCGCGAAGCCGACCACCATCGTCGCCGGATCCTGCGGATCGGTGCGCACGCTGATCTGCAAGGTCTTGAACAGTTGCGGATCGACCCGGGTTTCCAGCGACTTGCGCACCGCCAGGGCCCGATCCATCGCCAGCGTCTCGTTCTCGCCGTTGGCGGTGATGACGATCTCGCCCCCGCCGTATTGCTTGATCTTCAACGCCATGTTCTCGATCGCGGACAGGTACTGCGGCGTGACGTCCGCACTGCCCGGCGCGAACAACACTTCGCCGATGCGCATCTCGACCTGCTCCTGCTTGCCGGGGATTTCGCCCGGCGGCAGCTTGACGCCGAAATCGAAGCGGACCGGGATGCCCGGGGTCAGACGGCGCACCAACGGGTTGTCGGTGGTGAACGTCGCGCCCGGCGGCAAGGTGGCCGGATCGACCTTGAGGATGAAGTTGCGGCCGCGTTCCCACGGACCGCCCGCCACGCCCTCCAGGTGATAGCGGCCGAACTGGTCGGTTTCGATCAGCAGACCTTCCACCGATGCGATGCGCACACCGGGTATGCCGCGCTCTTCGATACCGTGATTGCTCACGAGGTAGTCGACGCGGTAGCCGTCGGCGGTCTGGGCGACCTTGCGCTCGACCTTGGGCTGCGCCCCGGTCAGGCCCTTGGCCGCATCGCCGCTGAGCTCGCTGCGGGTGTTGCCCGCAGCATCCATGCGCAGGGTGACTCCCTGCGCCGTGGTCAAGACGAAGTTGTCGTCGAACCTCGGCTCGCGCAGCACCTGGCTGATTACCACGGTGTGGTCGGCGACCGGATCGGCCTCGGACTGACGCGCGCTGATCTTGCCCAACTCGATGCCGTGCAGCATCGGCGAGCTCGCATCGGGCTCGGGCTTGGAGCCGTCGCCGCGATCGACCGTGGTCGAGTCGGCGAGGTAGGTGTCGGCCGCGAAGCCGCCCTGCACCCGCACCTTGCTCAATTCGGCCGGATCGTGCCAGCCATCCTGATCGCGGTCGTCGAACACCGTGCCGATCAGCAGGGATTCGTCGAGCAAGGGATCGGCGATCAACTGGACCTGGGCGGTCGCCTCGTTCGAACGCTTGCCGCTGTCTTCGGCATAGGCGCGATTGACATGGACACCCGGGCGCACACCGGCCCCGACCCGCATCAGATACATCACGGTCGCGCTTTCGCCGGCCTGGATGTCGATCTGATCGACCTTGATCGGGTGACTGCCGACCTGGCGACCGGCGCCGTCGCGATCGGCGACCTGCACGCTGCCCTCGACCAGGGTGAATCCGGCCGGCGGCGTATCGGTCAACGTCGCATCGGTGGTGTCGACCTGGCCGATGTTCTTGATCGTGAGCGTGTAACGCACCAGATCGCCGATCTTCACGTCGCGCGGATTGGCTTGTTTGGTCACGAACAGATCGCTGGCCGATTCCGGCTCGACCCGCATGACCGCGAGGGCCTCGGCCGTGGCCGTACCGCTGGCCGAGCCACCGCCGTTACTGCCATAGCGCGCGGTCACCGTGACGAGATTGTCCAGGGTTCCGCCGGCATTAGCCTCCTCGCGGGTGATGGCATGGGTGTACGGATTGCAGTCGGTGCTTTGACCCGGCGCCAACGTGTTGGTGGCGCAGTTCAACGTCGTGGCCGGATAGCCCTCCAACACGTCGCGCGTTGCCATTTCGCTGAGGGTGACGTTGCCAGTGTTGGTGATGCGCACCGCGTAGGTGATCACATCGCCGACGTTGCCGACGCCCTGGGTGCCTTCGTCCACGGTCAGGGTCGCGACCTTGACAATAGCCACCGCCGGACGCGCCTCGATCGTCACGGTGACGCTCGGGCGGCAACGCGCTTCGGTCGAACCGGACTGACAGGCGTTCGGCGTGGTGGTGATCACCGTCGCGGTGTTCGCCACCGAACCGGTGTCGGCATCGGACTGGACGACTTTGTAGGTGCCGCTCAGCACGCAGGTGCCGGTCGGCGCCACGCTGGCGCAGGTGATCGTGTTCGGCGTGATCTTGTCGTCGCTTACGACCACATCGGTCAGATCGACATTGCCGGTGTTGGTGACGGTGATGGTGTAGGTCAAGGTATCGCCCACGCTCACCCGCCCGTCGCCGTCTTCGTCGGCATTGGCGGTCATCGCCTTGATCGAGGCCAAGTTCGGCTGTTGGACCACCGGTACATCGACGCTTGGGTTGCACTTCGGATCGGCCGAACCGCTCGGACACACAGCGGCACCACCCGGCGGAGGCGTATCGACCACGGTGGCGGTGTTGCGGATCGTGCCCGCATTGGCGTCGGCCGGCGTGACCCGGTAGGTACCGGTCAGCACGCAGGTCGCACCCGGCACCACGATCGCGCAGGTGGTCGTGTTCGGCGTGATCTTGTTGTCGGCCACCACGACGTTGTTGAGATCGACGTTACCGATGTTGGTAACGGTGATCGCGTAGGTCAGGGTGTCGCCCACCGTGACCGAGCCGCTGGCGTCTTCGTCGGCGTTGGCGGTCATCGCCTTGATCGAACGCAGCTCGCCGTTGCGCGGCAGCGGGGTCTGGGTGGAGGCCGGCTCCGAGGTGATCGGCGAGCCGCTCGGCGGCGTACCGGTGGCGGTGGCCGTATTGTCCGACGTACCCGCGTTCACTTCGTCCTGGGTGATGGTGTGGGTGCCGGTGCAGGTGGTGCTTTCGTTCGGCGCCAGGGTCGTGACGCCGCACACCGCCGGAACATCCAACCTGGCGTCGTTCACCCGAACATCGATGAGGTTCACGTTGCCGGTGTTGGTGATCACGAAGGTGTAGCCGATCGTGTCGCCGGCATCGGTCACGGACGCATTGGCACCCAGGTTCGTCGTCGGTGCGCCCGCGGTCTTGGTGAAGGTCAGCGCGGGTTCGACCAGCACGGTGTGGGTCGTGGTGCAGGTAACGCACTCCGGATCGGGATCGCCGCCGCCGTTGCCGGCGACGCTGTTACCGACGGTGCCCGACGCATCGGCGTCAACGGTGGTGGTGTAGCTCAGCGTATAGGTGCCCGGCAAGGTACCGGGCGGCAGGGTGCACACCAGCGGACCGGTGCCGGTGCAGGTGTAATCGCCCGCGCTGGTCACGCCGCCGAACGTCTGATCGCCGCTGATCGTGTCGGTCAGGGTGTAGACCGACGTCAACGCCGACGTCGTCACCGTGGTCGACAAAGTGTAGGTGATCGTCGCGCCCGGGTTGACCGTGGTGCCGGTCGCCGGGTCGGACGATTTGCTGCTGACGATCACCGGCTCAGCGACCGTGTGGCTCGTGGTGCAGTTGGTGCATTCCGGGTCCGGGTCGCCACCGCCGTTGCCGGTCACGCTGTTGCCCACCGTGCCCGACGCATCGGCGTCGACGGTGGTGGTGTAGGTCAACGTATAGGTGCCCGGCAGGGTGCCGGCCGGCAAGGTGCAAATCAGCGGACCGATACCGGTGCAGGTGTAGCTGCCGGTGTTGGTCACGCTGCCAAACGTCTGATCGCCGCTGATCGTGTCGGTCAGGGTGTAGACCGACGTCAGCGCCGACGTCGTCACCGTGGTCGACAAGGTGTAGGTGATCGTCGCACCCGGATTGACCGTGGTGCCGCTGGCCGGATCCGACGACTTACCGCTGCTGATCACCGGCGATGCAACTGTGTGGCTCGTGGTGCAACTGGTGCATTCCGGATCGGGATCGCCGCCACCGTTGCCGGCGACACTGTTACCGACTGTGCCCGACGCATCGGCATCGATGGTGGTGGTGTAGCTCAGCGTGTAGGTGCCCGGCAGGGTACCGGCCGGCAAGGTGCAGGTCAGCGGACCGGTGCCCATGCAGGTGTAGCTTCCGGTGTTGGTCACGCTGCCGAACGTCTGATCACCGCTGATCGTGTCGGTCAGGGTGTAGACGGACGTCAATGCCGACGTCGTCACCGTGGTCGACAAGGTGTAGGTGATCGTCGCACCTGGATTGACCGTGGTGCCGGTCGCCGGATCCGACGACTTGCTGCTGCTGATCACCGGCGATGCGACCGTATGAGTGGTGGTGCAGTTGGTGCATTCCGGATCGGGGTCGCCACCGCCGTTGCCGGTCACGCTGTTGCCAACCGTACCGGCCGCATCGGCGTCGACGGTGGTCGTGTAACTCAACGTATACGTGCCCGGCAAGGTACCGGCCGGCAAGGTGCACACGACCGGACCAGTGCCGGTGCAGGTGTAATCGCCCGCGCTGGTCACGCCGCCGAACGTCTGATCGCCGCTGATCGTGTCGGTCAAGGTGTAGACGGACGTCAGCGCCGCGGTGCCCACCGTGGTGCTCAGGGCGTAGGTGATCGTCGCGCCCGGGTTGACCGTGGTGCCGGTCGCCGGGTCGGACGACTTGCCGCTGCTGATCACCGGCGATGCGACCGTGTGGGTCGTGGTGCAGTTGGTGCACTCGGGATCCGGATCGCCGCCGCCGTTGCCGGTCACGCTGTTACCGACCGTGCCGGCCGCATCGGCGTCAACGGTGGTGGTGTAGGTCAGCGTGTAGGTGCCCGGCAAGGTACCGGGCGGCAGGGTGCACACCAGCGGACCAGTGCCGGTGCAGGTGTAATCGCCCGCGCTGGTCACGCCGCCGAACGTCTGATCGCCGCTGATCGTGTCGGTCAGGGTGTAGGCAGACGTCAACGCCGCCGTCGTCACCGTGGTCGACAAGGTGTAGGTGATCGTCGCGCCCGGATTAACCGTGGTGCCGGTCGCCGGATCCGACGATTTGCTGCTGCTGATCACCGGTAACGCCACGGTGTGGGTCGTGATGCAGCTGGTGCACTCGGGGTCCGGGTCGCCGCCGCCGTTGCCGGCCACGCTGTTGCCAACCGTGCCGGCCGCATCGGAATCGACGGTGGTGGTGTAGGTCAGCGTGTAGGTGCCTGGCAAGGTGCCGGCCGGCAAGGTGCACACCAGCGGACCGCTACCAGTGCAGGTGTATGCACCGGTGTTGGTCACCGAAACGAACGTCTGATCGCCGCTGATCGTGTCGGTCAGGGTGTAGGCCGACGTCAGCGCTGCAGTGCCGATCGTGGTGCTCAGGGTGTAGGTGATCGTCACACCCGGATTGACCGTGGTGCCGGTCGCTGGATCCGACGACTTGCTGCTGCTGATCACCGGCGATGCGACCGTGTGGGTCGTGGTGCAGTTGGTGCACTCCGGATCCGGATCGCCGCCGCCGTTGCCGGCGACGCTGTTACCGACCGTACCGGCTGCATCGGTGTCGACGGTGGCCGTGTAGGTCAGCGTATAGGTGCCCGGTAGGGTGCCGGCCGGCAAGGTGCAGACCAGCGGACCGGTACCCGTGCAGGTGTAGCTGCCGGTGTTGGTCACCGAAACGAACGTCTGATCACCGCTGATCGTGTCGGTCAGGGTATAGGCCGACGTCAACGCCGCCGTCGCCACCGTGGTCGACAAGGTGTAGGTGATCGTCGCGCCCGGGTTGACCGTGGTGCCGGTCGCAGGATCCGACGACTTGCTGCTGCTGATCACCGGCGATGCGACCGTATGGGTCGTGGTGCAGTTGGTGCACTCCGGATCCGGATCGCCACCGCCGTCGCCGGTCACGCTGTTGCCGACCGTGCCCGATGCATCGACATCAACGGTGGTCGTGTAGCTCAGCGTATAGGTACCCGGCAAGGTACCGGCCGGCAAGGTGCAGGCCAGCGGACCAGTGCCGGTGCAGGTGTACGCACCGGTGTTGGTCACCGAAACGAACGTCTGATCACCGCTGATCGTGTCGGTCAGGGTGTAGACCGACGTCAACGCCGACGTCGTCACCGTGGTCGACAAAGTGTAGGTGATCGTCGCGCCCGGGTTGACCGTCGTGCCGGTCGCTGGATCCGACGACTTGCTGCTGCTGATCACCGGCGATGCGACCGTGTGGGTCGTGGTGCAGTTGGTGCACTCCGGATCCGGATCGCCGCCGCCGTTGCCGGCGACGCTGTTACCGACCGTACCGGCTGCATCGGTGTCGACGGTGGCCGTGTAGGTCAGCGTATAGGTGCCCGGTAGGGTGCCGGCCGGCAAGGTGCAGACCAGCGGACCGGTACCCGTGCAGGTGTAGCTGCCGGTGTTGGTCACCGAAACGAACGTCTGATCGCCGCTGATCGTGTCGGTCAGGGTGTAGGCCGACGTCAGCGCTGCAGTGCCGATCGTGGTGCTCAGGGTGTAGGTGATCGTCGCACCCGGATTGACCGTGGTGCCGGTCGCTGGATCCGACGACTTGCTGCTGCTGATCACCGGCGATGCGACCGTGTGGGTCGTGGTGCAGTTGGTGCACTCCGGATCGGGATCGCCGCCGCCGTTGCCGGCGACGCTGTTACCGACCGTACCGGCCGCATCGGTGTCGACGGTGGCCGTGTAGCTCAACGTATAGGTGCCCGGTAGGGTGCCGGCCGGCAAGGTGCACACCACCGGGCCGGTGCCCGTGCAGGTGTAGCTGCCGGTGTTGGTCATCGAAACGAACGTCTGATCACCACTGATCGTGTCGGTCAGGGTGTAGATCGACGTCAACGCTGCCGTGCTGATCGTGGTGCTCAGGGTGTAGCTGATCGTCGCGCCCGGATTAACCGTGGTGCCACTGGCCGGGTCGGACGACTTGCTGCTGCTGATCACCGGTAACGCCACGGTGTGGGTCGTGGTGCAGGTAACGCACTCCGGATCGGGATCGCCGCCGCCGTTGCCGGCGACGCTGTTACCGACCGTACCGGCTGCATCGGTGTCGACGGTGGCCGTGTAGGTCAGCGTATAGGTGCCCGGTAGGGTGCCGGCCGGCAAGGTGCAGACCAGCGGGCCGGTGCCCGTGCAGGTGTAGCTGCCGGTGTTGGTCATCGAAACGAACGTCTGATCACCGCTGATCGTGTCGGTCAAGGTGTAGACGGACGTCAACGCCGCGGTGCCGATCGTAGTGCTTAGGGTGTAAGTGATCGTCGCGTCCGGGTTGACCGTGGTGCCGGTCGCCGGATCCGACGACTTGCTGCTGCTGATCACCGGCGATGCGACCGTGTGGGTCGTGGTGCAGTTGGTGCACTCGGGATCCGGATCGCCACCGCCGTTGCCGGCCACGCTGTTGCCGACCGTGCCCGACGCATCGGCGTCAACGGTGGTGGTGTAGATCAGCGTATAGGTGCCCGGCAAGGTACCGGCCGGCAGGGTGCAGACCACCGGACCGGCGCCGGTGCAGGTGTACGCACCGGTGTCGGTCACCGAAACGAACGTCTGATCACCGCTGATCGTGTCGGTCAGGGTGTAGGCCGACGTCAACGCCGCCGTGCCGATCGTGGTGCTCAGGGTGTAGGTGATCGTCGCACCCGGATTGACCGTGGTGTCGCTGGCCGGGTCGGACGACTTACTGCTGCTGATCACCGGTGCCGCGACCGTGTGGGTCGTGGTGCAGTTGGTGCATTCCGGATCGGGATCGCCGCCGCCGTTGCCGGCGACGCTGTTACCGACGGTGCCCGACGCATCGGCGTCAACGGTGGTGGTGTAGTTCAGCGTATAGGTGCCCGGCAAAGTACCGGCCGGCAAGGTGCACACCACCGGGCCGGTGCCCGTGCAGGTGTACGCACCGGTGTTGGTCACCGAAACGAACGTCTGATCGCCACTGATCGTGTCGGTCAGGGTGTAGGCAGACGTCAACGCCGCCGTCGTCACCGTGGTCGACAAGGTGTAGGTGATCGTCGCGCCCGGATTGACCGTGGTGCCGGTCGCCGGATCCGACGATTTACTGCTGCTTACTTCGGGCCCAGCGATATCGTTATTGATAATGACGCACTCTGCGTCAACGCCGTTGGACAGCGCCAGGTTGGTTTCGGTGAGGGTGTATGTCCCCGCACTCACCGTGGTATTGGTCACCGCTGGCGCACCGCTCGTCCCGCTGATCGGCGTCGGCCCCGTGGCGGTCAGCGTGAAGTCCGCCGTCGTGGCGGTACCGCGATTGTCGTTGATTACCGTCTTGACCAAGGTCAAGCGAGGTTGGATCGGATCGCTGTCCTCCGAGGTGCAGACCGGGTTGGCAAAGGTTTGTCCAGGCCGGTTGCAGTTCGCACCGGTGTTGTTCACCCCGTCCGGAGGCGTTACGGAGGCACGGTTGACCGCATTCTGCGAGAACGCCGGCAGCGCCCAGGTCATTGCGACCGTCAGCAGCAATGACCGCCCGACACGGCGCAGCACTGCTCGAACAGCTGATTTGGAATCCACGGTCACAACGCCCCCTAAACCTGAAGTCGACTAGCGGGGTGGCCCGATGGCATAACGATGGCACCCACTTACACCCTTATCGGAAAATTATCTCCATACAGGACATAGACGCTGATCCTGTGCCGGACGAAACATTCCGGAGGGCTTCGATTTCAGTAACCAGGCGCTGACTTGGCCGCGAAACGTGACGCAAAGCGTCACTAATGACCCGAAAACCGGTTTTTTTGGGTCCACCGGCACAAAATCGCCTGCAAAATTCAGACGAGTCCTAACAACCGTTTCACGAAGGCAATCGCCTTCGCGTACTTGATGCCGCTTGGGCGGGGCGCCCGGACATCGACTAAGCGCCATCAGCGGCGTGGCGCATCCTCAGACCTGAAAAATCCTCTATTCTCAGGTCGATAGCGCACTTCGAGGCTGCCTTTCGGATGCCCGATTGGTGTCTATCCGCATTGCCTTGCAAGCTTCAGAACTTCCGGGCGATCCCGGCCGCGCGCTCCGATCAGGTCTGCCGGCTCCGCCTTCATCAGCCACCAGAGAGATGGATGAAGTCGCATCAACCGACCATCGGCGGCCTGCTGCGCTCACTGCGCGCACGCAATCAGTGGACGCTCAAGCAAATGAGCGAGCACGCCGGCATTCCGCTGTCCACCCTGTCCAAGATCGAGCACGATCGGCTGTCGCTGACCTACGACAAGTTGCTTCAGCTCAGTCAGCGGCTGAACCTGAGCATGTCCGAGCTGTTCGCCGAGACCCACGCACCGGCGACCCGACCGGTCACGGCGCGGCGCAGCATCGGCCGCATGCGCGATGCGGCGCGGGTGACCGATAAGAACTACGACGCATTCTTTCTGTGCACCGAATTGCGCCGCAAACGCATGACTCCGTCGGTGATCCAGATCCGCGCCCGCAGCCTCAAGGAATTCGGCCCGCTGGTGCGCAGCCAGGGCGAAGAGTTCGTATTCGTCCTGGAAGGCGTCGTCGAGCTGCATACCGAGTTCTACGATGTAGCGGTATTGCAGACCGGCGAAGGCAGCTACATCGACGCCAACATGAGCCATGCCTATGTGCTGGGTCGCAACTGCGAGTCGGCGCGGGTACTGGCGGTATCAGCCAGCGACGACGCGGGGCTGCTGGCGACCTTGATGGCTCATCAAGAAGAAGCCTGAGCGCCGGCACGCAAGGCCCGACGAGGCCGACCCCGGGATGTACGCGATAGCCGCACCCGGAGTTGATATTCTCCGATCAGAGAATGGACTGGTCGCTACGCGAACCGACGCCCGCCGCCGGAAGCAGCCGGCGGCGCTCAATGGCATCGGCCGGCTCACGCGATCGTGTCGTACCCGTGCAAAGGGGCCGAGCTGTCGCCGGACCCATCTCCGTATCGCGCTGGAATGCTGTAGTTGCGGCCCCTGCTTCCCGCCGGGGCCTTTTTTACGCGTCCAGCGCGTTGCGCGCCGGCAGGGTCCAGTCGATCGGCGCCACGCCCTGACGCGAAAGGTATTCGTTGGCGGCGGAAAAATGTCCGCAGCCGATGAAGCCGCGATGCGCCGACAGCGGCGAGGGGTGCGGCGCCTTGAGCACGCGGTGCCGACGCGGATCGATCACCTTGCCCTTGGCTTGGGCGTAGCTGCCCCACAGCAGGAACACCAGGCCCTCGCGCTCGCGGTTGAGCACGTCGACGACGTGATCGGTGAAGCCTTCCCAGCCCTTGCCCTGGTGCGCGCCAGCGCGGCCCTCTTCGACCGTGAGCACGGCGTTGAGCAACAACACGCCGCGATGCGCCCATGGCATCAGATAACCATGATCGGGCCGGGCGATGCCGAGATCGCGATGGATCTCCTTGAAGATATTGTCCAGCGACGGCGGCACCTGGACGCCGGGCCGTACCGAGAAACACAAGCCATGCGCCTGGCCTTGGCCGTGATACGGATCCTGTCCGAGGATCACGACCTTGACCGCATCGAACGACGTCGCGTCGAACGCGCTGAAGATTTCCGGACCCGGCGGAAAAATCCGCGCCCCGGCCGTCTTGCGCTCGCGCAGAAAGCGCGAAAGCGCGTGCATGTCCTCGCGCGCGAACCAATCGCCGACGTGCTGTTTCCACGAAGGCTCCAGCTTGATGTCGCGATCGCCGTCGCTCATGCCGGCACCGCCGCGCTGGCCGGTTCGACCAGCCGCGACAGACGCAACTGGAACAAGGTCTTGGTGACCAGCAGGCGCTCTTCGATCGGCTTGAGCACCAGATCGTTGGCGCCGGCGCGCAGCAGCGCGCTCTGGTTGTCGCGATTGGCGTCGCCGGTCATCACCAGAACCGGCAGACGACGCTTGCCGTAAGCGAAGTCATTACGCAGTCTGGCGAGCAGATCCTTCCCTCCCAGCTCGCCCTTCAAATACACGTCGGTCAGTACCAGATCCGCGCCGGCATCGCCACCGTTGCGGCCGCTGGCGCGATGCGCTTCCAGATGCTCCAGCGCTTCTTCCACGCCGATGAAATGCAGCACATGCAAGGCGTGGCGCTCGAGCATGCGCTTGGTCGCGACCGCGACCACCCGGCTGTCTTCGACGTAGAGCACGCGCGCGCCCGGAATCGGCTGCGGCTGGACGTAGCCGCGAATGAACTCGGCCAGCGCGGCCGGGCCGAGGGATTTGTCGAAATAGTCGGTAACGTCTTCGGTGAAGCGGCGCGATTCCAGATGCGCCTGCGCATCGCCGGAGACTACGATCACCGGCACATACGCCTGGGTCGCCGCCTCGCGCACCGCGCGCGCCAGGGCGATGCCGTCGCCGTCGGGCAGCACCAGGGCGGTGGTGACCAGATCGACCTCGCCGTGATCCAGCGCGACCTTGGCCTCGACGATGCTGCCGCACTGGACGATGCGCGTGTTGGGCAGCTCGCGCACCAGCACGTCGGCGATCAGCTTGCGCACCAGCCGGGAGCCGTCGACCACCATCACGCGCGGTGCGGTGTTATCGAAGTGACGCAGGTTCTGGCTTTGCATACGGGGACAGTACCGTCTCGGCGACGCGGAAACCGGCGGCGCCAGGCGCCGGCGCGGAACGGAGTGCGGATCATGCAGGGGATTAAGATTCTAGGCGCAAGCAGGTCCGGATTCCGAGCCTTGCGCACCATCATGGCAACCGCGTGTCGGCGGGAGCGGCCTTGCGTCGAGTTGTGAGGCAGGTTCGGGGCAGGCGGAGGCGGTCGCAGCTCTCGGGTGGGGCTGAGCCTGCCGAGAGGGTGCCTGCCGAGCGCCTGCAGGCTGGGTGGTTTTGTGGGAGGGGCTTCACCCCGACGCTTCCGCTCAGGTCGCCTTGCAGCCCGTTGCGATCAGATCGGAAAGCGTCGGGGCTGAAGCCCCTCCCACAGAGACCTCGCGGGTTACGTGCGGCGGCCTGCGCTCAGCCCTGCTCTGCTCAGCCCTGCCCGGCGCGGCTCTGGCGCAGATAGTGTCCAGTCACCACGCCCGCGCCGAGCCAGCCCAGCGCGGCGGCGCCGGCGAGAATCTGCAGCGCCTGCAGCGGGCCGAAGCCCTGCAGCTCGAAATGGCTGCCGTAGCTGACCGCAAGCGCGGTCAGCGGCTCATGCAGGCTGTGTTCGGCGGCAGTCAGCAAGGCCAACGCCACCGCGCCGGCGGCCAGCCCATAGCAGGCGCCCAGGTACAGGAACGGCCGGCGGATGAATCCGTCGGTGGCTCCGAGCAATTGCAACACCCCGATTTCCTCGCGCCGCGACTGAATGTCCAGGCGCACGGTATTGCCGACCACCAGCAGCGCGCCCAGGCCCAGCATCACCGCCAGCACCCAGGCCAGGCGCGAGCCGAATCGCAACCAGCCGTCCAGGCGCTGGCGCCAACCGGCGTCGTGCTGGACCACGTCGGCCTCGGCCAGTTCGCCCAGGGTCTGGGCCAGCGCCAGTTCATCGCCCTTGGGCGTCACCACCAGCAGGCTCGGCAGCGGATTGCCTTCGATCGACGACAGGGTCTCGCCCAGCCCGCTTTTCTCGCGCAGATCGGCGAGTCCCTGCTCGGGCGTGCGCAGCTCCACGCCGCCGACTTCGGCGCGGGCGCGCAGTTCCTCGGCCAGCGCGCGGGCGCGTTCGAGCTTGATCTCTGGCTTGAGGAACACGCTGATCTGGCGCGAACGCTGCACGTCGCCGGCGAAGCGCTCGACGTTGTTCAAGCTCGCCCACAGGCCCAGCGGCAGCGCCAGCGCCACCGCCATCACGCCGATGGTCAACAAGGTCGCCCAAGGCTTGCGCAGCAAGCGGCCGACGCTGGCGACCAGACTGTAGAGGTGATGGTCGAACCACACACCCAGACGCGATTGCGAGGCCGATTCGACCGCGGCTTCATCGCGCTGCGCCGGGCCGATGTTTGCGGGGCTGCTCATTCGGCCAGATCCTCGGGAGCGATGTCGTCGACCAGGCGGCCGTGATTGAGCACCAGCACGCGCTTCTTCATGCGCTTGACCAGGGCCAGGTCGTGACTGGCCACCAGCACGCTGGTGCCGCGCTCGGGCAGCGATTGGAACAAGGCCATGATTTCGGCCGACAAGGTCGGATCCAGATTGCCGGTGGGCTCGTCGGCGACCAGCAGCCGCGGTTCGCCGATGATCGCGCGGGCGATGCCCACGCGCTGCTGCTCGCCGGCCGACAGCTCGCCCGGCAACGCCGAGGCGCGCGCGCCCAGACCGACCTTGTCCAGCGTCGCGCGCACGCGCCGGCCGATGTCGCCGCGGCGCAGGCCGCGCAACAGCAGCGGCAGCGCGACGTTGTCGGCGACGCTGCGATCGGCCAGCAGGCGGTGATCCTGAAACACCACCCCGACCTCGCGCCGATGCAGCGCGATCCTGCGCCCGCCGACCTTGACCAGGTTGCGTTCGCCGAACAGCACCGCGCCGCGACTCGGCCGCTCACTGAGATGGATGAGCTTGAGCAGCGTGCTCTTGCCGGCGCCGGAATGGCCGGTGACGAACAGCATCTCGCCCGGCGCCACTTCGAAGCTGACTTCGCTCAGGGCTTCGTGGCCGCTGCTGTAGCGTTTGCTGACGTTGTCGAAGCGCAATACGGTCATGGCCGGAAGTATCGCAGAGCGAATCGCCGGAAAGCATCACGTTTCGGCGCTCGCGTTCGGCCCATGTTCGCGCTGCGGTCGCCGCGGCCGCACGCAAACCGTCGCGACGGCAACGACCGGCCCGCCCGCGGACGCACCCGTTCCGGGGCCCTCAAGCCGGCAGCCGCACCCGCCGGCGCGCGGATACGCGGCCCGGCCCGGCCCATTGCCCGACGTCCGACGTCGCAAGTGAACGCCCTCGGCCCGCAGCCGGCGGCGGTAAACGCGACAGGACGTTGCTGCCGTTGGCTGTCGTCCTCGCGAACGCGGGGGGCCAGGCCGTATCGCGGCAGTGCGCTGAAGTCGCTCAACGCAAGAGGGCCCCGACGGGGCCCTCGATGCATCCGATGCGACACGGCGAACCGCTATGCCGCTTCGCCGACCCTGCCTGGACTCAGTGCTGCGTGCGCGGCGGACGCGCCACCAGCGACTTGAGCTTGCGGCCGATGCGGCCCAACAGCGACGGCTTGGCTTCGCCCGCGGCGGCGGCCGGCGCGGTGGCCGGCTTGCTCGGCGCGGGCTTGCTCGACGCGGGCTTGTTCGCGGCCGGCTTGGAGACCGAAGTCGCTGGGCTGGCGGCCTGAGCCACGCTCGCGCCCTCGGCGCCTTCGATCTTGCGGCCACCGCGGCGACGACGGCGCTTGCGCGGCGCGCGCTCGCCCTCGGCGCCCTGCGGCGCGACCGAAGCACCGGCCACCGGCGCTTCGCCTTCCACCCGCGGCTTGCGCGGCGGACGCGGCGCTGGCGCCGGCGCGGCTTCGCCGGCGGCGGCATCGACGACCGGCTTGGGCGCAACGTCTTCACTGCGCGGACGGCGCGGCGCGCCATCGCGACGGCCTTCGCTGCGACCGCCGCTGCGGCTGCCGCCGGGACCACCGCTGCGACCGCCTCGGCTGGTGATGCCGCGACGCGCATCGTCGGCGGCGCGCTGCTCGCGCGCTTCCTTGAAGATCGAGCCGATGCTTTCGTTATCGTCCTCGCCTTCTTCGCCGGCCGGAATCTCGCGCGGCTTGCGCGGCAGGGCGACCAGCAGTTCGGCATCGACCGGCAAGGTCGGCAGCTTCTGCTCGATGTAGGCCTCGATGTCCGGCAGGCTCATCGCATAGCGCTCGCAGGCGAAGCTGATCGCGTCGCCCTCGGCGCCCAGACGCGCGGTGCGGCCGATGCGGTGCACGTAGTCTTCCGCGTCGAACGGCAGGTCGTAGTTGTAGACGTGGCTGACGCCGTCGATGTGCAGACCGCGCGCGGCCACGTCGGTGGCGACCAGGATTTCGAGCTGGCCCTTCTGGAACTTGTTGAGCAGCGATTCGCGCTTCTTCTGCGGCACGTCGCCCGACAGCACGCCGACCCGGTAACCGCCGCGTTCGAGCGACCGCGCGACGCGCTCGACCCAGGCTTTGGTGTTGACGAACACCATCGTGCGCGCGCCTTCGCTGCGCGACAGCAGGCCCAGCAGCAGCGGAATCTTTTCTTCGTCGGCCGGGAAGTACACCTTCTGGCGCACCTTGGCGGCGGTGATGAACTCGGTTTCGACGACGATCTTTTCCGGCTCGTTCATGTGCTCGTAGGCGAGCTCGAGCACACGATGGCTCAGCGTGGCCGAGAACAGCAAGGTCTGGCGTTCGGTGCGGATCGGCATGCGCCGCAGCAGGAAGCGGATGTCCTTGATGAAACCCAGATCGAACATGCGGTCGGCTTCGTCGAGCACGCACATCTCGCAAGCGTGCAAGGACACGACCTTGTGCTGTTTGACGTAGTCGATCAGGCGGCCGGGCGTGGCGATGATGACGTCGGCGCCCTTCTGCAGCAGTTCGCGCTGCTTGTCGTAATCCACGCCGCCATAGACCAGGGCGAACTTCAGGCCCAGGTCGGAACCGAACTTGACCGCGTCCTTGTGGATCTGGATCGCCAGTTCGCGGGTCGGCGCCAGGATCAACGCGCGTGGATCTTCCGGCTTGCGCTCGGCCAACGCCGGGCGGGTCAGCAGGCGGTTGACCACCGTGACCAGGAACGCCAGCGTCTTGCCGGTACCGGTCTGGGCCTGGCCGGCCACATCGCGGCCAGTCAGCGCGATCGGCAAAGTCAGCGCCTGGATCGGCGTGCAGCGCGAGAAACCAGCAGCCTCAAGGCCCGCCAACAAGCTCGGATGCAGATCGAAGGAGGAAAACGTTATATCGGTTAAAGGCTTGTCGCTCATGCGTTTCGGAGATCCGCGCCGGTTCGGCGTCGTAGGGTGTCGCTTGCGTGGGTGGCGTCGGCGAAGCAGACTGCCGGGGCCGAACCGGCACCCGTTTTGCACTGGGCAGACCGACTCGATGAGGCCGTGGCGCGGCGCTTTCTTTGAGGCCTGAGGCCTTGAAGGTTCCGCGAAACGCCCCAGTTTAGCGTAAGCCCCCGCCCGGCATGGCCTGCCCGGGCATTCCGTTCAAGATTAGCCTGAACCGTATGGTCGGGCAACGCGCAGGAGACCTCCGTGAGCGAAAAAATTCTGCATGCTGGCGATTCCAACTTCGACGCCACCGTGCTGCAGTCGTCCGAACCCGTCCTGGTCGATTTCTGGGCCCCGTGGTGCGGCCCCTGCAAAGCGATCGGCCCGATCGTGGAGCAGCTCGCCGAGCAGTACGAAGGCAAGGCCAAGGTGGTCAAGGTCGACGTGCAGGAATTCCCGTCCCTGGGCGTTCGCTACAACGTGCGCAGCATCCCTATGCTGTTGATGTTCAAGGACGGCCAGGTGCACTCCAGCCAGCTGGGCGCGCCGCCGAACATCAAGTCGCTGCTGACCCAGATGATCGACAAGGCCATCTGAGGCCTGCCATCGGATCGGCATGATGCTTGCGCCCCCACGGGCGCAAGCGCTCCGGGCCTTGCCCGGCAACGTGAACGGTATGGCCGGGGAAGCTTGCCGCCACGCTACAGCAGTGCTAGTTTCGCAGTACCCGGCGTCGGACTTCGCGTCCCTGCGCCGCACCCCGTCTGCCGTACCCCGTCCAGATACTCATCATCAACCCACGTCCCTGACGTCCCGCTCGCCCGATGCGAGCGCTCGCCGCTTAGCGAGGAACCTCCGCTTGTCCGATAAGACCCCCGACGCTGGCGATACCGCCGAAAAGCGCGTGCGTAAACCGCGCGCCAGCAAATCCGCCGATGCCGCTCCGGCCGTAGTCAGCGATGCCAGCCCATTGATCCCCGCACCCGTCGCGCCGGCGCCCGCCGCCGAACCCGCGCCGCCGCGTGCTCCCAAGAATCCCGCTCCCGCCCCGGCCGCCAGCGCCGGCGAGTTCGCTCCGGCCGCCTCCGGCGCCGCCGAGACCGCCGCATCGCAGGGCAATAACGGCCAGGAAGGCGGCGGCAACAACCCCCAATCGCAGCAGCAAGGCCAGAATCAGGGCCAGCAGCGCGACGGCGGCTTCAACGATCGCGGCGGCAACCGCCGCGACCGCTTCCGCAACCGCCGCGACCGCGACCGCAACAACCGGCCGCAGCAGCGCGGCGGCGACGACGGCTCGTTCGAGAACGGCAACGGCGAAAACTTCGTCCCGCGCCCGCACCCGCAGGTGCCCGAGGGCTTCCCGCAGTACTCGCTGGGCGACCTCAAGCGCATGCCGGCGCCGAAGCTGCTGGATCTGGCCGACCAGCTCAGCATCCAGGAAGGCGTCGCCCGCGCGCGCAAGCAGGACGTCATCTTCGCCCTGCTGAAAGTGTTGACCCGCCACGGCGAAGGCGTCGCCGCCGACGGCGTGCTGGAAATCCTGCCGGACGGCTTCGGCTTCCTGCGCGCGGCCGAGGCGAGCTACCTCGCCGGCCCGGACGATACCTACATCTCGCCCAGCCAGATCCGCCGCTTCAACCTGCGCACCGGCGATCATCTGTCCGGTCGCATCCGCTTCCCGAAGGACGGCGAACGCTATTTCGCCCTGTCGGTCGTCGACAGCATCAACGGCGAGCCGCTGGAAGCGTCGAAGAACAAGGTCCTGTTCGAGAACCTGACTCCGCTGTTCCCGCGCCGCAAGTTCAAGCTCGAGCGCGGCGACGGTTCGACCGAAGACATCACCGGCCGCATCCTCGACCTGATGGCGCCGCAGGGCAAAGGCCAGCGCGCGCTGATCGTTTCGCCGCCCAAGGCCGGTAAGACGATGATGATGCAGCAGGTCGCCACCGCGATCACGCACAACCATCCCGACGTGCACCTGATCGTGCTGCTGGTCGACGAACGTCCGGAAGAAGTGACCGAAATGCAGCGCACGGTGCGCGGCGAAGTGGTCTCCTCGACCTTCGACGAACCGGCCGCGCGCCACGTGCAGGTCGCCGAGATGGTGATCGAGCGCGCCAAGCGCCTGGTCGAACACAAGAAGGACGTGGTGATCCTGCTCGACTCGATCACCCGCCTGGCCCGCGCCTACAACAACGTCGTGCCCTCCTCGGGCAAGGTGCTGTCGGGCGGCGTCGACGCCAACGCCCTGCACCGTCCCAAGCGCTTCTTCGGCGCCGCGCGTAACGTCGAAGAAGGCGGCTCGCTGACGATCATCGCAACCGCGCTGATCGACACCGGCAGCAAGATGGACGAGGTGATCTACGAAGAGTTCAAGGGCACCGGCAACTCGGAAGTCCACTTGAACCGCCGTATCGCCGAGAAGCGCGTGTATCCGGCGATCGACATCAACCGTTCGGGCACCCGCCGCGAAGACCTGCTGATCGAGCCGGAGCTGCTGCAGAAGATCTGGATCCTGCGCAAACTGCTGCACGGCATGGACGAAATCGGCGCGATGGAATTCCTGCTCGACAAGATGAAGACCACCAAGTCGAACGACGAGTTCTTCAGTTCGATGAAGCGCTGAATTCCACCGGCGCTGTAACGAAAACGCCCCGCGATGCGGGGCGTTTTCGTTTGCGCCGTCGCGCCGTCCTATCCCAGCGCGGTATCGAGCACCATCATCAACACGAACCCGATCATCAGCCCGGCTGTGGCGAAACTCTCGTGCCCCTTGCGGTGCGATTCGGGAATGATCTCGTGGCTGATCACGAACAGCATCGCGCCGGCGGCGAAGCCCAGGCCCCACGGCAACATCGCATGCGAATGGCTGGTCACCGCCGCGCCGAGCACAGCGCCGACCGGTTCGACCAGGCCGCTGGCGGCGCCGATGAACACCGACAGCCAGCGCGAGTAACCGGCCGCCAGCAGCGCGACCGCCACCACCAGGCCTTCGGGCACGTCCTGGATGGCGATGCCGATGGCCAGCGCATTGGCCCGCACCGCGCCCTCGTTGCCGGCGTAGCCCACGCCGATCGCCAGGCCCTCGGGCAGGTTGTGCAAGGCGATGGCGAACACGAACAGCCAAGTCCGGCGCAGCTTGCCTGGCGACTGCCCTTCGCGTCCCTTGATGAAGTGCTCGTGCGGCACCAAGTGGTCGATCGCCATGATCGCCGCGCCGCCGAGCAGCACGGCCATGCCGATCACCAGGCTGGCGCCCTTCTCGCCGCCGCCGAACATCGCCGAGGCCTGCGCTGCCGCCAGCCCCGGAATGATCAGCGAGAACGCGCAGGCCGCGAGCATGACCCCCGCGCCGAAGCCGAACAGGATGTCCTGGGTGCGGTCGGACAGGCGCTGCGAGAACAGCACCGGCAACGCGCCCAAGGCCGTGGCCAAGGCGGCGACCGAACCGCCGACGAAGGCGTTGCGAATCGCCGGGACGCTGTCGATGTAGCGCCAGATGTCGGAGACCATCGCCACCGCGCCCAGCGCGAGAATCGCCAGCCCGACCCATTGCGCCGGGCTCAACCGGCGGCCGAACGCGCCCACGCGGCGCTCGGCCGCGTCGCCGTCCCCGCCCGAATCAGTTCTTCGCCGCAGCATATCGCCTCGCGACTTCCGGCCAATGGATCACGTTGTAGAACGCGGCGATGTAGTCCGGCCGGCGGTTCTGGTACTTCAGATAGTAAGCGTGTTCCCACACGTCCAAGCCGAGGATGGGCACGCCGCCCGAACCGATTCCGACCATCAGCGGGCTGTCCTGGTTGCCGCTGCTTTCCACCGACAGCCGGCCGTCCGCGCCGACCAGCAGCCAGGCCCAGCCGCTGCCGAAGCGGGTCAGCGCGGCCTTGGTGAAGGCGTCCTTGAATGCGTCGAAGCCGCCCAGGTCCGACTCGATCGCCTGCGCCAAGGCGCCCTGCGGCTGACCGCCGCCGCCCTGCTCCGGCGGCGCCATCACCGTCCAGAACAGGCTGTGGTTGGCGTGACCGCCGCCGTTGTTGCGCGCCGGCGCTCGCAGCGCTTCGGGCAATTGGTCGATCGCCACGATCAGCGTTTCCGCCGGCACGCCTTCGTGCGGCGTGCCCTGCACGGCGGCGTTGAGATTGTTGATGTAGGCCTGGTGATGCTTGCTGTGATGGATCTCCATCGTCTTCGCATCGATGTGCGGTTCCAGCGCGTCGTAGGCGTAGGGCAAGGCGGGCAGCTCGTGCGGCATCATCGGTTTCCGGACAGGGAGGGAGGAAGAGAAAGCGGAGGACGTCAATGCAGTGCGGCGCCGAGCGACGACACGGCCGACAGGCTGTCGCGCAGCGATGCTTGGCTTCGGGCGCAGGCGCCGCGGCTCGCCTGCCAGTCGAGCAGGGCGAATCGGGTGCGGCTCAGGTGATGCAGGGCGCAGCGGCGGATCGCCGCGGGCGCGAGCGGATCGGACGCGATCCGGGTCAGGGCCTCATGCGCCAGGCACAGTTGGTCCCGCGCGGCGTCGCGATCGCGACGCTGGCGATGGACCACGGACAAATTGTGATGGGCCACGACCAGGGCGGCGAGGCAGTCGTCGGGCGATGCGGCGAGCGTGGCACCGCTCGCCAAGGCCGCAGCCAGCTGCAAGGCCTGCCGGTACAGTCGCTGCGCATGTGCGTATTGGCGTCGGTCGAACGCCGCATTGGCCTGACGCGTCAGCTCCCGCCATTGGGCGAGGCCGGCTTGCGCATCCGGATGCAGGATCGGTTCGGCGGCTGTGGAATGCGTACGCACGGGCGGCTCCTCGGTTGCAAGGGGCCCTTTGCGTGACGACTCGGTGCGTATTCAGGCGCCGGAATGATAGGCACGCACCGCCTCATCCGTCCACCCACTCGGTACCGCGATCGCGGCCGGCTGCGCGAACTGTGCGATGCGTCGACGGAGGAGCGCCAGTGAGAGCGGTTTGAGGCCCGATGCCGTTCGGTCGGTTTCCGGCCACGGCTGGAATCGACAGCGTCGGGCCTGAAGGTTCTTCCACGAGCGCGCGGCGGGTTCGACTCGATCGCGCCCCGCAGTCGCGAGGACATAAACGAAAACGCCCCGCATCCGCGAGGCGCTTGCCGTCGCCGCAACCGGCGGCGATCGAATCGGTCGTGGAAGGGCCTTCAGGTCCGACGCCGTTCAACCAGCTCCCGACCCATCTGGAACCGAAGCTTCGGGCCTGAAGGCCCTCCCACGAGCGCGCGTTACAACCCGCGGCCGCCGTTCTGTGCGAGCTGCGCCTGCGATTGCGTTTCCGCGTTGGCGGCCTGATGCGCCACCAACTTGCTGCTGGTTTCCACGCTCTGTTGCGAACCGCCGGCGACATCGAGCGCGACCATGCGCCGGGTCGGCGAATCCAGCTCGCCCTGCACGGCGAACACGCGGCTGCCGTCCTTGCTGGCGACCAGATGATCGACCTGGGTCAGGCCGCCCTCGCGGGTAGCCGGAACCAGCGCGGCAGCGAGGTTTTTCTGCTGCTGCTCGTTGAGCTTGCCGGTCAGCTCCGTGCCTTTGACCTTATCGAGCAGATCGCGGTACTGACCGTTGAGCGAGTTGGCGCCGCTGGTGAGGATCGCCGCCAGGCGCAGGCCTTCTTCGACCGCGCCGCCGAGCTTGTTGGTGTTGCGGTTGGCCGCTTCCTGCTGCGCCGCCGGCAACAGATAGGTGCCGCGCTCGCGTTCGCCGTCGCGATCGCGGACGTAGCGCTTGACGTCCTTGAGTTCCAGATCGAGGAACTCCTTGGCCGAACCCTTGGCGGCCTGCGCCAACAGCATCTGCTGTTGCTCGCTCAGCGTGCTCAGGCCCTGGCCCGATGCCAGCGCGTCGACCAGCGATTCGGGCTGCACCTTCTGCTTGAGGAAGGACAGGAAGCGCTCGCGCGTTTCCGGATTCTGGCCGACGCCATCGAGAATGCGCGTGGCCGTGGACAGCGCATTGCCGGCGTCGGTGGGCATGCCAGCGATCTGGCGCATCACCCCGGTGATCGCGCGCTTGGGCTCCATGCCTTCGGCGAACGGGAAACGCTCGCGGAACTCGTCCCATTGCGGCTTCAGGATCGCTTCGCGCACGTGCTTGATCAGTTCGTAGGCGCCGGCGGCGAAAGCGACGACGGCGATGCCGACCGGCGCGATGCCGATCAGGCCGCCGACCAGACCGGCATTGCGCGCACCCAGCAGCAGGGCGACGTTGCCGATGTTGCCGGCGGTCTTGAAGCCGCCGCTGAGCAGATCGAACGCGGCGTCGACGCGCTGGTCGGTGTCGAGCGGCTTGCCGGTGAGCGGGTCGCGGCCGTTGAATACGCGGCCGGCGTTGTGGCCGATGTCCTTGGCGCCGCCGACCACGTCCTTGATCGCGCTGTAGCGTTCGAGAATCTTCGCCGCCTCGCGCTCGCGCCCGCTGCGGGTGGCGAATTCCAGCACCGCGCTGAGCGCGACCGCGTCGAGCGGCTGGCCGTTGCGATGCGCGGTGGTGCCGGCCTTGATCGCCGCGTCCAGCGCATCGAGGGTTTCGGCGACCTCGTTGTGGCCGCCGGTGAGAGCGAGCTGCTTGAGTTCGCTGATCGGGCGGTCCACCGGCGCGGGCGGCAGGGCGTCGCGTTGCGTCGACCAGGTCTTGGCGTAATCGACCAGCGAGGTCTGCAAGTCGGCCGGCATCGCCACGGCATAACCGTGGAACGGCGGCGAGACGCGCGCATCGCCGCGGGTCTCGCCCGGGTGCAGCTTCCAGCTCAGCGCGGTATCGGCGAGCGCGCCGCCGGGCGCGCCGACCGAGTTCACCGTGGCTTCCAGGGTGTCCTCGTCCACCACCAGGCCGTTGCGTTGCAAGGCGTCGGCGACGACTGCGCGCAGCACGGTATCGCGCGACCACTCGTCGTCGGCGGGCAACAGCGCGGTGTAGGCGGTTCCGGGGGTTGGGGTCGCGCTCTGGCCGGCGTACCAGCGACGGGCGGCGGGGTCGCCGGCCGGGACGGGCCCGGGCGGCGTAATCGAATCGACTGCGGCATTCATAGACACTGGCTCCTTGTCGGTGCTACTGCTTCACGAGTCGCCGAGCCCGACTAGGGAGTGCGGTGCTACGGGTGGCGGGCGGTTCGGTGGTCGCTCATCATGCCCCCGTCCGGGGGCCAGGACAATTCGGGGCCGGATGGATGGGCCGAAGTCGCTGGATCGCGGCCGCGAGGCATTCACCTCACCGGGGGCGAAGAGCGTCGGGGCTGAAGCCCCTCCCACAAAAGACTTCGAGCATGCGCGGCGAGGCTGTGCAAGAAGCGCAGAGCTGTGAGATCTGTTGTGGAAGGGGCTTCAGCCCCGACGCGTTTCGGTCCGGCCGCCGCTGGCCTCCAAAACCTTCCCACATGTGCCGGCCGGTAGCGGCGAAGCGGCCGCTCCGGGCACGCGCGTATCCATGCCATCCGCGCCGATGCGGTCGAAACGCGCGGACGAATAATCGATGAGTTCCGGATTGCACGCGCTCAACATCAGCGCCAGCAGCACCGCTGCGACGGCCTTCATGGTCACCTCCCTGTGCGACGACGGATCGCTCCTGCCCGACGCCGGCCGCGTTACGGCCGGCGTCGTCCGTCATTGTCTCCGAGCGCTATCGCACAGGTCGCGACGGCTCACAACGCATCTGCGTTGCAGTGATGGAAGACCGTAAAACATAGGCGAATGCGTTGCAGTCGCCAGGCATCGGCGCGATGGCTTGCAACGCGCCGACGAGCTGATCGCGAGCGACGATCAACCCTGCGGCAACGGCGTCAGCAAACGCGGGCCGCGGCCGACCATCTGCATCTTGTCGCCCGACACGGCATCCACGCCGGCGGTCGCGTCGCGTTCGGAAGCTTGCCAGGACGCCTTCTGGCGCGGGCCGGGAACATAGGCTTCCCAATGCCCGTAACGCGCGTCTTGACGCTCGAACACGAAATCGACCGGCACCCGCACCGACCAATGGTCGTCGTCGACCTCCGGGCCCCGGGCCGGCGCCGTGAACGTCCAACGCTTGGCCGCCGTCACGCTGGCATCGGCGAAGAGTTCGCGGAACTGCTTCATCTGGCGCTCGTTGCCGACCGCCTTCAGATTGACCTGCTCGGCAAAGACCTCCTCCACCTTGCCGTTGCGGCCGATGCGCGCGACCAGGTACACCGTGGCGGGCGCCCGCGCGTAGGCCGCCGCCATCGGAAACACCGGCGGCTTAAACGATGCGCGCTTGGGCATTTCGTCTTCGGGCGTCTCGCCGAAACTGGCGCTGACGATGCGCAGGGCGAACTTGTCCGGGCCTTCTTCCGGCGCGGGGCTTGCGACCACTCGCACGCGCATCGATGTGGTCCCGGCGTCGGTTTCGCCGGGCTTGAGCGGATCGAACCGCCACTTCGACACCGAACCGCGGACCACTTGCCCGACCAGCGCCGGCACCTCGTTCTCGCGATCGATCTGCAGCGACCGCACCTGACCGTCGTCGGCGATGGTGACCCTGCCGGTGAGCACCATGCTCATCTCGATCTGCTTGCGCACCTCGGTCGCGCTCTTGCCCGCGCCGAACGCAGGCCATGCCAGCGCCGCAAACAGCAGCGCCGATGCGGTGTATTTGATCGCGTTCATCCTTGAGGTCCTTGAGTCCTGGCGGGCCCCGAAGCGGTCGGGGCGATTGAAATCCGGTGTATCGGCAACCATAGCAAACTCTCTGCGTCAGCCGCCCACGGCCGCGGGCGTTACCGGTTAGAACGCAACGTCGCGCCACCACCCTCCCCACAGCCGGCGCCCGCACAGGCCATAATTCAGAAACAGGAGGTGCCCATGCACGGTGGCGGTCTAGAACTTGCGTTGTTGTTTCTGCTCGCCGCGGTCATCGCGGTGCCGGTGTTTCGCAAGTTCGGGCTGGGCGCGGTGCTGGGGTATCTGGCCGCGGGCGTGGTGTTGGGACCTTACGGGATCAAGGTGATCGCCGATGCCGAGCCGGTGTTGGCGGCGTCGGAAATCGGCGTGGTCATGATGTTGTTCGTAATCGGCCTGGAGCTCTCGCCGGCGCGGCTGCGGGTGATGCGCAAGCCGGTGTTCGGCGCCGGCGGCCTGCAGGTGCTGCTCAGCGGCCTGGCCCTGGGCGCGCTGGCGATGTTCGGCGGCAACATGGGCTGGAAGGCGGCGACCGTGGTCGGCCTGGGTCTGGCGCTGTCCTCGACCGCGGTGTGCCTGCAACTGTTGTCCGAACGCAAGGGTTTGTCGACGGACTACGGCCGGCTCGCGTTCGCGATCCTGCTGTTCCAGGACTTGGCGGCGATTCCGCTGCTGGCGGCGATTCCGCTGATGGGCAAGGCCGCGGCGGTGGAAGGCCTGAGCTGGATGTCGGTGGCCAAGGCGGTCGGCGCGATCGCGGCGGTGGTATTCGGCGGGCGGGTGCTGCTGCGGCACGTATTCCGGGTGGTCGCGCGCACGCGGATGCCCGAGGTGTTCACCGGCGCCGCGTTGCTGACCGTGCTGGGTTCGGCCTGGATTCTGCAGACCGCCGGGCTCTCGGCCGGCCTTGGCGCGTTCCTGGCCGGCGTGCTGCTGGCCGACTCGGAATTCCGCCACGAGCTGGAATCGCAGATCGAGCCGTTCAAGGGATTGTTGCTGGGCCTGTTCTTCATGGCCGTGGGCATGAGCATCGACCTGCAACGGGTGCTGGCCGAACCGTTGCTGATCGGCTCGATCGTCGCCGCGCTGCTGGCGGTGAAATTCCTGCTGCTGTTCGGCGTGGGCATCAGCGCCGGCGGCCTGGACAAGCGCGGCGCGTTCCAGTTGGCGACGGTGATGTCGCTGGGCGGCGAGTTCGCCTTCATCGTGTTCAACGAAGCGGTCAAGGTCAATCTGCTCGACGATCCGACCCGCGACCGCCTGATCGCCGCGGTCGGCGTGTCGATGGCGCTGACGCCGCTGCTGATGATCGCCGCCCAGCGCATGCTCGATGCCGCCCCCGCGCCCACGGAAAAGCGGCCTTACGACGAGATTCCCGATCATCACCCGCAGGTGTTGATCGCCGGCATGGGCCGCTTCGGCCAGATCATCGCGCGCCTGCTGGTGGCGCACCGCACGCCGTTCATCGCGATCGAGAACAGCGCCGAGCAGGTCGATTTCATGCGTCGCTTCGGCAATGCGATCTACTACGGCGACCCGGCGCGGCCCGAGCTATTGCGGTCGGCCGGTGCGGCCCAGGTCAAGATCTTCGTGATCGCCATCGACGACCGCGACAGCGGCATCCGCACGGTGCGCACGATCCGGCGCCTGTACCCGAAGGCTAAGGTGTTCGCCCGCGCACGCGACCGCCGGCACGCCTGGGACCTGATGGACCTGGGCGCCGAACCGATGCGCGAGACCTTCCACTCCAGCCTGAAACTGGGCAAGGACGTGCTGATCGAGCTGGGCGTGGAGGCCGAGACCGCGCACGACCACGTCGAACGTTTCCGCGAACTCGACGAACGCATGCTCGAGGCGCAGTACCTGGTCCACGACGACGAAGATGCGCTGCTCCAGACCGCACGCGATGCGCGCAAGGAACTGGAGGAATTGTTCAACGCCGACCGCGGCGAAGGCGTTTTGGCGGGGATGGTCGACAAGCAGGCGACGACCTTGCCTGGGGACAATTCGACTCGGCATTGAGGTCTGCGGCGCTATCGCCACAGACGAAGTAAGCGACGTTTGGCGGTCGCGGCTTGCGCCGCTCCTACATAGGTTTCCTGTAGGAGCGGCGCAAGCCGCGACCGCGACACCTCAATGACGATCAAGCCCGGCCCGCCGGAGAACGCCGGCCGGGCCTCAGTTCCCCGGCCCGCGCAAGAACCTCGCCATCGACACACCGCCGTCGGCGCCCTTGCTCGGCGTGGCCGGGGCGAACTCGGCGGCGATATCGACGAAGCCGCGCATCACCGCGATCTCGCGCGGGGTGCGATTGAGCGCATCGCGCACGTCCGGGTTGGCGCCATGACGCAGCAGGCGCTGGACCACACGCAACAAACCGTGCAGCGCGGCCAGATGCAACGGGCCGAAACCGCGCGGGTCCTGCACGTCGAGCGAGGCCTCGTGGTCGAGCAGCAGTTCCAGGCCCGCGATCAGCACGTCTTCGTCCGCGGCCGTGCCGGGTTCGGCGCGCGCGCCGAGCAGCAGCAACAGCGGCGTGGCGCCGGCGGCCGACTGGTCGGCATCGACGCCGGCCAGCAGCAAGGTGTCGAACAAGGCGACCAGGCGGCTGCGTTCGCGCGCGGTGAAGCCGAACATCGCCGCGCAATGCAGGGCCATGCGGCCTTGCGCGTCGCGCGAGTGCACGTCGGCGCCGGCGGTGAGCAGGCGTGCGGCCAGATCGGTCAGGCCGAGTGCGCAGGCCACCATCAGCACGGTCAGATCGCCGGGCAGGCGCTGTTCCAGCGACGCACCGGCGGCGACCAGACGGTCGACGATCTCGCCGTGACGCATGCTGACCGCGGCCGACAGCGGCGTCGCGCCGGAGTTGGCCGCACGCTGCGGATCGGCGCCGCGCGCCAGCAGCAGATCGACCACCGCGCGATGACCGCCACCGGCGGCGCGTAGCAGCGCGGTGCAGCCCTGGCTGTCGGGGCTGTCCACCGCCAGACCCAGATCGAGCAAGCGACGCACCGCGTCGGCATCGCCGACGATCGCCGCGGCCGGCACGTCGGCGGCCTGCAGCGGGCGCTTGGGCAAGGGCCAGCCGCGCCAGTCCAGCCAGTCGGCCAGATCGCGCCGGCCCGAGGCCAGGGCCACGCCGAGCGGGGTCTGGCCGTCGGCGGCGAGCAGATTGGGATCGGCGCCGTGCGCGACCAGCCGCTTGAGCATGGCTTCGCGGCCGAGCGCGGCGGCCAGGTGCAGGGCGCTCATGCCATGGCTGTCGCGGGTGTTCAAATCCATGCCGGCGGCGAGCAAGCGTTCGAGCAGGCGCGACCAGCCCAACCGCACCGCGATCGCCAGCGCCGGATCGCCGCTCGCGGTACGCGCGAACGGATCGGCGCCGCGTTCGAGCAGGTCCACCGCGAACTGTTCCAGACCGCGCGCGGCCTGATCGCCGGCCGAGCAGGTCGCCAGGAACCGTCCCAGGCCGCCGCGGCCGGCCGGCGATACGCCGTGGCGCAGCAGTGCCTGCAGCGCCGGCAGCGAATCGGGGGCCTGGTCGAGCAAGCCGAACAGCACCGTATCGCCGGCGGCATTGCGCACGTTGGCATCGGCACCCTGGCCGAGCAGCCAGTCGATGCGTTCGGGGGTCGGGACCTGACCGTTTTCTTCGTGCAGTTGCGCGCCCAGCTCGGCCGGGCTCAGCAGCTTGGCCAGGCCGGTGAGTTCGGAGGCGCGGCCCTCGCGCAAGCCGTCGCGCAGCAGCGCGGCCGGCATGCGGTCGACGATCACCCGCTCGCCCTCGGGTGCGTCGCTGTCGCCCTCGCCGCTGACCGCGGCCGGCAACGGGTAGGCGCGATCCAGCGCGGCCACCAGCGACCAACGCCCGGCCTCGGCGGCGCGGTCGACCGCGCGCTTGCCCTGGCGGTCGCGCAGCTCGGCGTCGATGCCCAGATCGAGCAGACGCACCACCAGCGGCGGCGACGCGGTTTCGGCCTGGCAGGCCAGGATCAGCGCGCTTGCGCCGTCGGCGTCGATCGCCTTGGCCTCATTGACGCCGCCTTGCGGCAGATGTTCGAGCAACCGTTCCAGCACCGCGGCGCGGCCGCCGCGCGCGGCTTCCAGCAGCGGCGTGCGCTGTTGGTTGTCGATCGCGTTGGCGTCGGCGCCGGCGGCCAGCAGGGTGGTGACGATGTCCAGATGGCCGGCGAAGGAAGCGGTATGCAGGGCGCCGCGGCGCTGAGCATCGCGCGCGTCGATGCGCGCCTTGTGCTTGAGCAGCAGCTGTACGCCGGCCGGATCGTCCTCGTCGCCGCCGGCCGCGGCCAGCAGCGCGGGCGCGCCGCCGGGGTGTTCGGTCTTGGCGCCGCGTTCGAGCAGGAACTTGGCCAGCCGCCAATTGCCGCTGGCGCAGGCCACGCCGAGCGGGCTCAGGCCGTCCTGGTTGAGCGGTTCCAACTCGGCCTGGGCATCGCGCAGCAATGCGGCGACGCCGGGATCGGAGCTGCGCGCGGCATGATGCAGCGGGGTGTTGCCTTCGTGGTCGGCCAGGCGCGGATCGGCGCCGTTGGCGAGCAGGGTCATGACCGCATCGGGGCGGCCGTGCCAGCTGTCGCGGGTGGCCGCCAGCAGCGGGGTCATGCCGGCGTGGGCGGCGTTGAGGTCCACCCCGTGGGCGATCAGCGCACGCAACAGGCGCAGGTCCGGCAGCACCGCGGCCAGCACCGGCAGGCTGCGGCGGTCGCGGTCGTCGCCGACCGGGGCCGCGTTGACGTCGGCGCCGAGCTCGATCAGCTCCAGCGCGCGCTCGACCTTGCCGGCGCGCGCGGCGGCGTACAGCGCCGGGACCAACTGCGCATCGGCCAAGGGTTCGCCGTCGTCGAACAGTTCCTCGGCGTTATGGACCGTATCGAGTTCGGGATCGAATTCCACGCCCGGCAGCGCCTGCGCCGGGGCGATCGACTGCAGCAACGCATGCAGCGCCGGCGACGCCAGGGCGAAGGCCACCGCCAGGGTCCAGCGCGCGCCGCCCGACAGCAGCCCGGGCCAGGCCAGCAGCACGGTCGCACCGGCCAGGCCGGTGACGATGGCGGCCACGCCCAGGCCGCGCCAGGCGCCGAGATCCAGATCCGCCAGCCGCGCCCATTGCGGCGGCAACGGCGTGCCGTCGCGTTCGCTGCCCTGCCACAGCGGCCACAACCGCCACAGGCCCAGCAGAATCAGGCCGGCAACCACGCTCAGGCCGAGCGCGGCCAGCAGCGAGCCGCTTTGCTGCAACGCGCTCAGCGGCCAGGCGACCAGTGCGGCGGTGGCCGCGGTGACGCCGCCCCACAACGCGGACAGGGTCAGCAGTTCGGACTTCCACGCCGGCTTGTCGTCGCGCCGCTTCCACAACCGCGCCGCCAGGGCGAATGCCGGTTGGGACAGGGCGCCGCCGACCAGGGCGATCAGCGCGCCGACCGGACTGCCGCCGAAACCGGTCGCCAACGCCAGCACCAAGCCGGCGGCGAGCGCGAGGCCGAAACCGCGGGACAAGGCGCGCGGGCTGGAAGCGTCAGGCATCGGGCGTCGGTGCCTCGGCGAAGAACGGCGGGGACATGGCGGATGGGAGCAGGGCGGATGGGAGCAGGGCGGATGGGAGCAGGGCGGGCGGGAATTGCAGGTGGAAACCGTGCGCGCGCAGATTCCGGCGCACCTGCTCGGCATCAGCGCGGGCCAGCTTGCGCTGCGGGGTCAGCTCGACCTCGAGCACGAACTGCAGCGAACCTAATTGCTCGCGCATCAGGTCGGGCAGGCGCTGGAAATCGTCTCGCGCGCTCAGATACACGTAGGTGTCTGCCTTGCGGAGGCTTTTGTAAACGTAGGCTTGCATGGGGCGGGCGGTACAGCCGGGGGAGACTGTTTTTCTGCATCGCAGATGTGATGCACAGCATACCTGCCCGTCAGGGCTACGCGAACTTCTGTGTTCAGCGCAAGGCCCGGACGGGAGTGGTAGGTCGCGAAAAGCTTGTTCCGGTGGAAACTCGCCCCGTTTGAAAAGGGGGCTGGCGCCTGCGCTGGGCTGCGCCAGGGGATTTGCTGGGGGCACCGCGATCTGACGCCAATCCCCCTGCCCCCTTTTTCACAGGGGGGAACAGCCACCTCTTCGGGGAAGGGACATTGCGGCTAGTGATACCCCGCATCCGCCGCGATCTTTCCGCTGAACACCCGGTACGACCAATACGTGTAGCCCAGGATCGCCGGCAACAGCACCACCAGCCCGGCCAGCACGAAGCCCTGCGAGGACGGCGGCGAGGCCGCATCCCAGATCGTCAGCCCCGGCACGATGTTGGGCCAGATGCCCGCCACCAGCCCGACGAAGCCGAGCACGAAGAACCCCAGCGCGTAGAGGAACGGATGCCCGTCGCGGCCCTCGCGCATCACCGAGCGCCACAGCGCCCAGGCATTGGCGATCACCAGCAGCGGCACCGGGAACAGCCAGTAGAAATTCCCGCCCTCGAACCAGCGCGCCATGATCCGCGAGTCCAGGAACGGCAGCCAGGCGCTGACCAGACCGATGAACACCGCCACCACTAAAACCAGCGGTCTGGCCAGCGTGCGCGCGATCGACTGCATGCGGCCTTCGGTCTTGAGGATCAGCCAGGTCGAACCCAGCAGCGCATAACCGAATACCACCGCCGCGCCGGTCAGCATCGAAAACGGGCTGAACCAATCGAAGATGCCGCCGACGTACTTGCCCTCCTGCATCGGCATACCTTCCACGATCGCGCCCAGGATCACGCCCTGGGCGAACGCGCAAAACAGCGAGCCCAGCGCGAACGCCGCGCCCCAGGCCGATTTGGCCCGCTTGGCCTTGAAGCGGAACTCGAAGGCCACGCCGCGGAACACCAGCGCGATCAGCATCAGCAGCACCGGCAGATACAAGGCCGACAACACCAGCGCGTAAGCCTTGGGGAACGCCGCCAACAAACCGGCGCCGCCGAGCACCAGCCAGGTTTCGTTGCCGTCCCAGATCGGCGCGGCGGTGTTCATCATGTGATCGAGCTGATCCTCGTTCTCGGCGAACGGCGCCAGAATCCCCAGGCCGAGCACGAAGCCGTCCAGCAGCACGTACATCAGCACGCCGAAGCCGATCACGCCGAACCAGATTACCGGCAGCCAATATTCCATCGTCCTACTCCGTCTGGTTCGCCGCGCTCAAGCACCGGCTTCGCTGGATTCGTCCGGCAGCGACAACGGCCGCGCCGGGGTTTTGTCGCCCAGTCCGTTGCGCGGCGGCGGTTCGTGCGGGTGCGGGCCCTTGCGGATCAGCTTGACCAGATAGCGGAAACCGGCGCCGAACACAGTGAAATACACCACCGCGAACACGATCAGCGAGGTCATCACGCTGGCCGCTTCGATCGGGCTCACGGCATCGGCGGTGCGCAGCAGACCGTAGATCACGTACGGCTGTCGCCCGATCTCGACCACGTACCAACCGGCCAGGATCGCCACGAATCCGCTCATCGTCAGCACCCGCCATCCCCACAGCGCCGCGCGCGATTCGTACAAACGCTTGCGCCACAACTGCCACAGCGAGAACGCGACCAGGGCCAGCATCGCCATGCCCAGACCGACCATGACCCGGAACGCGTAGAACACCGGCTTCACCGGCGGCCGTTCGCTGGCCGGCACCGACTTCAGCGGCTGGATGTCGCCGTCCAGGGTGTGGGTGAGGATCAGACTGCCGAGCTTGGGCACGGCGATTTCCAGATCGTTGCGTTCGGCCTTTTCGTTGGGTATCGCGAACAGGATCAGCGGCACGCCCTCGCCCGGCGGATTGGATTGCCAGTGCGCTTCCATCGCTGCGACCTTGATCGGCTGATGCTCGCGCACGTTCAAGCCGTGCAGATCGCCGACGAACACCTGGGTCGGCACGGTGATCGCGGCGAAGATCACCGCGGCCTTGAGCATGCGCTTTCCGGCTTCGACATGGACGCCGCGCAGCAGATACGAAGCGCCCACGCCGCCGATCACGAAACAGGTGGTGATGAACGCCGCCAGCACCATGTGCGCCAATCGGTACGGGAACGAAGGGTTGAACACGATCGCCCACCAATCGGCCGGTTCGAACACGCCGTCGACGATCTTGTAGCCGGTCGGCGTCTGCATCCAACTGTTGGCCGAGATGATCCAGAACGTGGAGATCAAGGTGCCCAAGGCGACCATGCACGTCGCCAGGAAATGCATTTTCTCCTCGACCCGGTTCCAGCCGAACAGCATCACGCCCAGGAAAGTCGCTTCCAGGAAGAACGCGGTGAGCACCTCATAGGACAACAGCGGCCCGAGGATGTTGCCGGCCTGCTCGCTGAGCACCGCCCAGTTGGTGCCGAACTGGAAACTCATGACGATGCCCGAGACCACGCCCATGCCGAAGGACACGGCGAACACCTTGGTCCAGAAGAAATACAGATCGCGCCACAAGGTGTCGCGAGTGCGCAGCCAGCGCCATTCCACGAACGCCAGCCAACTGGCCAGGCCGATGGTGAAGGCGGGAAACAGGATATGGAACGAAATCACGAAGCCGAACTGGATCCGCGACAGCAACAAGGCGTCCACGTGCATTGCCTCCATGACGCACGACTGCGCGCCAGCGGGTTCATTTTGCGCCGCAACATGCACCGGTAACGGCGGTTTCTTGGAAACACATAAAGCGCAAAGGCGGTGAGCGCGGTGTGGTCAGCGGCGCGGGTCGGCGCGATGAGGTTCGGTTTTGTGCGCAGTGGCGGTTCTGGATCAAGCGCTTGCACGCGATCGTGCGTCGGCCTGAGCTTGGGTGACCCTGGCGCCTATGCCGCGCAGGTCGCGCCTCGATGTGACAAACGGCGGCATGCGGGCGGCGGTCTGCGTCGAAGGATGCGGCGATCTAGACCGAAAGCGCCGGGCCTGAAGGCCCTCCCACGAGACTTCGGACCTTCACGACGTCATCCCCGCGAAGGCGGGGATCCAGGGCTTCATCGCGACGTGGACTTCGAGGTCTCTTGTGGGAGGGCCTTCAGGCCCGACGCTCTCCACCGCGCATACCACCCGCTCCAGCGAAATCACCGATCGCGCAAACCCGGCGCCTCGCCACCGAAATCGCACACTGACGGCTGCGCACTACCCCGTGGCCATGACCAACGGCCGGCCCGTCCCAAGCCCCCGGACTGCTAATCTGCGCCCTCTTTTTGTCCCAAGAGCCCGTTCGATGCGCATCTCCTACGCCACGCTCGCCGCCCTGCCCCTGGCGCTGCTCGTCAGCGGCGCCTTAGCGCAGACCGCCCAGCCCTTGACCCTGGCCGACACCATGGCCGACCCGGACTGGATCGGCCCGCCGGTCGAACGCGCCTGGTGGGCCTGGGACGGCCAGCGCGTGCAGTACCAGCTCAAGCGCGACGGCGGGATTATTCGCGACACTTGGCAGGCCGGCGTCGCCGGCGGCACGCCGCAGCGCCTGGAGGGCGCCGCGCGCGCCGACATCGACGCGATCAACCCGGCCTTTGATGCGCAGCGCGCGCGCATGGCCTTCATCCGCAACGGCGACGTGTTCGTGCGCGATCTGCGCAGCGGCGCCCTGACCCAGGTCACCCGCAGCAACGACACCGAATCGCGCCCGCAGTTCGGTCCCGGCGGCAACCTCGTGTTCCGGGTCGACAACCAGTGGTATCAGTGGCGCGCCGGCCAAGGCGTGAGCCTGGCCGCGCAAGTGCGCGCCGAGAACGACCCGGCCAAGCCGCCCAAGGCCGACGTGCTGCGCGATTACCAATTGGCCACCATCGACACCCTGCGCAACGACCGCGCCGCGCGCGACGCCGCGCGCGAACAGGACGAGGCCTGGCGCATGAGCGACGGCACCCGCGCGCCCAAGCCGGTGTACCTGGGCGACGAGGTCGAGATCGTCGACAGCGCGCTCTCGCCCGACGGCCGCTATCTGCTGGTCGTGACCCAGGCCAAGAAGGGCGAAGCCGGCGCCGCCGGCAAGATGCCCAAGTACGTGACCGAATCGGGCTACGAAGAATTCGAGGAAGTGCGCACGCGCGTCGGCCGCAACGAGCCGCTGCCGCAGAAGCTGTGGCTGGTGGATGTGGCCAACGCCAAGGCCAGCGAACTCAAGTTCGACAAGCTGCCCGGGATCGGCGACGACCCGCTCGCCGCGCTGCGCAAGAGCGCCAAGCTCGATCCGCTCAAGGGCGATCGCCCGGTGCGCATCGAAGCCAACGGCGACGGCAGCGGCGCGTCGATTCATTGGAGCGACGACGGCCGCCGCGCCGCGGTGCTGGTGCGCGCGATCGACAACAAGGATCGCTGGCTGACCTCGGTCGATCCGGCCAAGGCCGCGCTCGATACCCGCCATCGCCTGACCGACAAGGCCTGGGTCGGCTGGGACTTCAACGATTTCGGCTGGCTTGCCGATGGCGGCCTGTGGCTGCTGTCGGAACAAAGCGGCTACTCGCACCTGTACGTCAGCGACGGCGGTGGCGCGCCGCGCGCGATCACCTCGGGCAAGTGGGAAGTCTCCCAGCCCACATTGGGCGCCGACGGCAAGACCTTCTTCTTCCTGTGCAATCGCAAGTGGCCCGGCGATTACGAGGTCTGCGCGGTCGACCGCGGCGGCGGCGCGGTGCGCGAGGTGACCGCGCTCGACGGCGTGGAGAGCTTCTCGGTCTCGCCCGACGGCGGCAAGCTGCTGGTGCGTTATTCGAGCAGCTACACACCGCCACAGGTGGCGGTGGTCGATGTGAATGGCGCAGGCGCCGATGCAGGGCACACGGTCAAACTCACCGACACGCGCAAGGACGAGTTCAAGAAACGCGAGTGGATCCAGCCCGAGTACGTGCAGGTGCCGTCCAAACACGGCGCCGGCGTGGTCTGGGGCAAGTTCTATGGGCCGAAGAACTACGAGCCGGGCAAGAAGTACCCGATCGTGATGTTCGTGCACGGCGCCGGTTATCTGCAGAATGTCAGCAACCGCTACCCGAACTACTTCCGCGAGCAGATGTTCCACAACCTGCTGGTGCGCGAAGGTTACGTGGTGCTGGATCTGGACTACCGCGCCTCCGAAGGCTACGGCCGCGACTGGCGCACCGCGATCTACCGCCAGATGGGCTATCCGGAGCTGGAGGATTACCTGGACGGCCTGGACTGGCTGGTCGCCAACAAGCAGGGCGACCGCGACCGCGCCGGCATCTACGGCGGTTCCTACGGCGGCTTCATGACCTTCATGGCGCTGTTCCGCGAACCGGGCAAGTTCAAGGCCGGCGCCGCGCTGCGTCCGGTCTCCGACTGGTCGCAGTACAACCACGAGTACACCAGCAACATCCTCAACACGCCCGAACTGGATCCGCAGGCCTATAAGAAGTCCTCGCCGATCGAATATGCCGCCGGCCTGAAGGACCATCTGCTGATCGCTCACGGCATGATCGACGACAACGTGTTCTTCAAGGACTCGGTGATGATGACCCAGCGCCTGATCGAACTGCGTAAGGACAAGTGGGAGATCGCCCCGTATCCGCTGGAGCGTCACGGCTTCACCCATCCCGATGCGTGGTACGACGAATACCGCCGGATCCATGAGTTGTTCAATCGCACGTTGAAGTAAGTCCGGCGCGCACGGGCCGCGCCGCGGCCCGTGTTCCGACCGGCACGATCGCCGAAGCCCACGATGGGCTTCATCGCCGCACCGATCGCGCAAACCACGCGCACCGGCGGCGCACGACCAAGGAGATGTCGCTATGGGATTGATCAGCCGTTTGTTCGGACGCGGAAAGAAACCCGACGAGGCCGGACGCGCACAGGCCGAAGGCGAGGATGCTCCCGCCGCTGCGATCGCGCCGGAACTGGCGACGGCGCTGGCCGCGCTGCAACGCCCGGATTTCGAAACCGCATTCGCGCTCGCGCGCGAGCATGTCGAGGCGGCTGCGCCCGACACCCGCGCCGACGCGCACCGGCTGTGCGCGCTGGCGTTGAGCGAACTCGATCGCTACCCGCAAGCCTTCGACCATTGGCACGCGCTGTTCGATCTTGAGCCGAGCGCGCACAACGCTCTGCAACTGGCGACCGTGTCGGCGATGTGCGACGAAGTCGAGCGCGGCGAAGCCTGGCTGATGCATTTCGATCAGATCAACGCGGATACGCGCGAAATGTCTCCGGTTTCGGCGCGGACCAATTTCATCTCCGCGCTCAACCGCGCCGGCCACGGCCAAGCTGCGCTCGCGCATCTGGAGTGGTTGCGCGATGTCTACGAGCAAGTGCGCGTCACCGATTCGACTTATCTGTACATGCGCGGGATTCCGTTCCTGAGCGCCTTTTTCGACAACAGCCTGCCGATGCTGCAAGCGCAGCTCTCGCCGTCGCAGGTTCGCCACTGGTACTCGGCGCTGGACGGGAAGCTAGACGAAGACGGGCAGGCGCAGTTGCAGGCGTGGATCGCGGGCTTGCCGGCGGACTGAACCGCGCGCGGCGGGCGGTCGCATCCTGCCGCCGCGACGGCCCCGGTAGAATGGGCGCATGAGCGACTTCGACCGCGTACGCGACTACCTCTCCGGCCTGCAGGACCGTCTGTGCGCCGCCATCGAACAGGCCGACGGTCAGGCGCGCTTCGCCGAGGACGTGTGGCAACGCCCCGAAGGCGGCGGCGGACGCACCCGCATCCTGCGCGGCGGCAAGGTGTTCGAACAGGCGGGCATCGGCTTTTCCGACGTGTCGGGCACCCAGTTGCCGCCCTCGGCCACGGCCGCCCGGCCGGAACTGGCTGGCGCCTCATGGCGCGCGGTCGGCGTGTCGCTGGTGTTCCATCCCAACAATCCCTACCTGCCGACCACTCATGCCAACGTGCGTCATTTCCGCGCGATGCGCGACGGCGAAACCGTGGCTTGGTGGTTCGGCGGCGGCTTCGACCTGACCCCGTTCTATCCCTTCATCGAAGACGTGCGCCACTGGCACGGCACCGCGCGCGCGCTGTGCGAGCCGTTCGGCGGCGAGGAGCGTTATCAGGCGCACAAGCGCTGGTGCGACGAATATTTCTTGCTCAAGCACCGCAACGAAACCCGCGGCGTCGGCGGTTTGTTCTTCGACGATCTGCACGGCGATTTCGAGCGCGATTTCGCCTATCAACGCGCGGTCGGCGACGGTTTTCTCGACGCGTACCTGCCGCTGGTGGAGCGACGCCGCGACACGCCCTACGGCGAACGCGAGCGGCAGTTCCAGTTGTACCGGCGCGGGCGCTACGTCGAATTCAATCTGGTGTTCGACCGCGGCACCTTGTTCGGCCTGCAGTCGGGCGGACGCACCGAATCGATCCTGATGAGTTTGCCGCCGCTGGTGCGCTGGGAATATGGCTTCCGCCCGGAAGCGGACAGCGACGAGGCCCGGTTGGCCGAGTATCTGGTGCCGCGCGATTGGCTGGGCGAAGCCACGGGCTGACACCGGCGCGCTCGCGGCCGCGTCGCTCATCGGCAATGCGCGGTCGGTCGGCAATGCGCGGTCGGGGCTGAAGCTCCCTCCCACAAAAGACTTCGCTGGCTGCAGGGCGCGTGTTGGCAGGGCTCCGCGCGACTCACGAGGTCTTTTGTGGGAGGGGCTTGAGCCCCGACGCTTTTATTGCCCGGGGCAAACCACCACGCTCACCCGCTCTTATCCGGCTTGCGCAACATCGTGATATGGCCATTGGTCTCCAGCATCGCCAACGCGATGTGATCGATTTCGTCGCAATCGTTCTCGCGCATGGCTTTCTCGAAATCGGCGCGGCTGACCAGTTCGCGGCGCAATACGTTGCGGAACACGTGGCCGTCTCGCGCCAGCACCACCGGTTCGCCTTCCAGCACCTTTTCGGCGCGGGCGCTGCGCGCGGCGAGGTAGCCGACCGACCAGTTCAACACCATCAGCGTGCTCGCCAGGATCAGGCCGCCGGTCACCGAGTTGTCGCTGCCCAGCAGCGCGTTCTGCACCGCGTTGCCCAGCAGCACGATCAGCAGCATGTCGAACGAGGTGAACTGCCCCATCGTGCGTTTGCCCGACAGCCGGATCATCGCCAGCAGCACGAAGTACACGATGCAGGCGCGGACCAGGTACTCCCACCACGGCATCGACAGATGGAAGGCGTCGGACATCGGGCGAACTCCTGGCGGGCGGCGGCAATGGCGCGATTGTGGCGCGCCGCCGCGTGCAACGCCCGTCACGACCGGTCGGCCCGGGCTCCGTGCGCGCGGATCCGCATCGGCGGCGGGCGCGGAGGCAGCGATTCGGCGGCGCTGGAGCATGGGTCGCCCGCGCCGACGGTCATTCACGCATTCGCGGAAAACGCAGCGTCGCCGATTCCACGGAAAGATCCGTGCCAGGAACGATGGCATCGGTATGCAGGCAGCGCATCGGCTTGCAGTCGCATGGGCGCGGTCGACGCGCACCTGTTTCCGCATGGAGGCCATCGACGATGGCGATATCGCCATGGGCGACGCAAATAAAAAGCCCCGCAGGCAGGGGGGGCCGGCGGGGCTGGTGGAGCGTGCCCTGGGGAGGGGGCGTTCGCTCCGGGGGATCACTCCAGGGGAGGGAGAGATCGGCGACAGACGTTGCATCTGTCGCGACCTATATGACCACCTGGCACATGGATAGTTCGTGAAGATCAGAGTTAATAAATTGTTGGGTTCAGGACCGATTCATTAAAGCAAGTCCTGCAAAATCAATAGCTTCCAGATAATCAATGCGCTTCGTCCCAATTAATACCGATACCGCTGTCTACAACCAGCGGCACGCGCAATGTGGCCGCCGCGGCCATCCGGCGCGAGGCCTCGTCCCGCAATTCGGGGATAAAGGCTTCGTCCGCTTCAAACACCAGTTCGTCGTGGACCTGCAGGATCATCTTGGCACGCTCGCCGTGAGCGCCGAGCCACGCGTCGATGTCGATCATCGCGCGCTTGATGATATCGGCCGCGGTGCCCTGCATCGGTGCGTTGATCGCCGCGCGCTCGGCGCCCGCGCGCAGGCCCTGGTTGGAGGCCTTGATGTTCTCCAGATACAGGCGCCGGCCGAACACGGTTTCCACATAACCCTTCTCGCGCGCGTCCTGGCGCGTGCGCTCCATGAAATCGCGCACCCCGGGATAGCGGCTGAAATACAGCGCGATGTAGTCCTGCGCCTCGCCGCGGCCGATGCCGAGCTGACGCGCCAGACCGAACGCGCTCATGCCGTACATCAGGCCGAAGTTGATCGCCTTGGCCGCGCGGCGCTCGTTGCCGCTGACGTCCTCCAGCGATTTCTTGCCGAACACTTCCGCGGCGGTGGCGCGATGCACGTCGGCGCCGGACTCGAACGCGCGCACCAGGCCGGGGTCTTCCGACAGATGCGCCATGATCCGCAGTTCGATCTGCGAGTAATCGCAGGCCAGCAGGCGCCGGCCCGGCGGCGCGACGAAAGCGCGGCGGATACGGCGCCCGTCGTCGGTGCGGATCGGAATGTTCTGCAGGTTCGGATCGCTCGACGCCAACCGTCCGGTCGCGGCGCCAGCCTGGTGATAACTGGTGTGCACGCGGCCGGTGTGCGGGTTGACCATCTCCGACAGTTTGTCGGTGTAGGTGCTGCGCAGCTTGGCCAAGCCGCGGTATTCCAAGATCACCCGCGGCAGTTCGTGCTGGTCGGCGATCGCTTCCAGCGCTTCCTCGTTGGTGCTGGGCTGGCCGGTCGGCGTCTTCACCAGCGCCGGCAGCTTGAGTTCGTCGAACAACAGCGCCTGCAGTTGCTTGGGCGAATCCAGATTGAACGTGCGCCCGGCCAGTTCGGTGGCCTTGATCTGCGCAGCGAGCATGCGCTTGCCCAGATCCTGCGATTGCCGGCGCAGCTCGTCGCCGTCGATCATCACGCCGTTGGCCTCGATGTGTTCGAGCACCGGCACCAGCGGCATTTCGATCTCGCGATAGACGCGTTCCAACTCCGGCTCGGCGGCCAGGCGCGCGCCCAGTACGCGATGCAGGCGCAAGGTCACGTCGGCGTCTTCGGCCGCGTACTTGGTCGCATCGTCGATGGCGACCTGCGAGAACAGTATCTGCTTGGCGCCCTTGCCGGCCACGTCGGAGTATTTGATCGTGTCGTAGCCCAGATAGCGCTTGGCCAGCGAATCCATATCGTGGCGGCTGCCGGTGGCGTTGTAGACGAAGCTTTCCAGCATGGTGTCGTCGGCGTAACCGGCCACCTCAACGCCATGGCGGCGCAGCACGTGCAGATCGTACTTGCCGTGCTGGCCGAGCTTGCGCCGGGCCGGATCGGCGAACACCGGCCGCAGCGCCGCCAGCACCGTCTCTCGATCGAGCTGCGCGGGCGCGCCGGGATAATCGTGGGCCAACGGGATATACACCGCTCGGCCGATTTGCGTGGCGAAACTCAGGCCGACCAGATTGGCCATCATCGGGTCCAGCGAGTCGGTTTCGCTGTCGAAGGCGAACTCCTCGCTGACCTGCAGCGCGGCCACCAGCGCGTCGAGCTGCGGCTGGGTGGTGATCGCTTCGTATTCGCCCTTGACCGACAACGCGGCGTCCGGCGTTTCGGCCGCGGCGCTGGAACGCGCGTGACCGGCGGCGGTGGCGCGCAGGCCCGCGCGGTCGGCGGCGAGTTCATTCGCCGTGGCGTTGGCGCCGCCTTCGATCTCGCGCAAGGCCTGCTTGAAGCCGTAGCGCGCGTACAATACGCGCAGCGCCTCGATGTCGCGCTCACGCAGCGCAAGCTCCTGCGGGCCGCGGTCGAGTTCGACGTCGGTCTTGATCGTGGTCAGCTGGCGGTTGAGCGGCAGCCGGCCCAGCGCGGCGCGCAGGTTGTCGCCGATCTTGCCCTTGATCTGGCCCGCGTGTTCGATCACCCCTTCCAGCGTGCCGTACTCGCCCAGCCACTTGGCCGCGGTCTTGGGCCCGCACTTGTCCACGCCCGGCACGTTGTCGACCGTGTCGCCCATCAGCGAGAGCAGATCGATGATCTGGTTCGGATTGACGCCGAACTTGGCGAACACCGCCTCGTCGGAATCCATCCGGCTGCCGCTCATGGTGTTGACCAGGACCACGCCCGGGCGCACCAACTGGGCGAAGTCCTTGTCGCCGGTGGAAATGGTGACGTCGATGGCGTCGGCGTTGGCGCGCAGAGCCAGGGTGCCGATCACGTCGTCGGCTTCCACGCCGTCGATGCGCAGGATCGGAATGCCCAGCGCTTCGACGATCTCGCACATCGGCAGCACCTGTGCGCGCAGGTCCTCGGGCATCGGCGGGCGATTGGCCTTGTATTGCGGGTCGAGGTCGTCGCGAAAGGTCTTGCCGGGCGCGTCGACCACGAAGGCCAAGTAATCCGGACGCTCGCTCAGGGTCGAGCGCAGCATGTTGACCACGCCGAACAGCGCGCCGGTAGGCTCGCCGGCGTCGTTGCTCAGCGGCGGCAACGCGTGGAAGGCGCGGTAGAGGTAGCTGGAACCATCGATCAGGACGAGTCTTTTCATGGCCCCGATTCTACGCCGAGCGGTCGCCGGGGCTGCGATGGGGGCCGGGTTTCGCGGCGGCGGGCTGTCGGGGCTGAAGCCCCTCCCACAAAAGTTACCGAGACCACGCAAGCGCTCAAGGGCGGCATCGGTTCCACGAGGTCTTTTGTGGGAGGGGCTTCAGCCCCGACACGCAAGCCACAACGTCCGCGCAAGCTCGATGTCGGACATCGCGCTCCGTCGATGCGCACCCTTAACGAGCCTGCGGCGTATGCTATCGGCCTGAGACACGGAGATTCGCCATGCGCGCCCCCCACGCGTCGCCGACGCCCCTCGCCACCCTGCTGGGCCTGTCGTTCGCCCTCGCGCTGAGCGGCTGCGCCACCACGCGCGCGGCCGACGATCCCACCGCCGCCCTCAGCAACGCCGAGATCCGCACCCGCACGGTCGAGAACGGCGACGTGCTCGAGGAGTACCGGGTCGCCGGGCAGCTGCGCGCGGTCAAGATCACGCCCGCGCGCGGGCCGGTCTATTACCTGGTCGACGAGAACGGCGACGGCCGCCTGGACACCAGCAAGGGCGAGGGCACGGTCTCGCCGGTGTATTTCAAGCTGTTCAGCTGGTAACGGCCCGAACGCCGCGAACAACGGCACGAAACCGGCGAAAGCGCCGGCCGTGGTTCGCTACACTTCCCGCCTGTTTTGCTTCCGTGACAGGTCGATGTCGGCAACTTTTGAAATCCGCACCATCGTCGGCGACGCCGAACTGCGCGCCGTGTGGCCGCTGGTGTCGCAACTGCGCCCCGAGTTCGACGAGGCGCGTTTCCTCGCGCAGATGCACCGGCAGATCGCCGCAGGCTGCCGCGCCACCGTCGCCTTCGACGCGCAAGGCGTGCCGCGCGCGTTCGCCTGCTGGCGGGTGATGGAAATGCTCGCAGTCGGCCTGCACGTATACGTGGACGATCTGATCACCGACCAGACGGTGCGCAGCCAGGGCTACGGAAAGACGATGCTGGATTGGCTCAAGGCCGAGGCCAAGCGACTGGGTTGCGCGCGCCTGCAGTTGGACTCGGGCACTCACCGGCAGGACGCGCATGCGTTCTACCTGCGCGAACGCCTGCGCATCGAGGCGTTTCATTTCGGGGTGAAGCTGGATTGAGGCGGAGCGCGGCCATCGTCCGGCGCGCAGTCGCGAACGGTTGCCCCCTTTGAAAAAGGGGGCGGCGCCCGGCGCGAGCGGCTGGAGCGATGGAAATCGGAGCGTGGGGGATTCGCTCTGGGTGCGGTGGCGATTCTGTTTTGCGGATAAGAGCAAATCCCCCTAGCCCCTTTTTCAAGGGGCACTTATCGAAGCGGGCGTGGCAGATCAGCGCTCGGGCGCCGATTCGGGCTTTGCCGCCGGCTTGTTGCGATAACGCTCGAACCAGCCCAGCGTGTTGAGCACCTGCGCGAGGGTTTCGCTGGGCCGTGCGCCGATTCCGTGCGACGCGCCGGGTATGCGGATCATCGCGCTGTCGACGCGATGCAGTTTGAGCGCGGCGTAGTACTGCTCGGTCTCCGAGATCGGCGTGCGGTAGTCGCTTTCGCCGGTGATCAGCATGGTCGGGGTCTTGACCTTGCCGACGTACGCCAGCGGCGACAGCTTCCAGTACAACTCCTGCGCTTCCCACGGCGGGCCGGGGAACCAGTGCTGGGTGATGTAGGACGGGCCGTCGGAGGTCAACGCGAAACTGGTCCAGTTGATGACCGGCTTGGCCACCACCGCAGCGCGGAAACGCTCGGTGTGACCGACGATCCAGGCAGTCAACACGCCGCCGCCGGAGCCGCCGGTCACGTACAACTGCTGCGGATCGACATACCCCTTGGCGATGGTCGCATCGACCGCGCTCATCAGATCGTCGAAGTCGTGACTGGGATAGTTCTGGTGGATGTGGTCGGCGAAGGCTTGGCCGTAGCTGGTGCTGCCGCGCGGATTGACGTACAGCACGACGTAACCGGCGGCGGCGTAGAGCTGGGTCTCCACGGCGAAACGCGGGCCGTAGTTCGCATACGGGCCGCCGTGGATTTCCAGCAGCAGCGGATAGCGCTGGCCGGCCTGGAACTGCGGCGGCTTGACGATCCAGCCCTGCACGTCCAAACCGCCGGCCGAGGATTTGGTCCACAAGGTCTCGACCTCGCCCAGGCGCTTGCGCGCGAGCGAGTCGGCGTTGAGATCGGTCAGCACGCGCGATTTGCCGCCGCGCTCGACCACCGCGACATCGGCCATGCGCGAGGCGGTTCCGTGGGTGTAGGCGACGCGGCCGGCGCCGACCGAGAAACTGCCGCCCGGATACGGCCGCCCGACCGCGGTGCCGCCGACGTCGTCGGCCACCGATTCGACCTTGCCGCCGCCGGCGGCGATCCAGCCCAGATGGCTCACGCCTTCGCGGTCGTAACCGAAGTACAGACCGCGACCGCCGCGATCCCACTGCGGATTCTCGATCTCGTAATCGAAGTTCTCGGTGAGCCCTCGCGACTTTCCGCTGTCCAGATCGAGCACGTACAGATGCGCGACCTGATAGCCGAGCTTGCGATCGTCGTAACCCAGATAGGCCAGTTGCCGGCCGTCGGGCGACAGCACCGGCGACACGTCCGGCCCGCCGCGGTCGGTCAGCGCGGTGGTTTCGCCGCTGGCGACGTCGACCCGGTAGATGTCCTGATCGATCGGCCGGTATTCGGCGTCGGGGCGGCGGTTGGAGACCACGAACAGCGATCGGCCGTCGCGGCTCCACACCGGCGTGGAATCGTGGTCGTAATCGCCCTGGGTCACCTGACGCGGCGTGCCGCCGTCGGCCGGGATCACGAACACGTGCTGGTAACCGGGCTTGAGGTAACCGGCGCCGTCGGCGCGATAGTTCATGCGCTCGATCAATTTGATGTCGTCGGCCCACTGCGCGCCCTCGGGCTTGGCCGGCAGCTTGGCCAGCGGCGTGGTGTCGGCGGCGACGTGCATGGTGAAGGCAAGCCAGCGGCCGTCCGGCGACCACGCCAGGTTGGATGCGCCTTCGGTGAGGCTGCTGATCGCCGACTGCTGGCCGCTGTCCATCCAGCGCACCCAGATCTGCGCCGACCCTTCGCGATCGGACACCCAGGCGATGCGATCGCCGCCGGGCGACCACACTGCGGCGCCGTCGCCGGCCGCGCCGCTGGTCAGCGCGCGCTGCCGGCCGCTGTCGACGTCGACCAGCCACAGATTGCTGCGGCGGCGGTCCTTCATGATGTCGAAGAACTTGCGCTGGTAGACGATGCGGCGGCCGTCGGGCGACATCGCCGGGGCGTCGGCCCATTCCAGATCGAACAGATCCTTGGGTTGCAGATTGCGCGGGTCGGCGTGCAGCTCCGCGGCGAAGGCGGCCGGTGCGCACAGGACGAGCGCGGCGGCGAGGACGAGACGTACGAACATCGGCGGTTCCCGTTCGGCAGGCGTGAGCGCTCAGCCTAGGCGGCCGCGGCCGTGCGTTCCCAGTGTCGTTGGTCGTGGCCGCGGCACCGGGCCGAACGGCACGCGCGCGCGCCGTCGCGGGCTGCTACGGTGTCGCGCAGGTCCACAGGGGGCATTCAAGGATGATGGCCATGACTCGAACCCGCGCCTCGCTCGGCGGCCACCTTCGCTGGTTGGCCGCCGGCTTGATCGTGCTGCTGGCCGCTTGCGGCGAGCCGGCCGCCAACGTGGCCCAGCCCAAGCCCTACGACCGTCTCGGCGTGCATCTGCAGATTCCGGGCAACTGGAAACTCAGCGACGACCAGCGCATCGCCAGCATGCATTACCTGACCGTGGAGAGCCCGGGTTCGGCGATCTTCATCGCGATGGTCCAGTCCGACGGCGCCCGCGAGTTGGAAGAGTTCGCCCGCAGCTTCTCGGCCGAGGCGGACAAGCAGACACCGTCGATGCTCAAGCGCGAAAGCCGTTTCGATCTGTCGGCCTTCACCGAGGGCACCATCCGCGAGCGTTACGTCGTCAGCATCGCCGGGGTGAAGGTTCCGCACTTGCGCGAGTACCGCAAGATCACCGGCGCGCACCGCACCGCGTTCCTGATTACGCAAAGCGCGGAAGAAGACCTCAAGCAGACCCAACCCGGCTTCGATCTGCTGGTGAAGTCGTTCCAGCTCACCGATCGCTGAGGCGCCGCGCGCCTCAGCCTTCGCAGCGGCTGCGCAGATTCAACGCGTTCGCGATATCGCGCCAATCGAACGCGCCGACCGCCTGGTCGTCGTGCACGGCATAGAACACGCCGTCGGGAAAACGCGTCGAGCCGGCCTGCTGCAACCACACCCCGTCGGTGTTGCCGACGGTGCGGCCGGCGAACGCGCCCAGGTGACGCAGGCTGACGCGATCGAACACATGAAACAGGCTACGGTCTTTGTACTGATCGGTCGCGATCCAGTAACCGCTGCCGTCGCCGCACTGCCATAGCGCGATGCCTTCGGCCTGCGCCTTGAACAGTCCCAGCCCGAGGGTCTGGCCGCGGTAACGCCCGTCGAGGGTGTAGTCGCGGATCGCGGTGCCGGTGGCCAGGTCTTCCTCGGCGATCAGCAGGCGGTCGTGCGCCGGATCGCCCCAGATCGACTCGGGCACGCGGATCGCGCCGGCCGCGCTGGTGTCGCCGAAGGCGCTGAGATGGCGCGCGAGCGGCGTCGCGCCACGCAGATCGAGGCGATAGCGCTGCATGCGCCGGCCCAGTTGCTCCAGCGGCGGCGGAATCTCGTTGCCGTTGGCGTCCTCGCCGGCCATGTAGGCGTCGGTGACGATCACTTCCAGTTCCTTCGCGCTGACCTCGCGCACCCACAAGCCGTAGGGCTGTTGCAGTTGCTGCGCGCCGAAGCTGGTCAGCGGGCGCAATTGCGGCGTGCGCGTGTCGGCGATGCCCGGCGCATTGAGCGGCGCGGCCGGCAACGACAGCGACAATACCTGCACGCGGCGGTTGTCGCGTTCGACCACGAACGCCAGATCGCCGAACACGGCGATGCCGTTGGGCCGGCGGAATTCGCCCAGGCCGTCGCCCTCGCGGCCGTAGCGGGCCGCAGCGGTGCCCTGGTCGCCGTCGTACATCACCAGCCCGCCGCCCTGCTTGGCCGTCGCCAGCAGCCACAAGCGACCGTTCGGCGCGCGCCAGACCGCCGGCGAGTCGATGTTGTCCTGCGGCGTGGCCGGGGTCACGAACGCTTCGGCGACCTGCCGGTAGTCCAGCCCGGCACGCACCAGCAACGGATCGGCGTCGGCTGCGCCGCGCTCGTCGGGCTCGCGCTGCGCGGCTTGCGCCGGTGCGCCGGCGCCGCGCGGCGCATCGGAGGTCGCGCAGCCCGCCAGTGCGAAGGCGAGGGACAGGAGCAATGTTGAGCGCTTGGGCATGTTCTGGTTCGTGGTAGTTCCCCGGACGCTGTTATAGAAGCGTCATATGCCGCTTTCATGACAGGACCGGCTCGCACGCGCCGCGGCAAAACGACAAATCGCGCACACAGTCATCGTCCTGCCATCGCATGGACTTACAACGCTCGCCATACCTTCACCGGCGAAATCCATGCGCAGTCCGCGACGTCTCAAGCTCAGCCATCATGCCCTCAGCGCCGCCGTACTGGTCTGTCTCGCCGCGCCGGCAGTGGCCGCGGACGTCCCCGCAGCGCCCCCCGCGGCGACCGAGCTCGACCGGGTCACGGTGACCGGACAGATCGCCTACCGCGACCGCAGCGAAGCCACCGCCCCGACCCTGAGCTACGGCCTGGACTATTTCCAGCGTTTCGAACCGCTGACCGTCGGCGACATGCTCAAGCGCGTGCCGAGCGTGGGTTTCGTCTCCGACGTGCTCGAGTACGACGGCGCGCGCCTGCGCGGCCTGGACCCGGGCTACACCCAGATCCTCATCAACGGCAAAAAAGTGCCCGGCGCGGGCGGCGATCGCTCGTTCTACGTCGACCGCATTCCGGCCGAACTGGTCGAGCGCATCGAGATCATCCGCAGCCCCAGCGCCAACCGCTCCGGCGACGCGGTGGCCGGCGCGCTCAACATCGTCCTGCGCGACGCCTACGACTTCGACGGCGGCTATCTGCGCGCCGGCGCGCTGCAGTTCGACGACGACAAGACCAAGCCGGTGCTCGGCGCGGTCGGCAGCGGCGAATTCGCCGGCGGCCGCGTGCTCGGCGGCGTCAACGTGCAAGGTCGGCACAACCCCAAACGCAAGCGCAGCGACCGGTTCGAGTCGCCCGACGGCGATTTCGTCGATCGCGAAGACCAGAGCGATGTGCGCGACGGCACCGATTACTCCGGCAATCTGTCCTACACCCGCGATATCGGCACCGGCCGCCTGAGCGTGGACGGCTTCTACGTACGCACCGACCGCACCGAGACCGAACATTCGCTCGAATACAACGACCCGGCCAGCCGCGCGCGCGACCATCTGCTGTCGGTCAACGACCAGAAAGTCGACATCAAGCAGGACAACGCCAGCCTCAACGCGCGTTACGCCTTCGACATGGCCGGCGGCCGCAGCGAGATCGATCTGGGCTATGCGCGCTTCGAGGACCGCCGCCACGATACCGAGCAGGAAATCGGCTACGACGACGAAGACAGCCCGCCCTCGTTCGACGGCTTCGAAGGCACGCGCATCCTCGGCGACACGCGCGACAGCGAGTTCAGCCTCAAGCTCGCCCACAGCCGCGCGCTCGGCGCGGCCAAGATGGAGTTCGGCGTCGACGGCGTGGACAAGCGCCGCACCGCCTCGCTGCGCACCAGCGAAGTGGAGGCCGAGAAAGAAGGCCAGCCGTTACCTCCCTACGCCGACTTCGAACGCCAGACCAGCCGGATCGAGGAACGCCGGCTCGATCCGTATCTGATGTTCTCCGGCAAACAAGGCCGCATCGACTGGGAAACCGGCCTGCGTTACGAAACCACCCGCGCCAAGATCCGCAGCGTCGCCGAAGAAGGCGAGGACGCGGTGCAGCGCGACAAGGACTACGGCCTGCTGTTGCCGTCGGCGCATCTGCGTTTCAATCTCACCGAACACGACCGCCTCAGCGCCTCGATCGCGCGCACCGTGCGCCGTCCGGATTTCAATCAGCTGCTGCCGATGACCTTGGAAGAGGAATACGGCGACAACGATTTCCTCGGCAATCCCGATCTGCAGCCGGAAACCGCGTGGGGTTTGGATCTGGGCTATGAGCGCCGGCTGGGCCAGCGCGGCGTGGTCGGCGTGAATCTGTTTTATCGCAAGGTGCGCGATCTGATCGAGATCGTCGGCACCGGCCGGCCCAGCGCGACCGCACTGGATGATCACGAGGACGCAGTCGAGGAGTTCCTCGACGAACATCCCGGCGCGGGCCCGGGCACGCCCGGTTACCCGGTGCTGGACCCGGACAGTTTCGTCTTCACTGCCGCCAACATCGGCGACGGCAGCGTCTACGGCGCCGAGTTCGACCTGTCCACGCCGCTGACCGCGCTGGGCCTGGCCGACACCGGCGTGTTCCTCAACTACTCATGGCTCGACAGCGAGGTCGACGACGACTTCGGCAAGCGCCGTTTCAACAACCAGCCGCGTTCGGTGCTCAATGTCGGCTTCATCCAGGACTTGCCGGGCGTGGGCATGTCGTTCGGCGCCAGCTACCGGCGTCAGGGCGATGCCGCCTCGCGCGTGCTCGGCGAAGAGGTCTCGACGCGCTACGGCGCCGATCTGGAAGCCTTCGTCGAGAAGCGGTTCGGCTCGCAAGTGGCGGTGCGTTTGACCGGATCGAACCTGCTCAATGCGTCCAAGGACGAAGACTTCCACAAGTTCAATACGCTCGGCGACCAGCTCGGTCGCGATTACGACGAGTACGAGCGCGAGAGCGAGAAGGCGGGGCCGGTGTATCAGTTGGTGGTGCGGTATGCGTTTTGAGAACAGGCGTTGACGTAACCTCTGGTGCGCCGCTTCGGTGTGTGAGTTGCCCGCGGCCTTTGCTCATCGTCCCCGAGGCTGTTGCTCGCCATTCGCGCAGCTTTTGCTCGTCATCCCCGCGAAGGCGGGGATCCAGAGACTTCAGAGTTGTGCCGCGATAAAGCCCTGAATCCCCGCCTTCGCGGGGATGACGGCAATGAGGAAGCGCGGCCTCGACGGCGTAATCTCAGAAGCTTTACCGGCGACCACTCAATATTGGCGACCGTCATTCCGACGCTGGCGGGAGTGACGACTCGGGGAGTTTCGCTTCTTCACTAACGCGTCGAACGATTAACTAGAGTGGCTGCAGATTCGCATAAGCCAACACCAGCCACTTGCTCCCTGCCTCATCGAAATTCACCTGCACGCGCGCATGCGCGCCGGCGCCTTCGTAATCGGTGACGGTGCCGGTGCCGAAGCTGGCGTGGCGCACCTGCGAGCCCAGCTTGACCGGCGGCGCCTCGATCGGCGCATGGCCGAAATCGCGGCGCGGCGCGCTGTTGAACACCGGACGCGAGACCTGCACCTTCGGCCGCACCTCGTTGAGCAGATTCGGGGGAATCTCGCGCAGAAAACGCGAAGGCATGCCGAACGTTTCCATGCCGTGGATGCGCCGGCTTTCGGCGTAGCTCAGCACCAACTTCTCGCGCGCACGTGTGATGCCTACATACGCCAGACGCCGCTCTTCTTCCAGGCGCCCGGATTCCTCCGTCGAACGCGAGCTCGGGAACAGCCCTTCCTCCAGGCCGCCGAGAAACACCAGCGGAAACTCCAGGCCCTTGGCGCTGTGCAGGGTCATCAATTGCACGCCGTCCTCGCCGGCCTGGGCCTGGCCTTCGCCGGCCTCCAGCGCGGCGTAGCTGAGGAAGGCGATCAGCTCCGGCATCGCCGCGGCCTCGTCCTCGTCGCTGCGGGTGAAGCGCGATGCCACCGAGACCAGTTCGTCGAGGTTGTCGGTGCGCGAATCGAGCTGACCGCGCGACTCGTTGGCGTAGTGCTCGCGCAGGCCCGAGCGTTGCAGCACGTGATCGATCTTCTCCGGCAGCGGCATGTCGACCACGTCGCTTTGCAGGGTGTCGATCAGCAGCGCGAAACCGGCCAGTGCGTTGCGCGCGCGTCCGGCCAGCCCGTTCTCCGACGACAGCCGCAGCGCGGCCTCCCACAGCGACACCGCGTCGCCGCGGGCGCGCTTGCGCACCTCGTCGAGCGTGCGCTCGCCGATGCCGCGGGTGGGCGTGTTGACCGCGCGTTCGAACGCGGCGTCGTCGGCGCGGTTGGCGATCAGGCGCAGATAGGCCAGGGTGTCCTTGATTTCGGCGCGCTCGAAGAAGCGCTGGCCGCCGTACACGCGGTACGGCACCTGTTCGGACAACAAGGCTTCTTCGTAAGCGCGCGACTGCGCGTTGCTGCGGTAGAGAATGGCCACATCGCCGTGGCTGCCGCCGTCGCGCACCCACTGGCGCAGGCGCTCGATCACGAAGCGCGCCTCGTCCATCTCGTTGTAGGCCGCGTACAGATCGATCGGCTCGCCGTGGCCGGTGTCGGTCCACAGCTTCTTGCCCAGTCGGTCCGGGTTGTGGGCGATGACCGCGTTGGCCGCGTCGAGAATATTCGCGCTGGAGCGGTAGTTCTGCTCCAGGCGGATGGTCTGCGCGCCGGAGAAATCGCGCAGAAAGCGCTGCACGTTCTCGACCTTGGCGCCGCGCCAGCCGTAGATGGCCTGATCGTCGTCGCCGACCACGAACACGTGGCCGGTGTCGCCGGCCAGCACGCGCACGAAGGCGTACTGGATGGCGTTGGTGTCCTGGAACTCGTCGACCAAAATCTCGCGGAAGCGTGTCCGATAGTGCGCGAGCAAGGCCGGGTTATCACGCAACAACTCATGCGCGCGCAGCAGCAACTCGGCGAAGTCGACCAGACCGGCGCGTTCGCAGCGTTCCTGATACGCCTCGTAGCAACGCAGCATCACGTCGGCCCAGTCGTCGCCGGCCGGCTGGATGTTGCGCGGACGCCGGCCTTCGTCCTTCTGGGCGTTGATCCACCAACTGATCTGGCGCGGCGGGAAGCGGGTTTCGTCGAGCTCCAGCGCCTGCACCACGCGCTTGACCAGGCGCAGCTGATCGTCGCTGTCGAGCACCTGGAAACCTTCCGGCAGCTTGGCTTCCTGCCAATGCAGGCGCAGCAGGCGGTGCGCCAGACCGTGGAAAGTGCCGATCCACATGCCGCGCGCGCCGCGCGCGAGCTGCGCATCGACGCGCGAGCGCATTTCGCCGGCAGCCTTGTTGGTGAAGGTGACCGCGAGGATGCCGTGCGTGGGCACCCCATAGACTTCATTGAGCCAGGCGATGCGGTGCGTCAGCACGCGGGTCTTGCCGCTACCGGCCCCCGCGAGAACCAGATAGTGGCCGGCCGGAGCCGAAACGGCCTCGCGCTGGGCCGGATTGAGTGCGTCGAGCAGATGCGATACGTCCATCGGGCTATTGTAACGGCCCAGGTGCGGGAACCTTCTCGCGCCGCGCGATTCCAATGACGATCATGGCCGCCCGCGTCCTGCCGTTGCCGACTTTGCTGCTTTGCGCCGCGCTCGCGGCGACGGCGGCGCCCGCCTGCGCGCAAGCAGCGGCGGACACGGCAAACAACAAGCACCTGGCCATCGGCGCGGATGAACGCGTCATCCGCGCCGGCGATACGCGGCTGCGGGTGATCGTGGAGAACCCCGGCGATCGCGAGCGCGCCGATGAATTGCACCGCTGGCTGGACGAATGCGCCCAGGCCGCGCTGACCGCGTTCGGCCATTTTCCCTTGCGCGAAGCCACGGTGCGCATCCGCCTGGTGCCGCGCCGCGGCCGCGATTCCAGTCGCGACTCCAGTCCGGTGCCGTGGGGCCAGACCCGACGCGGCGACGGCGTTGCGGTGCTGTTGTACGTGCGCGACGACGCAAGCCTGGCCGAACTGCGCGCCGACTGGACTGCGGTGCATGAACTCTCGCACCTGTTTCATCCGTATCTGGGCGATCAGGGCCGCTGGCTGGCCGAAGGCCTGGCGAGCTACTACCAGAACGTGCTGCGCGCCCGCGCCGGCCTGTTGGACGCGGACGAAGCCTGGCGCCGACTGGACGGCGGGTTTCAACGCGGCCGCGCGGTCGGCGCGGGGCGGCGCATGGATCAGGTCGGCTGGAGCCGCGGCAGCACCATGCGCATCTACTGGGCCGGCGCGGCGTATTGGCTGGACGCGGATCTGGCGCTGCGGCGCGAACGCGGCACCACGCTGGAGCACGTGCTGGGGCGTTATTCGGATTGCTGCCTGGACGGCGACGAACATCTCGAGCCGCGGGCCTTCGTCGATGCGCTCGATCGCGCCGGCGGCCGCGGCGTGTTCGCGCGCCTGTACCGGCGCTATGCGGCAATGACCGAATTTCCGCCGCTCGACGCGGCCTATCGCGAATTGGGGCTGAGCACGGCCGATGGCGCTCTGCGATTGTCCGCCGACGCCGATGCGGCGAGATTGCGGCGCGCGATCATGAGCGCGCCGCGTCGCGACCCATCGCCGCGCGGACGCGGCGACTGACCCGCCCGCGCCGTTGCGGCGCGGGCGCTGGAAACCTCAGTGCGCCTTGCCCGGCGCCTTGCTCATCAGCTTGTCGGTCCAGGCGATGCCGACGGCCGAGACGATGAACAGGAAGTGGATCAGCGACTGCCACATCACGCCTTCGGATGTCACGTCGCTGCAGCGCGCCTTGATGCTGCTTGCGGCATTGGCGAGCTCGGATGCGCCCTTGGCGGTCATCGCCGCGAGCTGCCGCGTCGCCTCGTAAGCCTCCGGCGTGCCGCACAACGGCAGGCCCAGATTGCCCGCGCCGATGAAGGTCTTGAGCAGGTGGATCGAGGAGATGCCGATGATCGCCATCGCCAGCTTGACCTTGAGCACGCTGGCGTTGACGTGGCTGAGCCACTCGGGCTGATCGGGATGCCCTTCCAGACGCAGGCGCGAGACGAAGGTCTCATAACCGCCGACGATCACCATCACCAGCAGGTTGGAGATCATCACCACGTCGATCAGACCCAGCACGATCAGCATGATCGCCTGCTCGGTCAGACTGGCCGCGTCGCTGACCAGGTGGATCAGTTCTTTGACGAACTGGAAGACGTACACGCCCTGGGCGACGATCAGTCCCAGATACAGCGGCAGCTGCAGCCAGCGCGAGCTGAAGATCAGGGCCGGCAGGGGATTGAGTCGGGTGATCTTGGGATCGGTCATGCGGAACTCGGAACTCGTTGAATGGGAAGGCGATTCCCGCGCAGCGGGGTTCACAGAGTAGCCGGGCGGCGGCGACATCGCCATGTCGGACGAGAGCGGGATTCAGATAACCGCCCCGTGCGGGGCCCGACGCGGGCGGCACACGCCGTCCCACCGGCGCGGATCTGGCGCGCGCGGGACCGCCTTTACACTGCCGGCTTTCTCAGCGGAGTCCTTCCCCATGATCGACCTGCACTACTGGCCGACCCCCAACGGCCACAAGATCACCTTGTTCCTCGAAGAAGCCGCCCAGGCCGGCGCGGGGCTGGAGTACTCGATCAAACCGGTCGATATCGGCGCGGGCGATCAGTTCAAGCCCGAATTCCTGACCATCTCTCCCAACAACCGGATGCCGGCGATCGTCGACCATGCGCCGGCGGACGGTGGCGCGGGGATCAGCCCCGCTCCTATCAGCGTGTTCGAGTCCGGCGCGATCTTGCAGTATCTGGCGGAAAAGACCGGCCTGTTCGCGCCGCGCGCGCTGCGCGAGCGGATCGCCGTGAACGAATGGCTGTTCTGGCAGGTCGGCGGCTACGGCCCGATGCTGGGCCAGAACCATCACTTCAACCGCTACGCGCCGGAGAAGGTGCCTTATGCGATCGACCGCTATCAGCGCGAGACCGAACGGCTGTACGGCGTGCTGGACCGACGGCTGGCGGGCCGCGAGTACATCGCCGCCGATACACTGACCATCGCCGATTTCGCTTGCTACCCCTGGACCCGCGAACACGAATGGCACCACGTCGACCTGGCCCGCTATCCCAACGTGCAGCGTTGGCACGACGAGTTGAGCGCGCGGCCGGCCTTCCAACGGACCTACGAAATAGGCAAGGTGTACCGGGCCGACAAGACCATGACCGACGAAATGCGTCGGAACCTGTTCGGCACCCCCGCGTCCACGCCTTGATGCAGCAACCGACGCCGGACCGCGATCCAGCGTCAGCCACGGAACCATCGCCCGAATGAACAATCCCCGTCGCCTCGCCGCTTGCCTGCTCGCCATGTCGCTGACCGCCACCACCGCCCTCGCCGCCTCCAAGCCCACCGCCGCCGCGACCGACGCGCCGGCGCCCAGCCGCCTGACCCTGGAAGCCCTGACTGGCGACGCGCCGTTGTCGGGCCCGAGCCTGGTCAAGCCCAAGATCGCGCCGGACGGCAGCCGGGTCGGCTTCCTGCGCGGCAAGCAGCGCGACCGCAATCGCCTGGATTTGTGGGCTTACGACATCGCCAGCGGCAAGACCCGCATGCTGGTCGATTCCGACGACGTGCTGCCCGGCGCGGAAGTGCTCAGCGACGAGGAGAAAGCGCGGCGCGAACGCCAGCGCATCGCCGCGCTGTCGGGCATCGTCGATTACCAGTGGTCGCCCGACGGCCAGCGCCTGCTGTTCCCGCTCGGCGGCGAGCTGTATCTGTATGACCTGAGCAAATCGGGCAAGGCGGCGGTACGCAAGCTCACCCACGGCGAGGGTTTCGCCACCGATCCCAAACTCTCGCCCAAGGGCGGTTTCGTCAGCTTCGTGCGCGATCGCAACCTGTGGGTGATCGATCTGGCCGACGGCAAGCCGCGCCAGCTCACCTTCGACGGCAGCGACACGATCGGCAACGGCGTGGCCGAATTCGTCGCCGACGAGGAAATGGACCGCCACACCGGTTATTGGTGGGCGCCCGACGATTCGGCGATCGCCTACGCTCGCATCGACGAATCGCAGGTGCCGGTGCAGAAGCGCTACGAGGTGTATCCCGATCGCACCGATGTGGTCCAGCAGCGCTATCCGGCCGCGGGCGACGCCAACGTGCGCGTGCAGTTGTTCGTGGCCAACGTCGGCCTGACCGACACCCGCGTCTATCCGCGCAATCCCGACGGCAGCAACGGCCCGCACCAGCAACGCCTGGTGCCGACGGCAAAGTCGCAGGAGATCGATCTGGGCAAGAACCCCGACATCTACCTGGCCCGGGTCGACTGGCGCGACGCCGGCCGCCTCGCCTTCCAGCGCCAGTCGCGCGATCAGCACACGCTGGAACTGATCGAAACCGATATGCAGTCCGGCAAACAGCGCACGCTGGCCAGCGAAACTTCCAAGACCTGGGTGCCGTTGCACAACGATCTGCATTTCCTCAAGGACGGCCGGATCCTGTGGAGCAGCGAACGCAGCGGCTTCGAGCATCTGTATCTGCTGTCCGAGGACGGCGCCAAGGCCACCGCGTTGACCTCCGGCGATTGGCCGGTCGACAGCGTGCTCGCGGTCGATGAAGCGGGCGGGCAAGTGTATTTCGCCGCCGGCAAGGACACGCCGACCGATACGCAGGTGTATCGCGTGCCGCTCGCCGGCGGCGCGATCGAGCGCCTGTCCAAGACCGACGGCCAGCACGCGGCGAGCTTCGCCAAGAACGCCAGCGTCTATGTCGATGCGTGGTCGAATCCGCTCACGCCGCCGCAGTTGGAGCTGTACCGCAACGACGGCAGCCGCGTCGCCGCGCTGGTCGACAACGATCTGGCCGACCCCAAGCATCCGTACGCGCCGTACCTGCAGGCGCAGCGTCCGGTCGAGTTCGGCACGATCAAGGCCGCCGACGGCAAGACCACGCTGCATTACAGCCTGATCAAGCCCAGCGACTTCGATCCGTCCAAGCGTTATCCGGTGGTGGTCTACGTCTACGGCGGACCGGCGGCGCAATCGGTCAAGCGCGCGTGGGCGCCGGATTTCAATCAATACCTGGCCCAGCGCGGCTATCTGGTGTTTTCGCTCGACAACCGCGGCACGCCGCGGCGCGGCGCGGCGTTCGTGGGCGCGCTGTACCGCAAGCAGGGCACGGTGGAGGTGGAGGATCAAATCAAAGGCGTTGAGTGGTTGAAGTCCCATTCCTGGGTCGACGGCGGGCGCATCGGCGTCTTCGGTTGGTCCAACGGCGGCTACATGACCTTGATGATGCTGGCCAAGGCCAGCGACCAGTACGCCTGCGGCGTCGCCGGCGCCCCGGTCACCGACTGGGGCCTGTACGACAGCCACTACACCGAACGCTACATGGGCCTGCCCAAGACCAATCCCGACGGCTACCGCGAAGGCCGCGTGCTCGAACACCTCGACGGCCTCACCTCCAAGCTGCTGCTGATCCACGGCATGGCCGACGATAACGTGATGTTCACCAACTCCACGGTGCTGATGAGCGTGCTGCAGCAACGCGGCCAACCGTTCGAACTGATGACCTACCCCGGCGCCAAGCACGGCCTGCGCGGACGCGACAATCTGCATCGGCTGCGCCTGACCGAAGATTTCTTCGACCGCTGCCTCAAGCGCTGAGCGCGAGACCCACACCCTCAGGACGACAAGGAACGTGATGCCATGAATACGGAATATCGCAAACCCTGGGTGCATCGGCACTGGGTGTTGATGCTGGTGCTGGGCTTTGTGGCGATGATGGCGCTGTCGTTGGTCATCGGCGGCGGCGTGATGTACATGGCGATGTCGGCGATCAAGAACAGCGCCCCCTACCACGAAGCGATGGCGCGGGTGCGCGCGGACCCGCGCATGACCGGCGCGCTCGGCGAGCCGATCCAGACGCGTTGGGTGCCGCTGGGCGGGGTCGAACAGCGCGAGGGCGGAATCGCCAAGATCCTGGTGTTTCTGCGCGGCCCGCGCGGCGAGGGCAGCGTCGATCTCCAGGCCAAATTCGAGAACGGCGCATGGCAGTACCAGCAGATCGACGGAGTGTCCGACGGCCCTCCGCGCGAACGTTTCGATCTGCACCACGACGCCGAACAGTGAGATGCCGGACCGCGCGGGCCGTCGGCGCAGTGGATCTTGACCATGGCGCGGGTGGACATCGAACCCGGCCCGGTCGAAATCGACCTACCGCGCCCCTGAACCGCCCGTGCGCGGCGTCGCGCATGACCTTCGGGGCTTGGCCCGCGCCCGCACGCAGCCGATGCTGACGCCAGTCCTCCAACGAGTCATGCCATGAAGCCGCTTGTCCTTGCAGTCGCTCTGGCGCTGTCCGCGCCCGTTCTGGTGCTGTCCGCCGCGCCCGCGCAGGCCGCCGAGGCCGCGGCCGCCCAAGCCTCCACGACCAAGCCGGTACCGGCCTGGGTCGCGCAGAGCAACCAGTACACCCAGATCCTGATCAAGGCGCAGGCCGATTTCAGCCCGGAAGGTTTTTCCTTCTTCGGCATTCCCGGCTACGACGACAAGGTCACCGACCTCAACCCCGACGTCGGCCCGCGCTTCCGCGCCGCGATGGTCAAGGCCAAGACCGAGCTGCAGGGCAAGTTGCAACTCGAACGCAACGCCGACGTGCGCCAGGATCTGGAGATCCTGATCCGCGCGGTCGACAACAGCATCGAAGGCAGCGAACTCAACGAGAAGCTGGTGCTGCCGTGGTTCGACGCGCCGCAGACCGTGTTCTCCGGGCTCAACGCCCTGCTCTCGGATCAGACCCCGCCCGAACGCCGGGCCAAGGGACTGGCGCGACTGCAGGCCTACGTCGGCCAGGCGCCGGGCAGCAAGCCGCTGACCCAGCTGGCGCGCGAACGCTACGAGGAACGCCTGAGCAATCCGGCGCTGCTGCAGCCGACCAAGCTGGAAGTCGAGCAGGCGCTGGGCAATGTGGAGACCTACGCCAAGGGCATCCGCAAGCTGTTCGCCAAGTACCAGATCCAGGGCGCCGAGCCGGCACTGAAGGCGATGGAAACCCAGCTGAGCGAGTACGGCCAGTGGACCCGCGCGCAAGTGCTGCCCAAGGCGCGCACCGACGCGCGCTTGCCGGCGCAGCTGTATGCGTATCAGCTCAAGCAGTTCGGCATCGACGTCGATCCGCAATTGCTGATCCGCCGCGCCCAGGTCGAGTTCATGGAAACCCGCGCGGCGATGCGCCAGCTCGCGCCGCTGGTGGCCAAGGCCAAGGGCTTGCAGGTCGCCGATCCGCACGACTACGTCGCGGTGATCCGCGCGCTCAAGCGCGACACCATCGCCAACGATCAGCTCGAATCGCGCTATCGCAAGATCATCGACGCGATCGATCCGATCATCCGCAAGGAAAAGATCGTCGACGTGCCGCAGCGACCGATGGTGATGCGCCTGGGCAGCGAAGCCGAATCGGCCGCGCAGCCCGCGCCGCATTTCCTGCCCGCGCCGCTGGTCGGCAACACCGGTCAGCAGGGCCAGTTCGTGCTGCCGATCGGCGTGCCCAACCCCGCCGGCAAGGCGCTGCACTACGACGACTTCAACTACGAATCGGCGGCGTGGACGCTGTCGGCGCACGAGGGCCGGCCGGGCCACGAACTGCAATTCACCGCGATGGTCGAACGCGGTATTTCGCTGGCGCGCACCATGTTCGCGTTCAACTCGGTCAACGTCGAAGGCTGGGCGCTGTACGCCGAAGCCGAGATGGTGCCGTACGAGCCGCTGGACGGTCAGCTGATCGCGCTGCAGTTCCGCCTGCTGCGCGCGGCGCGCGCGATCCTCGACCCGATGCTCAACCTGGGCCTGACCGACCGCGCCAGCGCCGGCAAGGTACTGGGCGAGCAGGTCGGTTTCTCCGAGGCGATGACCAAGCAGGAACTGGACCGCTACATGTTCAACATGCCGGGCCAGGCGGGCAGCTATTTCTACGGCTACAGCCGCATCCTGGAACTGCGCATGGAAACCGAGCTGGCGCTGGGCGATCGCTTCGACCGTCTGAGCTTCAACAACTTCCTGCTCGACCAGGGCCTGTTGCCGCCGGCGCTGTTGGGCAAGGCGGTGCGCGAGAACTACGTGCCCCAGCGCAAGAACGCGGCGGCGAAGTGATCGCCGCGTCTTAGCAAGCCCCGATACCGCACCGGGGCGCTGAAAACGAAGAAGGCCGCGACGATCGTCGCGGCCTTCTTCGTTTGCGTGATTCCGTGATTCCGTGATTCAACCAAGCGCCACATCCCGTCAAGGCGATGCCGCCCGCGTCAGTACACCAGCGACCACTGCAGCGTCTTGAGCGCGAACACCAGCCACACCACCGCGATGCAGGCCGCGGCGATCGCGGTCGCGCAAACCCGGCGCAGACGCTGCAGCGGCGGTTTCCATGCGGCGCGCGCGTTGAGCACGGTCACCGCCGCGGCGGCGATGCTGAGCAGGCCCAGCAACTGCGCCATGCGGATCGCCGGGTCCAGGCCGCCGCCGAGCGCGCGCGGCGACGCCTCGATCCGGCTCAGTATCCACAGCCACAACGCGAACAGCAGCACATTGCCGATCAGGCCGAAGAAGCTGAGCAGACGCAGATCGCGTTCGCGCCCGTCCAGGCGCAAACGCCGCTGGGTCTGGCGGCGCACCAGCGCGGCCACCGGCCACAACGCCAGCGCCAGTACGTGCACGGCCAAGGCGACGTACAGCAGCGGCACCATCCAGGCCGGCGAGCGCCAAGTCGGCACCGGCTGCAGCCACAGCGCCGCGGGCACGTCGTCGCTGCTGACCGCGATCACCTGGTTGTCGATCACCTTGGCCGCCAGGCGGCTCTCGCCGTCGACTTCGCGCCACAGGTACGGCGCGATCTCGCGCCAACGCTTGAGCCGACCATCGGGAGTGCGGAACGTGGACACCGAGATCGTCTCGTCCTCGTTCAATTCGATGGTGGCGCTACCGAACAAACGCGCGATCGCGAGGAAGTTGCTCGACGATTGCCGGCTGCTCTCGTAGCGCCCTTCGACCTGACGGCCGTGCAGATACGCGGTCACCACCGTCGGCGGCGGCGCGCCGCGCTCGGGGTAGTAACGCCGCAGCAATCCGTTGACCAGATCGCGATGCAGCGCGCGCCCGGCGCGCGCCGGGCCGTCGACCGACACGAACACGCCGAGCTTGTGTTCGGGCAGCAACACCAGACTGCTCTGGAAGGCCTCGGTCGCGCCGCCGTGGCCGATCGACACCGGCCCGCGCGTATCGCGACGGAAGAAGCCCAGGGTCATCGCATCCAGGCCGGCGATCGGACGCACCAGGGTGTTCTGCATCGCCTGGGCGGTGTACGGCTGCACGATCGCGTTGCCGCCGTAACGGCCCAGATCGAGTTGGGCGATCATGAAACGCGCCATGTCCGCGCCGGTCGCCGACAAGCTGCCGGCGGGCGCGGCGTTGATCAGTTCGAACCCGATCGGCGGCGCGCCCGCGAGCGGATACCCCAGCGCCATGTCGGCGGCCAGGCCCTTGGGCAAGGGTTGGCGGAAACTGGAATGGCGCATCCCCAACGGCGCGAAGATGTTCGCTTCGACGTAATCGTTGAACGGCACGCGCGCGACCCGTTCGACCACGTAGCCGGCCAGGGCCACGCCGTAGTTGGAGTAGGCCGGCACCCGCCCGGGCGCGTAGATGCGCCGCGGCTGCACCGTCTTGAGGTACGCGCCCAGCGGCATCAGCCGCGCGCGGTTTTCGACGAACAAGTACTTGCCCGATTCCTCGAAGCCGCCGCTGTGGGTCATCAGATGACGCATCGTCAGCGACTGGCCGTGGTAGTCGGGAATGCGGAAATCCAGATAGGTGTTGATGTCGGCATCGAGGTCGAGCTTGCCGCGCTCGACCAGTTGCATCACCGCGGTCCAGGTGAACAGCTTGGAGATCGAGCCAGGCCGCACCAGCGTGCGGTTGGCGTCCATCGGTTTGCGTTGTTCGCGATCGGCGTAGCCGTAGCCCTTGGCCAACACCATCTGGCCGTCCTTGACCACGACCGCCACCGCACCGGCCAGGCCGCCGCGCGTCAACGCTGCGGGCACCAGGCCGTCGGCATAGGCCTCCAGGTCCGGCGCGCTGACCACCGGAGTCGGCGCGCGACCGGCGGCTTCGACCAGGATCTCGGCGACGGGCTCCGGCGCGGCTTCGACCGGAAGCGGCGCGGGTACCGGCGCGATCGGCGAGGGCAACGGCCGCACGTCGATGGGTTGCGCCTCGGGTGGCGCGGCGACCGGCGGCGGGGCCGGGGTGAGTTCGCCCGCGCCGTCGGCGAGCGGCGAGGAAGGCCGCACCACCCCGCCGGCCAGCGGCGCGACGTAGGGCGCGGTGCGCGAGGGCGGAGCGGCGGTCGTCGCAGTCGGTGCCGAAGGGAGCGGTGCGGCGGTACGGAGCGGCGGTGCCGGGGCGGGCACCGGCGCGGGCTGGGCCGCCCTCGCGGGTGCGACCGATGGCGGGGGCGACGGGCGCGGCGGGTTCGATACCGAACCGACGGGCGTGGCGGGAAGCGGATTGCGCGGCGCCGGCGGCTTCGGCGAACTCGCCGCGGGTGAACTCACGGCGGGCACGACCGGCGGGCGCGCGGCGGCGGGCGGCGTACCGGCCGGGCGCGGCGCGGCCGCGGCCGGCAATCGCGGCTCGACCGGCGTCGTGCGCGGAGGAACCGCAAGGGTGGGCGGCGGGATCGAGGGAGACGGGTTGGAAGGCGCGGTGCGACGGGCGGGCGCGGGCGAAGCCGCCGGGGCGGCCGGCGTGCCGGTCCGCGGCGTGGCGCTCGATGACGGACTGGCGGCGGCCGGATCGGCCACCGGCGGCGTGGCCGCGGCGCGGGCGGTGGCCTCGGCGGGCGACTCGCGCCGCTCCGGCGCGGGCGGCCGCGATACCGTATCGACGGGTGTGGGCGTGGGAGTCGGCGCGCGCGCCGGTGGCGGCGCGGCGGCCGGCGGCGCGGGCCTGAGCGGCAACGCGGTCGGGTTGAGCGGGAACGCCGCCGGGCTGGCGGCCTTGGGCGCGGCCGGGTCGGCCGGCGGCTGAACCGCGGGATCGGGCGTGGAAGGCTCGGCCACTGGCGTCGGCGCGCTCGGCGCCTGCTGCGCCGGAGCCGACAGCGTCGCGGTCAGCAACACTACCGCGCTCAGGCTCACGCGCAGCGCGCGCATCGAAGGCTTGAACATCATTACGACTCCCACCCCTGTCGGTCCGGCCGGCATCGCCGGCGACGCGTCATCCATACCGCGCCACGCACTCCGGCCCGGAACACCGCCCGGCAGTGTACGCGTTCGCCCGTGGCCGAAACGGCGGTGCGCGGACGCTCGCGGCGTGCTGGCGCGGGCTTTGCGGCCTGCGTGTGCACCATCGCACCGTGCTTATGTCTTCAGTGCGTCGCCGGCATGTCGGCCGAACCCAGCGACATCGCGTTCAGCCCCGTCGGCCGCATGCGGCCGCTCCGGCCCCTGCCGCGTCAGCCTACGCCGCCGATTTTCATAATCGGCAACTGGATTTCACAAAATGAACAAGCCTTCGCCGCGCTGGCTTGGCAAGGCGATGGCGCCCGCCTAGAGTTCGCCTTGAACTCCCTCGGCTCCGTCCATGCCCGCCAAGCGCAGCAAGACCGTCACCGTCGCCGCGCCCGCCGCCGCCCACAACCCCGGCGTCGCCCTGCGCGCCCTGCGCCGCCAGCGCGGCTGGACCCTGGCCGAAATCGGCGCGCGCACCGGGCTGCCGATTTCGACCTTGTCGAAAATCGAAAACGGCAAGATGTCGCTGAGCTTCGACAAGCTCACCCGCATCGCCCAAGGCCTGGAAGTCGACATCGGCGAATTGTTTTCCTCGCAGCCGCCGGCCGGTAACGACGCCTTCAGCGGCCGGCGCAGCATCACCCGCGCCGGCGAGGGCTATGCGATCCGCACGGAAAACTACGATCACCTCTACCCGGCCTCGGAACTGCTCAACAAGCGCCTGGTGCCGATCATCGCCGAGGTGCACGCGCGTTCGCTGGAAGAATTCGGCGAACTGATCCGCCACACCGGCGAGGAATTCGCGCTGGTGCTGGAAGGCGCGATCGAACTGCACAGCGAGTTGTATGCGCCGGCGCGACTGGAAGTCGGCGACTCGATGTACTTCGACAGCGCCATGGGTCACGCCTACATCGCCGCCGCGCCGGGCCGTTGCCGGGTGCTGGCGGTGTGCTCGGGCGGCGAGTCGCATCTGCGCGAAGCCATGGCGCGCCACAACGGCGCCGACGCCGCCCGGCCCGCTCCGCGCGGGGCCCGCTCGCGCCGCGCCGGCGAAGACTGAGCCGCCGCGCCTGCCACAAATCGGCGCGCAGCGGACCGGCGCGTGCAAGAGTCGTAAGCCCGCTTCGCCGGATAGCCGTCACAAGACCGACAAACGCCGATCACGACGCTGTGTTTTCCCATTCTGAAAATAATTTCCGGCCTTGCCGGCGCGGGCGTGGCGCGCTCAGCTGACCCGCGCGAGCATGCGTTGGCTGCCGATCAGCCGCGCCCAACGCGCGCCGATATCGTTCATGCACACATACCCGGCCTCACCGGCCAATCGCATCAGCATGCTCGGCCGCAGCGGCAGGCGCGGCTCGGCCGCGCACAGTTCCCAGTCGTAGCCCAGCTGACGGGCGAACCAGGCGCAACGGGCGAGGTGATAGCGGCTGCTGAGCAAGGTCACGCGCGAGTTCATGCGCTCGCCCAACAACACGCGCGCGTTGCGCAGGTTCTGCAGGGTGTCGCGCGATTCCGATTCCAGCCACAGCGGCGCATCGGCGGCGAGGCCGCGCGCGATCAGCCCGCGCCGCGCCAGTTCGGCTTCGGTCGGCTCGTTCGCCGGACCGCCGCCGAGCAAGACCAGACACGTCGGCGGACGCTCGCGCCACAGCGACATCGCGCGATCCAGCCGCGCTTCGAAATCGCGGTCGAGCCGACCGCCTGGCGCGTGCTTGCCGAACAACAATACGCATTCGCCGCGCTCGGGCCGGCACGAGGCATTGCGCGCCACTCGCAACACGTGCAGCAGATAGCCCAGATACACCAGGCCCGCGCTGAGCACGCAGGCGAGCGAAGCGATCACCGCGACATGCAGGATGTCGCGGTCGCCGAACAATGCGATGCGGTGGGCGGTACGGCTGGTCACGAAGAAAACCGGCGGAAGCGGACGAAGAACGGCGAAGGTGAAATCGGTGGCGGTAGCGATGTCGCACGCCGCAACGCGATCGGACCGCGCCGCGGCGATGGGGTTGTCGACCGAACCCGACGCCGCGCGCCGTGGCGACGCGCAGCGCGCGCTTCAGTCCTGGCCGGACAGTTGCAGGTTGGTCGACAGGTCCGCGGTCAGATAGCCGATCCAGCCCAGATAGTTGTCGTAGCTGACCCGGATGCGGGCGACGTGAGTGCGCAGGTTCAAGGTCGAATCGATCTGGCCGGGCTGCTCGGCGGTCACCGACCAACCGCGGCCCATCAGCGCGCGCTTGATGTCCTTGGCCACCTTGGCCGAATCCACGCCGGCCGGAATGGCGACCGGATCGGGATCGACCAACGGCGCCGAACGCGCCTGGACCGATCCCGGAAATGCCGCGAACGCGGCCAGACACAACGCCGCCAACATCAGATGCATCAAACGCATGGTGTTCCCCCTGTGGTCAGGGATCCTCCGTGGATACCTGAACGGTGCTGCGCCGATCGCTTCCGGCCGCGCGACGGCGGCATCGACGCCCGCCCCGCGCGCGCCGATGAACCGACCCGCAGCGCCGGCCATGATACGCGGCCCGGGCCCGGCCGGCCGCGTGCGGCCGGTGGCTATACTTCCGGCTGATTCCGTTCGCAGCGTCGTACCTGTCTAGTGACATCCAAGGTCTCACCGATGCCCCCCTTGGCGATCCGCGCCTACACCGCGACCACCGCGCTGGGGCAGGGTCTTCAGGCCCAGGCCCGGGCCCTGCGCGAACGCCGCAGCGGCCTGCGCCGCAACGATTTCGCCCCGCTGGCGCCGGATCAGGCGCCGCTGGATTGCTGGATCGGCCGGGTCGAAGGCGTGGAGGACGCGCCGCTGCCGGATGCACTGTCGGACTGGGAATGCCGCAACAACCGTCTGGCCTGGATGAGCCTGCAGCACGACGGCGTGCCCGAGGCCATCGCCGCGGCGGTCGCGCGCCACGGCGCCGAACGTGTGGCGGTGATCGTCGGCACCTCGACGTCGAGCATCGGCGCGACCGAACAGGCCTATGCGAGCCTGCAAGGCGATCCGCCGCGCTTCCCCGACGAACTGGCGCGGCCGATTCTGCACACGCCGCATTCGCTGGGCGCTTTCGTCGCCGCCGCGACCGGCCTGCGCGGGCCGTGCGCGACCGTGGCCACCGCGTGTTCGTCCAGTGCCAAGGTGTTCGCCCAAGCGGCGCGATTGATCCAGGCCGGCCTCGCCGACGCGGCCCTGGTCGGCGGCGTCGACACCTTGTGCGGCAGCGTGCTGTTCGGCTTCAACTCGCTGCAGTTGGTCTCCACCCAGCCGTGCAAGCCGTTCGACGCGAACCGGGTCGGACTTTCGCTCGGCGAGGCCGGCGGCTTCGCCGTGCTCGAACGCCGCGACGGCGACGCCGCGCGCGGCCTGGAACTGCGCGGCTACGGCGAATCCAGCGACGCCCACCACATGTCCACGCCGCATCCCGAAGGCCTGGGCGCGCGCCTGGCGATGGCCGATGCGCTGGCCCGCGCCGGCATCGGCGCGCAGGACGTGGGGTATCTCAATCTGCACGGGACCGCCACGCCGGCCAACGATCAGGTCGAAGCGCTCGCGGTGGCCGCGCTGTTCCCGCCCGGGCTGCACGCCAGTTCGACCAAGGGTTGGACCGGCCACACCCTCGGCGCGGCCGGCATCGTCGAATCGGCGATCGCCCTGCTCGCGCTGGAACGCGGCGAGTTGCCCGGCATCCTCAACAGTGTCGATCCCGATCCCGGCAATGGGCCGCAGATCCGTTTCGACAACGCCCGCCAATCCATCCGGTATGCGATGAACAATTCCTTCGGCTTCGGCGGCAACAATTGTTCGCTGGTGTTCGCGCGCGCATGAGCGAGTCGATTCCGCGCCCGGCCGTGGCATTGAGCGCCTGCATCGAGGGCATCGGGTACTGGAGCCGCGGCCTGCCCGATTGGAACGCCGCACGCGCTTATGCGCTGGGCCAGGGCGAAATCGTCGCCGATGCGCCGGCGCGTCCTTCGCCGCAATTGCTGGCCGCCAACGAGCGCCGGCGCGCGCCGGAAACCGTCGCGGTCGCGCTGGAAGTCGCCCTGGCCGCGTGCCAGGCCGCCGGCCGCGATCCGGCCAGCCTGTCCTCGGTGTTCGCCTCCAGTCACGGCGACATGCAGATCACCGATTACATGTGCGCCACGCTGGCCAGCGAGCCGCGCACGATCTCGCCGACCCGTTTCCACAATTCGGTGCACAACGCCGCCGCCGGCTACTGGACCATCGGCGCCGGCGCGATGCGCCCGGCCACCGCGCTGAGCGCGCTGCAGGCCAGCTTCGCCCAGGGCCTGATCGAGGCCCTGAGCCAGATCGCCACCGGCGAGGATGCGGTGCTGCTGGTCGGTTACGACGGCGGCAGCCAGGGCCCGCTGGCGCAGGTCTCGCACAGCCGCGGCCTGCTCGGCGGCGCGCTGGTGCTGTCGCGCGCCCGCGCCGGCGTTCCGGTCCTGCGCGCCTGGCTCGCCGGACCGGCCGCGGACGCCGCGCCCGGCCGGCTGGCGCGACACGATGCCGACAACGCCAGCGCGCCGATGCTCCCCTTGTTCGAAGCCCTGGCCGCGCGCCATGATCGCGTCGCGTTGCCGGCGGGCGCCGGCCGCAGCCTGTGGATGGAACTGAGCCATGACTGACACTTCGTCGCCAGGACGCGACACGACCGCGCCGGCCTGGGCGCAACCGACGGCCGCGCGCGTCCGCCTGGACCGCCACAACGTCGCGGTGGTGATTCCCGCGCTCAACGAAGCGCTGCGCATCCGCGAAGTGGTCGAAGGCGCGCTGGCCCAATGCGCGCAGGTGATCGTGATCGACGACGGTTCCGACGACGGCACCTTCGATCGCATCGCCGACTTGCCGGCCACCGTGCTGCGCCATCGGCAACGCCAGGGCAAGGGCGCCAGCCTGCGCGACGGCTTCGCCGAAGCCCAGCGGCGCGGCGCGGCGGCGGTGGTGACCATGGACGGCGACGGCCAGCACGCGGCCGAAGACATCCCGCGATTGATCGACAGCGCCAACCGTCATCCAGGCCATATCGTGATCGGCGCGCGGCTGCGAAAGCGCGCCGCACAGCCGACCTATCGCCGGCTGGCGAACGATTTCGGCGATTGGGGCGTGGCCTGGGGCACCGGTTACCAGATCGCCGACAGCCAGAGCGGCCAACGTCTGTACCCGGCCGAGGTGCTCGCGCTGCGCGAGGTACCCGGCGAGGATTTCGTGTTCGAAGCGCAGATCCTGATGTCGGCCGCGCAGCAACTGGGCACCCGTTGCGTGTCGGTGCCGATCGAATCGCGTTACAACAACGAGGAGGCGCAGCAGCAGTTCCGTGCCAGCCACTTCAAACCGCTGCGCGATTTCAGCCGGATCACCTCGCACATCGTGCTGCAGTGCCTGCGCCGCGGCGGCGTTCCCGCGATCTATCGCAGCATCCGCGCCAACCCGCCATTGATCGACGATCCCAGCGGCGAATTCGGCGGCGAAGGCGTGCACAAAGCGCAGACGACCTTGCGCTGAGCGCATGAGTTCCCCCGTTCGAGTTCCCCCCTTTGAAAAAGGGGGGCTAGGGGGATTTGCCTTTGCTTTTGCTCCACCCCAAACAACAGCAAAAGCTCAAATCCCCCGCGCCCGCTACGCGAGCGCCGCCCCCTTTCTAAAGGGGGCAACAGCCACTGCGCCTACTCGCGCGGCGGCGGATTCTGATTGGGATTCGGATTCACCGGCCCCTGCGGACCCGGATCGCTCATCGGCGGCGGGTTGAGCACGTAGATCGCCACGCCGCGCGCGAACTTCTGCCGCGGGCTGATGCTGATCCCGACCCCGCCGCCGCTGAAATGACGGCCGCCGCCATAGCTGCCGCCGCCCGCGCCGACGCTGACGCCGGTCCCGCCCGCGCCGTCCTGGGTGCCCTGGAACAACACGCCGTTGGCGCCGAGCTTGGCGGCCTCGGTGCGCAGCTTGGTGAGCACCGAATCGGTCTTGTTCTGCTCGCCGTAAGTGAACGCGCCGCTGTTGCTTTCCAACAGGGCGATCTCCTCGTAGCGGCTCGGCGGCGGCGCGAAATACACCCGCACCTGCTCCACCGGCACCGGCGGCCGCGGCGTGCCGGTCAACACATGCGAACTGGCGCAGCCGGCTAGCAACGATGTCAGCAGGGCGAGCAACATGAGTCTGCGCATGACGGCGATTCCGATGACGGTCAGACGGCCATGCTACGCCGGCCCCGCCCAGCGTGGGGTGAAGCAGGGGCCGTCCGAACGCCGCTTCGATACCGGTGGTCCGGGGCGCCCGACCGAGTCCGCGGAAAATAAGAACTCGGCCTGAACCGGACCCTGCGGTTCGGGCCGGGCCCGGTCGTCTCGTGGCTTGGCGCTCTCCGCCGCGGCGGCATCGAAGGCGACGGCGCGCGGCGCGGACTCAGGAGCCGCGGGTTTCGCCTTCGCGCTTTTCTTCGTTCTTGCCGGTGGGCCCGCCGACCGCCTCATCGCGGTTCTGCGTCAGATAGGCCGCGACCATTTCGCTGATGCGGACGTTCATCGCCTTATCGGTGCCGCCGAACGAATACGCCGCGCCCCAGGCGTTGGCGTGTTGATAGAACTCCGGTTCGGCGACGACTTCGCCGCTGGCGGCATCGCTCATCTTAACCGTGACCAGAATCGCCGAGCCGCCGGCGAGTACGCCGCCGAAGAAACGCTTGCCGCCGCTGATGTAGCGGATATGCCGGACCTGCGGCTCGATCTTGAGCGTTCGCGGAGCGGCGCCCGTCGTCGGCAATTCGTTCCAGGCGTTCAGGATCGGCGGCACGCGCAGGTCCAGATTCGCCTGCAACCGCTCGCGTGCGAGTTCGTTGCTCTTCTGTCCGGCATACGGCGCGTCCATGCTCAAGGGGACGATTTCGAAACGGTCGAAACTCTTCAACGGCAGCGACGGCGGCGGATTGACCTCATTGCGCGCCTCGACGTACTTGACCAATTCGCCTTTCGCCCAAACCGCCGTCGGCGCGCTCGCCACCCACGCCAGGCACATCGCCAAACCCCATGACCTTACCGATCGCATATGCGTTCCTTGTCGATACCAAGATTGGCGCGCGGCGACCGCCGCACGCATCCGTGATTCAGCTCGTGCCCGCCGCCGATCCCCATCGGCCCGGTCGGGCCCGCTCAGTATGCCGGTCGGGTGTCCGCCGTGCACGGCGCATGCGCGACGAACGCAGGCCTCAGCCCATCCCGCCGTTGATCCCGATCACCTGCCCGTTGATGTAACCGGCATCGTCCGAACACAGAAAAGCGATCAGCGCGGCGACCTCGTCGGCGCGGCCGGCGCGCGCGGCCGGGACCATCTGCTTGATCGTCTCGGGCGGGAACGCCTCGGCGGCCATGCCGCCTTCGATCACGCCGGGCGCGACCACGTTGACGGTGATGCCGCGGCTGGCCATTTCGCGGGCCAGCGATTTGGACGCGCCGTGCAAGGCGGCCTTGGCGGCGGCGTAATTGGCTTGGCCGCGATTGCCCAACACCGCGGCGACCGAGGACACGCTGACGATGCGTCCCCAACGGGTACGCGCCATCGGCAGCAGCAGCGGCTGGGTAACATGGAAGAACCCATGCAGCGACACGTCGATTACGCGCTTCCATTGCGCGTCGCTCATGCCCGCCATCGGCGCATCGTCGTGGATGCCGGCGTTGTTGATCACGCCCTGGATCGGGCCGCCTTGCAGCAAGGCCTCGATCGCGCGCGCGACGGCATCGCCATCGGCGACGTCGAAGGCGATCGCTTCGGCCTGACCACCGCGCTCGCGGATCTGCGCGACCACCGCCTCGGCGCGATCGATGCCGCTGTTGGCATGCACGATCACGCGCCAACCCTGGACCGCCAGGCGCAGGCAGATGGCGCGGCCCAGATCGCCGCTGCCGCCGGTGACCAAGGCGCGGCGCGAAGGAGTGGAAGGTTCGGACATGCGGGGATTCCTGGGCCGGAGCCCGATGCTCAAAGCCCCATTGTAGAAGCACGGCCGCCGAAGCCCGCGGCGGCACCGGGCTGATCGCCAGCCGCCGATCGCCAGCCCCCGCCCCGCCACGGCGCCGCATCGCGCCGCGCGGAACGGGGACCGCCCACCCGCGAGATCGATGCCTCGTTCGGGGCCTGGGCGCGGCTCGCGCGGGGTTCGCCTCAGTAGTGCGGGAATTCGTCCGGCGACGGCGGCTGGGCGCTGCTTCCGTGCAGCGAGGCGATCGGACGCAGCGTTTGCTCGATCGCCCGGCCTTCGCCGTCGCAGACCAGATGCTGCATGCCGCGCCACATCGCCCATTCGCGCGGGTCGTCCTCGGCCTGGTCTTCATCGCCATCGACCACCACCACGCACCATTCCAGGTTGCGCTGGGCATAGGGTTCCTCGCGCATGGTCGGCGCGTGATCGAAATCGATCTCGACCCGGCCGCTGTCCACCGTGGTTTCCAACCACTGCGCGTACAGCGGCGAACGCGCGCCGATGAGCTGGTGCATGTCGACCCAGGTATCCATCGGCATGTCCGGGTCGTACGGCCGGTCGCAGCGCTCGAACCACGCCAGGCGAGCGCCGCGGCGCTCGCCGACCACGATGCGCAGGCTGAAATGGTGGCCGAAGCGACCGTCCTCGCGATGCGGGCCGTAATCTTCGAACTTGAATTGCATGGACATGGACGGCCTTCCTTCGGCGCGCACGGCGCGAGCGCGTTCGTCGACAGGAACGCTGCAGCGCAGAGGATGTGAAATCCCCGGCTCCCGTATCGGCAGGCGCTTTTCGTATCGGCGAGCGCTTTTTTGGGAGGGGCTTGCGCCCCGACGCTTTTCGCGCAGTGGGCGGCGTGGGCCGCCGGCAGATCAAGCGGCGCTCTGTTTGCGCAACCAAGCGTCCGCGCCAAAGCCCCAACCACACAACCACGCGCGATCGAAACGGCTACGCCGGATCAGTCGGTCCGCGCCATCACCGCCGCCCGCCCGTGCGCGATCAACGCGCCGGCGTGACGGATCTCGAACTCGTACTGCCAGCTTTCGCCAGTGTCGATGAGCTTGCGGCCGATGCCTTCCAGCGCGCCGGGCAGATCGTCGATGTGCGCCAGATGCAGTTGCACTCCGCGCAGCGCCACCAGCACGCCGGGCTTGGCCACGGCACCTTGTTTGGACGCCACCAAACCGCCGTGCACCGCCATGGTCTGCGCGCCGTATTCGCACAGGTGCACCGCATGCAGGCGCCCGCCGCTGCGCAGCGGATGCCGCGGATCGCGATGGCCGTGGCTGCGCAGAGCGATGCGCTCCTCGTCCCATTCCACGACCTCTTCCCACAGGCACATCAGGCCCTGATGCGGAATCAGCGCGGCGATGTCCTCACGCGTCCGCATCGTCGTCCTGTGCCGGCAACATCGCCGCAGGCTCACGCACGATCAGCAGGGCCAGCACGAAGTTGAACATCACCCCGAGCGCGACCGTGGCACCGATCGCGCGCAGCACCGGGATCGAGGACAGCGCCAACAGCGCGAACACCATCAGCGTGGTCAGGCTGCAGACGATCACCGCATGCAGCGTGCGCAGTTGTTCGGCGCGGTCGTCGCCGGCGTGATCGAAGAACAAGGCGTAATCCAGGCCCAGGCCGGCCGCCAGAATCAACGACACCAGATGGAACAGATTCAACTCCACGCCCAATCCGCGCAGCACCGCGAGGATCAGCAGCGTGGTCAGCGCCATCGGCGCGAGCACCCGCAGCACCCGCCGCGGCGATCGCAGCGCGATCCACACCGCCGCGGCCAGCAGCACGCCGGCCAGCGCCAGCGCCATCAGCACCCGGCCGCGGTACTCGGCGACCAGGGACTCGGAGGCCTGCTTGAGATCGAGCAACTGCGCGCCGTGCTTGCCCACCACGTCGGCGACCACTTCCGGATCGCGCAGGCCGGTCAGCGACACCAACGCGGTGGTGTGATCGCCGCGTTGCAGCAGCAGGCCCTCGACGCTGACCGCCAACGGCGTGCCGGCCAGATCGCGCACGCTCAGCGGCGGCGCATGGCGCGCGCGTTCGACGTCGCGCAGAAAGTCGGCGAAGGCGTCGCCGCGGAACGGGCTGGCGGCGACCGCGGCATCGAGCGCGGCGCGCAACGGCGCCGGTTCGGGCAGGCGCCGCTGACGTTCGCGCTGAGTCCGGGCGCTGGGCAGATAGCGCGCGGCCAGATCGTAACCGGCGATCGCGCCGCGCTGACGCAGCATCGACAGTTCCGGCAGCAAGGCCTCGGAGGCCTGCAAGGCCGCCTCGGTGGCGTCGCCATTGGCGGCGCGGCCTTCGATAGCGATGACGTAACGCACGTCCGGCGCGCCGAGTTCGTCGCGCAATTGCATGTCGCGCGCCATCGCCGCCTCGGGCACCGGGGTCAGCTTGGCCAGATCGTTCTGCCAGAACGCGCCGGGCACGAACAGAATCACCGCCAACGCCAGCGCCGCGATCAACGACACGCTGGCCACGCCCAGCCGCGGCCAGCGCGCCAGCGCGTTCCACACCCGCGCCAGGCGCTGCGATCGGGCGACGTCGCGCGGCGCCGGATCGATCAGCGCCGGCAGCATGAAACGCGTGGTCAGCGCCGCGGTGGCCAGGCCGACGATGGTGAACACCGCCAACTGCTGCAAGCCGTCGACGCCGGACACGAAGAAGGTCAGATAAGCGATGCAGGTCGACGCCACGCCGGTGCCGAGCGTCGGCCACAAACTGCGCGCGCTCGCCCACGGCGACAGGCCGGGGCGCTGATGGCTGAACAAATGGATCGGATAGTCCTGGACCACGCCGATCAGGGTGAAGCCGAACGCGACGGTGATGCCATGCACGCCTTCGAATACGCCAGCGACCGCGCCCAGCCCGGCCAGCCCCGCGGTCGCCAGCGGCAGGCCGCCGATCAGCGGCGCTTTCCAACTGCGATACGCCAGCCACAGCAGCGCGATGAACACCAGGCTGTCGATGGTGCCGATCAGGCTGGCCTCGCGCTGGGTGCGTCCGCCGATCTCGACCGAGAAGGCGCCCGGCCCGCTGACGGTGAGTTCGGCCTTGCTGGCGCCGCGCACCTGCGCGAACGCGGCGTCGATCGCGGCGATCGCAGCCTGTTGTCCGGTCGGATCGAAACCGGCCGCGCGCGTTTCCACCGCCAGCAAGGCCTGTTTTCCCGCGCGGTCGAACCACACGCCGTCGAGCGTCTGCGGCGCCTGCGCCGGTTGCCAGGCTTCGGCCAGGCGCAGCATTTCCAGGGTGGGATCGGCGGGCAGCAAGGGTTCGATCAACTCGCCCGCGGGCGAACCCAGATCCTGCACGCGGGTATCGAGTTGTTCGCGCAGGTACGCGCCGTCGAGCGCCTGCTCGTCCAAGGTCGGCGACAACAGGTAACGATACGGACGCAGCCGTTCGGGCACCGCATCCAGGCCGAGTCCGGCGCCGTTGGCGACCAGCTTGATTTGCGGCTGCCGGGCCAATCGCTCGCGCAGCCCCTGCGATTGCGCGGCCAGCACGGCCGGATCGTCGCCGCCGATGGCGAGCAGCAGCAGGCGCGAGCCGGGTCCTTCGCCCAGTTCGTCGATCAGCAGCTTCTGCGCCGGCGTCTGCGCGCTGGGCATGAAGCGGCGCAGATCGCCGCTGAGTTTGAGGTTCGCGCCGATCGCCCAGCCGGCGAGCGCGAGCGCGGCCAGCCACAGCAGGGCCAGGCCGATCCTGCGCGCGGGCGTCATCAACGCGCGGCGCCGTGGCCGCGGCACAGCGCGGCCAACTGACTGGCGTCGGCGACGCCGGCCGCGGCGCGCGCGGCACCGCCGAGCAAGGTGCGCTGTTGTTCGTTACCGCGCGCCGGCCGGGTTTCGATGCAACGCAGTTCATCATCGCGGCCGAGCAGGACGATCTCGCGAATCCGCGCGGCTACCCGTGCATCCTTCGGCGTCAGGGTGATGGTCCATTGCCGGCGCGTGCCTTCGGCGGTCAGGCGGTAGTGCTGCTCCAGCGCGGCGCGATCGCCGCCGAGCAGCGCGCCGAAACTCGCCTGCAATGCGACCAGTTCCGGCGCGCGCGACAGCGAGAATTTCTTCGCCGGCTTGCCGGCGCGGACGATGGCCACCTCGCCCTGCCCCGGTTTGGCGCCGGTGCGGATGGTGGTGGTTTCCGCGTAGGGCTCGCGCACCTCGCGCACCAGCGTGGTCGCGTCGGGACGGCGGTACTCGCCGGCCACGCGCAGCGGCGCCTTCAACAAGGGCGAACCGCGCACTTCGACGAAATCGCTGCGCGCCGGAATCGGCTGGGCCAGACGCGGCAGGATCCAGGCCGGATCGGCCGCTTGTGCCGCATCGGCGGCCGACGCCGCCTGCGCGACCGTGTCAGTAACCGGAGCGGCGTGCGGCGACCCGGCGGCGAACATCAGCGCCAGCGTCAGGCAAGACTTGTTGAGCGTCATCGGCAGGCCAGAAATCGTAGAAGTTGAACCAGTTGTACGGCGCGTTGCGAGCATGGTGCTGCAAGCGTTCGGCATAGCGCTGGACCAGCGCGGCGAGTATCGCCGGGCGGTTATGCCGTTCGATCGCCACACCGTCGCTGAACGGTTCGAACACCAGGTCGTAACGCGAACCGCCACGATACAGGCCGAAGGCCAGCACCACCGGCAACTTCAACGCGGCTGCGATCAGCCATGGCGCGGTCGGAAACGGCGCGCCGGCACCGAGGAAGCAGGCCGTCGTCGACGCCTCGCCCGGCGCGGCGCGATCGACCAGCAGCGCGACGATCGCGCCCTCGTCGGTGGCCTGCTTGATCGCCAGCACGATCGACGGACCGTCCTGGCCGGCATCGATGACGTTGCGCGCGATCTGCGGGTCCAAGGCATCGAGCAACTGGGTCAGCTGCGGGTTGTGCGCGCGATCGAGCACCACCCGCACCTTGGCCTCCGGCCGCTGCCGCGCGAGCACTCGCAAAGCCTCGAAACTGCCCAGGTGCGAACCGAACAACAGCATGCCCTGGCCGCGCTCGATCTGCCGGTCCAGCGGCTCCAGCCCGCTGACGTTCACCTCGAACCGGTCCATGCCGCTGCGCAGCATGTAGACGCGGTCGAGAATGGTCGCGGCGAAGGTGTGGATGTGGCGCGCGACGTCCAACAAGCCCGGCGCGCGATCGAGCGCCCGCGCCAGATAGGCGCGCGAGGCGCGCCGCTCGGGGCCGCGCACGATCAGGAAGTACGCGACGATCGGGTACAGCGTCAGCCGCGCGATCGCGCGTCCGCCGTTGCTGGCGATGAAGCGGATCAAATGGAAGGCGAAACGGCTGCCGCCTTCCGGGCGTTGCTTCCAATGCGAGGCGTTCATGCGTGCGCGTCCGTGGCAGGCGAAGGAGCGGAAGGCGAAACGATGGCGGGCGCATCGGCGACGATCTCGCCGCTGGCCAAAATTTCGCCCGAATGCAGCACTCGGAACCGCCAGCGCGTCGCGCCCAGGGTTTCGAGTTCGACTTCGGCGTTTTGCTCAGGCAACAACGGCCGCAAAAACTTCAACTGCGGCAGCCGCACGCCGGCCAAGGGGCCGTGCGCGGCTTGCACCGCTTCGATCGCCCGTTCCAGCAGCAGCACCCCGGGCACCAGCGCCCGGCCCGGGAAGTGACCCGGAAGGCAGGGATGGTCGGCGGCGATAACGAACTGCATGGTGCGGTAATCAGGCGGCGCGGAAGGTGACGTCGAAGGATAAAGCAGGCCACCAGGAAACGTGACGTAAACCCGCAGTTTTCATGCAGATTCCAAGTTTGCCCATGCAAAGCCCCTTTCCCGCGTGCGGGAGAGGGGTTGGGGCGAGGGTAAACGGCCCAGGCGCGCCCTCATCCGCCCCACGCCTTCACCAGGGCAGGCTCTCCGGGCGCCTTCTCCCGCGAGCGGGAGAACGGAAACCTCAGGAAAACAGTTCTTTCCAGAATTTCGGCCCCAATTGGGCCATTTTGCGCAGGAAATCGAAGAACCCGGTCTCCGGCCGCTGCTTGAACAAGCGTCGCCGCACCAGGTACTCGACCGCGAACATGCCGCCGACCACGCCGTAATTGATGATGTTGGCGAACCAGGACCACTGCTCGCGGCTGATCGCGATCGCCGGCAGGTGGCCGAGCCGGGCCAGCAGGCCGTCGGGCACCGCGATCGTCGCCAGCACCCCGTTGACCAGCGCCAACAGCGCCAGCACGCAGGCCCACAACGCGGTCAGGCGGCGGGTGTAGCGGTACAGCTCCGGGGTCAATTGTTCCGGCGCGCAACCGTGCAGGGCGGCGACGATGCGGGTGATCAGCGCCTGCCGCGGCGCACGCAGGCTGCGTGCGAACCACCACGCCAACCAGCCGTTGAACAGCACCGGCGGGGTCAACAACAGCATTTGCGCGTACGGCGTGGCGGCCGACAGCGCGAGCGCGCCGAGCAGGACCAGGGTCGCCATCCACGCCAGCAGTCGCGGCGCGAGCAATCCGTCGACGGTGACGAACACCACCAGATCGGCCAAGGCCAAGGCCGCCAACACGCCGCTGCCGTCGTGGCTGGCCCAATGCGCCAGCAACGGATAGGCGATGGCGAGCAGCACGCGCGCCGGTCCGCTGGCGCTGGACGAAAGATCGGTCACGGAAGACGGTCCGGCGGGAGCGGGCGGGGATTGGTTGGGGATGGGGCCGCGGCGAATGCGATATCGCCGCCGACGCTGCGGGTCAGGCGGCGCGCTGCTGCTGGATGTGCGCGGACAACGCGCGCAGCGAGGCGAAGATGCGGCGATTCTCGTCGCTGTCCGAACGCAGTTGGAAGCCGTAGCGCTTGGTGATCGCCAGCGCCAGTTCCAGCGCGTCGATCGAATCCAGGCCCAGCCCGTCGTTGAACAGCGCCGCCTCCGGCTCGATCTGCTCCGGCGCCACGTCTTCCAGGTTCAGGCTCTCGACCAGCAGCTGCGCCAGTTCGCGTTCGGCAGGGCTTTGTTCAGACATCGTGTGATCCGGTTGCGGCATGAGCGAGGGGCGCAACGATCCTTCATCGCGACAGATCGTGCAACAAGTCGCAGTTGCCCAGCCCCCGCCCGACCCCACCTCCGGCCATCAATCACCATTAATTTCAATGAGTTGAACGATTCAGCCAGTCCCAGGCCGGCCCCGCGAAGCGCCGCGGCCGGCGCACTGTCCGGCGGGGCCGCAGGCTATCATTTGCGCATGAACTCACCCGCTTCCGCGCTCGGGACGGCCGCCATGGCCGCCGCGCCTTCGTCCGATTCCCCGACGTCCGTCACGCCTGCTCCCATCACCCATTTGGACGCCGACGTCCTGGTCATCGGCGGCGGCCCGGCCGGCACCACCGCGGCGACCCTGCTCGCGCGTCAGGGCTGGAAGGTGCTGTTGCTGGAGAAAGGCAGCCATCCGCGCTTCCACATCGGCGAATCGCTGCTGCCGATGAATCTGGCGATCCTGGAACGGTTGGGCGTGCTCGAACAGGTCCGCGCGATCGGCATCCACAAGCCCGGCGCCGAGTTTCCGATCGACGTAGAGCGCTACAACACCTTCCGCTTCGAACGCGCGCTCAACCCGCGCTTCGGCTATGCCTTCCAGGTCAAGCGCGAGGAGTTCGACCAGTTGCTGTTCCGCCACAGCCAGGCCAACGGCGTGGACGCGCGCGAACAGGTCAAGGTCGAGAAAGTCGAGTTCGACGGACAAGGCCGGCCGGTTGCGGCGATCGCGCGCGGTCACGACGGCGGCGAGTTGCGCATCCGGATGCGCTATCTGATCGACGGCAGCGGCCGCGACACCTTCCTGGGCAGCCAGCTCAAACTCAAGCAGAAAAATCCGCTGCACCAATCGGCGGCGATCTTCAGCCACTTCACCGGCGTGCAGCGCCGCGAGGGCGAAGACGCCGGCAACATCACCGTGCAGCGTTTCGCCCACGGCTGGATGTGGCTGATCCCGTTGCAGCGCGATGTGATGAGCGTGGGCGCGGTGTGCTTTCCCGAATACCTCAAGCAGCGTCGCGGCGAGACCGAAGCGTTCTTGATGCAGACCCTGGAGTCCGAACCCTCGGTATCGCGGCGCATGCAAGGCGCGCAGCGCTGCGGCGACGTGCACGTGACCGGCAACTATTCCTACACCTGCACGCGCATGACCGGACCGGGCTGGGTGATGGTCGGCGACGCTTATGCTTTCGTCGATCCTGTGTTCTCGTCCGGGGTTTACCTGGGCATGAACAGCGGCGAACAGGCCGCCTCGGTGGTCGACGGCGCCTTGCGCGAGCCGGCGCGCGAAGCCGCGCTGCAACGCGAGATGACGGTGCGGCTCAAGCGCGGGCTCAAGCATTTCCAGTGGTTCATCTACCGCTTCACCACGCCGGTCATGCGCGAGCTGTTCAATGCGCCGCGCAACCACTGGCAGGTCGAACAGGCGGTGATCTCGATGCTCGCCGGCGACGTGTTCGACAACAAAGCCGTGCTGCGCCGCCTGCGCTTCTTCCGCCTGGTCTATGCCTTGACCGCCGTGCGCATGGCGCCGCAGGCCTTGCGCGGCTGGTTGCGGCGCAAACGCCAGGTCGATGTGGATTTCCGCGGCGACACGCTGCAGCAGGGCAACCCGTGAGCGCCGCGCCCGCGATGATGACCGGCGCGCGACTGCAGGTTGACTACCTCGAGGCCACCGCCGAACAACTGCTGGCGCACGACGACACCCTGGCGGTGTTCGGCTTCGGCGAGAACGCGCCGCACCACGACGACCCGCGCTATCTGCGCGTGGCCCTGGAACCGTTCGGCGATCGCCGGCTGGAGCGCTGGCGCGCCAACGGCCCGGTCGTGTGCGGCCGCGACGGCGATCTGGCTTGGTCCGAAGACGGCGCGCTGCAATTCGGCGTGATCGAATTCGACGAGCCCGATCCGCTGCCGGGCGAGGCCACCAACGGCGAGATCGCGCGCGCGGCCGAGTATCTGTACCGCAAGCTGATCGCGTTCACCGCCCAACGCGGCTATCCGCAGTTGCTGCGCATTTGGAATTATCTGGACGGCATCACCCTGGGCCACGGCGACGAAGAACGCTATCGCGTGTTCTGCGTCGGCCGCGCCGCGGGACTGGGCGATTTCCCGATCGCGCGCTTGCCGGCGGCGACCGCGATCGGCCGCGTCGACGGCGCGCGCCGCCTGCAGGTGTACTGGCTGGCTTCGCGCACGCCGGGCACGCCGTTGGAGAATCCGCGCCAAGTCAGCGCCTACCGCTACCCGCGCCAATACGGTCCGCAGCCACCGAGCTTCGCCCGCGCGATGCTGCCGCCGCAACCGGCGGCGATGCCGTTGCTGCTGTCGGGCACCGCGGCGGTGGTCGGACACGAATCCAAGCATGCTGAGTCGGTGAGCGCGCAGCTCGAAGAAACCTTGGCCAACTTCGACAGCCTGATCGGCGCGGCGCGCCAGCATCGCCCGAGCTTGTCGAATACCTTCGGCCCGGGGTCGTGCCTGAAGGTCTACGTGCGCGATGTCGAAGAGATCGCCACCGTCGCCGCCGAACTCGATCGCCGCTACGGCGACCGCGTGCCGCGCATCCTGCTGCATGCGGCGATCTGCCGGCATGAGCTGCGGGTGGAGATCGACGGCGTGCATGGGTAGGCGTGGATTCGGGATTCGGGATTCGGAAAAGCTGTTGCAACGGACGCTTTTGTGGGAGGGAGCTTTAGCCCCGACGCCTTTCGCTCAGGCGCTGCCGAACTGTGCATCGACCGGATCGAAAGGCGTCGGGGCTAAAGCTCCCTCCCACAAAAACTTCGCGGTGCCTTGCAAACGCAATAGCGACTTCGCGCCACGATCCGGCCGTTCGAAGTCGCAGCGACGACCGGCACTTGAAATTCACGGGGAAGGCACTAGTTTCGACAAGCTGGCCGATCCGGCCGCCAATGGAGTGCAAAACGATGGGAATGATCAGCCTGCTCTGGGGCATCTTCGCACTGGTTTGGATGATCCTCGCCCTGATTCCCCTGCTGGGTTGGGGTAACTGGTTCCTGATTCCCTTCGCCGCGGTCGGCGCGATCATCGCCGCCATCGGTCTGTTGTTCACCCGTTCCGAACACAGCGGCCGGGCCAAGACCGGGCTGATTCTCAACGGCATCGTGATCGTGGTCGGCATCATCCGCCTGAGCATCGGCGGCGGCTTAATCTGATCCTCGGCGCGGCGCGCCTGCCGGCATCGGCTTACGCCGAGGGGCGCGCGGCGAGCAGCGCCCGCGTGTGCGGGTGCTGCGGCGCCCGCAACACCTGCGCGGTGGCTCCAGTCTCGACGATGCGGCCCGCCTCCAGCACGGCGATGCGCTCGGCCACCGCCGCCGCCGCGGCCAGATCGTGAGTGACGAACAGCAGGGCCAGGCCGCGTTCGCGCTTGAGCTGGACCAGCAAGGCCAGAATCGCCGCACGGTGATGCGCATCGAGCGCCGACACCGCCTCATCGCACACCAACAGCTGCGGCTGCGTCGACAGCGCGCGCGCGATCGCGATGCGCTGACGTTGTCCGCCGGAGAACTGATGCGGATAGCGATCGAGCATGTCCGTCTCCAGGCCGACCGAACGCAACAGTTCGCCGGCGCGCGCGCGACGCGACGCGGCATCGCGCTCGCCGTGGATGCGCAGCGGCTCGGCGACGACCTCGGCGATGCGCATGCGCGGATCGAGCGACGCGTAAGGATCCTGGAACACCACGCCGATACGCGCGCGCAGCCTGCGTAACGCGGCCGGGTCCAACGACGCCAAATCCACACCGTCCAGGCACACCCGCCCCTGCGCGCCGCGCAACAGCCGCAGCAACGCGCGGCCCAGCGTGCTCTTGCCGCTGCCGCTTTCGCCGACCAGGGCCAGGCCTTCGCCGCGATGCAATTGAATGTCCACGCCGTCCAGCGCCGGCTGCGGCGCGCGCGGATAACGCATGCGCAGGCCTTCGCCGCTGAGCAAGGCCGGCGCTGCGTTCGGCGCGGCTGAGGGTTCGGGCAAGGCCGCGATGCGGTCGGCGGCGAGCAGCTCGCGGGTGTAGGCCTGCGCTGGTGCGGCGAACACCGCAGCCGTGAGCCCGCGCTCGATCGCTTCGCCGCGCTTGAGCACCAGCAACTGCTGCGCGTAGGCGCCGACCAGGGGCAGATCGTGGCTGATCAACAACAACGACAGGCCGTCTTCGCGGCGCAGGCGATCGAGCAGATCGAGAATGTCGCGGGCGATGCGCGCATCCAGGGCCGAGGTCGGCTCATCGGCGATCAGCGCGCGCGGCTGCGTCGCCAGCGCCAGGGCGATGGCGATGCGTTGACGCTGGCCGCCGGAAAACTGATGCGGATAGCGGCGCAAGGCCGAGGCCGGATCGGGCAATTGCACGCGCTCGAGCAAGGCCTGCGCCTGGTTCTGCGCGGCGGCGGCGCCCAGCCCGCGCACCGCGCGCAGGGTTTCGGTCAGTTGCGCGCCGACCCGGCGCAGCGGATGCAGCGAGGCCAGCGGATCCTGCGGCACCCAGGCCAGGCCGCGGCCGCGCAAGCGTGCGTGCGCGGCGCCGGCCAGTTCGACCGGCGCGCCATCGACGTCCAAGCGGCCGTGCGCGTGCAATTGCGGCGGTAGCAGGCCCAGCAGCGACAGCGCGGTCAGGCTCTTGCCGCTGCCGCTTTCGCCGACCACGCCCAGGCACTGCCCGGCCTGCAGTTCCAGATCGATCGGGCCGAGCAAACGCCGCGGCGGCGCGGCGCGCGAATGCGTTTGCACGCACAAGTCCTGCAGTCGCAGCCACGCGCTCATGCGCTGGCGACCTTGGCGGGCGCGACGTCGGCGCGGGTGTCGCCGTGCACGTCGAGCCAATCGCGCAGGCCGTCGCCGAGAAACTGGAACGCGGCCAGGGTCGCGACCAGGAAACCGGCCGGAAACAACAGCGTCCACGGCGCGCTGTCGAGCTCCTGCACGCCTTCGGCGAGCAGGCCGCCCCAACTGGATGACGGCTCGTCGATCGACAGGCCCAGAAAGCCGAGAAAACTCTCGACCAGAATCGCCTGCGGCAGGATCAGGCCCAAATACACGAACGCCAGCGGCATCAGGTTCGGCAATACGTGCCAGCGCAGGCGCTGGCCGAAACTGGCGCCCGCCGCTTGCGCGGCCAGCACGAACGGCGCCTCGCGCAAACGCGCCGCCTCCGCGCGCATGACCCGGGCCAGATCGATCCAGACATAACCGCCGATCGCCGCCAGCAGCAGCCAAAGAGAGCGCTCGAACAAGGTCAGCAGCAAGATCACCACCAACAGGAACGGCAGCGCCGAGAACACATCGAGCACGCGCAACATCAATCGCTCCACCGCGCCGCCGGCCAGACCGGCGATCGCGCCATAGCTCAGGCCGATCACCAGTGCGACCACGCTGGCCAGCAAGCCGATGCCCAGCGACAGACGCCCACCGGCGAGGGTCCGCGCGAACACGTCGCGGCCGATGGCGTCGGTGCCGAACCAATGCCCGGCGGCGCCGGGCGCGGCCGACAGCGATTCCCAATCCGGCAGCACCGGGCCGTAACGGCCGAACAACGGGGCGAACCAGCACACGGCGGCGAGGGCGGCGAGCACGCACAGACAGGTGCGGGCCAGCGGCGGGAGGGATTTGAGCGAACGCATTGGCGGACATCGTAACGGGGTGGCGCGGGGATGCGACAACGCGTGCGGCCCTCACCCCAACCCCTCTCCCGTAAACGGGAGAGGGGCTAAAGCCATTTTCTATCTCTCGTCTACGTGGGAGAGAGGCTAGAGCCCTTCCCTTCTCCCGTTTACGGGAGAAGGTGCCCGGAGAGCCTGCCCCCGCGAAGGCGGGGGGCGGATGAGGGCCGCCATGTCCCCACATACCCCCTCGTCATAAGCAGATAAAGCATTACCTTTTCCCCTCGGCCCCCGTCCGCGGCCACATTTCCTACATGGTGACTGGGAAATGCTGACGATGAAGGCCAAGTACGCCCTGCGCGCGATGTGCGCGCTCGCGCGCGCCGAAGGCGGCCGACTGCCGGCCGACTCGGCCTACGCGCCCCGTCACGGCCGGCTGCAGGCGCGCGCGATCGCCGAGCACAGCGGCGCGCCCGGCAAGTTTCTCGAATCGATCCTGGTCGACCTGCGCGAGGCCGGTTTCATCGACAGTCGCCGCGGCCAGAAGGGCGGTCACTCGCTGGCGCGCCCGGCCGACCAGATCATGGTCGGCGACCTGATCCGCGCCATCGACGGTCCGCTGGCGCCGGTGCGCTGCGCCAGCGTCAGCGCGTATCAGCCTTGCGCCGACTGTCCCGATCCCGACGCCTGCAGCCTGCGATCGCTGATGCGCGAGGCACGCGACGCGCTCTCGCACGTGCTCGACCGGCGCAGCTTGAGCGAACTGGCGCTGGCCCCGGATTTCGGCGCGGCGGCGCTGGACCCCTCGCTGCTGGACGCCACCTTCCTGGCCGATGCGGCGTCGATCCACTACGGAGACCGGCCATGACCCGCGCCGCCCCACGCAAACCGGCCCCGAGCCGCGCGCGCAAACCGCCGGCCGGCGCCGAAACGACGCAGGTCTCGACCGTGCGCTACGAAATCGCCCGCGATCGCGAACCGGAAATCAACATCGTCAACCTCAGCCACACCGAGTACGTGCTGCTCAAAGCGGTGCGCGAGCTGGGCGCGGGCCGGATCGAAGTCGCAGTGCAAGGTTCGCGCATCGTCGAGATCACCCGCACTCAGCGGGTGGTGGTGGACACGCTGGACGCGGCTGGGGAGTCGTGGGCCTGACGTCGTTGGGTTGACGTCGAGGATTTGAAGTCGCGGTACCGAATCGGCCGCCCGCAGCGGGGAACGCGGGTACGCGATGCAGCGATGACAACGGCCGATGCGTGGGTGCGTCGGGATCGAGCTGCGATGTCTATCGGGTTCGCCGTTTTTGCTTTTTCTACCAGTTCCGTGGTCCGCGCCACCGGGCCCTTCCACCGTCATCACCGATCGAAGGAGCACATCATGCAAACCCGGCCACGGCCCGCGCGCACGTCGCGCATCGCAGTCACCTCGCTGTGCGGCGCGCTCGCCTGCGCGCTGGGCCTGCCCGCATCGGCCGCCGAACTCACGGTGGAACAGTTGGCGCAACGGCTGCGCGCCATCGAGCAACGACTGGGCACCGCCGGCAGCGCCGATCCGGCCGCGGGCGAAGGCCTGGCCGATCTGGACCAGCGCCTGCGCGTGATCGAACGCAGGCTGGAGCTGCAAGCCGAGGAAAGCGCGGCCAAGGCCGCGAGCACGCCGACGGTGTCGCTCAGCGCGAGCAAGGGACTGGCGATCAAATCGCCGCAGCCGGGCGATGTGGAAGTCAAGTTCAAGGCCCTGGTGCAAGCCGACGGCCGCTTCTTCATCGGCGATGAGCAAGTGCCGCAGAACGACACCTTCCTGTTCCGCCGCATCCAGCCCAGCATCGAAGGCACCTGGGGTTCGCTGATCGGTTTCCGGATCCTGCCTGAGTTCGCCGGCGACAGCGCCACCATCAACGATGCGTACCTGGATCTGAAGTTCGATCCGCGCGCGACCTTGCGCATCGGCAAGTTCAAGAGCCCGGTGGGATTGGAACGCCTGCAGTCCAGCGGCTCGACCGGCCTGATCGAACTGGGCCTGGCCTCCGAACTCACGCCCAATCGCGATCTGGGCCTGCAACTGCAGGGCGAGTTCGCCGGATCGACGGTCTCTTACGCGCTCGGCGTGTTCAACGGCGCGGTCGACGGCCGCGACAGTCCCACCGCCAATCCGGACAACGAATTCGAATACGCCGGCCGCGTGTTCTTCGAACCGTGGAAGAACGCCAGCAACGCCTTGTCGGGACTGGGCTTCGGCGTGGGCGGCAGCGTCGGCGACCGCGCCGGCAGCGGCAACAACTTCCTGCCGCGTTATCGCACGCCGGGGCAATCGCAGTTCTTCAACTATCGCGGCACGGCGCTCGCCGACGGCGCAGCCAAGCGCTGGTCGCCGCAGCTGTACTACTACCGCAACGCATTCAGCCTGCTCGGCGAATACGTCAACTCCAGCCAAGAAGTGCGCATCGGCGCCAATCAGGCCGAACTCGATCATACCGCCTGGCAACTCACCGCCGGCCTGGTGCTCACCGGCGAAGATGCCGGTTACAGGGGCGTGTCCCGGCCTAACCAAGCTTTTACGGTCGGTGGTGCAGGCTGGGGCGCGTTCGAGCTGGTCGCGCGTTACGGCCGTCTGGAAATCGACGACGGCGCGTTCCCGCGTTACGCCGATCCGGCGGCGGTCGCCGCCGCGGCGCGTTCGTGGGGGCTGGGTCTGAACTGGTATCTGACCGGCAACCTCAAGCTCGTCGCCAACTACACCCAAACCCAATTCGACGGTGGCGCGCCCGCGGGCCGCGACCGCGAGGACGAAAAGGCGTTCTTCACTCGCGCACAGCTTGCTTTCTGATCGCCTTGCTTTCTGATCGCAGATTTTCCGCCTTAACGATCGCCATCCCGCATGAGGACTCACAGATGAAAACCGCTTTCCGCTTGATGGTGCTGAGCTTGGCGCTGGCCGCGGGCACGGCCTGGGCCAAGGACGTCGAACTGCTCAACGTGTCCTACGATCCGACCCGCGAGTTCTACGCCGAGGTCAACCAAGTCTTCGCCGCGCAATGGAAACAGCAGACCGGCGAAACCCTCAGCATCCGCGCATCGCACGGCGGCTCAGGCAAACAGGCGCGCGCGGTGGTCGACGGCCTGGAAGCCGACGTAGTGACCCTGGCGCTGGCCGGCGATATCGACACCATCGCCGGCGCCAAGCAGTTGCCGGCGAACTGGCAGTCGCGTCTGCCGCATCAAAGCTCGCCTTACACCTCGACCATCGTGTTCCTGGTGCGCAAGGGCAATCCCAAGGGCATCAAGGACTGGGACGATCTGATCAAGCCCGGCGTGGGAGTGATCACGCCCAATCCGAAAACCTCCGGCGGCGCGCGCTGGAACTATCTGGCCGCCTGGGCCTGGGCCTCGACCAAGTTCCGCGACGGCGACAAGGTGGTCGACTACCTGGCCCAGTTGTTCAAGAACGTGCCCGTGCTCGACACCGGCGCGCGCGGCTCCACCACCACCTTCGTCGACCGCAAGATCGGCGACGTGCTGCTGGCCTGGGAAAACGAGGCGTTGCTGACCTTGGCCCAGTCCAACAGCCGCGATCAGTTCGAGATCGTCATCCCCAGCCTGAGCATCAGGGCCGAACCGCCGGTCGCCTGGGTCGACAAAAACGTGGACAAGCACGGCACGCGCAAGCAGGCCGAAGCGTACTTGCGCTTCCTCTACACGCCCGAAGGCCAGCGTCTGGCGGCCAAGCACGGCTACCGCCCGTCCGAGCCGGACAAGGTTCCGGCGGCCGAGTTGGCCAAGTTTCCGGAGGTGAAGCAGGTCACCATCGACGGCGCGTTCGGCGGCTGGAAGAAGGCGCAGGCGGCGCATTTCTCCGATGGCGGGTTCTTCGACAAGATTTATTTGCCGAAGTAAGCCTCCACTTCCTCTCGAAATCTCCCTATTGAAATCCCCCCCCTTTGAAAAAGGGGGCTAGGGGGATTTGTTTGTGCTTTTGCTTCAAGCAACAGCAAACGCAAATCCACCACGTCCGCTTCACGGCCGTTCGCCTCTTTTGTTAAAGGGGCAACAGCAAGGGCGCCGCGTTTTCGCGATGATCCGCATCGCGGGCACGCAGAAAAACCGGCACGACGACCGCCCATAACGCAGCCAGCGAGCCGTCGTCGGCAAGCGGATTGCGGCTGGACGAGGGAATGAACAGATCCCTGAGTTCAGCCAGCGCCGAGGCGACAGCCGCGGTGTCGGTATCGGTGGATTGGAGCCGGGCGATCAGTTCGCGGACGTTCGCGTCCAAGGTCGGGTTAAAAAACATATCGCGACGCTTGCGGTGGCTGGGACCGGTGCAACCTAATCCGGCCGCACTCAGGCGTGAGCAAGGCGCTCGCAACGGTCCACGGCACCACCCCCGGAATGGGCACGACGCCGCATTCATCCGGCCCGAACATCGCCGCCGCCATGATGCTCGGCCCTTCATATCGCCATCGCGCACCTAGAAACAACCAACCCGCATTTCCCAGGAACCCCGCTGGCGCGATAGCGTCCAACCCTCTGTCCCCACAATTAAGTTGCCGCCCACGCCACATGAGCGAGCAAGTCCTTCCCCTGCCGACCTCCGCCACCCGATGGCGCCGGCCGCTGCCCGGTCTCGGGCTCGGCCTGGGCATCGGCATGATCTGGCTCGGCCTGATCGTCCTGCTGCCGCTGGCCGCGCTGATCCTGCGCTCCGGCGGCCTCGGCGTGGCCGGCTGGCTGCGCACGATCTCCGATCCGATGGTGGTCTCCTCGCTCAAGGTCAGCTTCCTGAGCGCCTTCATCGCGGCCGTGGTCGCGCTGGTGTTCGGCGCGGTGATCGCCTGGGTGCTGGTGCGTTACCGCTTCCCGGGCCGTCGCCTGATGGATGCGCTGGTCGATCTGCCCTTCGCGCTGCCGACCGCGGTCGCCGGCATCACCCTGGCCGCGATCTACAGCGAGACCGGCTGGGTCGGCCAATTCACGCAGCCGTTCGGGATCAAACTGGTCAACAGCATCACCGGCATCGTGATCGCGCTGATCTTCATCGGCCTGCCGTTCGCGGTGCGCACGGTGCAACCGGTGCTCGAAGCGCTGGGCCGCGAACAGGAAGAAGCCGCGATCTCGCTCGGCGCCTCGCGCCTGACCGCGCTGCGGCGGGTGGTCCTGCCCGAATTGCTGCCGTCCCTGCTGACCGGTTTCTCGCTGGCGTTCGCGCGCGGCCTGGGCGAATTCGGCTCGGTGATCTTCATCGCCGGCAACTTGCCGATGAAGACCCAGATCGCGCCGCTGCTGATCACCATCCGTCTCAACGAAGACGGCGGCGTCAACGCGGCGATCGTGCTGGCGACCTTGCTGCTGTTGATGTCGTTCGCCTGTCTGGTCGCGATCAACGCCGCATCGGCGTTGTTCGCCCACGGGAATCGCCGCGATGACTGAACTTCGCGAGCCGCCGCAACGCGATCCCCTGCAAGAACCGCTTTGGGTGCGCTGGTGCCTGATCATCGCGGCCGCCGCGATCATGCTGCTCATCGTCGTGCTGCCGCTGCTGATGCTGCTCGGTACGGCCTTCGGCAGCGGACTCAAGGTCTGGATGGCGGCAATCACCGAACCCAACACGATCGCAGCCTTGAAGCTCACTCTGCTCACCGCCGCGATCGTAGTGCCGATCAACGCCGTCTGCGGCGTATTCATGGCCTGGGCATTGACCCGATTCGAATTCCGCGGCAAACGCACTTTGATGGCGCTGATCGATTTGCCGTTCGCGGTGTCGCCGGTGGTCGCCGGTCTGTGCCTGGTGCTGCTGTTCAGTCCAAGCCATGGTTTTTTCGCCGATTTCCTCAACGCCCACAACATCAAGATCATGTTCGCCACGCCCGCGATCGTGCTGGCGACCTTGTTCGTGACCTTCCCGTTCGTAGTGCGCGAGTTGATCCCGCTGATGGAGCAGCAAGGCGGCGACGAAGAACTGGTCGCTCGGTCGCTCGGCGCCAATGCCTGGACCATGTTCTTCCGGGTGACCCTGCCCAACATCAAATGGGGCCTGCTGTACGGCGTGTTGTTGTGCAGCGCGCGCGCGATGGGCGAGTTCGGCGCGGTCACCGTGGTCTCGGGCAACATCGTCGGCCAGACCAACACGCTGTCGCTGCACGTGGAGGTATTGCACATGCAGGTCGGCAGCGAACCGGCCCTGGCGTTCGCGGTGGCGTCGTTGTTGGCGAGCATGGCGCTGGTCACGCTGCTGGCCAAGATATGGCTGGAAGCGCGCCACGGCGATGCGCTGGCGCGTTCGCGTCGAAAACATTGATTCATCCGTACTGCCGTCCGTACTGATTCACCCGCGTTGATTCACTAGGTATCGCCACGAATGGATCTGCACCTCAAAGCCATCGCCAAGCGTTATGCGAACGTCGCCGCCCTGGATGCGGTGAGTCTGGACGTCGCGTCGGGCGAACTGGTCGCGCTGCTCGGACCCTCGGGTTCGGGCAAGACCACCTTGCTGCGCGTGATCGGCGGCCTGCTGCAACCCGATTCGGGCCAGCTGTTGTTCGGCGAACAGGACGCGACCCGGCTGAGTCTGCGCGAGCGCAACGTCGGTTTCGTGTTCCAGCATTACGCCTTGTTCAAGCACATGACCGTGGCCGAGAACATCGCCTTCGGCCTGCGCAGCCGGCCGCGCGCGCGGCGGCCGGACAAGGCGACCATCGCCAAGCGCGTGCAGGAACTGCTGGGGCTGATCCAGCTGCCGGAGTTGGGCGGACGCTATCCCGAACAACTGTCCGGCGGGCAGAAGCAACGCGTGGCGCTCGCGCGCGCGCTGGCGATCGATCCGACCGTGCTGCTGCTGGATGAACCCTTCGGCGCGCTCGACGCCAAGGTCCGGGTCGAACTGCGCCGCTGGCTGCGCCGGCTGCACGATCACACCGGGCAGACGACCTTGTTCGTCACCCACGATCAAGAAGAAGCGCTGGAACTGGCCGACCGCGTGGTCGTGCTCAAGGACGGCCGGATCGAACAGATCGGCACGCCCGATGAGATCTACAGCACGCCGGCCTCGGCCTATGTGTTCGATTTCATCGGCCGCGCCAACGTGATCGAAGGCCAGACCGAAGGCGGCGAGCTCTCGGTCAACGGCCACGCCCTGCGCCTGCCGGTCGACAGTCACAGCCGCAGCCGCGCGCGGCTGTACGTGCGGCCGCACGACATGGCCCTGGTCGGCGACGGCGAGGGCCTGCCGGCACGAGTGCTGTCCTCGCACCGGCTGGCCGAGCGGATCACCCTGGAACTGAGCATCGAAGGCCAGCACCGGCCGTTGGAGCTGGACCTGGTGGCCACGCCCGACGCGGTGATCCCGACCTCGGGCAGCACCGTGCATGTGCGACCGTTGCGGTATCGGGTGTATTCGGACTGACATGGGCTCCCTGTAGGAGCGGCGCGAGCCGCGACCGCGGGACCACAAGGTCGCGCCGGCCGCCTCCATTCGCGGTCGCGGCTCGCGCCGCTCCTACAGGGGGCCGCCGCGACATCGGCCTGACCCAGTTGGGCAGAACACAGTGTCCGCGACCGCCGGTCGCAGGCCGCCCCACCGCACGGGGGTAAACTAGGCCCATGACCTACCCCTACTCGCGCCCGCGGCGGATGCGCCGCGACGACTTCTCGCGCCGGCTGATGCGCGAGACCGTCCTCACCGCCAACGACCTGATCTATCCGGTCTTCGTCCACGAACTCGACGGCCGCGCGCCGGTCGGCTCCATGCCCGGCATCGAGCGCCTGTCGATCGACGAGCTGCTGCGCGTGGCCGAACGCGCCAGCGAACTGCGCGTGCCCGCGCTGGCGCTGTTCCCGGTCACCGCACCGGAGGCCAAGTCGCTGACCGCGCAAGCCGCCTGGCAGGACGACGGCCTGTGCCAGCGCGCGGTGCGCGCGCTCAAGCAGCGCTTCCCGGACCTGGGCGTGATCACCGATGTCGCCCTCGATCCTTACACCACCCACGGCCAGGACGGCCTGATCGACGACAGCGGCTACGTCATGAACGACGAAACCGTCGAGGCGCTGGTCAAGCAGGCGCTGTCGCACGCCGCCGCCGGCGCCGACGTGGTCGCACCCAGCGACATGATGGACGGCCGCATCGGCCGGATTCGCACGGCGCTGGAACTCGACGGCCACATCCACACCCGCATCCTGGCCTACAGCGCCAAGTACGCGTCGAGCTTCTACGGCCCGTTCCGCGACGCGGTCGGCTCGGCCGGCGCGCTCGGCAAGGGCAACAAGTACACCTACCAGATGGACCCGGCCAACAGCGACGAGGCGATGCGCGAGATCGCGCTCGACCTGGACGAAGGCGCGGACATGATCATGGTCAAGCCGGGCCTGCCGTACCTGGACATCGTACGCCGCGCCAAGGACGAGTTCGGCGCGCCGACCTTCGTCTATCAAGTCAGCGGCGAGTACGCGATGCTGCGCGCGGCGATCCAGAACGGTTGGCTGGACGAACGCGGCTGCGTGATGGAGGCGCTGACCTCGATCAAGCGCGCCGGCGCGGACGGCGTGTTGACCTACTTCGCATTGGATGCGGCGCAGTGGATACGCGAGGAGAATTGAAGTTCCGGCGCGCGTAAAGTCACGGACTGATCCGCGCGTACGCGTTCAAATTTGCATGATGCATACCGGCCGCGCCGGCCGGCCGCCGAGTACGAACGCGAGCTCCATGGCTTCGTCCATCCGTTCGCCGTCGAACGCGCTGGACAGAATGAAGTACGGATCGGGCTCGCCGTCGGGCTCCCATCCGTCGCGGATACTCAGCAAGACGCAAGCATCGAGGAACTCGTCCTGCAGCCGCTGCGCATTGGCGCCGACGAAGGACACGTAGTTCACCTCGAGCGTCCGCCATTGTTCGACCAGGGCGTGCATATCGTCCAGCGAGCCGCTCAACGAATGCACGATGACTTTCTTGTCGTAGATCATGCGCCACTCACCGCCAGGGTCATTCGCGTTTTCCGTCAGGTTTGAAGTTGTCGCGCAGGCATCGTACCGATACCACGAGGCCGGCCGCACGGCCCCGCGGCGAACTACGTCAGAATGGATGGAAGGCGCAGAACTCCACCACGCTCACGCCGGACTGACCGGCATAGCCGCTCAATTGGGTTTCGCAGTCGCTTTGCGAAGCGGCCGAGATGTGCGCGTACATGCAGGTGTAAACCAACGGACCGTTCGGCCCCGGAACGGTGTGCGGCTGTACCCAGCGCACCGTCGCTTCCCACGTGCCCCAACGCGGTTGCGGGGGCTGCGGCGTCGTCGGCAAACCGTCGATCGGCGCGACACTCGACGGCGCCGCGGTTATCGCCAACAACAACGCGAACAACAACGCGAACAACAGGCCCCCGTACTACGATTCATGTTGCGCATCGCACGTCCTCTGTCGGCCACGGACTGTGGCCGAGGCAGGATAGACAGCCGCCGCCGGGCGACGCCGCGCGTGCTCACTCGAATCCGATGGGCGGCGAATCGATGCGGATCGACGGAGTGCGCATGCATCGCGCGCGCGGAACATTCACGCGCCGCGTCGAATTCGCCTGACCGTTCGCATCCGACGAATGGTTGGCCGCTGCGCCTTATTTCGACGTGGCCAGGCCGATGCAGCCATCGCGGCCGGTCGCCGCGGGCGCCTTCATCCGGTACAGATCCATCTTGCCGGCCTTGGGCGCTTTCGCCGATCCGCTGATCAACAGCTCGCCGGGCTTGTTCCAGTCCAGCGTCGGCCCGAGCGTGTAACCGCTGTCGGTGTTGAACGACAAAGCCAACGGCGCTGCTTCGGCATAACGCGCACCATCGCATTGCGCGAGGTACAAACGTATCGGATCGTTCTCGACATTCTTCGAACGCGCGAACACGATCGCACGGCCGTCGCCGAGCCATGCGGCGTCGAATTCATCGTCGGCGGTGTTCACGCCTGGCACCGGTTTGGGATCGACGAAAGCCTTACCGTCCCATCGGGCGACGAACAGATCGTGACGTCCCGCGCCGCCGAAGCCGTTGCTGGCGAACAACAGATGGCGGCCATCGCGACTGGGCGTCGGCGCCCACTCGTCGCCTGGGCTATTGACGCCGGGCCCCAGATTTTCGACCGCAGCGTAACTGCCGTCGTCGCGCACCGCGGCGCGATACAGATCGTCGCCGCCGCGGCCGCCGGAGCGATTGGAGAAGAAATACAACCAACGACCATCGGCACTGAACAAGGGATCGAAATCGTTGCTCTTGCTGTTGATCGTGAGCGGTTCGGGCCGTTGCCAACGTCCGTCGATCAACCTCGCCTGCCACAGATCCCAGCCGCCCGTGCCGCCGCTGCGATCGGTGCTGCCCCAGACGATGCGCTTGCCATCGGGACTCACCGCGCCGCGCACTTCGCTGTGCTGCGTGGAGACCACGCCCATGCCTTCGATGCCGAATTCGGACAAGGCATAGGCGCTGCCGGCGAGAACGCACAGTGCGAGGCAGGCGCTGAGACGCGACGGAGAAAAGCGCATTGTTGAATCCAAGGTGAGAAAAAGTTCTGGCAGCGCGCGGCGATGTCCGCTCAGCGAATCCGCGGCAACGCGCGCTGCCGCCCTTGCTTGAGCACCGCGTCGGCGACGCAGCCGCCCTGACCGGTCACCGTGGGCGCCTTGATCCGGTAGATATCCTGCTTACCGGCCTTGGGCGCCTTGGCCGTGCCGTTGAGCAGCAACTCGCCGGGCTTGTGCCAATCGATCACCGGGCCGTAGGTGAATCCGTCCTCGCTGTTGAACGATAGCTTCAGCGGTTCGGCCGGGCCGTACTGGCGGCCGTCGCACTGCGCGACGAACAGGCGCACGGCCTTGTTCATCACATCGTCGGAGCGAGTGAACACGATCGCGCGGCCGTCGCCGAGCCAGGTGGCGTCGAACTCGTCGGCCGCGCTGTTGATGCCGGGCACCGGCTGAGGATCGACGAAGGCTTTGCCGTCCCAGCGTGCGACCCACAGATCCTGCCGGCCCGCGCCGCCGCGGCCATCGCTGGCGAACATCAGATGACGGCCGTCGCGACTCGGCGTCGGCGCCCATTCGCTGCCGGCGGTGTTGACCCCGGAGCCGAGGTTCTCGGCCGCGCCGTAGCCGCCGTCGCCGAGCACCGCGGCACGGTAGAGGTCTTCGTTGCCCAGCCCGCCGGGGCGATCGGAGAAAAAATACAGCCAGCGGCCGTCGCCGCTGAACATGGGGTCGTAGTCCTTGGCCGGGCTGTTGATCGGCAACGGCTCGGGGTTTTGCCAGCGGCCGTCGATCAGGCTGGCCTGCCACAGGTCGCGTCCGGCCGGGCCGCCGGGACGGTCGGTGCTACCCCAGACGATGCGCCGTCCGTCGGGACTCACGCTGGCGCGCACCTCGCTGTGCGGGGTTGAGACAATGCCCATGCCTTCTATGCCGAATTCGTTCAAACCCGCCTGGGCCGTGCTGGCGAGCCCGCAGGCGAGGAGTACACTCGAACGTAACCAGACCCTGGCGTGCCGCATCGTGCGTCTCCCACTGGAAGGGTCACAGTCTAGAACGAGGCGCGCTCATGTCGATCGATTCCAGTTCGTCCAGCCCGGTCCTGCGCTACGCGGTGTTCGGCCATCCGGTCGCCCACTCGCTGTCGCCGCGCATCCATGCGGCGTTCGCGCGCCAGTTCGGGATCGCGCTGGATTACGCGGCGCTCGACGCCGCACCGGAACGCTTCGACGTGGCCCTGGCCGAATTCGCCGCCGAGGGCGGGCTGGGCGCCAACATCACCTTGCCGCTGAAGACCCGCGCCGCCGGCATCTGTTCACACCTGAGCGAGCGCGCCCGCCGCGCCGGCGCGGTCAACACGCTGATCCGCAGCGCCACCGGCTGGGAGGGCGACAACACCGACGGGGTCGGCCTGATCCGCGACCTCACCGAGCGCCACGGTCTGGATCTGCGTGAGCGTCGCACCCTGCTGATCGGCGCCGGCGGCGCCGCGCGCGGCGTGGCGCCGGCACTGCTGGATGCCGGCATCGGCGATCTGTATATCGTCAACCGCACCGCCGAACGCGCCGACTCGCTGGCCGATGCGCTAGGCCTGCCCGGCCGCGTGCACCCGCGCTACCTCGCCGACGTAGGCACGCTGGGCAACTTCGACCTGATCGTAAACGCGACCTCGGCCGCGCGCGAGGACGGCACCCTGAGTCTGCCGATGAGCCTGGCCACGCCGCGCACCGCGGCGGTGGACCTGAGCTACGGCGAAGCGGCGATTCCGTTCCTGGCCTGGGCCAAGGTGGCCGGCGCCCACGATCGCATCGACGGCCTGGGCATGCTGGTCGAACAAGCCGCGGAGAGTTTCGAGCGTTGGCATCGCAAGCGCCCGGACACCGATCCGGTGTATGCGCAATTGCGGCAGGGCGCGGTGGCGTTGGTCACGGCGGATTGAACGCGATGCGCGGCGGTTGCGCGTCGACCTTGGCATGCGGCCGCGACCGCTTCTGCATCCGCTCCGCCACGAGCGCGATGCGATGAACGACTGGATAGTCTCGGCCCTGCCGCATCTGCTGACGATGATCCCGGGCCTGCTGCTGTACACGCTGGGCCTGTCGTTGTGCCTGGTCCGCAGCCGCACGCTGGGCCGGGCCAGCACTTACGCCAGCCTGGGCTTCGGCTTGCTGCTGCTGAGCTCGCTGTTGGGCGCGGGCAGCCAGGTATGGTTCACCTGGATGGCGCAGCAAGGCGCCGCCGCGATAAGCTCGCTGGCGATGCGCATGGCGGTGCTGGGCATCGTCAACATGTTGATCTCGCTGGTCGGCATCACCCTGTTGCTGGCGGCGATCCTGGCCCGCCGACCCGCGCCGGCCGCCTGAGCCTTCGCCATGCATTGCCGCGACCGCTGCGGCGCGTGTTGCATCGCGCCTTCGATCACCTCGCCGATTCCCGGCATGCCGCACGGCAAACCCGCCGGCATCCCCTGCGTGCAGCTCGACGACGAGCTGCGCTGTCGTTTGTTCGGCAAGCCGGAGCGGCCGACGTTTTGCGGCTCGTTGCAACCGCAACGGGATATGTGCGGGCGCGACCGCGACGAGGCGATGGATTGGCTGGCGGAGCTGGAACGGGCCACCGCGCCGAATTGAGCGTGGGTGTGTGCTGTTGCCCCGTTTGAAAAGGGGGGAACAGCAGAAGCGAGGGCTTTGGATAGTGCGGCGTTTGCGGCTGCGGCGTCCGGGTAGTTTCGAAGTCGGACGTTGTTGCGCAACTGCGGTTGACTTCAGAGCAACCCGTCGCGCTTGACCGCCAGATACTTCTCCACCAGCGACGCCGCCAACTGATCGCAGTTCACGTCCAGCACCATCACCCCGTGATTGCGCAAGGCTTCGTGCGCGCGCACCCGATGTTCGAGGTATTGCGCGGTCGCGCCGGCGCGGATCGCGCCGGACAGGTCTTCGACGTCTTCGTTCAAGGCCAAGTCCAGCGAGCCCTCGCGCAGGCTCGCTACGCACACCAGATGGCGGCCGCGCAGCATGCGCACCGCGGCGAGCAGGTCGTCCATGTCCTCGTCGCGCAGATTGGTCACCAGCATCACCAGCGAACGGCGGCGCTGGCGCAACGACAGTTCGGTGGCCGCGGCGAGGAAATCGGTGGCCACCGGCTGCGGCTGCAGGGCGTAACTGGCGCGCAACAGATTGTCGATCGCGCCGACCCCGCGCTGCGGCGGTACCCAGCGGCTTTGTCCGCCGCTGGCGAGCAGGCCCACGCCGTCGCCCTGGCGCAGCGCCAGGTATGCCACCACCAGCGCCGCATCGAGCACGTGGTCGAAATGCGACAGCTCGCCATCGCGTGCCATCAACCGGCGGCCGGTGTCGAGCATCAGCACCAACTGTTGATTGCGTTCGTCCTGATATTCGCGAGAGATCAAACGGCGCGCGCGCGCGGTCGCCTTCCAGTCGATCTGGCGCAGGCTGTCGCCGACGCGGTACTCGCGCATCTGATGGAAATCGGTGCCCTCGCCGCGGCGGCGCTTGACGTGCGCGCCGACCAGGCGCGAGGCCTGTTCGGCGCTGAACATCGCGAACTTGGCCAACGGGGCGAAATTGGGGAACACGCGCACGCGCTGGATTTCGCCGGACACGCGCGACTGCCACCACAATCCCCACGGCGAATGCAGCCGCAGTTGCACGCCGTCGAACTGGAAATCGCCGCGGGTGTTGGCGCGCAGGTGGTATTCGAAGCTCGCCGTCTCGCCGCCGCCCAAATCCAGCCGGCGCGGCAACTCGCGCATCGCCCAGCCGCCCGGATGCAGGTCGAACGCGTCCATGCGCTGGCGCCGCTCGCTTTCGATCTCCAGGGTCACCGGGCGTTCGACGCCGATCGCCCAGGTGTCGTGCATGCGCCGGCTGGCGCGCGGCGTCGGCGCGCGCAGCAACCGCCACAGGTCGGCGATCAGGATCAACAGGATCGCCGAGGTGACCAATTGCCACAGCTGCGGCTTCACCCAGCCCGCACTGGCCGCCAGCCCCAGCGCCGACCACGGCAGCGCCAGCCAGGCGAAACGCGGCGACGGCCGCGCCCAGCCGCGTCGCGACAGCGCGCGATCGCGCGGCACCGACAGTTCTGCGGCACTGGATGCGACCGGCAGCGGCGGCGGCACGCCAGCTTTCATTGACCTGCCCTCATTGACCTGCCCTCATTGGCGCGACCTCATTGACGCGGCGCTTCCACCGTGGCGAGCAGCGCGTGCAACACGTCGTCGGGCGACTGGCCTTCGATCTGCAACTCCGGCGACAAGGCGATGCGATGGCGCAGCACCGGTTTGGCCACTTCGCGCACATCGTCGGGAGTGACGAAATCGCGACCCGACAGCACCGCCTGCGCGCGCGCGGCGCGGACCAGGCCGAGGCTGCCGCGCGGTCCGGCGCCGAGTGCGATACCGGCCCAATCGCGGGTCTTGCCGACGATGCGCACGACGTAATCGATCACCGCCTCGTCCACCCGCACCAGCGCGGTGCCCTGCTGCATCGCGACGATTTCCTCCGGCCCCAGCACCTGCCGCACCTGCGACAGATCAAAATCCGACGCGCTGCGTCCCAGACTGACCGCGGTGACCATGCGCTTCTCGTCGGCGCGGCTGGGGTAGTCGATCAGGATCTTGAGCAGGAACCGGTCCAACTGCGCTTCGGGCAGCGGATAGGTGCCCTCCTGTTCGACCGGATTCTGCGTGGCCAGGGTCAGGAACGGCGGCGGCAGCTCGAAGCTGTGGCCTTCGATGGTGACCTGCAATTCCTGCATCGCCTCCAGCAAGGCCGATTGGGTCTTGGCCGGCGCGCGGTTGATTTCGTCGGCGAGCAGCAGATTGGTGAACACCGGCCCGCGACGGATGTTGAAGCTCTCCGTCTTGGGGTCGTAGACCGCGTGCCCGCTGATGTCGCTGGGCATCAGGTCGGGGGTGAACTGCACGCGCGCATAACCGCAGTCCAGCGCTTTGGACAGCGCGCGCACCACCAGGGTCTTGCCCAGGCCGGGCACGCCTTCCAGCAGCGCATGGCCACCGGCGAGCAGGGCGATCAGGATTTGATCGAGAACTTCGGCCTGGCCGATGAAGGCCTTGCCGACTTCCTCGCGCACATCGGCGGCGCGTTGCGCCAGCGCGGCGCCGGTGATCGGAACGAGCGGAGCGGCGTCGAGGCTCATAAGCGGTTTCTCATGCGGATCAAAGTGGCGATGCGGGTGCGGAACGCGGCGTGGTCGCGCGCCAGCGGCGTGGTCAGGGCGTCGCGGATCGCGGCGACGCCGAGGTTGGGTTCGTTCTTGTAGCGTTGCACGAGCAGATCGAGCTGGGCCTCGCCCTGGATCGAGGCCGCGTAAGGATCGCGCCGGCGCAGGCGCGCCAGGAACGCGGCCAACACCGCCGCGTGCAGACTCGGGCCGTAGCCGTAGCGATAAATATGTTCGCCGCTGGCGACGATGTGTTCGAGCAGCGAACGCCGCTCCATCGCCGGCGCCGGACGCAGCGGGCCCAGCCGCTGCATGCGCTGCCACAGCCAGCCCAGCAGCCACAGCAGCAACGGCAGCCAGGCCATCCAGCTGTTGACGATCAGCGTCTTCCACAGCGACGGAACTTCCGCCGCGTAGATCAGGTGCATGGTGCCTGCGCGGTAATTCGGCGCCAGTATCTGCCGCGCCAGCGCGGCGTTGGCGGGCTCGGCGATGGCGTCGTTGCCGATGCCGAACCCGTCGAAGAACGAGTTGCCGGTGCCACCGCGGTTGGACAGGAAGTCCAGATCCGAGATCACATCGACCTTGCCCTGTCCGTGCGGGAAGCGCGCATAGACGTAGGCTTCGTCCTCATCGCCCCAGGCGAAATCCGGATCGACCTCGCTGTTGTAGAAATAGAACCGGCGGTCGCCGCAGAACAGGCGCTGCGGTGCCAGGCCGCGTTCGTACAAGCCGACGCAGTCGTTGCGCTCTTCCTCGGCATCGTCACCGACGTCGTCGGCATCGAGCAGGGTCACTCCCAGCTCGCCGAGCACCGGCACCGGCGAACTGCCGAGGGTTTCGCGCCACGGCGGCGTGCGCACGATCAGATGGCCGCCGCGCTCGACCCAGGCCAGCAGGCGCTCGGCATCGGCGGCGCCGAGCGTGCGCGGATCGCGGTAGATCAGCACCGTGTCGCGCGGCCGCAGCGTGGTCGTGGCCAGCAGCAAGCGCTGGCGCGCATCGACCTTGACCCCGTCCTTCTGCAACGCCAGCTTGAGCACGTACAGCGGATTGCTGGCGGCCTCGCCGGTGCGCGGCACATCGACGGTCTCCTCGACTTTGACGTAGCCGCGCTTCCACACGACTCCGGCAAGCACGGCCACCACGATCACCACGACCGCGGCGACGCCGATGAGCACTGCGTTGCCGCGGTTCACGCCGCCCACCCGAAGCGCTGGCTCAACTGGCCGACCAGATCGTCGAAATCCTCCGAAGCCGGCAGCGTCTGCGCATAGGCGGCGTACTGCCAGGTGCGCACCGCGCGCGCGAACACGTCGCGGTCTTCGGCCGAGCTCAGCTTGCGCGAAGCGCGCAGGCATTGCGCCTCGGTCGCGCCGGGCACCAGCACCACTTCGGCGCGGGTGGCCATCGATTCGACCGCCGCTCGGTACATCAGCGCCAAGGCATCTCGGCGGCGGCCGTCGTTCCAGAGCCGGTGGATCGCGGTGGGAATATCGTCGGGCAGCGGCTCGGCTTCGGCCATCGCGCCGGTGCGCAACTCGCCGGGCGCGTCGGGATCGACCTCACCGCCGCCGCGGAACCAGCCCAGCCAGCGACCGATGCTGAACAGCAACGCGGCGACGATCAGCGCCACGATGGTCCACAACACGATCTGCACCGCAGCCGCCAGCCCCTCGCTGAGGGTGCTGAAATCGCGGCGCGATCGCGTCGAATCGATCTTCGGCGCCTTGACCTCTTGCTTGGATTTCCACACCGTTTCCTTGCGCTTGGGCGCGACGGCGGGTTCTTTCATCGCCTTGGCCACCGCATCGCGCAGCGCGCGGTCGTCGCTGCGCGCATCGCCGTAGAGCTCGTTCAACGTCGACGGCAGGCGCTTGGATTTCTTGCTTTCATCGAACGCGCGAATCGGCGCGCTATGGATGGATGGCTCGTCTTCTTCCTCGTAAGACTCGTCCGCGGCCTCGCCGTCTTGCGCCGGAGCAGGCGCCTGCTCCGACGGAGCGACCGCCTCGGTTGCAGGCGCGTTCTCGCCGGCCTGTTGAGCCGCCGCATCGGGCAGCAAGCCGATGCACAGGCACAGCGCCATCAGCGTCGGCGCGGCGGCCGCGGCCAGGCGCGCGCGCAGGCGGCGGAACACGATCTCGATGTCCCAGCCTTCGATCTCGGTACGGCGATTGAGGTACAGACCGAACCCGGCGCCGACGTAGAACGGCTCGATCACGCTGACCGCGAGCCACATCAGCACGTTGAACAACGCATTCATCCAATCGGGCTGTTCCAGGAACGAATCCCACAGCGACTTCACGGTGTCGGGCAAGTAGTCGAAGGGAATGAACATCAGCCCGCCGAACACCGCGCCGATGATGATCAGCAGTTCGAAGTTCGAGCACACCAGGGTCAACAGCGCGCATACGCCGTACACCGGCGCGCCCAGCGCCGCGCGGCGCTCGCGCGCCTCCGCGCCGCTGCCGCCTTCCAGCAGATCCACCGGCAGGTACAGCGAACGCGCCGGGCCCAGCCGGCGCCAGGTCAGGTAGGCCAGCCACCAGCGCGCGCCCCAACGGAACTGTTCGCGCACGGTCTGGCGCGTGCCGGGGACATCGCCGAACACCGCGCGCGAGATCACATACAGCGGGATGCGGTCGAACCACGGCTTGAGCCACCACATCAACACGCCGGCCAACCACAGCTGATCCAGCGCCCAGCCGGCGAGGTTGAGCAGCGCCAGCATCGGCAGGGTGACCAGCAGCCACGGCTTCCAGATCGCGCCGGCATGGCGACGGACCAGGGCCATGCCGAGTTCGCAGGCTTCCCAGGACGTGCGCGGGCGCAGAGCGACGGTGAGCGCTTCGAGTTTCATTGCGCGTCTTCGTCGTCTTGATGCAGCGCGTTGCGGCCGCCGCGCGCCAGCCACAGCGCGACCAGCGCCCACAGCAGCGCGCCGACCGCGTACTTGATCGGCGCGGGCATGCTGCCGATCGACGACCAGAACGCCTCGACGAAGGCCGCGAACACCAACATCGCGAACACGCCGATGCAGATCTTGGCGCCGCGCCTTCCGCCATGGATCAGCGAATCCACGCGCCGCCGCTGGCCCGGCGCGATCAGGCTCAGGCCCAGCCGCAGACCGGCGCCGCCGGCGATCACGATCGCGGTCAACTCCGGCGCCGAATGCCCGGCGACGAAACGCCAGAACGGATCGCCGTGACCGACCGCCTGCAGGTGTCCGGCCACGCCGCCGATCATGATGCCGTTGAAGATCAGCACGAACACCGTGCCCAACCCGGCGACCAGGCCGCTGGCGAAGGTCTGGAAGCCGATGCCGACGTTGTTACCGATGTAATGGGCGAACATCTGCAGATCGTCTTCGTCGGTGCGGCCCAGGTCGCGTTTGCTGGTCGGGTCGTACATCCGCTCGAACCCGGCCAGGGTGTGCGCGTCGAACAGGCCCGAGGCCAGATCCGGCTTGACCTGGATGGCGACGAAGATGGTCACCAGCGGCACCACGAACAACACCGCCGCGGCCAGCATGCAGCGCCATTCGGCGCGCACCAGGCGCGGGAAGCCGGCCAGCAGAAACTCGATCGCGCGCCGCGGATGCAGCGGCTTGCTCCGGTACAGCACGCTGTGGCCGCGCTGCATCAGCGATTGCAGGCGGTCGGTGACCACCGCGCTGTAGCCGCGCCGGCGCGCCAATGCCAACTGCTGGCACAGGCGACGGTGCCGCGCCGGCAACTCGTCGTCGCTGATGCCGGTCCACTCGCGCCGATGCTTGCGCGCCTCGCGCGCGCTCAGCGAACGCTTGTCCAGCCACAGCTCGAATTCGCGCCACTCGGCCTGATGGCGTTCGACGAAACGATCCTGCCTCATCGTCGCCCCAGCAGCCAGTTGGCCATACCGTACAGGCGCGTCACCGCCGGCGCGCCGCGCGCATGCACCAGCGACTCGACCAGATCGGCCAGTTCGGCCTGACGCGCCGCGGTCAGGCGCGGTCCGCGTTCGGCGAAAGCGACGACCGCGGCCTGTTCGTGCGGCAGCAGCACTTGATTGGGCGCGAGCGCCGGCGCCACCGCGGCCTCGTGCAGCGCCTGCGAGCGCGCGGCATGCACGACCAGGGTGCCGGCGACCATGTCGCCGAGCCGGCGGCTCCACGGATCGATCAGGCAGGCGGTCAGACCGACCGCATAGCCCACCGGCAGCGCGTCGACCACCCGCAGCAGATTGCGCGTGAACGAGGCCATCCAGCCCACCGGAGCGCCGTCGGCGGCGACCACACGCAGGCCCAGCGCCCATTTGCCGGGCGTGCGGCCCTGCATCAGCACTTCGAACAATACCGAGTAGAACCAGCTCAGCACGAAGCTGGCCAGCATCAGGATCGCGTAACCGGCGCCGCCGAAGGCGTACACCAGCGCCTGGAACATCGCGGTGTAGATCGCTCCGCGCGCGATCAGATCGAGCGCGTAAGCCAACGCGCGCGGCACCGGTCCGGCAGCGCGCAGGTGCAACGCCACCCCTTCGGGCGTCACCACCTGGCGATAGGTGTCGAGCATCAGACGTTGACGACCTTGGTGTCGGCGAGCAGATCGTGCAGGCAGCGGCTTTCTTCGCCGAAGATCCACAAAACGTTGGCCAACGCGAACACCATGCCGATGCAGGGCACTTGCTCGATCAACCCGGTCACGAACATGCGCAGGCCGAGGATACGGCCGAAGCTGCACGACGAACCGTCGTTGCGCACGATCTTGATGCCCATCCAGCGCTTACCCAGGGTCTGGGAGGTCTGGTACAGCAGCACGAACTGATAGATCACCAGCGCCAGGGTCATCAGCCCGCTCAGGGCCAGTGCCGCAATCTGGATCCCGTTGAGTTGGTCGGCACTGCCGGCGCCGCCGGAATTGGGACCGGCCAGCACCAACACGACGATCATCGGCACCAGCACCGCCAGTTGCAGGCCGCCGTCGATCAGGCGCGCGACCAGACGGATGCCGCGATCGGCCTTGACGCTTTCCCCCAGTTCGACCGGCAACGGCGCGGTCGGCGCGGCGTACGGATTCTGCGTGTCTTCCATGTAGTTATGACTCCCTGAGTCCTGCTGTCCCCTGCCGCGACTGTAAACGCGGCCGCCGGGCCTGACTAGCCTGTCCGCATGCCCAGGTAGCGATCCTTGAGGCGGACATAATGCTGCGCGCTGTATTGCAGCTGCTCGATCTCGCGATCGCCGAGCTTGCGCGCCGGGCGCGCCGGATTGCCCAGCCACAGTTCGCCCTCGCCGACCACCTTGCCCGGCGCGATCACCGCGCCGGCGCCGACGAAGCCGAAACGCATCACCCGCGCGCCGTCGAGGATCTTGGCGCCCATGCCGATCAGGGCGAACTCGTCGATGGTGCAGGCGTGGACGATCGCGCCGTGGCCGATGGTCACGTCGTTGGCGATCACCGTCGGCAGACCGCCCGGCCGGGTGAACGGGCCTTCATGGGTGACGTGGACGATGGTGCCGTCCTGGACGTTGGTGCGCGCGCCGATCGAAATCGAGTTGACGTCGCCGCGGACCACGCAGCCGGGCCAGATCGACACGTCGTCGGCCAGGGTCACTGCACCGATGACGGTGGCGGCCGGATCGACGTAGACGCGTTCGCCGAGGCTGGGGAAGGTTTCGAGATAGGGTCGCAGGCTCATGCGAGCATTGTAGGGGCTAGCGCGACGGCATCCGCCGCGGGGGGTTTGCGGCGGCCGGCGGATCGCCTCCGCCGCCGGCCCGACGCCGATCGCGCAGAGCGACCGCCGAGGCCCCCACGCCTGACCTCTGCCGCCCCACGGCCGACACACTCCGCCAGCGCGCGGACGACTACACTGCGGCGTATGGACACCTTCGCCGACACGCCGATCTCCGAGCTTTCCGCCACCCGCGAACGCCTGCGCGGCGCCTGGCAGAAGCGCAAACCCGATTACGCCCAGCGCCGCGCCGACCTGATCCGCCTGCGCGACGTGTTCCGCGAACGCGGGCCGGAGATGGACGCGGCGATCCGCGGCGACTTCGGCCATCGCTCCAGCCACGAGAACCTGCTCTCGGAGGCGATGATCACCCTGGCCGAAATCGACCACGCGCTGAGCCATCTGCGCCGCTGGATGCGCCCGCGCAGTGCCGCGGTGGGCTGGCGCTTCTGGCCGGCGCGCGCGGAAATCCGGCCCGAGCCGGTCGGCGTGGTCGGCGTTCTCTCGCCGTGGAACTACCCGGTGAATCTGGCTCTGGTGCCGCTGGTCTCGGCGATCGCCGCGGGCAATCACGTTTACCTCAAGCCCTCCGAACACACCCCGCGCACCGCGCGGTTCCTGCGCGAGCTGCTGGCCGAAGTGTTCGACGAAGACCGCGTCGCGGTGGCGATCGGCGGGCCCGACGTCGGCGCGGCGTTCTCGGCGCTGCCATTCGACCACCTGCTGTTCACCGGCTCCACCGCGGTCGGCCGCAAGGTCATGGCCGCGGCCGCGCCCAACCTCACCCCGGTCACGCTGGAACTGGGCGGCAAGGCGCCGGCGCTGATCTGCGCCGATTACCCGATCGAACAGGCCGCCGCGCGCATCGCCAGCGGCAAGTGGTTCAACGCCGGGCAGACCTGCATCGGCGTGGACTACGTGCTGGTCGACGCCGCGCGCCGAGATCAACTGGTCGCCGCGCTGCTCAAGCAGTTGCAGCAGCGCTACGGCGATCTGGTCGCGCCGCAGGACTACACCCGCATTATCAACGCCAGCCAGTACGCGCGGTTGAGTTCCTACCTCGACGACGCGCGCGAACGCGGCCTGCAGGTCATCGAGCCCTTCGCCGACAGCGCGCCGCGCGAGCAGCGCGAGGCCGAGCGCATCTTCCCGCCGACCCTGGTGATCGAGCCGGGCATGGACGCGCTGGTGATGCAGCACGAGATCTTCGGCCCGATCCTGCCGATCCTGTCGTATCGCACGCTCGATGAAGCCATCGCCCGCATCAACGCGCTCGACCGGCCGCTGGCGCTGTACCCGTTCGGCCACGACTCGGCGCAAGTCGAAAAGATCCTGACCCAGACCCTCGCCGGCGGCGTCACCGTCAACGACACCCTGCTGCATTTCGGCGCCCACGATCTGCCGTTCGGCGGCATCGGTCCCAGCGGCATCGGCGCGATCCACGGCCGCGCCGGTTTCGACACCTTCAGCAAATTGTTGCCGGTGTTCTATCAGCGCTCCAAGGCCGGCAGCGATCTGCTCAAGCCGCCGTACCGTGGCAAGATCGACGCGATGATCCGCTGGCTGGCGAAGTGAAGTGACCGGCCGCGGATGATCGCCACGCGCATCCGCGCGCCGCGACCACCGCCACGCAAGGACGCTCCGCCATGGCCGGCCCTACCGATTCCGCACCCGTCGCGTCGCCGCGCGCGCGTCCGTCGCGGCCCTGGCTGGCCCTCGCGGTGTGGCTCGCCTCCGGCCCGGTGCTGGCCATGATCTGGCTGGCGATCAGCTATCGACGCATGCCGCCCGGCGGCGTGTTCGGCCCGCATATGATCGAGTTCCTGGTCAACGGGATGGAGATGCTGATACTCGGCGCGGCCATGGCGGCCCTTGCCCTGGTGGGCGCGATCGTCCACGGCGCGCTGACCCGCACCTTGCCGCATTGCCTGATCGGTCTGTTGCTCGGCGCACCGGCCGGGTTGATCGCTCTGAGCGTGGTCCACGACTCGATCCAGGACGCCCACGCCAGGCGTGAAACCGCGCGGATCCAGGCCGCGCAGGGCCGCTACGCCGGGCTGGTCGACATCGTCCGCAACGGCAGCCAACGCCGGATCGAGCAAGCACTGCGCGACTTGCCGTCGGACTTTCCGATGCCTCGCGCGATCTGCGCGCTCGGCGGCGGCTCGGACCCGGGCACCGACCAATGGTCGCCGCACACGCCCGACGGCGACCGGCATACGGTCGATACCAGGACCCTGCTCAAGGCCGTTTCGGCCGTGGTCTACGGCGACTGGCCGCGCGGGCAGAAACAGGCGGCGCTGTACGCCGCGCTGCACGCGATGGTGGACCGCGATCAGAACCTGTATCTGCGCGAATGGACCGTGTTATGGCGCGCCACCCAAGCCGACCCCACCTCGCGCAGATTGGCCTTCGATGCGCCGGTCTACGCCTTCGCCGAGGGCGGCTGCCGCGGTGGCGACGATGCCGCCTTGGTCAAATACATTCTGGGCACGTGGCACGACGCGGGCGCGGGCGCGTGGGTCGACGCCGGGTTCGGCTTCACCGCCGAGCAAGCCGGGCCGGCGCTCGCGGAAATACGCACGCCGGCCGCGTTGCGACGGCTGCGGGACGCCGGCGTGGATCCGCGCCGCGAGCTGGTCCAGGCCGCCGACAGTGCCGCCCGGTTCGGCCATATCGCCTACGCCCTGACCACGCAGTTGGATCAAAGCGACGATCCCTCGCAGCAGGCCGAGTTGATCGAAACTTATGTCGGCCTGGGCGTCGATCCGCGCCGCGCCGGGCAGCTCGGCCAGATTCCGTGCGCGGTGTTCGAACGCAGCGAACACTGGCGTGCCAGCCAGGCGGCCGCCGGCAAGCCCATCGCGCCCGACCAGCTCAAGCCCGTCGCCGATCCATCGCAACGGCAGGCAGCGGCCGAACGCATCCACGCGGCGCTGTGTCCAGCGGGGAAGGACCAGGAGCAAGCGCCGGCCCCCAAACGCTGCATTTGACGATAGTCAGCCAGGCGGTGCATCGGCTGCGCTTGCGAATGCGGACGCTCTTGCGTGCGCCGCCCTCGAAGCGATGGCTCACCGGATGTCCCCAGGCAAACTTCTTGCAAAGCTCGCGATGAATTTCAGATCGTTCTTGCGTGCCGCGGCCTGCCGCATCGTACTCGTGGCGCCATTCGCGGCAGGCGCAACCGAGTCGACCCGAGTCCCCGCCGACCTCGAATTGCACCGCGGCGCGACAGAGGTTTCGGCGAAAGTGGACGAATGTCCGATCCGGCTGAAAGAGGATGCGAGATGGATGTGCTGCACACGGTGACTATCGTCGCGAGCGGATCGAAAGGCGTCGGGGCTGAAGCCCCTCCCACAAAAGATTTCGATGCCCCGAAGGCGCTTGCAGACCCGATGTTGCCTTCGCGGCTGCTTGACCATCGGCGGCCGCAACTACGTCGTCGTCCGCGTGTCGTCGCCCGCGTGTAGCCGCGGCGCCGGATTCGCTGGCGCGACGGCGGCCGCGGCGGTACAACAACGGCACTCCCACGGACCCCGGTCATCGCCTTGGACGGCTCTCCCGATCAGATCGCGCGCCGACGCCGCGCCTTGCGCCGCTGGCTGTTCGCCTATCCGCTGGCGACGCTGGCGTTTTCGCTGTGCTTCTTCCTCTGGGCCGACCGACTCGACCTGGGCGGATTCTTCCTGGCGCTGCTGGCCGCCGGCGTGGTCGCGCTGGCGATCCCGTTCGTGGCCCTGATCGACGGCGCGCGCGCCGGCGCGATCGGCCCGGCCTTGAGCGGTTGCCTGCTCGGAATTTTGCCGGCCTTGCTGGTGCTTCTGCTCGTCGACCAGGCGGTACGCGCGTATCAGGGGGGCGGCTACGAGGCTCAGCGCAAGCGCTTCGCCGCGCTGACCCAAGCCAGCGAGCGCGGCGACGGCGACGCGATCCGCGCGGCGATGGCCAAGCTGCCCGCCGAATACGGCCCGGGACGCGCACTGTGCATCGTCGGCGGCGAAGGCCTCGGCACCGGTTCCGGCGACGACTGGCTGATGCCCGACCCCGACGGCATCCGGCCGCGCGTGTCCACCGCGCGCCTGTTCGACGCGGCGCAGGCGCTGATGCGCGAGCGGCCGCGCGCCCAGCAACAGACCCTGCTGAGCGCACTGCTGGTGCGGCTGAGCGAACGCAACGAGATCGACCATCTGCCCCGCTGGCTGCGTCTGTGGCGCACCACCCAGGCCGATCCGGGCGCGCGCCTGCTGCTGTTCGACGAGCCGCGCGACCCGGACGCGATGAGCGATTGCCGCCTGGAAGGCAACGTCGATCTGGCGCGCGTGGTCGCCAGCAGCTGGCACGACGCCGGCCTGCGCGCCTGGATCCGCGCCGGCTACGGCTTCGCGCCCGAACAGGAATTGGCCGCGCTGGAAGGCGTGCGCACCAAGGCCGGGTTCGATGAGCTGATCGCCGCCGGCCTTGATCCGGCCGCGCGGCTGCGCCGGCTCGGCCCCGACGAGGCACCGCTGTCGCGTCTGACCGGGCGGCTGTCGCTATGGCTGGACGACAGCGAAGACCCGGCCGCGCAGGCCGATCTGGTCGATGCCTACGTCGGCGCCGGCGCCGATATCGCCCGCGCCGCCTACGGCCGCACCCCCTGCCAGGAGTTCACCGAGTCCGAGGCGGAGCGCGAAGGCGCACGCAGCCAGGCCGCCTCGCCCGCGCGCCAGGCCGCGGCCCGGCGCATCCGTCAGGCCTTGTGTCCGCAGGGACAACCGCCGCCGGCCGTCTCCTCGTCCACCACCCCGTACGAGGACAGCGTCTCTGCGGCCGCCGAGGCCGCGGCGGCGGCGGGTCGGGCCCACGCCGACGCCGACGCCGTCCGCGAACATCCGCCAGCGCAACGGTAGGCGTCGTCGCGGCCGGCGCCGGCGCGGCAAACGCGGCTAAACTTGCGCGCATGAAGATCGTCAGCTGGAACGTCAACTCCCTCAACGTGCGCCTGCCGCACCTGCAACAGTGGCTTGCAGGGTTCGCGCCCGACGTGGTCGCGCTGCAGGAAACCAAGCTCGAAGACGCGCGTTTCCCCGATACCGATCTGATCGGTGCCGGCTACCGCAGCGTGTTCGCCGGGCAGAAGACCTACAACGGCGTGGCCATCCTCTCGCGCGAAAGCGCGCAAGACGTGCAGGTCGGCATTCCCGGCTTCGAGGACGAGCAAAAGCGGGTGATCGCCGCGACCGTGGGCGGCGTGCGCATCGTCAATTTGTACGTGGTCAACGGCCAGGACGTGGGCACCGACAAGTACGCCTACAAGCTGCGCTGGCTCGACGCGGCGCACGTCTGGATCGAACAGGAACTCAAGCAATATCCGGACTTGATCGTGCTCGGCGATTTCAATATCGCGCCCGAAGCGCGTGACACCCACGACCCGGCGGTGTGGAACGACGACCACATCCTGACCTCCACCGCCGAGCGCGACGCGTTGCGTCGCCTGCTCTCGCTGGGCCTGCACGACGCCTATCGCCTGCATCACCAGGACGAAGACCAGTTCTCGTGGTGGGATTACCGCCAGGCCGGCTTCCGCCGCAATCTGGGCCTGCGCATCGACCTCACCCTGATCTCCGAATCGCTGCGCGCGCGCTGCGTCGCCGCCGGCATCGACCGCGAACCGCGCACCTGGGATCGGCCGAGCGATCATGCGCCCGCTTGGGTCGAACTGACGGGCTGATCGGGGTTCGGGGTTCGGGGTTCGCAATGTTCCGCGAAAGCTTCGGCGACTTTTGTGGGAGGGGCTTCAGCCCCGACGCTCTTCGATCGGATAGCTTCGAACTTCGCTTAACTCGGAACGAAAAGCGTCGGGGCTGAAGCCCCTCCCACAAAAGACCTCAGAGACCTCAGAGGTCCCAAACAAATCGCTGGAGAGCCCCCGAACAGATCGCTGGCGGTCGCTCTGATCTCAACAAAAAGGCCCGGCTTTCGCCGGGCCTTTTGTTTAACTATCGCTCACCGGTAACCGAGCGAGACCGCGCTCAGCGCACCCGCCCGCGACGGAACAGATTGACGATCGCCAGCAGCACCACCGCGCCGACCAGCGACAACAACAGTCCCGGCAGATTGAACGCGCCGCTGTTGATGGTGCCCGCGCCGATGCCGAGCACGCCGCCCAGCCAGCCGCCGAGGAACGCGCCGACGATGCCGACGATGACGTTGAGGAAAATGCCCTGCTGGCCGTCGGTCCTCATGATCATGCTGGCGATCCAGCCGATCACGCCGCCAACCACCAGCCAGACGATCAAGCCGGTAATGCTCATATGTTTTTCTCCTCACGGTTTGCTGTCGATGCGCGATGTCGCGTCGAAACGCCGAGTCATCGCCCCCGAATGGGGTCGGGTGCAGTCTGGGTCGCATGACGTGATGGCAACGTCGAATTGCGCATCAGCGTCGTGTGAAGAAAACGCGCGGCGTTGAACTTCGTGAACGCAAACGCCAGGAATCGTGCGCCGCGTCGGCTCACTCGCGCGATCGGATCATGCGGTTTCGCTCGATCCGCGACCGCCATCGACGTGCGCGACGCCGACCGAAACGGAATGTCTCGCGCCTCACTCGGCGGCGCGCAGCATCGCTTCCAAGGCATGCCGCGGCAACTTGCCGGTTTCGTTACGCGGCAATGCGTTCACGCAACGCAACGGCCGCGGCAGAAACACCGGATCAATGCTTTGCCGCAGCGCGTGCAGGATCTGCGCTTCGGTCAGTCCCGGCGCCACCGCCAGCGCGGCGATACGGCGCACGCCCAAGTGATCGGCGACGTCGAGCTGGAACACCACGCCGTCGCGCACGCCGTCGATAGCGATCAGCTTGCGGGTCAGATCACCGAGCGAGGCGCGCTTGCCGGCGATCTCCAACAGATCGGCGTTGCGTCCGCGCAGCACGAAACGGCCGCCGGCTTCGACTTCCATCAGGTCGGCCAGCACCACCGGCTCGGGCAGATGCGGCGCGTGGATCGCGGTGCCGTCGGGTTGCGGGCACACCCGCACGCCCGGCAACGGCGTCCACGCCTGTTCCAGTGCGGTGCGGCGGCGCGCGAATACGCAGGTTTCGGTGGAACCGAACACTTCGCGCACTTCGCAGCGGTAGCGCGCTTCGGCGGCCTGGGCCAGTTCGGCCGGCAACGGCGCGGTCGCCGAGACGATGCCGGCCAACACCGGCAGTTCGACGCCGGATTCGACCAGCGCGCGCAGATGCACCGGCGTGGTCACCAGCAGCGGCGGCGCAGCGGCTTCGCTCAGCGCGCGCGCGACATCGCCAGGGAAGAACGGCCGCTGCGCATGCACCGACACCGGCCCGAACAAGGGCAGCAGGACCGACATCTCCATGCCGTACATATGCTGCGGCGGCACGGTCGCGACCAGCGGCGTGATCGCATCGCTGCGCAGCAGATCGTCCAGCGCGGCCAGATTCTGCGCGGTGCTGGTGGCGAACGCGCGCCAGGTTTTGTGATTGGGTTTGGGCTGGCCGGTGCTGCCGGAAGTGAAGCCGATCGCCAGCAGCGCGTCGGGGTCGACCCGCAGCGGCTCGCCCTCGGCCTGATCCAGGAGCTCGGGCAGACGCAGATAGCGCGGCGGCAGCGGATCCAGCGGCAGATCGCCGATGCAGTAACTGTCGGCGTAACGCGCGAGCACGTCGTCGACCACCGCCGGCGCGCGCGAGGACGGCAGCAGATTGATCTGCCCGCGCAAAGCCACCGCGCACAACGCGACCAGGAAGCGGTAACGGTTCTCGCACAGATTGACCGCGCAGGCGCCGTGCGGCAAAGCGGCGGCGAGCGCGCGCACTTCGCGCTCGAAACGCGCGCGCTCGATGCTCGGACCGCCGCCGAACGCCAACAAGCGTCCGGGCGCGCCGGCGACCAGATCCATCCATCGGGTTGTATCCGCATGACCCTGGCTGAGCGGAATCTGGCTCGGATCGAAGACCGCTGACATCGGTGTGGTTATCCCGCGGCCGTGGCCGCCATCATTGCCCTGCAACTTGCCCGGACCCGCCTGATCGCAGCCTGACGGCGGTCGCCGACCGCCCAGCCTGGCTTCAGGAAAGACGCCGCGCCCCCGCGCGTGCGTCCTTGTTCGAGTCCGATCCCCTGGCGTTTAGCTTACGCTGAGTGGCCTGCCGCCCGCCAAGACCGCCCTCGTTCATGTCCCTGTCCAGTCGTTCATCCGGCTCCGCCGCCACGCCGGGCAGCGATACGCCGCGTTGGACCTGGCTGCCGCATCCGCACGGCCAGCCGGCGCAACCGCAGGCGCGTGAGTGGCTGGCCGCGCAGCTCGGCGACGCCGCGCTGAGCTTGTCGCGCGATGCGCGCCAGCGCCCGCACCTGGACCCGCCGCATGGCGAGTTCGATTGCAACTGGAGCCACAGCAGCGAACGCTTGCTGATCGCGCTGGCGCACCGGGCCCAGGTCGGAGTCGATCTGGAGCGGATGCATCGACGCCCCCGCGCGGTCGAGATCGCACGGCGCTACTTCACCCAGGCCGAAGCGCAGTGGCTGGCCGAGCATGCCGATCGCGATCGCACCTTCCTGCGGCTGTGGTGCGCCAAGGAAGCGGTGCTCAAGGCGCACGGACACGGCCTGTCGTTCGGATTGGACCGACTGCGCTTCGAGCAGCGCGGCGACATTCTGGCCTTGGTGGAATGCGACCCGGACCTGGGGTCGCCGGAACAATGGCGGATGTGCGAGATCGAGCCGGCGCCGGGGTATCTGGGGGCGTTGGCGTGGCGGCCGTGGGACGCGTGAAGCGACCGCAGCATTGGCTTGGCCTGGGTGCAAGTCGGGGCTCAAGCCCCTCCCACAGAGACCTCGGGCCTGCACTCAAGACCTGGGCTGCTCGGGATGGTCGCGGCCTGAACTCCAAGCGAAAGTCGCGGCGCATCCGGTCGCGACGCAGCGCCAGGACTTTTGTGGGAGGGGCTTGAGCCCCGACTCGCGCCGCCGCGCCGACCCCGCCCGCCACCGCCACCGCCATCGGCGATAATCGCCGCGATGAACACCCCCGTCTCCCTACCGCCCGGGCTGCGCAGCGAGCTCGAATCCGGCCTGTCCGCGCTCGCGCTCGATCCGGCGCTGTCGACGCCGTTGCTGGACTATCTGGCACTGCTCGCGCGCTGGAACCGCACCTACAACCTCACCGCCGTGCGCGATCCGCAGGAGATGGTCGGCAAGCACCTGCTCGATTCGCTGGCCATGCACCGCTATGTCGACGAGATCGCCGCGCGCGGCGGCGCGCTGGCCGATCTGGGCACCGGCGCGGGCCTGCCAGGCATCCCCTTGGCGATCGTCAAGCCCGGCCTGCGGGTGAGCCTGGTCGAGAGCAACGGCAAGAAGGCCCGCTTCATGCGCGAAGCCTTGCGCCAGCTCGGCCTGAAGGACGCGCGGGTGGCCGAATCGCGGATCGAGGCTTTCGCCGAACCCGGCGCGTACGACGCCATCACCGCGCGCGCCCTGGCCACCTTGCCGCTGATCCTGGAGCTGGGCGGGCATCTGCTCAAACCCGGCGGAGTGCTGCTGGCGATGAAGGGCGTGCGCCCGGGCGACGAAATCGCCGCGCTGCCGCCGGGCTGGGAAGTCCGCTCGGTCGATCCGCTGAGCGTTCCGGGCCTGGTCGGCGAACGCCATATGGTGGTCGTCGGCCGCCAGGGCGAGGGCTGAGCGGGCATTCGCCCCGGCCGGCGACCATACGCCGGCCCGCCAAAGCGTCCGCCGCCGCACCGTTCGGCCCGACCCCGTTCCAGCTTCAAGCGCGAGGCAGCCGGCGCGGGCATAATCCCCAGTCCGATCGGCGTCCGGCGCCGGCCGCCTTCGTTACTTCTTTCTATTCCCGAACAGCAGGGGACGAGCCGCATGGCCCGCATCATCGCCGTCGCCAATCAAAAAGGCGGGGTCGGCAAGACCACCACCGCGGTCAATCTGGCCGCCGCGCTCGCACGCACGCCCAAGCGCGTGCTGCTGGTCGACCTGGACCCGCAAGGCAACGCGACCATGGGCAGCGGCGTCGACAAGCGCCAGTTGGAAGACACGATCTGCGACGTCCTGCTCGGCGAGGCCGATGCCGCCGCGACCATCTTGCGCGTGGCGGAAGACTTCGACCTGCTGCCCGGCAACATCGATCTGACCGCGGCCGAAATCAGCCTGATGAGCCAGGACGGGCGCGAGCAGCGGCTCAAGCAGGCGCTGACCCCGCTGCGCGGCAGCTACGACTTCATCCTCATCGACTGCCCGCCGGCGCTGTCGCTGCTGACCTTGAACGCGCTGACCGCGGCCGATTCGATCATCGTGCCGATGCAGTGCGAGTACTACGCCCTGGAAGGACTGAGCGCGCTGGTCGACACCATCGAGGCGCTCAAGGTCAACCTGAATCCTTCACTGGAAATCGAAGGCGTATTGCGCACCATGTTCGATGTGCGCAATAACCTCGCCAACGCCGTTTCGGCCGACCTGACCACCCACTTCGGCGACCGCGTGTTCCGGACCATCGTGCCGCGCAACGTGCGTCTGGCCGAGGCGCCGAGCTACGGTCAGAGCATCGTGGGCTACGACAGGACCAGCCGCGGCGGCATCGCTTACCTGGGCCTGGCCGGCGAAGTGCTGCGCCGCCAGCGCGAACGCGACCAAGCCGCCAAGGCCTCCAAGACCGCTGTCAGCGCGGAGACTCCGGCATGAGCAATCCCGCCAAGAAGCGCGGCCTGGGCCGCGGACTGGAAGCGCTGCTCGGCCCGAAGGCCGCGGCCGAGGCGCCGACCCTGGTCGAGGCCCAGCCCGGCGACCTGCTGCGCAATCTGCCGGTCGATTCGCTGAGCGCCGGCAAGTACCAGCCGCGCAAGCATTGGGACGAAGACAAGCTGGCCGAGCTGGCCGAGTCGATCAAAGCCCAGGGCGTGATCCAGCCCATCGTGGTTCGAGAAATCGGAGAGCGCGGCGGCAAGACCTACGAAATCATCGCCGGCGAGCGTCGCTGGCGCGCCTCGCGCCTGGCCGGGCTGAGCACCATTCCGGTGGTGATCCGCGAAGTCGACGACCGCACCGTGGTCGCGATGGCGCTGATCGAGAACATCCAGCGCGAAGACCTCAATCCGCTGGAAGAAGCGACGGCGCTGACCCGTCTGATCGACGAATTCGATCTCACCCACGCCCAGGCCGCCGAAGCGGTCGGCCGCTCGCGGGTGGCGGTGTCCAACCTGCTGCGCCTGCTGGAACTGCCGAACGAGATCCGCGTGCTGGTCGAAACCCGCGCGCTGGACATGGGCCACGCCCGCGCCTTGCTGAGCCTGCAGCCGCAGGCGGCGATCGCGCTGGCCCGCCAGGCCGCCGAGCTGGGCTGGTCGGTGCGCGACGTCGAACATCGGGTGCAGCAGCTGTCGGCCGGCAAGATTCCGGTCTCCGGTAAGCCCAAGCCGGCCAAGGTCAAGCCGCAGGCCGACATCGCCACCCTGGAGCGCGAGCTGTCGGAGTCGCTCAACACCAAGGTCAACGTCCTGCACGGCCGCGGCGGCAAGGGCCGGCTGGTGATCCACTACACCGATCTGGATTCGCTGGACGGGGTGTTGGAGAAGCTGCGGGGCAAGGTCGAGGCCTGATTAGGCAGGCGCGCGGGGTTGACCCCGCCGCGGGCGCGCCGATCGCGCTGTTGGGCTGGGTTTCGCTGCTTCCGGCGCGAGAGCGTCGGGGCTGAAGCCCCTCCCACAACAATCCTGGCGCCGCGGCGCGATCGGATGCTTCACGGCTCCGCTCAGCCCCGAGGTCTTTTGTGGGAGGGGCTTCAGCCCCGACGCTTTCCGCTCAGCACTCCACAAACCCGACCCGCTCCCGAGCACCGGCTCGACTATTTCCCACTAGCCTGGGCGCACCGCCGTCAGGCGGGCCGGAGAGGACCGTCCTGTGACGAATCCGCACCGGCAGGATTGGGGTAATCCACTAAACTGACGCTTCCGCTTTCACCGATACGTCCTGCCTGGGCATTCCCCAGCCGGATGCGAAGCGTCGTCGCCGCACGACGAACCACACCACCAAGCAAGGAGACGCAACTATGAAATGGATGGCCGCCGCCGCACTGATGCTGGCACCGGTTATGGCTTGGGCGCAGACCGGAACCTGTCCGGAACTGAAGAACCCCGAGTTGAAGTGGAACCAGCGCCAGGGCGCCAATTACACGATCTGCTACCTCGAACTGCCTTCCAGCCTGGGCTCGGGCAGCGGCTTCGGCGTTTACCTGGGCAGCCGCACCTTCAAGCCGGCCAAGAAGGCCCGCGCCGAGAAGGGCACGGTGGGTGCGCAGCAGGTTCAGTGGTTCACCAAGCAAACGGTCAATAACGTGCGTCCGTTCTCGCGCGAAACCCTGGTCAACCTGCCGGGCGACAAGCCCAAGAGCAAGATCAAGGTCTACGTGTGGATCGACGCGGCCAGCGCCGAGCAGCTCAACGAGGGCTTCGCCCTAGCCAAGCAGGTGGCCGTACAGTAAGAAACTCGAACCGCGGAGCGACGGCCGTGGCCGTCGCTGCGGCCGGCAGGCGCGTCCGGCCGACACGGAGGTTCCCGCATGCGCTCCACCTTGTTGCTCGCGGCATTGCAGGCGGCGGCACCGCCTGCGCTTGCTGAGGTGCCTTCACCGCCGCACGAGGAGGCCGCACCGCCGATGCAGCCGCCGCTGCACGCGCTCGGCCCGGCAGGGATGTTCGGGCCCGTTCCGATTCGATTGGAATGGGCCGATCCGCTGGCGCGGGTGATGGACCAGTTGCCGGAGTACCGGCCACCGCTGGCGATGCAGATGGCCGGGCCGCTGGACGTCCTGATACCGCTGCCGCCCGCCGAGTATGAAGATCCATTGGAGTGGGCCGACCCGCTGGCGCGTTCGACGCCCAAGCCGGACGCGTCCGCCCTCAAGCCGCCCCCGCTGCCCGTAGACACCGGACCGTTCCGCTGCCCGTTCCTGCCGGCCGGTTCGGGCCTGCAATGGGAGCTCGAAAACGGCCCCGATTTCGACGTCTGCTATGCGGTCGAGCGCGGCACGGCCAAGCGGGCCGACAAGCGGATCCGGATCGGCCTGTACTCGGGCCTGTACCCGAACTTCGAGCCGTTGTCGCGACAGATCCTCGCCGAGGGCCGGATCGACGGTCGTGCGGTGCGCTGGTTCCGTTCCAGCGGCGGCGCATACGCCCGCGAAACCTTGTTCTCGCCACGCAGTTCGCGCTATCGGTGGACCTTCCACGTGTGGATCGATGCAGCCAATGCAACGGAACTGCGCGACACTTTACGCATCGTCAGCCAGCTCTCCCTCGAATGACCATTCTCGTCACCGGCGCGGCCGGCTTCATCGGCGCCAACGTCTGCAAGGCCCTGCGCGCGCAAGGCCTCGAGGTCGTCGGCCTCGACAATTACAACGACTACTACGATCCGCAGATCAAGCGCGACCGCGTGGCCGCGCTGTGTCCGCAGGTGGACATCCGCGCGCTGGACCTGGGCGATCGCAACGGCCTGGCCGCGTTGTTCGATGAGTTCGCTTTCGAGCGCGTGGTGCATCTGGCCGCGCAGGCCGGCGTGCGTTATTCGCTGACCCATCCGCATGCCTACGTCGACAGCAACCTGGTCGGTTTCGTCAATCTGCTGGAGCTGTGCCGGCATCGCGGCGTGCAGCATCTGGCCTATGCCAGTTCGTCCTCGGTCTATGGCGATTCGGCGACCCCGCCGTTCTCCGAAGATCAACGCATCGATCAACCGCGTTCGCTGTACGCGGCGACCAAGGCCGCCAACGAGCTGATGGCGCACACCTACGCGCATCTGTACGGCCTGCGTTCGACCGGCCTGCGCTTTTTCACCGTCTACGGCCCCTGGGGCCGGCCGGACATGGCGCCGCTGCTGTTCTCGCGCGCGGTGCTGGCCGGGCGGCCGATCGATGTGTTCAACCACGGCAAGATGCGCCGCGACTTCACCTACATCGACGACATCGTCGCCGGCGTGCTCGGCGCGCTGCAGCATCCGCCCGAATCCGATCCGCCGCATCGGGTGTTCAACCTGGGCAACCACACCCCGGTCGAGCTGGAACGCTTCATTCAGGTCATCGAGACCGCCGCCGGGCGCCCGGCGCAGAAGGTCTACAAGCCGATGCAACCTGGCGACATGATCGAAACCATGGCCGACACCTCGCGCGCCCACGCCGCGTTCGGCTTCGAGCCGGCGACCGCGATCGAGACCGGATTGCCGCGCGTGGTCGCCTGGTGTCGTGACTATTTCGGCGACGATGTCTGATATTTTCGTCATTATCGGCCCATATAGCGCATTTTCGCCGACGTTCTCGAAATTCGGCCATGCCAGGACGGCCCGCGGCCACTGTGACCCGGGCACGCCGACATTTCGCTGACATCTGCGTATTCATAATCTGGCGGCGGCTTGTGTCGCCGCTCCGTTCACCCAGGTGCCGACGGGGGCTTAAGCTGAGACCCGCTTTGTGTGTCGCTGTGGCGACCGCCGCCTGATCACGCTTTAACACTCCAATGGTCAGATCGTCCCGGGTCGGGCTCGCGCCCCGCTCCGTTCCGGCCAGCTCGCCGTCATCGCATTCATCACTCCGCGCCGACAAGGGGCCGGGCTGAAATACCCCGTACTACCTAAGAGCTTCGTTCATGACGCAATCGCCGCAGCTGTCCATCGTCGTCCCGGTGTTCAACGAACAGGACAACGTCGCACCCTTGGTCCAGGAAATCGTCACCGCGCTGCGCGGGGTGGCCGATTTCGAGATCGTCTACGTCGACGACCATTCGCGCGATGGCACCCTGGCGGCGCTGGAAGCGCTGAAGGCCGGCGTGCCGGAGTTGCGGGTGCTGCACCACGTCACCCAAAGCGGCCAGAGCACGGCGGTGCGCAACGGCGTCAAGGCAGCGCGCGGCGCCTGGATCGCGACTCTGGACGGCGACGGCCAGAACGACCCGGCCGACATTCCCAAGCTGCTGGCCAAGCGCGCCGAGTCGGCGCCGGAGGTGAAGCTGTTCGCCGGCTGGCGGGTCAACCGCCAGGACTCGGGCAGCAAACGCTGGGCCTCCAAGTGGGCCAACGCGATCCGCAGCCGCATGCTGCGCGACGACACCCCCGACACCGGCTGCGGCATCAAGCTGTTCGAGCGCGCCGCGTTCCTGGAACTGCCGTACTTCGACCACATGCACCGCTACCTGCCCGCGCTGATGCAGCGCGCCGGGTGCAAGACCCTCAGCGTGCCGGTCAATCACCGTCCGCGTGGAGCCGGCGTGTCCAAGTACAACAACCTCAACCGCGCCCTGGTCGGCATCAGCGACCTGCGCGGCGTGGCCTGGCTGATCCGCCGCGGCAAGATCACCCAGATCGTCGAACGCTGAAGGCGCGCTCGCATGGACTTCATGAATTCGCCGATCTCCTGGCTGGCCTGGACCGGCCTGCACATGTCGCCGTGGAAGCTGATCGGCCTGATCGGCGCGCTGATGTTCGGCGGCCGCTGGCTGGTCCAGTTCATCGCCAGCAAGCGCCAGGGCAAGCCGGTGATCCCGCGCGCGTTCTGGTACATGAGCCTGATCGGCAGCGTGATGACCCTGAGCTACTTCGTGTTCTCGCAGAAGCAGGACTCGGTCGGGGTGATCCAGAACCTGTTCCCGGCCTTCACCGCGGCCTACAGCCTGTACCTGGACATCAAGCACCGCGGCTGGAAGCGCGACCGCGCCGATCACTGAGTCGCTGGCCGCTCAGTCGATGATCTCGCAACCTTCCGGCACCGCGACCCAACCCGAGCGTCGCTCGTCGTAGACCGACACCTGCGGCGGCGGGAAACCCGGGTCGGCGAACGCGCCGGCCGCGACCGTGACGAACGCCTCCAGCCCTTCGGCCCGCCAGTAGACGGTCGAACCACAGTTCGGACAGAAGCCGAACCGGGCCGAACTACCGCTGTCGCCTCGTCGCACGTATTCGCGCGACTCGCCTTCGATAGCCACCACCTCGCGCGGAAACCGCGCCTGCCAGCCGAACGCGCTGCCGGTGCGGCGCCGGCAGCACAGGCAATGACAGACCGAGACCCGCACCGGATCGCCTTCGCAGATCAGGCTCAACTGGCCACAGTCGCAAGATGCGGTGCGACGGTTCATGCGGATCTCCTTGCCGGGCTGGGAACTGGATAAGGGGCTCGCGGCCGTGCTCGGGAGAATATCGCGTCTTTCCGGCCACGCACCTGGATCGGGTCGCCAAGTGCTTGTTCCGGCTTGAATTTGCCGGCATAATACGCGGCTCGCTGTGTCCGGCCGCCCTTAGGGGCATCACCGGGCGGCCCTCGGAAGCGCGATTCCGGGCCGCCACGTACGGCGAGATTCCTTACCTGTATCGCGCGATGCCTGCTTTCGAAAGAACGCGGTGTCGGGGCCGCCGCCTCCCTGGCCAAGGGAAGCAAGACTCCTTTCGAGGTGCGTAATGTCCCGCGTATGCCAAGTATCGGGCAAGCGAACGACGGCTGGTAACAACGTCTCGCATGCCATGAACAAGACCCGCCGCCGTTTCATGCCCAACCTGCACGAGCGCCGCTTCTGGGTCGCCAGTGAGAACCGTTGGGTGAAGCTGCGCGTTTCCGCCCATGCCCTGCGCACCATCGACAAGAACGGTATCGATTCCGTCCTCGCCGAACTCCGCGCTCGCGGCGAAAAGATCTGAGGAGGATCGAACCATGGCTTCCAAGCGCGACAAGATCCGCCTGATCTCGACGGCGAACACCGGTCACTTCTACACGACCGACAAGAACAAGAAGAACACCCCGGCGAAGATGGAGGTCAAGAAGTACGACCCCGTCGTCCGCAAGCACGTGATCTATAAGGAAGGCAAGATCAAGTGAAGCAATGGCGCGTTTGCGCATAGCGCAAACGCCTGTGCCATTGCTTCATCCCCGCGAAGGCGGGGATCCAGAGTCTTCAGAAGCGAACCCGCCTATATGGCGGGTTTTCTTTTGCCTACACGTATTCCCTGCCCCACTTCGCAGCGCGTTTGCGCATAGCGCAAACGCCTGTGCCATTGCTTCATCCCCGCGAAGGCGGGGATCCAGAGTCTTCAGAAGCGAACCCGCCTATATGGCGGGTTTTCTTTTGCCCGAAGGTTTTGCTCAGAGCCAAGCGAAGCCTTCGGCAAAGTCTGTCGCGGCGGGTGTCGGGGCTGAAGCTCCCTCCGACAAAAGACCTGGCCGCATTTGGAAGGCAGGCAGTTTGCGCCGCCAGCGCGGTGTCGCGGTCGCGGCTCGCGCCGCTCCTACCGCCGGCGATCCGAGGCCACGAGGTCTGTTGTGGGAGGGGCTTCACCCCGACGCGTGCGATCCGATCGCGCCGCAGCCTCCTCAGGGCACCGTGTTGTTGAAGAACGATTTCACCTGCGGCCAGATCAACTGCATCTTCACTCCGCGATTGGGCGCCTGCGCATTGCAGTTGCCGCCGAAGTGATGCAAGGCCACGACTTTGTGCGAGGAACGCGCGAGCACCGGCGAACCCGAGTTGCCGCCCTCGGTGTCGCAGTAATAACCCGCGTCGGTGTCGGCGCCGTAACCGTCGGCATCGGCGTCGATGACCTTGCAACGGCCGCCGCCGTCGCGATCGCTGACCACCGACAGTTCCTTCATACGCGTATCGGGATGTCCGCTGATGTAGATCTCCTCGCCGACCACGGGCTTGCGCACGTCCAGGCTCAGATAGCCGAAGCTGGAAATGTTCGCGAAGTTCTTCACCGTCAGCAGGGTGTAGTCGAGCGTCTGGTCGGTCTTGAGCAACTTGTCGCCGGCCACCTTGGTCAACGCGCCGCTGGTGGTGCCGGCGCAGGTGGTCGCCTGGTAGTTGAACCAGAACTCCGAACCGGCCACGTCGGCGGCGCTGTCGAGGCAATGGTTGTTGGTGAAGATGCGGTTGTCGGCGCCGACCCGCCACGCCGTGCACCACTTGGTGCCGTTGAGCAGAATCAGCGCGACCGGCTTGGAACGCGCGACCGCGGTCGCGTCGCTGCTCGCGTAGCAAGCCACCGGACGGCTGTCTTTCACGCCGCAGATCGACTTGGTCGACGCGCCGCCGCCGAGCAATCCGGCTTCGCTCAATTCGCCCATCAGCTCCTGCGGGAAACCTTCGTCGTAACGCTGCACGCGCACGCCATGACGCGGCGACCACGGCTCGGTCGGCGTGCCGACCAATCGCAGCACCGCGGTGTTGCCGGCGATCGACATCGCGCCGAAACGGGTCTTGCCGTCTTCGCCGAGCGAAGCGTCGACGGTGTGGCGACCCAGATCGCCCTGGCGATAGCGATACACCTCGCTGCGCTGAGGATCGGACACTTCCAGCACCACGCCGGCAGGCAGATCGAACTGGGCGAAGTGAACCTTGATGAACGCCGCATCAGGCGTGCGGATTTCCACCGGCGCCGACCACGCCGACTTGGACAGGCCCAGATGCGCGCCCAGGCGCAGATCGGTCGCGCGCGTCTGGCCCGCGGTCGATGGCGCCGGGCGAGTGTCGTCGGCGAAGGCCGGCGAGGCCGACAGACAGGCGGCCAGCGCGAGGCCGAGCGCGCGCGGTACGGTGTTTGCGATAAGCATGTACGTTCTCCCTGGATCGCGATCCGGCGCTCACCGCGCAGCCGCAACGGCACGCAGGCGCCGCGCAAGAGATTGCACAGCGCCGACCGCGCACGGACGTGTCGGGCAACGTCGAAAACGTGAGAAAACGTGATCCCGATTGGATTCGCTCGACGGATGTGCGGAACTTGAATCGCCGCCGCAATGACGATGTGCGCGAGGTGTGAACGCATCGCGACGACACCGACGCGCGCGATCGCGATGCGCGCGATAACGAAAACCCGCCTGAATCAGGCGGGTTTTCGCATTCATCCGATCACACCGCGAACCGCTTCAGGGAATCACGCCACCGAAGTGGGTCGACACCTGCGGCCAGATCAGCGAGATCTTCGCGCCGGAATTGAAGCAACCGCCGAAGTGATGCAATGCGATCACCTTGCTGCTGGACCGGGCGATCACCGGCGAACCCGAACTGCCGCCTTCGGTATCGCAGTAATAGCCCACGTCGCTGTTGGGCGCGTTGCCGGTCACGCTGGGCGCGTCGACGCGGCATTTTCCGCCGCTGTTCTGGGTATCGGCGACGCTGAGCTCCTTCACCCGCCCGCCCGGATGGCCGGCGATGAAGATGCCTTCGTTGGCGACCGCCGCGCGCGGATCCAGACCGAGGAAGCCGAAACTCGAGATGGTGCTGAAGTTCTTGACCGTGAACAACGTGTAGTCGAGCGTGACATCGGTCTTGAGCATCTGGTCGCCGGCGACCTTGGTCACCGGCGCGGTGACGGTACCGGTGCAGGTGCTGCGCTGGTAGTTGAACCAGAACTCGGCGCCGGCCACGCCGGCGGCGCTGCTGATGCAATGGTTGTTGGTGAACATGCGATTGCTCGAACTCACCCGCCACGCGGTGCACAGGCTGCCGCCGCTCATCACCGCGCGCGCGACCGGCCTGGAGCCGTTGAAGGCCTGGGTGTCGCTGCTCGAATAGCTCGCCGCGTGCTGCTTGTTGTTGGTGCCGCAGATCGATTTGCCGCCGACATCGCCGCCGAGCAGGCCCTCGTTCTGCAGGTCCGGCAACATGTCTTCCGGATAGCCTTCCAGATAGCGCGACACCTTGACGCCGTGGTCGGTGCGCCAGGGCTCGCGTGCGGTACCGACCAGGCGCAGCACCGCGACCGGGCCGCTGATCGACATCGCCGAGAAACTGGTCTTGCCGTCCTGGCCCAGATCGGCGGCGACGGTGTGCGGACCCAGTTGCTGCGCGCTGTAGCGATAGACTTCGCGGCCGTCGGGGCTGGCGACTTCCAGGCTCACGCCCGCCGGCAGCGAAAAACGATCGAAGTGCACCTTGATGAAGGACGCATCGGCCGTGCGAATCTCGACCGGCGCGGTGCCGGCGCGACCCACGCGGCCGGGTTGCGCGCCCAGGCGCAGGTCGATGCTGCGCTGGTCGGCGATCTTCAGCGGCGCGGGAGCGGCCGGTTCGGCCTGCGCGAGCGCGGTGGCTGGAAGCGCCAGACACAGTGCGCTGGCCAGCAGCGCGGGCGCGAACAACTTCGAAGATCCGTCTTTAATTGAATATCCGTACTTCATTCGCAGTTCCCTCCAGGGATCGGTGACGGCGCGAAATCAACGGAAACGATGGCACGCGCGTATCCGCACCGCGCGTGCGGTGGAGATGCGTGGCGATTGCTGCGCCGTGAGATGGGTTGAGGTGGCGCGCGCCGAGGACATGAAGGTCTGCGCGCGCGGCCGACACTGGCAAATACGCGGCAGCGAAACCGTGACTGCGGTGGATTCCACCGCGGCGCGGTGCGGAAGCTTGATCGGCCGCTCAGCGCGATTGTGCGGGGCGTGGGCGGTGTTCAGGCGGCGGCGACGCGGCGGTCGCGAAGATGACGCAGGGCAGCACGGTGCGGTGCCGATGCGCGAGATGCCTCGGTCCAAGCGCCCTCATCCGCCCTCCGGGCACCTTCTCCCGCAAGCGGGAGAAGGGAGGAGCGCAAGCGCTTGTAACCCCTCGTGCTCGGGTGCTTGAAGCCCCTCTCCCGCTTGCGGGAGAGGGGTTGGGGTGAGGGCCCGCCGCCGAAGCCGTACACTCGTCCCACTTCACCTGAACCCGAACCGCGCCCTTGATCCCCGGTTGGATCCTGCTGTTGGTATCGGCCGGCTACGTCGGCCTGCTGTTCGCCGTCGCCTATTACGGCGACCAGCGCGAACGCTCGCCGCGCGCGCGCTGGCTGCGCACCGCGGTGTATTCGCTCGCCCTGGCCGTGTACTGCTCGTCGTGGACCTTCTACGGCGCGGTCGGCACCGCCGCGCGCACCGGGCTGGGGTTCTTGCCGATCTACCTGGGTCCGCTGCTGATGCTGATGTTCGGCTGGCGCATCCTCGAGCGGCTGGTGCTGATTTCCGGCGAGCACCGGATCGTCTCGATCGCCGATTTCCTGTCCTCGCGCTACGGCCGCGCGCCCGGCCTGGCCGCGCTGGTCGCCGCGGTCGCGTTGACCGCGGCGGTGCCCTACGTCGCCCTGCAGTTCAAGGCCGTGGCGATGAGCGTGGAAGTGCTGGCGGGCATACCGGCCGATTCGGGCCTGTTCGCCGACCCGGCGTTCTACGTCGCGATGATGCTGGCGGTGTTCGCGATCCTGTTCGGCACGCGCCGGGTCGATGCGACCGAACACCACCACGGCATGGTGCTGGCGGTGGCGCTGGAATCGCTGGTCAAGCTGATCGCCTTCATCGCCATCGGCGTGTTCGCGATGATCCATCTGCCCGGCCTGGGCAGTTATCCGGAACGGGTCGAACAAGCCGCGCGGGTAGTCATGCAGCCGGGCCTGCCGGCCGGCTTCGTGACCCAGACGCTGCTGGCGTTCACCGCCATCATCTGCCTGCCGCGCCAGTTCCACGTGGCCGTGGTCGAATGCCAGGACCCCAACGATCTGCGTTCGGCGCGCTGGCTGTTCGGCGGCTACCTGATCCTGATCAGCCTGTTGGTGGTGCCGATCACCCTGACCGGCCAGGCCGCGCTCGGCGGCAGCGGCGTGTCGCCGGACACCTACGTGCTGGCGCTGCCGCTGCAGTTCGATCAGCAGGCCTTGGCCTTGGTGGTCTACATCGGCGGCTTCTCGGCCGCCACCGGCATGGTCATCGTGTCTTCGGTCGCGCTGTCGACCATGGTCAGCAACGATCTGGTGATGCCGCTGCTGTTGCGCAGCGGCGTGCTGCACGAAGGCGCGCCGCACCAGAGCCCGGGCATCGACCGGCAGGTGTTGTGGGTGCGTCGGGTGACCATCGTGCTGCTGGCGCTGATGGCCTACACCTACCACCGCGGTTCGATCGGCGCCAACGGTCTGGCCCAGCACGGCCTGCTCGCGTTCGCCGCGGTCGCGCAGTTCGCGCCGGCCTTGATCGGCGGTTTGTACTGGCGCGGCGCCAGCCGCTCGGGCGCGGTCGCCGGTTTGTTCGCCGGCACCGTGGTGTGGATCTACACCCTGCTGCTGCCGGCCTTGGCGCGCGGCGGCTGGATCGCCGACGGCTGGATCGCGACCGGCCCGCTCGACATCGGCTGGCTGCGTCCGGAGCAGTTGTTCGGTCTGGTCGGCTGGGACGGACTGACCCACGGCACGTTCTGGTCGATGCTGTTCAACATCGGCGCGTTCCTGTTCGTCTCGGTGCGCCAGCGTCCGCGCCTGCAGGAACAACTGCTGGCCGCGCCATTTCTCGATCCCTACGTGCGCCGTCCCGCGCTCGGCCCCGGCGGCTGGGCCGGCAGCGTGCGCGGCGGCGAATTGCTGGCGCTGGCCGAACGCATCGTCGGCGAGCGCCACGCGCGCCGCGCCTTCGTCGATTACGCACGCCAGCAAGGCGGCGAATGGCTGCCCGAACAACCCGCCGACCGCGCCCTGGCGCAGTTCACCGAACGCCTGCTCGCCGCGGCGATCGGCGCGGCCTCTGCACGTCTGACCCTGACCAGCGCGCTGCGCGGTTCGGGCATGGAACTGGGCGAGGTGGTCGCGCTGCTCGACGAGGCCAATCAGGAACTGCGCTTCAACCGGCAAGTGCTGTCGACCACGCTGGAGAACATCAGCCAGGGCGTCAGCGTGGTCGATCCGGAAATGCGGCTGGTGGCGTGGAATCGCCGCTATCAGGAACTGTTCGGTTATCCCGACGGCATGTTGTACGTCGGCCGGCCCGTCGCCGATCTGCTGCGCTGGAACGCCGAACGCGGCGAGATGGGCGCGGGCCCGCTCGATGAAGACACCATCAGCGAACTGGTGCGCCGCCGCCTGGCCCACTTGCGCGCCGGCGCGCCGCACGTGTTCGAGCGCGTGCGCGCCAACGGCCAGGTGATCGAGATGGTCGGCCGGCCGCTGATCGGCGGCGGCTACGTCACCAGCTACAGCGACGTCACCGACTACAAGCGCGCCGAACGCGCGCTGCGCGAGGCCAACGAAACCCTGGAGCAACGCGTCGAACAACGCACCCAGGAAGCCGAGTCCGCGCAACAGTCCAAGACCCGCTTCCTGGCCGCGGTGAGCCACGACGTGCTGCAACCGCTCAACGCCGCGCGCCTGTTCACCACCGCGCTGCGCGAAAGCGACGACCCCGGCGAACAACGCCGCCTGGCCGAACGCGTCGACGCCTCGCTGCGCGCGGCCGAGGATCTGCTCGACGGGCTGTTGGACATCTCGCGCCTGGACGCGGGCGCGCTGCGTCCGGAACCGGCCGATCTGGATGCCGGCGAACTGCTGCGCGAACTGGCCGCGCAGTACGCGCCCAGCGCCTCCGGCCGCGGCCTGCAATTGCGCGTGCGCGCACCGGCGCTGCCGATGTCGGTACGCAGCGATCGCCGCCTGCTGCGCCGCGCGCTGCAGAACTTCCTCGCCAACGCGTTGCGCTACACCCGCGAAGGCGGCGTGCTGATGGCCGCGCGCGCGCGGCCGTACGAGGGCCGGGTCGAACTGCAGGTGTGGGACACCGGCCCGGGCATTCCCGAGCACCATCTGGAACAGATCTTCGACGAGTTCCGCCGCTTCGACCAACCCGGCGCCGGCGGCGAGCGCGGCCTCGGCCTGGGCTTGTCGATCTGTCAGCGCATCGCCCGCACCCTGGATCATCCGTTGCGGGTGCGTTCGCAGATCGGCTACGGCAGCGTGTTCTCGATCTCGGTGCCGTGCGGACAACCGCTGCGCGCGGCCGCGCCGCAGGAATCGGCGCATCCCACCCTGGGCGATTCGCTGGCCGGGCTGCGCGTGCTGTGCATCGACAACGATCGCGAGATTCTCGACGGCATGCGCGCGCTTCTGGACCGCTGGGGCGCGAACGCGCTGTTGGCGGCGACGGTCGACGATGCGCTGGCGTTGCTCGATCAAAATCCCGACGTGGCCTTGGTCGATTACCACCTGCACGACCGGCTCGACGGACTGGCCACGATCGAGGCGCTGCGCGAACGCCTCGGCGCGCCGCTGCCGGCCGCGCTGCTGACCGGCGACGGCAGCGACGCGCTCAAGCACGCCGCGCGCGAACGCGGCTGCCGGGTGCTGACCAAGCCGATCAAGCCCGCTTCGCTGCGCGCCTTCCTCGCCGCACAGCGGCCGACCGCGCGGGTCTGACGGCATGCGTTTGCGCTTGAACGGCCCCGCTACTCGATCAAGGACGCTGCGACCGCGATGGCCTCGACCGCGTTACTGATCGGCCTCGCCGCCGTGGCGCTGGGCGGTGCATTGATCGCGATGATTCGTTCGCGCTCGCGGCGTCACGATGCGTCCTTGGCGCCGCCGCCGTTCGAAGCCGATCCGCCCTGGCACGAAGTGCTGGATGTCGCCCGCGACGCCGACCGCGAAAGCATCGACGCCGCCCATCAGGCCCGCCGTGCCGAACACGCGCCCGAACGAATCGCGCGGCAAGGAGCCAAGGCGCGCCAGCAGACGCAGCTGCGGGTCATGCAGATCGACCGCGCGTATGCCGCGGCGATGCGGGAGTTGGGTTTAGGCCGCGATCGATCCGATCCGGACGATCGTTGACCATGGTCCGGGCGCCGGCATCGGAATAGCGCCGGCGCAAGCGAAAGCCACACGACAGCCGAATCCTGAAGCCCTCAAGCCTCCTGCCAACTCACCGACACTTCGCCGCCGGACCGCTGGATACAGCACTCGAACGAGAATCCGCCCGGATCGAGCGCGCCGGACGTCTCGAACACACCCGGCCGGATTTGCTGCTCCCGGTGCTTGCCGCGCCGATAGGCCGCCTCGATGCGCCGCGCATCCGCGGCGGTCAGGCCGGCCCACATCGGTTCGCGGTGCTGCAGCGGTGCGCCAGCCATGGCGGCGCGATCAATCCACCTCTTCCGGCGGCGGCACGATCGCTCCCGGATCCAGCGCCAGGCGCCCGGCGATCAGCACCGCCTGGGTGCGGTTGTTGGCGCCCAGCTTGCGCAGGATCGCGGTCACGTGCGCTTTCACCGTCGCCTCGGATACGCCGAGTTCGTAGCCGATCTGCTTGTTGAGCAGGCCGGCGCCGAGCATCTGCAGCACCCGGAACTGCTGCGGGGTGAGATCGCGCAGGCGCTGCGCGGCGTCGTGTTCTTCCGCATTGGCGGCCGGGGCGGCGAGCGCCGCGGCCGGCGCCCAGCGGTCGCCGTCGAGCACGCGGATCAACGCTTCGCCCAAGGTGGCGGCGTCGGCGGATTTGGGAATGAAGCCGACCGCGCCGTGATCGAGCGCGCGGCGCATCGTCGCCGGCTCCTCGCGCGCGGACACCACCACGATGGGCAGTTGCGGGTGCAGCGCGCGCAAGTGCACCAACGCGCTGAAGCCTTGTGCGCCGGGCATGTTGAGATCGAGCAGCAGCAGGTCGGCGTCGGATTCGGCCTCGACCAGGGCGTACAGCGCGTCGACGCTGTCAGCCTCGCGCAGCGCCGCATCGGGCAGCACTCGCGCGACCGCGCCGCGCAAGGCTTCGCGGAACAGCGGGTGGTCGTCGGCGATCAGCAAAGTAGGCATGGGGCGGGCCTGTTGGGCGATGCGACTCGGCGGTCACGTTCGGCGCCGGCACGAGCCGGTCCGACGGTGGGCGATGCACCGACGAGTCAGAAGAGCCTGATCTTACGTCCGCAGGGGGCGAAGTCCGCTATTGGACGATGGGTGAAGGTGGGTGAAATGCGGGGATGCGGCCGTATGAACGAGTTCTCAAAAATCCTTCCCGACGCTTGCGCCGCGGACTCAGCGCAGCCGAGGCGCGACTGTGGTTCCTGGTACCTCGCCAGCAGGTACTGGGAGTGCCGTTTTATCGGCAAAAGCCTTTGCTGGGTTACATCGTGGACTTCTATGCGCCAGCGGCGGGGTTGGTGATCGAGGTGGACGGAGCGCAGCATTTGACCCAATCCGGCCGGATCGCCGACTCGCGACGCACGTCGGATCTGGAACGGTTGGGGCTGGTGGTGATCCGCTTCGACAACTTGCAGGTGTTGAACGAAACGGTGGCGGTGATGGAAGAGATTTATCGGGTGGTGCGCGGGCGGCTGGAGGAAAAGGCCGGAGCTGAGAGCAAAAGCTGAATCCCCCCTGGCCCCCCTTTTTCAAAGGGGGGAACAGCAGGAGCAGGAGCAGAGCTTCCAGAGCTTCCAGAGCTTCCAGAGCTTCCAGAGCTTCCAGAGCTTCCAGAGCTTCCAGAGCTTCAGTGCAGCCAACACCCCTAAGCGATATCCCACAACCCCATTCCCCACCTACCGGGTTCCCCCCTTTGAAAAAGGGGGGCCAGGGGGGATTTGCTGTTGCTGTTACTGATGTTGCTGCGGCCATTCCAACCGCGGAAACCTCACTTCCCAAGCCGCTCGTTCACCAGACTCTCCACCACCGACGGGTCGGCCAAGGTGCTGGTATCGCCCAACTGGTCCGGCGCGTTCTCGGCGATCTTGCGCAGAATGCGTCGCATGATCTTGCCCGAACGCGTCTTCGGCAGCCCTGGCGCCCATTGCAGATGGTCGGGCGTGGCGATCGGACCGATTTCCTTGCGCACCCAGGCCACCAGTTCCTTGCGCAACTCGTCGCTCTGCGCTTCGCCGGCGATCAGGGTGACGTAGGCGTAGATGCCCTGCCCCTTGAGCTCGTGCGGGAAGCCGACCACCGCCGCTTCGGCGACCTTGGGATGGGAGACCAGCGCGCTCTCGACCTCGGCCGTGCCGATGCGGTGACCGCTGACGTTGATGACGTCGTCGACGCGGCCGGTGATCCAGTAATACCCGTCGGCGTCGCGGCGGCAGCCGTCGCCGGTGAAGTAATTGCCGGGATAGGTCTTGAAATAGGTTTCGATGAAACGCGGGTGATCGCCGTAGACCGTGCGCATCTGGCCCGGCCAGGAATCGGTCAGCACCAGATTGCCTTCGGCCTCGCCTTCGAGCACGCCGCCGTTGGCGTCGACCAGCGCCGGCTGCACGCCGAAGAAGGGCTTGGTCGCCGAACCGGGCTTGAGATCGATCGCGCCGGCCAGCGGGGTGATCATGATGCCGCCGGTTTCGGTCTGCCACCAGGTGTCGACGATCGGGCAACGCGAATCGCCGACCACCTCGTAATACCAGCGCCAGGCTTCGGGATTGATCGGCTCGCCGACCGTGCCGAGCAGGCGCAGCGAGGCGCGCGAGGTCTTCTTGACCGGTTCGTCGCCATCGCGCATCAACGCGCGGATCGCGGTCGGCGCGGTGTAGAAGATCGTGACCTGGTGTTTGTCGATCACGTTCCAGAAGCGCGACACGTCCGGATAGTTGGGCACGCCCTCGAACACCAGCGCGGTGGCGCCGTTGGCGAGCGGGCCGTAGACGATGTAGCTGTGGCCGGTGACCCAACCCACGTCGGCGGTGCACCAGTAGACATCGTCCTCGCGCAGATCGAACACCGCTTCGTGGGTGAACGCGGCGTAGGTCAGATACCCGCCGGTGGTGTGCAGCACGCCCTTGGGCTTGCCGGTGCTGCCGGAGGTGTAGAGGATGAACAACGGGTCTTCCGCGTTCATGCGTTCGGGTTCGCAGGTGTCGGGCTGGCCCTCGACCACCGCGTCGTACCAGCGGTCGCGCGGCATCTGCATGTCGACCGGGGCACCGGTGTGGCGCACCACCAGCACGGTTTCGACCGAGTGGGTGCCCGGCAGCTTCAGCGCTGCGTCGACGTTGGCCTTGAGCGGGATCTTCTTGCCGCCACGCAGGCCTTCGTCGGAGGTGATGACCAGTTTGCTGGCGCAGTCGGCGATGCGGTCGGCGATCGAATTGGGCGCGAACCCGCCGAACACCACCGAATGGATCGCGCCCACCCGCGCGCAGGCCAGCATCGCCACCACCGCCTCGGGAATCATCGGCAGGTAAATCGTGATGCGATCGCCTTTCTTGACGCCCAGGTTGCGCAGCGCATTGGCCAAGCGGCATACCCGCGCATGCAGTTCGCGGTAGCTGACCGGCTCGGCCGGCAGGTTCGGATTGTCGTGCTCGAACAGCAGCGCGGTCTTGTCGCCGCGCGTGGCCAAGTGCCGGTCCAGGCAGTTGACGCTGGCGTTGAGCTCGCCGTCCTCGTACCACTTGATGCGGAAATCGCTCAGGTCGTAGCTGACGTTCTTGATCTTGGTCGGCGCCTTGTACCACTCCAGCCGCTGCGCGATGCGCCCCCAGAAGCCGTCGGGATCGCTCACCGATTCGGCGTACTGACGCTCATAGTCGGCGCGCGCATACCGGGACTTGGCGGCGAACGCCTCGTCGATGGGATAGACGCTGGCGGGATGGCTCATGAATGGCTCCGGGAAGGCCGTGATCAGGAATTGGGGGATTCGGGAGGCGATGCAAGGCGGTAACAATAGCGCCTGTCCGGCGGATCCCGAATCCCCGATCGCGGCCCTTCAGTGTGCCGCAACGCAACAAGCGCGGTGGACCCGGGTATTTAGACCTTGGTCGTAAGCCGCGCAGACAGGTCGCCCTTTTCGACCAATGGCGAATGGTGAGATACCGGCACCGGCGCGCAGGCTGGCTGCGGCCGCACCGTTCGGGCGGCGTTCCTTGGGAGGGAATCATGACTTGCTCTAGCGTGCTCACACGCAGCGCCGCACCGCGCGCGACGATCCGCCGGCGACCGCTGGCCTCGGCCCTGCTGGTCGCCTTGCTGCTGCCCGGTATGGCCTTGGCCCAGACCGCGAAAGAAAAAGAACTCGAAGCGCGCGTCGCCGACCTCGAGCGCATGGTCCAGCAACTGGTATCGCAACAGCAGCAAGTCCAGACCCAGGTCACCGAGGTCAAGGCCGCGCAAGCCGCCGCGCCCGCAGTAGCGGCCACGCCGGTCAAGAATCCGATCCAGTCCACCACCATCAGCACCGCCGGCAATCCGGGCACGCGTTTCAGCTACGGCGGTTTCATCAAGCTCGACAGCGCGGTCACCTCGACCAACGACGGCGATATCGCCGACGGCTCGGTCGGCCGGCTGTTCTACGTGCCCAAGGCCATCCCGGTCGGCGGCGGCAACGCGAAAGAAGGCAGTGCCGACACCGACATGGGCGCGAACTTCTCGCGCTTCTGGTTTGCCGCCGACACCGACCTGGAAAGCGGCGACAAGCTCAAGGGCTATCTGGAATTCGATCTGTTCGGCGGCGGCTCGACCGCCTTCACTGGCAACGAGATCGCCACCAACACCTATGCGCTGACCCTGCGCCACGCCTACGTGACCTGGAACAAGTGGCTGGCCGGTCAGACCTGGTCGAACTTCCAGGACGCCAACGCGCTGCCGGACACGGTCGACTTCCTCGGCCCGACCGAAGGCACGGTGTTCGTCCGCCAGGCGCAGTTGCGTTACACCAGCGGGCCGTGGTCGTTCTCGATCGAAAACCCGGAAACCGTCTACACCCCGTTCCGCGGCAACATGGCGCAGGTGGCAGGCGACGACGGCGCGGTGCCCGACGTGACCGCGCGCTACACCGCCAAGGGCGACTGGGGTCACTTCAGCGTCGGCGCGCTGGCGCGTCAGCTCAAGTACCAGACCGGACGCATCAACGATTCCAACACCGGCTACGGCATCAGTGTGTCGGGCAAGTGGAACCTCGGCGCCCGCGACGATCTGCGCTACATGGTCACCACCGGCAGCGGCATCGGCCGCTACATCGGCCTGGCGCTCAACAACGACGCGGTGCTCGACGGCGCCGGCGATCTGGAGAACATCGACCTGATCTCCGGCTTCGTCGGCTGGCGCCATGTGTTCAGCCCGAAGCTGCGCGGCAACCTGTTCTACTCGCGCGCCGAATACGACAACAAGACCGCGCTCACCGGCCTTGGCATCACCAAGTCGGCGCAGTCCGCGCACGTCAACCTGATCTACACCCCGATTCCGAAGCTCGACATCGGCGCGGAATACATCTGGGGCCAGCGCGAGATCGAAAGCGGCGACAAGGGCGAGTTGAATCGTTTGCAGACGCATGTGAAGTACAGCTTCTGATTTTTCGATGACGCATACGGTCGCGAGTCTCCCTCCCACCGTCATTCCCGCGAAAGCGGGAATCCAGTGACTTCAAACGTTCTCGCACGAAAGGCACTGGATTCCCGCTTTCGCGGGAATGACGGCGGGAGGGTTCAGTGACGGCCTGGAGGGTTCGCGGCAAAGCGTTCCAATCCCTGATCTCCGCTTCGCCGGAATTACCGACTGGACGTTTTGCGATCGAATCATCAATCGCCCTGCCACCGCACCATTCTTCTTTCTTTGAAATCCGCACCAGCAGTCGATTAGAAACAAACCCGGCGGGCCTTAGACCGCTCCTTCCCACTGTTCGGGGGAACAGACATGTCCAGCACTGCAGCCAACGCGACGCCGTCCACCGCGTCGCTTACCAAAGGCCATAAAAAGGTCATCTTCGCCTCAAGCCTGGGCACCGTGTTCGAGTGGTACGACTTCTATCTGTACGGCTCGCTCGCGGTCATCATCGGCAAGCAGTTCTTCGGCGGCTTGAACGAGACCAGCCAGTTCATCTTCGCCCTGCTCGCCTTCGCCGCCGGTTTCGCGGTGCGGCCGTTCGGCGCGCTGGTGTTCGGACGTCTGGGCGACATGATCGGGCGCAAGTACACCTTCCTGGTCACCATCGTCATCATGGGCCTGGCGACCTTCCTGGTCGGCATCCTGCCCAGTTACGAAACCCTGGGCATCGCCGCGCCGATCATCCTGATCACGCTGCGTTTGCTGCAGGGCCTGGCGCTGGGCGGCGAGTACGGCGGCGCGGCGACCTACGTCGCCGAGCACGCGCCCAACGGCAAGCGCGGCCTGTACACCAGCTTCATCCAGACCACCGCGACCCTGGGTCTGTTCATGTCGCTGCTGGTGATCTGGGCCTGCCGCAACTTCCTGGGCAAGGACGATTTCGAATCCTGGGGCTGGCGCATTCCGTTCTGGGTGTCGGTGCTGCTGCTCGGCGTGTCGGTGTGGATCCGCCTGCAGTTGGCCGAATCGCCGCTGTTCCAGCAGATGAAGGCCGAGGGCAAGACCTCCAAGGCGCCGATCACCGAGAGCTTCTTCTCCAGCAACGGCAAGATCGCCCTGCTCGCCCTGCTCGGCGCGACCGCGGGCCAGGCGGTGGTGTGGTACGGCGGACAGTTCTATTCGCTGTTCTTCCTGACCAAGACCTTGGGCATGGATCCCAACCAGGCCGACATCCTGATCGCGATCGCCTTGGCCCTGGCCACCGGCGGTTTCATCCTGTTCGGCTGGCTGTCGGACAAGATCGGCCGCAAGAAGATCGTCCTGGCCGGTTGCCTGATCGCGGTGTTCACCTACTTCCCGGTGTTCAAGGCGCTCACCCATAACGTCAATCCGGCGTTGGAAGCCGCGGTCGCCGCATCGCCGGTCACCGTGACCGCCGATCCGGAACGTTGCGCGTTCCAGTTCGACCCGGTCGGCAAGGCGACCTTCAAGCAGTCGTGCGACATCATCAAGTCGGCGCTGGCGAAGAAGGGCATTCCCTACGTCAACGCACCCGGCGCGGCCGGCAGCGTGGCCACCGTCAGCATCGGCGGTGCCAGCCTGACCAGCTTCGAAGGCGAAGCGCTCGACAGCGCCACGTTCAAGACCCAGTCCGAGGCGTTCGGCAAGCAGCTCACCGAGGCATTGAAGACCGCCAGCTACCCGGCCAAGGCCGATCCGGCGCAGATCAACAAGCCGATGGTAATCGCGCTGCTGACCTTCCTGGTGCTGCTGGTGACCATGGTCTACGGCCCGATCGCCGCCTGGCTGGTCGAACTGTTCCCGACCCGCATCCGCTACACCTCGATGTCGCTGCCCTACCACATCGGCAATGGCTGGTTCGGCGGCTTCCTGCCGTTCACCGCGTTCGCCATCGTCGCCGCGACCGGCAACATCTACAGCGGCCTGTGGTATCCGATCATCGTCGCCTCGATGACGGTGGTGATCGGCGCGCTGTTCCTGCCGGAAACCAAGGATCGCGATATCACCTTGTAAGGCTTCGATCCGCTCCACGTCTTACGCGACGCCGGCCTTGCGCCGGCGTCGTCGTTTCCGCTTCGCCGCCTTCGCCGCTGATCTAGAATCCGCCGATGGAATCGCTGCCACCCTGCTGACGCGGGTCCGCGCCTGCGCCGTGTGCGCCGCGCATCTGCCGCACGGCCCGCGGCCGGTACTGCGGACCCGCTGCAAACTGACCGAAGAGCCTCGGACCTGTCGATCTTCCTACAAAAGCCCGAAGTCTTTTGTGGGAGGGCCTTCAGGCCCGACTGCCGCATCCGCCGCGGACTGACCGAAGAGCGCCGGACCTGAAACGCTTCCTGCAAAGAACTCCGTCGCGACGCATCGAAGCGGTCATTCACTGATAGACGAACTTCGGCATCTCCCACTCGTAGCGAATCGCCAGCAAGCGCAGTGCGAAGCCCGCACCCAGGCAGATCAGCACCGCGGTGTTTTCGGCCACGCCCAGATACAGCAGCGCCAGATACGCCACGCCGGTCAACAGCGAAATCACCGCATACAACTCGCGCTGGAACACCAGCGGAATCTCGTTGCACAGCACATCGCGCAGCACGCCGCCGAAGGCGCCGGTGAGCATGCCGGCGATCACCACGATCGCCGGCTGATGCCCGCCTTCGCGCGCGACCGCGCAGCCGATCAGGGTGAAGGCGATCAGGCCCAGCGCATCCAGCCACAGGAAAGTACGGCGCAGATAGTGCAGCTTCTTGGCCAGGAAGGTCGCCGCGATCGCCGCGCCGATGGTGTAGCCCAGATACTCGGGATGGCGCACCCAACCCAGCGGGTAATGGCCGAGCACGATATCGCGCAACGAACCGCCGCCCAGCGCGGTCACGCTGGCGATGATGACCACGCCGAACAGATCCATGCGCCGGCGGCCGGCGGACAACGCGCCGGTCATGGCTTCGGCGCTGATGGCGATGAGGTAGATGATTTGCAGTAGCACGGCGAGAGACTCCGTCGGATCCAGGCGGGAAACCGCGGCGACGGCAGCGAAGACGGACGGCGAAGGCGGCGAAGGCCATCGCGGGCGAGCGTACCCGCGGCACGGGCCGCGCGTCGCGCGTCGCGCGAATGCGCTGTCGTCTCCGAGGCCTGAGCCGCGGCGCCGCTCCCGCTGTCCTTTTACCTGAGAGTTTGGGCGGCCCGACGCTCGCGCCGGCGACCGCTTGCCCCTTCGGTGGGCCGCATGGCGGCCTCTCTCCAGATCGGCGATGTCGTTGCAGTGTTCCGGCCTGACGGCCGAGCCTGAGCGATTATGGGAGCCTGCGCCTTCGGCGGGCAGCGGCCATGGGCCGGCGCCACTCTTCTGCGAACGGGCGCATGGTAGCAGTTGCCGGAGCCGCCGGCCCGCCGCCGCGGGTGGCGCGAACCTTTTCCGCCGGATCGCGACTACAGGATCGAACCCCATCGGAATCGCGCTTTGAATCAGCCCGCTGCCGCCGCCGACCACGACGATCCCCGCTACGACGAGTGGCTGGCGGTGCGCTGCCAACTCGGCGAGCGCGAGGCGTTCGACGCGCTGGTCCGGCGCTGGCACGGACCGATCCGCGGCTATGCGCGGCGCTTGTGCGGCGAGGACGAACTCGCCGACGAGATCGCCCAGGACACCTGGTTGCGGGTGCTGCGCGGCATGCCCGGATTGCGCGATGCCGCGCGCTTGCGCGCCTGGCTGTTCGGCATCGCCCGGCGCGCGGCGATGGACCGCTTGCGTGGGCGTTACGCCGAACCCGCGCACGAGCACGAACTCGATTCCATCTCCGGAGAAGACCCCGCGCCGGAGCAGACGATGGACCTGGAGCTGCTGCAACGCGGGTTGCACCGGTTGCCTGCGATGGAGCGCGAAGTACTGAGCCTGCACTACCTGCAGGGCCTGGCCCTGGACGAGATCGCGCAAGTGCTGGAGCGGCCGCTGGGCACGGTCAAATCGCGGCTGCACCGCGCGCGCGGACGGCTGCGCCATCAATTCGACACCGAGGGAAGCTCGCGATGAACACTGATGCCCCGGCGCACACCGACGCAGCATTGCCGCCGGCCCTGCGCGAACTGCTCGAACGCGAACTCAGTCCCGCCGCGCGCGGCGCCCATGTCGGCCTGTTGCTGCTCGCCGCCGCGGCCAGCGCCGCATTGGCTGCGTTGTGGCTGACCGAACCGGCGCTGGCCGCGCGCACCCAGGCGGGGTTCGCGTTGTTGCTGGCGATCAATCTGTCGTGGTGCGTCTATGCGCTGTGGGCGCTGCGCCACCGGCGCGTGCTGTACGCGCGCCACCGCCTGATCGCCGCGCGCATGGCCTCCGCGTTCTGCGCGCTCTACAGCCTGGGCGCGTTCGCTCTGGCGATGCTGGGCGGCCTGAGCGCGGGCTGGTTCGCCGGCCTGATCGGCCTGGGCATGACCGGCGTGGCCGCAGCCTTGCAACTGCGCGCACGACGTCATTACGCCGGATTGCAACAACGGCGCGCGGAGCTCGAACGCGCTTTCGGCCCATCGCCCTGAGCTGGACCGACGCCACCGGCCGTAGGAGCGGCGCAAGCCGCGACCGCGACATCTGGCTTGCGACGCAAACAGCCAGTCCGCGTTCGCGGCTTGCGCCGCTCCTACCGTCGGACTTCGATCATCGCGGCAGCCTGGGGGCCGTCACTGCGGATCGGCGCGAATCGCATCGAATTCATCGCCCCGTCGTTCGCGGATTAATGCCACCCCTGTAGGAGCGGCGCAAGCCGCGACCGCGACATCGCAGATTCGACGTAAGCCACGGTTCGCGTTCGCGGCTTGCGCCGCTCCTACCGTCGGACTTCGGTCAAAGCGACGACTCGGGATCGGCCAACGCCTCGACCATCGACTGCTCCAACGATCGCCGCGGATCGGCGCGGATCGCGTCGAGTTCGTCGGCCCGCCACTGGCGACGCAGGCGGCCGTCCATCAGCAGCACGGCGCGGGTGATGAATCGTTCGGCCACGTCGAGCGAATGGGTCGCCAACAGCACGGTGGTGCCGCGTTCGCGCGCGAGCTGTTGCAGGTGGCGCTTGAGCGCGTAGGCGCTGAGCGGATCCAGACCGTTGAGCGGCTCGTCCAGCACCAGCAGCGGCGGCTCGCCGAGCAGGCCCAGCGCGATCGCCAGTTTCTGTCGCGTGCCCAGCGAGTATTGGCCGATTCGGCGATCCAGCATCGGCATCAACGACAAGGTGTCCGCCAATGCCAGAGTGGCCGCGGGAATTTCGCTCAGGCCGCGCGCGCCGGCGAACAGGCGCAGACACTCGCGGCCGCTGAGCAGCGGCGGCAGGCGCGCCGGATCGACCGCGAATCCGAGCAAACGCTTGGCCGGCAACGGCGCGCGCACGATGTCGTGGCCGCCGATCAACACCCGCCCGCCGCCGGGCCGCTGAATGCCGGCCAGGCAATGCAGCAAGGTGGTCTTGCCCGAACCGTTGGGGCCGATCAACGCGGCGAATTCGCCGGCCGGCAGCCCCAGATCGATGCCGTGCAGCACGGCGTGCTCGTCGTAGCGATGCTGCAGTTGTTGCAGTTCGAGAACGAAGTTCATCGCGGCGCCGATCGGTGGAGGAAGCGCAGCGCGGACAGCGCCGGCAGGCACAGCACGGTCAGAATCGCCAGCAACACCGGCGCGGCGCGCCAGCTCAGCGACAACAGCGCGCTGCCGGCGGCAGCGAACGCCGTCGTGCAGGCGAACGCGAACGCCGGATAGCGCCAGGCCGCGCGCGCCAGCGCATGCGGCTCGCGCGGCGCGCTGGTCAGCAAGCTCTCCGCATCGACGGTCGCGGCGGCGCAGGACTGCACCACCAGGCTGAACCAGGCCAGCGCGATCGCGATCAGCAACACGCCCGCGCCGCTGGCCGCGGCGGTGGAACTGGGCAGGGCCAGCAGCACCGCGCCGATCATCCAGGCGTGGCCGCCGCGGCGCCAGCGCAGCAGGGCTTCGCGGCGTTGCCAATCGCTCAGATGCGGCAGCCGCGCGTCGTCGAGCCAACGCAGGCCGAACAACGGCTGGCGCGCGCCTTCGCGGGTGCGCCGCGCCGGATGACGGCGATGGCGCAAGGCCGAGATCAGTCCCAGCCCGGTGCCCACCGCCACGCCCGTCTCCACGATCGCGCAGGCGCCGCGCCAGACCTCGCCGCCGCCGCCGAACGCGGCCAACACCAGCGCCACGATCGCCATCGCCGCCAGGCCGGCGACCAGCGCCAGCAAGATCAGCGTGCGCGTGGCGCGCGCCGGCTCGATCGGCGCGGCCGCCCACCAGCCATGGCGCAGCGTGTCGTCGAGCGCGATCAAGCGCCCGCGCGCCAGCGCATAGGCGAAGGCGATCGCAAGCAGACCGAACGGCAGCGGCAATTGCGCGATCAACCGCGGCAGCGCCGCCGGCAAGGCCGCGGTCTCCTCGCTCCACAGCCGCAAGCCGACCGGCACGGCGATGCACGAAGCCAGCGCCAACGCGCGCAACCGCCATCCACGCCAATCGCCGCCGCGCACGACGGCAAGACGGGCTTCGTATAGCCACGGATGGAGCAACATCGGCATGAGCGGGCTCGGAGGAAGACGGTCACTACGCGCAACGCGGCCGGCCGCGGAAACCGGACCGCGCCGCCGGTCCCACCATCGTTATCGTCGCAAACCCGGGAATCCAGTGCCTTTTGGTACGGTTGCCTTTGCCGATGGGCGCCTGTGAAAGCGGGCACCGGAGTCGCTGCCGAACCTGCGGCAGCCGAATCTCAGCGCTGTCCCGCCACGCAGCGCAGCAGCAGCGCCGGATCCAGCGCGACTTCGCCGGCCCAGGCCTGCAGGCCTGCCCAGACCCGCTCCACCGCCGCGGTCGCCGCCATTTCGTCGCTCAGATCGCCGTGCGCGACGAGCTTGAACAGCGCCGCCGAGCCGTCCGGCGCGGGCAGGTCGGCGGCTTCATCGAACATCGTGCCGGCCGATACGAACACATGGCGTTCGGCCAGGCCGACCAGGCAAGCCAGATACCGGGCGAACTCGCCGACCAGCAAGGCCAAGGGTTTGCGCGCATAACGATTGCGCAGCTTGCCGAGCAATTCGTACAACTCGCCGACCACCACCTCGGCCATCGCCCGATCCACTTGCGCATCGTCGGGATGCGCGGCCAGCGAGCGCAGCGTTTCGACCAAGGTGCCGTGGTCCGGCGCGATCCACAGCGCGCGCGCATGCACGAACTGGCCGTGACTGACCGCCCAGTGCTCGTCGACCTCGCGCGCCAACGCTTCCACCGCGGTGCGCGACATCAGATTGACCTCGGCCTTGCCGCGGCCGTGCACCCACTCCAGGGACAGATCGAAGTCCTCGCCGAAGGCGCCGTCGTCGAGCACCGCCCACAGTTCGATGTCCGAATACGGGCCGTCGGTGTCGCGCGCGGTCGAGCCGTACAAGGCCACCGCGAGCAGGCGCTCGCCGTGACGTTGGCGCAATTGTTCGACCACCTCGTCGACGAGTTCGCGGCGTTGTTCGCCGGTGATCGATTGCGGGCCTGCGAACAGACTGTCCAGCTCGCCCTGAGGCAGTGCGTATTCCATAGCCGGCTAGTAGACACCCGGCGCGCGGATGCGGCAATTGCGCGATCCAGGCATTGCGACGTGCGGCGGAGAATCGGTTGGTGCTGGGCTTGTCATCGGCGTGTCGCACGCCGTCGCCGAAGCCGCGTGCGCGGCATTACTGCGGCGGCGAGGCCAGTTCGCGCGCGTCGAGCCAACCGTCGTGGTTGCGATCCTGCTTGCGAAAACGCTCGGCCAAGGTCTGCCGGTGCTGCTCCCGAGTCAATGCCGCGCTCGCGCCGCGCCCACGGGCCGGCTGTTCCTGCGCGTCGAGCACGCCGTCGCGGTTGGCGTCCATCGCATCGAAGGCGTAGCTCAACCAATCCTGGTACTCGCCCAGCGCGATCTTGCCGTCGCCGTCGGTGTCCATGCGCGAGAGATAGTCGCCGGTGGACGTCACCGCCTGCGCGGCCGCGATCGCGGGGCACGACAGGCAAAGGCAGAACGCGAACGCAATCGGTACCTGGCGCATGGCGGATCGGCGGCGGGGGATGGCGCAGCCTGACGCGGCGGCGACGCGCGGGCAAGAGGCTTTATCCGAACCCGGTCGCGACCCTCGCGCCGAAATGCCGCGCGGCCCGAGCGGGCCGCGCGGCGGTACTGCGATCAGCGGTCGTCCACGCAGCACGCCAGACGGCTACCGCCGAACTGACAGCCGGCCTTGGGCGCGCAGCCCTCGGCGTATTGGCGATCGGCCTGGGCCGCGCCGAAGCCCAGGCCCGCGGCGAACAGCGCGAGGAACAACAGTTGCTTGATACGGCGATGGGACTGCGACTTCATCGTGAGCTCTCCTTGGATCGACGATGACCGGCCTTGCACCGGCCGTGTTCCTTACAGGTCGCTTGCCCGGGCACTCACTCCGGTACGCAGCAGAACACCCAGCCGCCGCCGAAGTCGCAGCCCGGCCAGGGCTGGCACGCGACGCCGGCGCCGTTGTCGGCGTGGGCGATACCGAAGCCGGCCGCGGCGGCGAACACCGCGGCGAAAACCATTGCGTTGTAACGCTTCATCCTGAACATCTTCATCGCAATCTCCTTGATGTGCGAAAACCGGCGAGCGCCGCGATGCGCGGACGCATCGCCGGGTGGCGGGTTGCGTCGGGCCAACCGACCCGACCACGTACTGTGCGCTTGCGCACAGGCACCGATCTGGAACGGACGTCTGGTTTTTCGTCCGGCACGGGCGCCGGCCCCAGAAAAAAAACCGCGCATCGCTGCGCGGGTTTTCGCGGGCCGGCGGACCCGGCGGCTCAGTAGCGCGCCGGCGCCAGGGCGTAGCCTTTCAGTCGCGCCGAGAACGCCTGCAGCGCATGGATGCCGCTGGCCTCGGCTTCCACGCACCAGGCGTGCAGCCGTTGCAGGGTGGCCTGGGCATCGTGCGAGCGGTCGTCGAGCACCTGCGCCAGACGCTGGCGGAAGTCGGCCAGGGTGGCCATGCGCGGACGCTCGTCGACCCAGTTCTGCAGGCGCGTGCGCGCGCCGTCGTCGAGCCAGCGGCCGCCGTCGGCCAGGCCCTTGCGCAGGCGCCGCGGCAGCGAGCGCATGCGGTCGCCGGCATGGCCGGCTTCCTCGCGCAGCGCCGGCAGGGTGACATTGCGGTAGTAGTCGGTCATGGCCTGGAAGCGGATCGCCAACAACGCCTTGAGCGTTTCGCTGTCGGGCATGGCGATGTTCGGGCGCACGTCCAGCGACGGCGCCACCCGCAGCACCTTGGCCAGGCGCAGCACGCTCAGGCCGCGGATCACGGTCCAGCCGATGTCGAACTCCCACTTGCGCAGGGCGAACTTGGCCGAACTCGGAAACGCGTGGTGATTGTTGTGCAGTTCTTCGCCGCCGATCCAGAAGCCCCACGGGGTCAGGTTGGTCGCGGTGTCGGTGGTTTCGAAATTGCGATAGCCCCACCAGTGGCCCAGGCCGTTGACCACGCCGGCAGCCCAGAACGGGATCCACACCATCTGCAGCGCCCACACCGCCACGCCGGCCGCGCCGAACAAGACGAAGCTCAGCACCAGCAGCACGGTCGGGCCCATGGTCGCGTGCGGGGTGTAGAGCTTGCGTTCGATCCAGTCGTCCGGGCAGCCCTTGCCGTACTTCTCGATGTCGTCGCGCTCGGCGCGCGCTTCGCGGTACAGCTCCACGCCGCGCCACATCACCGTGTCGATGCCCTTGAACTGCGGGCTGTGCGGGTCTTCCTCGGTCTCGCACTTGGCGTGGTGCTTGCGATGGATCGCCGCCCACTCCTTGGTGATCATCGAGGTGGTCAGCCAGGTCCAGAAACGGAAGCAATGGGCCAGCGCGGGATGGAAATCGACCGAGCGGTGCGCCATCGAGCGGTGCAGGTACAAGGTCACCGACATGATGGTGAGCTGGGTCACCACCAGGAAGTAAACGACAAGCTCCCAGAAACTGGCCTGGGCCAGTCCGCCGGCAAGAAAATCGATCAGGGACGCGGGCATTGCAAACTCCGGAAGCGGCGGTGGCTGTGGCGACAGCCGGGTGAGTCGGCCTTAGGCCAATTAAAGGACAGTTGTATATCGGATGATGCCACTTTCAAATGACCGTTCGCGCCTGTACGGCATGCGGGCCTGTGATGGGGTCGTAAATTCCAACGGGCAAGACGCGGGAAAACGGGCAGGACTGAGTGGTTCAGGTGATTGGCATGGCTTGGCAGGCGCTGATCGCAGGCCGAAAGAAGGGGCTTGAGCCCCGGAGCGCCGATCGCAGGCCGGAAGTCTTTTGTGGGAGGGGGCTTCAGCCCCGACGCTTTCCGGTCTGGCCAAGCAATCGCCTCCCGGGGCGAAGAGCGTCGGGGCTGAAGCCCCTCCCACGAGACCTCGAAAGGTCTCGGGTCTCGGCTCGCGCACCACCCGGGTCAGCCGCCCGCGATCTCCGCGCCACCGGCGATGCGCTCGCGCTGCCCGGCCAATTCGGCCTCGGCGAATCGCCGCAGCGCGGTCCGGTCGACCTTGCCGAATACCGAGCGCTTGCCGCAGTGGTCCAGCAGCAGGTTCAGGTCCTGGGCCTCGCCCAGGCGCTCGATCTGGTGCTTGTCGAACTTCGGCGCGTCGCGGCCGAGCTTGGCCACCTTGAGCGCGCGCTGCTGTTGCGAAAGCCGGCGGGCGCGGCGGCGCCAGTCGTGCCAGTCCTCGTCCAGGCCGCTGCGGCGGGCGCGGGCGCCGGTCTGGGCGACCCGGTCCAGGCTGGCGGCCACCGCCGCACGCCAGTGTTCGGACTGCAACTCCGCCCAGGGCAGGGCGCGCAGAGCCGCGCGCAGCACCTTCAGCATGGAACGCCGCGCGCCCAGGTCCGGATCCTCGGCCCGGGCCTGCCGGGCCGCCTGCGCACGCGCGGCCGCGGCGCGGCGACGGGCCCGCATCAGCAGCGGACGGATCTCGGGGTCGGTGTGACCGCGCAGCAGGCGGTCGAGGGTTTCCACCAGCGCGTGCGCGTCGCGCAGGGTCGACAGATCGCGGTTGAGCTGGCGCAGTTCGCGATCGACCAGCGCCGCGCCGGGGCCCAGCGCCGCGCCGCCCAGAGCCAGGGTCGCGCGCGCCCGGCGCAGACTCTTGCGCGCCAGATGCACGCCGGCGTGGATGCGGTTGCCGCGCCAGCCCAGCTCGTCCAGGGCCGCATCGAGCTCTCGCGATGCGAAAGCGCGCAGGCGCAGACCCGGCGGGCGCTCCCCGGCGGTCGCCGAATCGTCGACTGAATCGGATGAGGAACCGGCGCCGCGCGGCGCGCCGGACTTGAGCCCGGCGGCGGTTTCCTCCGATGCACTCGCCTGCAACATGGCGGACTCCATACGTCGCGACCGGTACGTGTCGGCACCGGCTTGACCGGGATAGTACGCTGGAGCCATGCCTGAATTACCTGAAGTCGAAACCACCCGGCGCGGCCTGGCGCCGCACCTGGAAGGCCGCCACGTGGTGACCGCGATCCTGCGCCGGCCCAACCTGCGCTGGCCGATCCCGCTGCAGATCGAAGACACCCTGCCCGGCCAGCGCATCGACGCGGTGCGCCGCCGCGCCAAGTACCTGCTGCTGGACACCGCCGCCGGCAGCGCGCTACTGCATCTGGGCATGTCCGGCAGCCTGCGGGTGCTGCCCGCCGATACGCCGGTGCGCGATCACGACCACGTCGATCTGCTGCTCGACAGCGATCGGGTGCTGCGCTTCAACGACCCGCGCCGCTTCGGCTGCCTGCTCTGGCAACCGCCCGGGGAAACCCACGAACTGTTGCGCGATCTGGGCCCGGAGCCGCTGTCGGACGAATTCGACGGCGACTACCTGTTCGACCTCAGCCGCGGCCGCAAGGCGCCGGTGAAGACCTTTCTGATGGACCAGAAGGTGGTGGTCGGCGTCGGCAACATCTACGCCGCCGAAGCCCTGTTCGCCGCCGGCGTCTCGCCGCTGCGCGCGGCCGGCAAGGTCTCGCGCGAGCGCTACGGCGAGCTGGCCGGATCGATCAAGACCATCCTGAGCTACGCGATCCAGCGCGGCGGCACCACTTTGCGCGACTTCATCAGTCCCGACGGCGCGCCGGGCTATTTCGAGCAGGAACTGTCGGCCTACGGTCGCGGCGGCGAACCCTGCCCGCGCTGCGGCCGGCCGCTCAAGCAGGCCAGCATCGGCCAGCGCACCACGGTGTGGTGCGGACACTGCCAGCGCTGAGCCGGACGGCCGGCGCCATCCCCGATGGACGGTCGAACGGCCGCCGTCCATCGGTCCCTGATGGCGCCTGTTATCCGGCGCGCACCCCGCGCGTTCATCCGGCGGGGCGATTCGTACGCATTTCGGCCATCATTCAAGTGGACGCCATCGTGCTGCGGCAAGCAGGATTGATGCCACCCGTGCCGCTACCAACGGAAGATGAACGCGCTATAGTCGCGTCCAGTCGAGGGGTATATGACCGATAGCGCAGACATCACCATCCTGCTGGATGCCGCCCGCGAGGGCGACCGCGGTGCGCTCGATCGCGTGCTGGCGACCCTGTACCAGGAGTTGCACACCATGGCCCGGCGCCAGCTCGCCGGCCAGCACGGTCAGACCCTGGACGCGACCGCGCTGGTGCACGAGGCCTATCTGAAGCTGGTCGGTCGCCGCGAAGCCCAGTTCGACGATCGCGCCCACTTCTTCGCTTACGCCGCCTCGGCCATGCGCAGCGTGGTGGTGGACTACGCGCGTCAGCGCATGGCGCAGAAGCGCGGCGGCGATCTGCACCGCGTCACCGAGCTGCCCGAAGACGTCGAAGGCGGCCTGCGCCTGGACGAAGACACCCTCGGCCTGGACACCGCGCTGACCAAGCTGGCCGCGGTCGACCAGCGCCTGGCGCAGGTGGTGGAACTGCGTTATTTCGCCGGCCTGTCCGAGCTGGAAATCGCGGCGCTGCTGCAGCGTTCCGAGCGCAGCATCCGCCGCGACTGGCAGAAGGCGCGGCTGTTCCTGTTGGCCTCGCTGCAGGACGAGCCCAACCGCTGACGGCGACCGCGTCGCCGGCCGCTCGCGCGCAGCGCGCCTGCAAGGAAGTGCGCACCGTCATGACCGTCAACGCCGTATCCGCATTCAACGCCAAACCCGTGTGCACCGCCTGCACCGCCCGCGCCGTCGCGGCGTCGCGGCCGGCCTGATCGCGCATGGATGCCGAGCGTTGGCAACGCCTGTCTCCGCTGCTCGACGCGCTGCTCGAGCTGGATCCCGACGCCCGCGCCGAACGCCTGCGCGAATTGCGCGCCGACGATCCGCGACTGGCCGACGATCTGGCCGGCCTGATCGCGCTGGAAGAAGGCCATGAAGATTTCCTGTCCGAGCCGCTGGTCGCGCCGCAGGTCAGCGGCATGCGACCGGGCGTGGAAGTGGGTTCCTACCGCCTGGAAAGCCTGCTCGGCGAAGGCGGCATGGGCCAGGTCTGGCTGGCCTCGCGCGCCGACGGGTTGTACCAGCGTCGGGTCGCGCTGAAGCTGCTGCGGCCGGGCCTGGCCGACACCAACCTGCGCACCCGCTTCACCCGCGAACGGCAGATCCTCGCGCGCCTGGCCCATCCGCACATCGCCCGCCTGCTCGACGCGGGCGTGACCCGCGACGGCCTGCCGTATCTGGCGCTGGAATACGTCGAAGGCGAACCGATCACCGACTACTGCCGCAATCAACGCACGCCGCTGGACAAGCGTCTGCGCATGTTCCAGCAGATCTGCGATGCGGTCAGCCACGCCCACGCCAACCTGATCGTGCATCGCGACCTCAAGCCGTCCAACATCATGGTCACCCCGGGCGGCGACGTGCGCCTGCTCGATTTCGGCATCGCCAAACTGCTCGACAGCGGCGACGGGCCGTTGCCCGATCAAACCCGCACCGGCGCGCGCGCGTTCACCTTGCACTACGCCGCGCCCGAGCAGGTGCGCGGCGAGCCGGTCACCACCATGACCGACGTGTATTCGCTCGGCGTGGTGCTGTACGAACTGCTCACCGACGCCAAGCCCTACAAGCTCAAGCGTCAGACCGACGCGGAATGGGAAGAAGCGATTCTCGCCGCCGATCCGTTGCGGCCTTCGCAAGCGGTGCTGCGTTACGCCGACGCCAGCGACGACGATATCGACCCGGTGTCGCTGCGCCGACTGGGCCGGCAACTCGCCGGCGATCTGGACAACATCGTTCTCAAGACCCTGGCCAAGCGGCCCGAGCAACGTTATCCCTCGGTGGAAGCGCTGTCGCTGGATCTGCAGCGCTTCGAAGCCGGCCGGCCGGTGCTGGCGCGCGCGCAGAGCCTGCGCTATCGCTTCAACAAATACGTCGCCCGTCATCGCTGGGCCCTGGCGACCGCCGCGCTGGTCGCGGTGGTGCTCAGCGCCGCGCTCGGCATCGTCGCCTGGCAAGCGCGCGAAGCGGTCGGCGAAGCCGCGCGCGCGCAGGCGATGCAGGACTTCATGGTCGGCCTGTTCGAAAGCGCGCGCGGCACGCCCGAAGGCGAGGCGCTGGATCTGCGCGGCCTGCTCGATGCGTCGGTGGCGCGCGGCAATCGCGAACTCGCGCGGCAACCGCGTGCGCGCGCCGAATTGTTCGGAGTGATCGCGCGATTGCGCACCAGCCTGGGCGACTACAACGAAGCGCGCGCGCTGCTCGATCGCCAGACCACGATCATGGCCTCGGCCAACGACATCCCCGACAGCCTGCGCCTGGAATCGCTGACCCAGCGCGGCAAAGTGCTGCGCCTGCTGAATCTGCCGCGCGACTGCGCCGTGCTGATGCAACCCGCGCAGGACCTGGCGCGACGCGAGCAATCGCAATTGCCGTTGCAATCGAGCGAATTCTTTTCCGAACTCGGCCGTTGCCGCCGCGGCAACGGCGAACGCCAGGTCGCGCGGCAGCTGTTCGAGCGGTCGCTGGCGATCCGCCGCGAAATGCTCGAGAACACCGACGTGGGCGAAGTCGAAAACCTGATGGATCTGGCCGGCCTGCAGGCCGATGCCGGACAAAGCCGCGAAGCGCTGCAGGGTTTGGAACAGGCGCGCCGCCGGCTGCAGCAAAGCGTCGGCGACCGCCATCCGCTGCAGGTCGAGATCGGCTACAACCTGGCCGCGCTGCGCCGCGAACTGGGTCAGCTCGGCGATGCCGAACGCGATGCCAGCGACGCGCTGGCGATCGCGCTGGAAGTCAACGGCGCCCAGCACCCGGCAACCTTGGCGGTACGCCGGCAACTGGCCGCGCTGCACGTGGATCAAGGCCAGTTCGTCCAGGCCCAGAGCGAGTACGAGCTGATCCGCGGCCTGCTGACCCAACGCCTGGGACCGGAACATCCGGAACTGGCCGGCGTGCGCAGCGCGCTCGGCACGATCGCCTGGGAACGCGGCGACCAGGATCGGGCGCTCGGCGAGTTCAAGCGCGCGGTCGACATCGCGCGCAAGAACCCCGACCCGACCGCGCGCGCGGATCGTCTGGCCGAGCTGTTGTTCGATCAATCCAAGGTACTGCACGAAGCCGGCCGCGACAGCGAAGCGCGCGGTCTGCTGGAACACGCCCGCAATCTGCGCCTGAAGCGGTTCGGCCCCGACCACGGCAGCGTCGGCGACACCGAACGCCTGCTCGGCGACGTGGAACTGGCGCTGGGCGAACCCGAACTGGCGCTACCGCGGTTGCAACGCGCCTTGCAGATCACCCGCAAGGCCTACGGGCCGCGCCATCCCAACACCCGTTACGCCGAACTCGACCTCGCCCGCGCCGAAGCCGTGAGCGGCGACAGCGCGGCCATCGCCCAACTCGATTCGCTGGCGCAACTGCCGACCACCGACGAAGCCCTGCGCAAGATCGGCTGGCGCGCCCAGGCTTACGCCGCGCAGGCGCGCTGCGTGGGCACGCAACGCGGCCAATCGCGGGCGACGCTCGACGGACTGCTGCGCACGATCGCCGAAGTGCGGCTCGACGGCAGCGAAGTGCAGCGCGAGGTGCAGGTGATACGCGACGCATGCGAGTGAACCTCAGGCTCAGCTGACGCGTCAGCGGCCTCGTTGGTAATCGCACGAGCTGTGGCCGCTTCTTTCACTGCTCTGATGGGCCGTCAGCATTTTTTATCGAGAACAGATCTGACTCACGGCCCTGAAAGACTCATTCCGGCAGCGCCGGCGCGACCCGGCCCGGTTCCGCACCGCAATGCCCGGCGCGAGCGCCGTCGAGAAAGCACAACGCCAACCCGAGCGCGGCCTACTTTTCCTTCCGCCAATTCACCGAAGCGCGATTCTCCAGCGTGCTCGATTCGATCTCGATATCGAAGCCCTTGCGCAGCAGATACTTCAACGTCAGCACCTGGCCGGTGCCGAGCAGCGATACGCCGTAACCGACGTACAAGCGCGGCGAAAGGTACTTGCCGACGCCGAGCACCGAACCGCCGAGCGCGCGACTTTCCATCACGCCCGCATCGTCCAGGCCGATCTTGGCGCCGAGCTGCGACGCCAGCAGGCCGCCGCCGGCCGACAGCGCGGCGCTGGCGGCGTTGAGCTGCTTGTTCTCGTCGCCGCTGGCCGAGGACAACGGTCGGCCCAGGGCCAGATACGCCAAGGCTTCGGATTGCGAACTGGCCGGATCGGACCAGACGTTGACCTGCGGCGAGCTCACCCGTCCGCTGATGTCGACGCCGGCCTTGACCGCGCCGACTTCGCGTTCGGCGCGCACGTCCAGGATCGGATCGGACACCGGTCCGTTGTTCCAGTTGAGATTGCCGCGAGTGATCTGCAGCTTCTGGCCGTAGGCGGTGTAGCGGCCTTCGATGTTGAGCGCGCCGTTGGCGGTCATCTCGCGGCCGGGCTTGGAACGCACCCGCATCTGGCCGCCGAGCTTGCCGTCCAGACCGAAACCGTTGAGCTTGACCTGCTCGCCGACGATCAAGGTCAGGTCCAGCTCCAGCGGCGAGGCGCCGGTGTCTTCCGGATCGACCGGATCGAGCACGACCACGTCCTCGGACACCGACACGCCCTGGTCCAGGCGTTCCAGGTCGATGCGCGCCGAGGGAATGGTGACCTTGCCGGTGACGTTCAACGGCTGCTTGGCCGCGTAACGCACGGTCAGGTCTGGATCGGCGATCGCGCGCAGATCGCGGGTGTCCGATGCCAGCACGTTACTGCCGCGCAGGTTCAGCACCAGCGGCGTGTCGTCGCCCTGCCAACCCAGGGTGCCGTCGATGTTGAGCGTGCCTTCGCCCGAACGCACGCTGCCGGCGATGCGGGCGCTGCCGTCGGGCTGCGCGTCCAGACGCACGTCGCCGTCCTGCAACACGATGCCGAGCGAGGGCACTTCGGTGGTGAACTGCGACAAGCGCGCCTGCCCGCCGAGCAGCGGCTGCGAACGCGTGCCGGCCAGGCTGATCCGGCCTTCCAGCTTGCCCTTGGGCTCGACGATGTCCGGCGAGAACAACTCGATCCAGGTCAACTCGTCGGTATTGACCGCGACGTTGCCCGACAGCGGCGCGTACGCGTCCCAGCCGGTGCTGACGATGGCGTCGATGCGGCCGTCGTCGTTGAAGCCGGCCTTGAGTTCGGCGTTGAGCTTGTTCGGATCGAAACTGCCCTTGAGCGAGAGCTCGTTGTAGCGCAGCAATTCGCGCCGTGCGCGCTCACTGAACTTCAGGCCGCCGCCGCTGGAAGCGAGGTTGAACTGACCGCGCCAGCCGTTGCCGACCGGACGCAGCTCGGCATCGAGCGCGATCTCGCCGCGCAGAATCCACGGCCGCTTGTCGCTGCGCTCGGGCAGGTACGCCTGCGCCAGCATCAGCGGCAAGCCCTGGCCTTTCAGATCGACGCCGCGACGCGGCCAATCCGCGCTCGCGCACAGCGAACCACCGCCGCTGGAGGCCAAACAAGCATTCGTCAGTGAGCCGTTGCGTCCGTCCCAACGGAACTGCGCGGCCTGCTGCAATCGCCACGACGCGCCCTTGCTCGGCGCCAAATGCAGCGACGCAAGCGCACCTTGCCACGTCGCGCCGCGTTTTTCCGCATTGCCGGACAGATCGAGATTGGCCACCTCGCTGCGCGCCTGCAACTGCAGTTGCAAGGCTTCTACCGCGCCTTGCGCATCCACGCTCAGCGACGACAGCGCGATGCCGGCGTCGAGTTCGTTCGCGCGCAACGCCAACTGGCCGCCGCGGCCGCGCCACGGCAAGCGGCCCTTGGCGCTGAAGCCGGCGGCCTGGTAGTCGCCGTACTTCAATCCGCTGCCGCTCAGATCGGCATCGATGTTCGGCGCATCGGCCGCGCCGGTCAGCTTCACCGTGCCGCTGAGGCTGCCCGCGGTGCCCGGCAGCAAATCGTTGAGTTGCAGCGGCGCGAACTTGGCATCGATATCGATAGCTTGCGCGTACTTGCCCTTGGCGTCGACGCGGCTGCCGCCGAGGGTCAACGCCACTTCGCCTTCATACGCATCGCCGGTCTTGCCCGGCGCGGCGCCGCGCATGAGGAAATCGCCGCGCCCGCCGAGCGGGCGATCGCGCAAACGTCCGCCGAGCTGCTCGGCGCTGGCCTTGATGTCCAGCCCGCCGTCGTCGCGGGTGACGCCGGTGGAAGCGAGCTTGCCGTCGACCGCCCCCTTGAACTGCGGCGCGAAGTAACCCGGGTCGAAGCCCGACAAAACGGCCTTGAAATCCCAGCTCAGTTTCGGCGCCCAGGCGACTTCGCCGCTGCCGTCGAGCAGGCCGGTCGGCATCTTGGCCTTGAGCGTCTTCAAGCTCATCCGCTGATCGTCGCCGCGTCCGTCGAACTCGACGGTGGCCGCCTGCTTGTCGCGTACCAGCCGGGCGTTGCCGATCGCCGCCCAGGCCTTGATCGTGCCGGCAAAGCCCAGATCGGCGCTTTCCAGCGTCACCGCCGGCGTGTCCGGCGTCTGCGCGGCCTGCGAAGGCTTGGCGATCGACTTCAACGTGGTCGGCGCGACCTTGCCGCCCCAGCTCAGGCCACGCGCGTTGACCTGGAACTTGAACTGGCCGTTGTCGGCATCGGTGAAATCTGCATGGCCGCGCAAGGTCGCGGTGCCGTCGAACAACTGCAGCGCCAGCGGCTGCACGTCGAGCAGCTGCTCCTTCAACGAAATCTTGGAAGGCAACACGCTGATCGCCAGATCGCCCTGGCGGAATTCGCCGCTCAGCTCGGCCTTGCCGCCGACGCCGGATGCGTCGAAACGCAGCGCCATCGGTGTGTCGCTGGGCTTGGCGTCGGGCGAAGTCAGCAGACCGATGTCGAGCGCATCGCTGCGCGCGTGCAGCTGCCAGTTCGGATCGTCCTTGCCGCGCAAGGTCAGGGTCAGCCGCACCGGTCCCGGCGCGGCGCCGGCCACCGCCACGTCCATGCGCGCCAGATCGCCGCGCGCGACCAAACCCAAGCGCGGAGGCGTGCGGCCGGCGGCGCTCGGCAGCACCGCGGTGGCGATCAGATCGGTCTTGAAATCCTTGCGCGGCTCATAGCCGCCGTGCACGGTGAAATGGCCGCGGTCGGTATCGGCGTCGAGTTTTTCGACATGCAGCTTGCCCGACTGCGCATCCAGGCCGGCGCGCAGGCGGCGCACGTCGATCAGATGCTCGCCGCCCCGACTGACCTTGAATCCGTCGATGCGCACATCGTCGGCCTGCAAGGCCAGCGGCGGTTCGATCTGCGGCAGCACCTCGGGCCAACGCGGCAACTCGAACGGCTCGTCGCTTTTTTCGATGTCCAGCGTGGCGGTTTCGACCTGCAACGCATCCAGCCGCAGCTTGCGGCCCAGCAGCGGGCGCAGCGCCGGATCGATATAGATGCGATCGGCGGTGAACACGGTGTTCTTGTAGGCGAAACGCACGCCGCGCAAGGTCAGCGGGCCCGACAGCGGGCCTTCGGCGGATTTCCAGGTGAACGTGGAATCGGCCGGCAGGCGCGCGACGATTTGCGACAGCAGCAGATCGCGGCCGGCGATGGTCGCGATCAGCCAGTACACCGCGAAGGCGATCAACAAGGTCAGCGCCGCGGCGGCCAGGCTGCTGCGCCAGGCCCAGCGCTTGGCGGCGGCTCGGCGACGGCGGCGGCGCTCGAGCAACAGCTCTTCGGCGCTGGGGGTCTGCGATGGCGGGGGCGTATCGCTCATGTGCTCGGTGGTCGTCCTGTCCGCGCCTTACAGATCGGCGCCGATGTTGAGATAAAGCTGAAAACCCGAATCCGGGTTGTCCAGACCGCGGGCGATGTCGACGCGCAGCGGCCCGACCGGCGAACGCCAACGCACGCCGACGCCCACGCCGGTGCGCATCTTCAGCTTGTCGTCGACGCCGCTCGCGCCCTCGTCCGCGCCGCCCCAGGCGCTGCCGCTGTCGACGAACACCGCCGCGCCCCAGCTGTCGTTGAAGTACTGCTCGAATTCGATGCTGCCGGTGACCACGTTCTTGCCGCCCAGCGCGAACGCCTTGCGTCCGGGAATGGCCGGAATGCGCGGGCCGATCTCGCGCCATTCGTAGCCGCGAACGCTGCGGTCGCCGCCGGCGTAGAAGCGCAAGGACGGCGGCATGTCGACCAGGGCATTGGTGAAGGTGTGGCCGACTTCGCCGCGCGCGATCAAACGGCTGCGCGGTCCCAGGCCTTTGTACCAACGCGTGGCGAGGTGCGCCTGAAAGAAGTTGGCGTCCGAACCCAGCGCTTCCAGACCGCCGCGCAACAGACCGGTGGCGCTGATGCCGTTGCGCGGATACAGACGGTCGTCGGCATCGATGTACTCGGCGCGCAAGGAGGGATACAGGAACGTCGCGGTGCGGTACTCCACCGGCGTGGTCGGATCGCCGTCGTCTTCGTCGGCGTAGGCCCAGCGCTCGCGCACACCGTGCAGCGACGCGGTCGCGGTCCAGTGCTGGTTGATCTTGCCGCTGCGGCTGGCGACCAGCTCGATCCGGCGCGAATCGATGTAATCGGTCTGCTCGTCCGCGCCTTGCAGGCTGATGGTGTACCAGCCGTCGAGCCAGGCGAAGGCGGGAATGCGGTACTGCAAGGTCGCGGTCTTGCGGCGCTGGGCGAAGTCGATCTGCGCCAGCGCTTTATGCCCGCGATCGTTGAGATAACGCCGCTCCACGCCCAGGCGCACGCCGGCGCCGCTGTCGGTGCCGTAACTCACGCCGGCGGTGTAGATGCTGCGCTTTGCCGGGGTCAGAGTGACCTTGACCGGTACCTGGCCGTCGACCGCGTTTTCCGGCTGCGGCTCGATGTCGATGGTGGAGAAATAGTCCAGCCGCGCCAGTGATTCGCGGAAGGTGTCGAGCTTGCGTTGGTGGTAGTAACTGCCTTGTTCCCAGTACACCAGACGTTCGAGCAGGCTGTCGCGGATGATCCGCTTGGGCGTCTGCTCGAAGCTGATCGGGCCCATGTCGTAACGCTGGCCGCTGGTCCAGACCAAGTCGATATCGGCGGCGTTCTGCGCGCGCGTGACTTCCACTCGCCGCGAAGAAAAATCGGCGTCGAAGTAGCCGCGTTCCGCGAGCCGGCGGCTGATCTTGGTCTTGCTGGCTTCATAGGCGGGGTGATTGAAAATCTGTTCCGGACCGGGCTTGAACGCGGCCAGATCCTGCTTGAGGTAACGGTCGTCGCTGCCCGCGCCGAGGATGGCGATATCGGAACGGCGCACCTTGACCGGCGCGCCCTTGTCGACGGTGATGGTGACGGTGATCGGCGGCGAGGCGGCGGTCGGCGAAGCGGCGGTTGATGAAGCCGCGCTCGAATCCGAACCGGTTCCCGTGTCGGTATCGGCAGTGGTCCGATTGCCCGGACCATTGCCTGCATTGCCTGCATTGCCTGCATTGCCTGCATCGGCGGCACCTGCCTCGCCCGCGTCGGCCGGCGCGTTGGGATCGGTGCCGGCCGGCGTCGCGATCCGCCGAGTGCCGCGCGAATCCTCGATCTTGATCGTCGGCGAGTAATAGCCGAACGGCTCCAGCGCTTCGCGAGTCTCGTTCTCGGCCTCGCGCAACAGATAACCCAAACGGCGTCCGGACACGTCCTTGCCGATGGTGTCCACCAACGACAACGAAACCCGCACGTTCTGGGTCATGGCCTCATCCAGGCCGTGGATCTCGACTTTGCCGACTGTGGCGGCAGAGGCTGTACCGGCAGCCCCGCAGCCCAGGGCCACGGCAAAAAAAAGGCGGGGGATCAATGGCATAGCGCGCAGGATAACCGGTAAAGGCTTGTATTGCTTACAAATTTTGGCGTTGAGCGTTGCAGATTAATTGCATCAGCCGTTAAGAAGTCGTAATTTCGGTTTCAGGGGAACTGACCGCGAAGCGCTGGGGGCTGCGCTGCGGACACTCGGGGTCTCCTAGCTCAAGACCAACCCACTCTTCCAATCACCAGGGAAGTCGCACGGTAGGGAAGCAATGTCACTGCACATTTCAGGAGTCCACTTCGTGAATAGAAAATTACTGACCACGGCTGTTTGCGCCGCACTGACCAGCGTGGTCGCGCCGGCGTACGCCCAGCAAGCCGAGGCGACGTCGGACGATGGCGTCACCAAGATCGAGACCGTCACCGTTACCGGCTCGCGCATCTCCAATCCGAACGTAGTTTCGGCGCAGCCGGTCAGCGTGCTCACCGCCGCGGACATCAAGGCCACCGGCGCGGTCAACATCGGCGACGTGCTGACCACCATGCCGCAGCTGGCCACTAGCTTCACCATGGGCAACTCGACCCAATTCATCGGCACCGCCGGCGTGGCGATGCAGGATCTGCGCAACCTCGGCACCGCGCGCACGCTGGTGCTGGTCAACGGCCGCCGCATGGTCGGTTCGTCCTCAGGCACCACCGCCGTCGACACCAACCTGATCCCGGCCGACTGGATCGAGCGCGTGGAGATCATCACCGGCGGCGCCTCGGCCGTGTACGGCGCCGACGCCGTATCGGGCGTGGTCAACTTCATTCTCAAGAAGAAGTACGAGGGCGCGAACCTTCACGCCCAGTACGGCACCAGCCAGCACGGCAATTTCGACAAGGCCTTCGTCTCCCTCACCGGCGGCACCAACTTCTCCGACGACCGCGGCAACATCGCCTTCTCGCTCGAACATTCGCGCCAGGACAGCCTGGAGTTCCGCGACCGCTTCGGCAACGAAGACCTGGTTACGATCACCACGCCGGGCTCGGAATACACCCGCTCGTACTTCCGCAACGGCGGCAACTATGAGTTCACCACCGGCGGCGTATTCGGCTCCAATTTCAGGGATCCGAGCACGCTGAACGTGTTCAACCCGGACGGCAGCTTCCGTCCGCTGCGTATCAACGGCCTGACCGATGCGGGCCGCAGAAGGTGCACCGACTGCGACCATAACGACAGCAACCGCTCGTTCCAGCTGCAGCCCAAGTACGACCGCACCACGCTCAACGTGGTGAGCAGCTTCGATATCAACAACGATCACCGCCTTTACCTGGAAGGCATGTACAACAAGGTGAACGTGAAGTCGGCCTCATCGGGCGCCTTCAACACCTGGGGCACCTACGGCGGCCATTACATCGCCGCCGACAACGCCTACATCAAGCCGGCCCTGGCGGCCGCGACGGGTGGTGAGGACTTCGTAGTCTCGCGCGACGACTTCGACGGCGGCCTGCGCGGCGAAGACACCGAACGCAAGACTCAGCGCCTGGTGATCGGCGCCGAAGGCGCGCTCGGCACCGACTGGCAGTACGACGTGTCGGTGAACTACGGCCGCACCCACGAGCGCCGCCTGAACCTCAACAACCGCTACAACGAGCGTTTCTGGGCGGGTCTGGACGCGGTGACCGATTCTACCGGCAAGATCGTCTGCCGTTCGCAGCGCGATCCCGGCTCGCTCAACGCCACCACCGGCGAAGTCGTCTCCGCGGACGTGGCGGCCAGCTGCGTTCCCTTCAGCGTGTTCGGCGACGGCGCCATTACCCGTCAAGCGCGCGACTGGTTCAATGTCACCACCCTGACCAAGACCCGCCTGACCCAGATGGTCGCCGGCGGTTCGCTGGTCAACAACAACCTGTTCGAGCTGCCGGCCGGCCCGGTCAGCCTCGCCGCCGGTTTGGAATACCGCCGCGAAACCAGCGAGCAGATCAACGATCCGCGCGACATCGCGGGCCTGACCTTCCTCAACGCGATTCCCAGCTCGAGCGGCAGCTACAACGTCCGCGAGCTCTGGCTGGAAACCGCGGTGCCGGTGTTGCACGACCTGCCGCTGATCAAGAACCTCACCATCGGCGGCGCGATCCGCTTCTCGGACTACGACACCACCGGCAATACCCGGGCTTGGCGCTACAACCTGGACTGGGTGATCAACGACAGCCTGCGTCTGCGCGGCAACGCGTCCTCGGCCGTGCGCGCGCCCAACATCGACGAGCTGTTCAGCGGTCAGAGCCAGAACTTCGGCATCGTCGATGATCCTTGCGATGTGCAGCAGATCGGTCGCGCCACCAATCCGGACGTGCGCCGCGCCAACTGCACCGCGCTGGGCTTGCCGGCGAACTTCCGCGACGAAGTCACCGGCAGCAACCAGGGCTTGTCCGGCAGCAACCCCAACCTCGAACCGGAAACCGGCCGCACCTGGACCGCCGGCTTCGTGTTCACGCCGAGCTTCCTGGAAGGCTTCAGCCTCAACGTCGACTACTGGGAAATCAAGCTGCGCAACGCGATTTCGATCCTCGATTTCGAGACGACCGCGCAGCGCTGCGTCGACTCCCCCGGCGGCATCGGCAACGTCTATTGCAACAACATCGTGCGTCGCGGCGACGGCCAGATCGACCGTGTGACCGCGATCTATCAGAACATCGCGGCCAAGGAAACCGACGGCGTCGACATCGGTGTCCAGTACGTCCACGACCTGTACGGCGGCAAGATGAACTGGAAGCTGGATGCGAGCCGCGTTCTGGGCTACACCGACTACCCGTTCCAGGACGACCCGAACTCGGCGGTCGATTACCTCGGCGCACTGGGCTACCCCAAGTGGAAGGCCAGCTTCAGCGCCGGCTACACGCGCGACGATTGGCAGGCGACCTGGAGCACCCGCTTCGTCTCTGGCGTCGCGCGCACGACCGACTACGACACCTACAAGGCCGATCCGTACTTCATCGCGCCGGGCAAGGCCGGCTCCGGCGTCGTCCACGACGTGCGCGTGGGCTACACCTTCGGCAAGACCGGCTGGGATGTCTACGGCGGCATCACCAACGTGTTCGACTCCGATCCGCCGCTGGCGATGTACGGCGATACGTTCGGCTCGGGCGTCTACGACGCCATCGGCCGCGCGTATTACCTGGGCTTCAACTACAAGTTCCTCTGATCCCAGCGATCGGAACGATTTGTACACAACACCAAGGGAGCCGGCGCAAGCCGGCTTCCTTTTTTGTTGTGTCGTCACGCGCGAGTATCCGCCGGAACATCCGCACCGTTTGCTCGCGGGACGACACCCTGGCGAGAGAGGCTTCGCTCCAGCAATGGAAACATCGCTCTTGCGGGAGATGTCTCGATCCCGACACTTTCCCTCCGATTTATCGAGACGAGAGCTGAAAAGCGTCGGGGCTGAAGCCCCTCCCACAATAGACCTCGCGATTCGTTCGGTTCGGCGGTAACGCGAACGCAGCGAATCGCCCATGATGCGGACAAGAAAAAGGCCGGCATGCGCCGGCCTGTTCTGTTACGACAGGTGGGTCGATCAAATCGACAAATGTTCGATCGCCGCGACGCTGCCCAAGCGATCGGACAAGCGCTTGAGCAAGGCCAGGCGATTGTTGCGCACCGCCGCGTCGTCGACGTTGACCATCACCTTGTCGAAGAACGCATCGACCTGCGGGCGCAGCCGGGCGAGGCGGCCGAGCACGGCGACGTAATCGCGTTGGGCGAGCAGCGGATCGGTGTCGGCGATGGCGGCATCGACGGCTTCGGCCAACTCGCGCTCGGCGGGTTCGTTGAACAGCGCCGGATCGATCGCCGTCGGTATTCCGCCTTCGACTTTCTTGAGGATGTTGCGGCTGCGCTTGTTGGCGGCGGCCAGGGCTTCGGCCTCGGGGAGTTTGGCGAATTCGGCGATGGCCTTCAGACGACGGTCGAAGTCGGGCAGCTTGGACAAGCGCAATGCGGAGACCGCTTCGAACTGCTGTGCGGGCACGTTTTGTTCGGTGTAGTAGCTGCGCAGACGTTCGACGACGAAGTCGTAAAGTTCCTCGGCGGTCGACTCGACGTTCGCGTTGGCGCCTTTCTGCTTCGCCGCGTCTGCAGCCTGCGCTTGCTTGCGTGCATCCTCGAAAATGACTGCTCCGTTAGTGGCCATCAATGCAACATCCAAGGCGCTGTCCAGAGATAGATCGATGCCACCTTCGATCAACGTGCGCGCCAACCCCAGTGCACTGCGGCGTAAACTGAAAGGATCCTTGTTGCCGGTCGGCTTCAATCCCGCGGCGAATCCGCCGGCCAGCGTGTCCAGCCGTTCGGCAATCGCGAGCACCCGGCCCAGTCGCGACGGCGCGATCGCGTCACCGGCGAAACGAGGCATATACGCCTCGTCGACCGCATCGGCCACTGCTTGTGCTTCGTTCGCGGCCTGGGCGTAGTAGCGTCCCGCGATGCCCTGCAATTCCGGAAACTCGTTGACCATGCGCGACTGCAAGTCGTTCTTCGACAGCTCCGCTACGCGTCGGGCTTGCGCAGGATCGACACCGGCGATCGGCGCGATCGCCTCGGCCAACGCCGCAACGCGCGCAACCTTATCGGCCACGCTGCCCAGCTTGTCCTGATATTTGACCGTCTTCAGCCCCTCGCCCATCGACTCCAGACCCTGTTTGAGGTCCTCGTCGAAGAAGAACTTGGCATCGGCGAAACGCGGGCGGATCACGCGTTCATAGCCCTTGCGCACCTCGGCCACGTCGTGGCTTTCGATGTTGGCGATGCCGACGAAGCGCTCGCTGAGCTTGCCGGCCGCGTCGAGTACCGGGAAGAACTTCTGATTGGCTTCCATGGTCGCGATCAAGGCTTCCTGCGGCACGGCGAGGAACTCGCGCTCGAACCCGCAGGCGATCGCCACCGGCCACTCGGTCAGGCCGTTGACCTCTTCCAGGATGCCCTCGTCGATGCGCGCCGCGCCGCCGGCCTGCTGCGCGGCGGCGGTGACTTCGCGCACGATGCGTTCGCGGCGTTCGCCCGGGTCGACCAGCACCTTGGCGCCGCGCAGCGATTCGACGTAGTCGCCCGGCGCGCTGAACCACACCGGCTTGTCGTGCATGAAGCGGTGGCCGCGGCTCATGCGGTCGCTGCGCACGCCCAGGATTTCGGCCGGCACCACTTCATCGCCAAGCAACAGCACCAGCCAATGCATCGGCCGGGCGAAACCGTAATCGTGATCGCCCCAGCGCATCGGCTTAGGAATCGGCATCGCCGCGATCGCCTCGCGCACGATCTCCGGCAGCAGGATGGCGGTGTCGGCGCCGGGCTTGGTCGCGCGGTGCACGAAACGCTCGCCCTTGGCGTCGCTGGTTTTTTCCAGCTGGGTCCAGTCGATGCCGGCCTTGGCGGCGAAGCCTTGCAGCGCCTTGGTCGGCTGGCCGTCGGCATCGAGGGCGATGTTGAGATACGGGCCCAGCACTTCGCTGTTCTGCTCGGGCTGGCGCACCGCCACCGCACGCAGCAGCACGGCCAGACGTCGCGGCGTGTAGAGCGGCTTGGCGCCGTCGCGATCGAACTCGATGCCGCGCTTGTGCAGACCGTCGAGCACGCCCTCGAAGAAGGCCTGGGCCAGGCCGGGCAGGGCCTTGACCGGCAGTTCTTCGGTGCCCAGTTCGATCAGGAGAGGTTGGGTCGTGCTCATGCGATGGCCTTTGCGGTTTGCCGTCCGGTTTTCGGACGGCGCCTCGCGCTGCTTGTGCGAGGTGGGATGAAGTTCGGAACGTGGCTTGCAATTCGTTGCTTGCGGCTGGCCCTCACCCCAACCCCTCTCCCGCACGCGGGAGAGGGGCTTTAAGGGGCGCGACGGGGCTATGCGGCTTCGGCTTTCGGCGGCTGTTTCAGGCCGGGGAAACCGAGCTTTTCGCGCTGCGCGAAGTAGGCCTCGGCCACGCCTTGCGCGATCTTGCGCACGCGCAGGATGTAGCGCTGACGCTCGGTCACGCTGATCGCGCGGCGCGCGTCGAGCAGGTTGAACGAATGGCTGGCCTTGCACACCTGGTCGTAGGCCGGCAGCGGCAGGCCGAGCTCGATCAGTTTCTGCGCTTCTTTTTCGCAAGCGTCGAAACGGTGGAACAGCTCGGCCACGTCGGCGTGCTCGAAGTTGTACGCGCTCTGCTCGACTTCGTTCTGGTGGTAGACGTCGCGGTAAGTCACCGCGCTGCCGTCGGGGCCGTAGGTCCAGACGATGTCGAACACGCTGTCGACGTTCTGCAGGTACATGCACAGGCGTTCGAGACCGTAGGTGATCTCGCCGAGCACCGGCCGGCATTCCAGGCCGCCGGCCTGCTGGAAGTAGGTGAACTGGGTCACTTCCATGCCGTTGAGCCAGACTTCCCAGCCCAGGCCCCAGGCGCCGAGAGTCGGCGATTCCCAGTTGTCCTCGACCAGACGCAGGTCGTGCACCAGCGGGTCCACGCCGAGCGCCTTGAGCGAATCGAAGTACAGCTCGACGATGTTGTCGGGGCTGGGCTTCATCGCCACCTGGTACTGGTAGTAGCGCTGCAGGCGGTTGGGATTGTCGCCGTAACGGCCGTCGGTGGGACGGCGGCAGGGCTGCACGTAGGCGGCGTTCCACGGCTCCGGACCCAGCGCGCGCAGGAAGGTCGCCGGATGGAAGGTGCCGGCACCGACCTCCAGGTCCAGCGGCTGGATCAGCACGCAGCCCTGTTCAGCCCAGTAGGCGTTCAGGCGCTGGATCATGCTTTGGAAGGTGATCACCGGGGTGGGTGCGTCGCTCGCGCTCATGGGCTCATCGCAGTGCAGCAAAGCGGGTTAGTATAGCGATGAGCCTTGCAAATACAGGGCTTCGCCCCGGATTTCAGCAGCGCCCATCCCCCATCGACGCCCCGCCGTGAACCCGCCCTTCCTGATCCTCGAGACCGGCCAGCCGGTCGCCTCCATGCGCCGTCATCGCGGCTTTCCGCACTGGATTCGCGTGGCCGCCGGATTGGGCCGGGACGAGGCGGTGGTGGTCAATGTCGAATACGGCGAGGAATTGCCCAGCCGCGAGGGTTTCGCCGGAGCGATCGTGACCGGCTCGGGCGCGATGGTCACCGACCGCGCCCAGTGGAGCGAACGCAGCGCGCAATGGCTGCGCGACGCCGCCCACGCCAAACTGCCGCTGTTCGGCATCTGCTACGGCCATCAACTGCTGGCGCACGCGCTCGGCGGCGAGGTCGGCAATCATCCGGGCGGGCGCGAGATGGGCACGATCGGACTGGAGCTGCATCCCAGCGCCGCCGAGGATCCGTTGTTCGCCGGGCTGCCGGCGCGGTTTCCGGCCCAGGCCACTCACTTGCAGACCGTATTGCGCGCGCCCGACGGCGCGACCGTGCTGGCGCGCTCGGCGCACGACGCCTGCCACGCGTTCCGCTGGGGCGATCGCGCCTGGGGCGTGCAGTTCCATCCCGAATTCAGCGCCGGCCACATGCGCGGCTACGTGCGTGCGCGCCAGGACGCGCTGCGCAACGAAGGCCACTGCCCCAAGACCATCGCCGGCAATGTCAGCGCCGCGCCGCACGCGCGGCGGGTGCTGCGCCGTTTCGTCGGCCACGCGCGTGCATTGCACGCACGCTGAACCGCCGGTTCGGCCGCGGCCGGGCGATGCCCCGGCCGCGACGCGTCTTGCCGCCGGCCCGCCGCCGTCCTCCCAGCCCCCGGGATCGAACAGATGAGCCAACCGATACGCAAGGTACCGCTGACCCACGGAGCGCAATGGTTGATCCGCGCGATCAATCTGGGTACGCGCAATCCGCGTGCGATCTTCGGCGCGGCCTTGCTGCTGATCGCGGTGCTGTATCTGTTGCTGTACCTGTTCACTATGCCGCTGCGCATCGGCGGCAACGCGATCAGCATGGACAGCTTCGTCACCACCCTGGTGGTGGCGGTGCTGGCCGCGGTGCTGGTGCTGCCGGTGCTGCTGGGCGGACTGATGCACGTGATCCGCGAAGCCGAGAACGGCCGGCCGGTGCGGGCGCGCGATCTGTTCGCGCCGGTGCGCCTGCACAAGGCGGTGCCGTTGGCCTTGCTGGGACTGGTGCAGATCGCGCTGGCGCTGATCTGCGGCTCGCTGCTGCTGTGGGCGACCGGGCTGGATTTCTGGTCGCAGTACCAGGACATGGTGCGCGGTGCGATCACCGGCCGCATCACCAGCGCGCCCACCGCCGAACAACCCGCGCTGGTGGTGCTGGTGCAGTTGATCTACTACTACCTCAGCACCGCCGTGGTGCTGGTGTCGGTGCCGCTGATCATGTTCTCCGGGCTGGGCATTTCCGATGCGGTCAAGCGCAGCTTCGGCGCGTCGCTGTGGAACCTGGGCTCGTACCTGTTCGCGGCGATGTTGTTCATGTTCGGGGTGATGGTGTGCGGCCTGCTGGTCAGCGCGGCCGCGCTGCTGCTGATGCCGCTGGGCGCGGCGATCAGCCCGGTGCTGGGCCAGTTGCTGGTGATGGTGCTGTTCGCGCTGTACGGCATGACGGTGCTGGTGGTGATGTGCGGCGCCTGCTACTTCGCCTGGCGCGATGTGTTCGCGCATAACGACGATGCGCCGACAGCGCCGTCGACGCTCGCGCCGCCGGGGCATCTGGAAGCCTGAGCCCGGCTCAGAGCGCGCCGCTCTGGAACAAAGCCGCGTCCATCGCGGCCTGCATCGCGCGCATCAGCCACACGCACGCCGCCAGCGTCGCGACCGCCTGCAACAACAGCCAGGCCCAGCCCCACAGCGGCATGCGCGCCTCGCCGGCATGCAGCACGCGCGCGCCGGCGATGCGGTCGTGCAAGGCGCGGTGCTCGGGTTTGGCCATCGCCAACAGATGGCCGATGTTCAACGTCAGCCAGGACAAGCCGCCGGCGAGATAACGCACGGCGGCCCGGCCGGCGCCGAGGCGGCGGCCGGCCTCATCGCCGACCCGCAACCCCAGCGCACGCTTGCCCGGCGTGGCCTGCCACGACGAGAACGAGACGAAGCCGGTTTCGTACACCAGCCCGAACAAGGCGAACAGAAAGATCCAGCCCAGGATCAACGCGCTCAATGCGTCGGCCGTGGCCGAGGCGGCCGCGTGCGTGGCCGGATCGGCCAGCAACTGTTGCGAGAATCCGCCGAAATCCAGATCGCCGGTCACCGCGCCGGACATCACTTCGGCCACGCGCGCGTTCATCGCCGCATAGGCCTCGCGCGCGGCGGCGATCTGATGAAGCCAGCGGCTGGCGCCGATCAGGCTGGTCAGCGCGGCGATCAGCACCGCATCCAGCGACCAGGCCAGGTAACGGGTCCAGAAGCCAGCCGGCCGCAGAGCCGTCGCGGCCGGCGCCGCCGCGGCCGATGCGGACCGGGCCGGCGAACTCATGGATCGTGCGCGTCGCCGGTCGGGCGGTCGTCGGCTCCGCGCGGCGCGGACGCCACCCACTTGGCCGCGATGATTCCCAACTCGTATAGCACGCACATCGGAATGGCCAGCATCAGCTGCGACACCACGTCCGGCGGGGTGATCACCGCGGCGACGACGAAGATGCCGACCACCGCGTAACCGCGCCCTTCCTTGAGCTGCGTCGGGGTGACCCAGCCCAGCAGCGCCAGGATCACCAGCGCCACCGGCACCTCGAAACTGATGCCGAAGGCCAGGAACAGGATCAGCACGAAATCCAGGTAGGCGTTGATGTCGGTCATCATCGACACGCCGGTCGGCGTGATCTTGACCAGGAAACCGAACACCGACGGCAGCACCAGGAAGAACGCGAACGCGCAGCCGGTGTAGAACAGCGCCAGCGCCGATGCCAGCAGCGGCAGCGCCAGTTTCTTCTCGCGCTTGTACAGACCCGGAGCGACGAAAGCCCAGGCCTGGTACAGCAGCCACGGCATCGAGATCATCAGCGCGGCGAAGAACGCCAGCTTGATCGGAGCGGAGAACGGCGAAGCCACTTCCACCGCGATCAGCTGGCTGCCGGCCGGCAGCTTGGCCAGCAGCGGCGTGGCCAGGAAGTGGTAGAGCTTGTTGGCGAACGGCAACAGTCCCAGGAACACGATGATCAGCCCGGTCACTCCGCGCAGCAGGCGCGCGCGCAGTTCGATCAGATGATCGAGCAGGCGCGGTTCGGCCGCGGCGTCGCCGTCGGGCGCGCCGGAATCAGCGTCGCTCATCGGTATCGCTCGCAGCAGAAGGCTGGGGGGCGGGGTGGTAGTCGGGCTGCGCGGCGCCGCCGTAGTCGTGCGGGTAGTCGTGGGTCGGTGGCGCGTCGGCCGGCGGCGCGGCATCGTGCAGCGGCGCATCGAGCAGCGGCGCATCGAGCAGAGCCGGCGGCGACGAATCGGCCGGGGAGGCCGGATCGGCGGCTGCCGCGGCGCCCGCGACCGGCGCGGCGACGCGGCGGTTCAACTCGTCGACTTCGTTGCGGATCGCCTGGCCGCTGTCGCGCAACTGGTTCTGCGCGCTGCGCAGATCGTCCTGGGCCTGGCGCAGGCTGCGCTTGAGCTCTTCGTCGGCCAGTTCGTTCTCGAGTTCGGACTTGACCGAATACCACTGCGCGCGCGCGCGTCGCACCCACAGACCGGCGAATCGCGCGGCCTTGGGCAGGCGCTCGGGACCGAGCACGATCAAGGCCACGATCGCGATTAGGAAGACTTCCGAGAAGCCTATGTCGAACATGCGCGTCTGCCTGGCGGGGGATGCGGGTGGCGCAACAGGCCGAACTCAGCGCGGATTCTGCTCGTTATCGCGAGACTGCGTGCTGGTGGTGCTGGTGGTGCTGTCGGTGCGGTTGCTGTCGTTGGGCAACTGCGCGGACGGCTTGTCCTCGTCCTGCATGCCCTTCTTGAATCCCTTGACCGCGTCGCCGAGATCCTTGCCCACGCTGCCCAAACGCTTGGTGCCGAAGACCAGCAGAACAATCACGAGGACGACGATCCAATGACCAATGCCCCAGGCGCCCATGACGATGCTCGCTGCTGAATGAAGACGGCAAGGATACCGCAACCGTCCGTAAGCCAATGTGGCGAAGGTCCTATCTGCTCGAAGGACCGATTCGGCACGAAAGCGGCCCGGAACCGCTGAACGGGGCCGCGACGGGGCCCCGGGTGCGCGCGACCGGGCCCGCGGACGGGATCGGTCGCGCTGCCGCGCTCGCTCAGGGCAGCGGTTCGACCTTGGTCGGATTGGGCTGCGCCGGCACGGTTTCGAACGGTTTCGGGCCCTGGGCGGGCTGCGCGGGCACGGCCGGGGCCGTAGCGGCGGGCGCGACCGTCGATGCGGGCACGGCCTGGGTGTTGCCCGCGCCGGACGCCGGATACACCGTCGCGCCCAGCGGAATGCGCTGTTCTTCGGCGGTGCGGTGCGCGCGCGCGGAGGCGCTGGCTTCTTCCAGCCGGTCGCGGAAATCAACCACGGCGTTGGACGGCTGACCGGTGGCGCGGCCTTCGAAGATCATCCGCGGCGTGTTGCCCTCGCCGTAGACCGCCTGATTGGCGGCGTCGTCGATCGACAGCGCCGCGCCGTCCAGGGCGATCCCGGCGAACAGGCCGCGCGCGCGCGACCACGACCAGATCTCGGCCTTGAGCTGGCCGTCGGTGGCGGCCGCGGCGGTGCGTCCGACCGGGCCGGCGGCGACGCTGGCGTCGGCGCCGAGGGTGACCTTTCCGTTGACGATCGAATCCAGGCCGCGGTTGCCGCGGAACACCAGCACGATGTCGGACGATTGCACGCCGGCCTGAAAGCCGAAGCTGCCGCCGGTGAGCTTGACGAAGCTGGGGTTGGACCAGGTGCCGTCGGGATTCTTCACCGACACCAGACCGTGGCCGCGACGCCCGCCGACTACCAGGCCGATCTTGAGCGTATCGGGCACGACCACTATCGCGCGCGCTTCGTCGAACAGTTTGTCGGGAATGGAGGATTCGGGAATCTGCTGGATATCGCCGAGCACGCGCACCGCATCGCGGGCGCGCTGGTCCTCGGTCGGACCAGCCACGGCGGCGGTAGCGGCGACGCTCAGGCTCAAGGCCAAGCTCAGACTCAGGACGCGGGGCAGCGGACGGGACATGAGGAACTCCGACGGTTGTGCGGGATGTGGTGCGCCACGGACCGGGCCCGTGGCTGTAACGCTATGACCGCAAAGACGACGGTCGGTTCAGGCTAGTGCGGCGGCGATGAATCACCGCCTAACTGCCACCTGAAGCCTCGCCTCGACGCAGGCCGATGCGCGCGGCCTGCATTGTAGGCCGCCTCGCACGAGCCTGTCCGAACAGTGCACGGCGACGCCGCATCGCCTGGTCGGTGTGTCCGATCCGCATCGGCGAGCGCGTGCGCGAACGCCGCCTGGATTCGATGAAATACGCGCCGATCGGCGCGATCGATGACGGCGATCCGAAACAACGATGCCCGCGCGACTGCCCAGGCCGGCGCGCGAATGTCATCCTATGCGCATGCCCGCTTCCGCCAGCATCGCCCCCGTTTCGCCCCGCCCCACCGCCGACACCGCGGTGGTGCTGGTCAACCTGGGTACGCCCGAAGCGCCCAACACCGCCGCGGTGCGGCGCTATCTGTCCGAATTCCTGCACGACCGTCGCGTGGTCGACATGAACCGCTGGCTGTGGTGCCCGCTGCTGCATTTCGCGATCCTGCCGCTGCGCAGCGGCAAGGTCGCGCACAAGTACGCCAGCATCTGGCTGCCGGAAGGCTCGCCGCTGGCGGTGCATACCCGCCGTCTGGCTCAAGCGCTGCAACGCGAGCTGCCGCAGCATCGCGTGCTGCATGCGATGCGCTACGGCGCGCCGTCGTGGAAGCAATTGCTGGAGCAACTGCGCGAGCAGGGCGTGCGGCGGGTGATCGCGTTGCCGCTGTATCCGCAGTATTCGACCTCCACCACCGCTTCGGTCGGCGATGTGCTGGCGCGGGCCGAAGGCCTGGACACGCGGATGGTGCATGACTATCACCTCGATCCGGACTGGGTCGCGGCGATAGCCGATTCGGTGCGACGCCATCGCCACGCCAACGGCGCGGGCCAGCACTTGCTGTTTTCTTTTCATGGCCTGCCGCAGCGTTTCGCTGCCGCCGGCGATCCATATCCGCGCCAATGCGAAGCCAGCGTGCGGGCGATCGCGCAGGCTCTGGAACTGCCCGAGGACGCCTGGACGCTGACCTATCAGTCGCGCTTCGGCCGCGAACGCTGGCTGGAACCGGCCACCGCCGACACCCTGACCGCATTGGCCGCGCGCGGCGTGCGCCAGGTCGACGTGGTCGCGCCGGGCTTCGCGGTGGATTGCCTGGAAACCCTGGAAGAAGTGGCGATGATGCTGGCCGAGGATTTCGCCGCGCGCGGCGGGCAACTGCGTTACGTGCCCTGCCTCAACGAATCGCCCGCGCACGTGGCGGCGTTGGCCGGCATCGTGCAACGCGAACTGGCGGCCTGGAACTGAGCGCCGGTCGCGACCGCCCCGTCATGCAACCCCAGGCATCGAGAGAGCCCATGCACGAATTCGTCGTCGATACCCAGTTCGGCCGCCTGGCCGGATTACGCAACGGCCGCAACGGCGCGCCGCGGGTGCTGGCGCTGCACGGCTGGTTGGACAACGCGGCCAGCTTCGTGCCCTTGTCGCCGTGGTTCGAGGACTTTGATCTGGTCGCGCCGGATCTGCCCGGGCACGGCGCCAGCGCGCATCTGCCGCCGGCCGCCGAGTACACCCTGATCACCGCCGCGCGCGCGGCGTTGGCGGTGGCCGATGCGCTGGGCTGGGATGCGTTCCATCTGCTCGGCCATTCGCTCGGCGGCGCCACCGCGAGCTTCGTCGCCGCAGCCGCGCCGCAGCGCGTGCGGCGGTTGCTGCTGATCGAGGCGCTGGGCTCGCTGGCCGAACCGGAGGAACGGGTCGGCGTGCGTCTGCGCGAAGCCTTCGCCAGCATGGCCGCGATGAGCGGCAAGCAGTTGCGGGTGTTCGGCGACATCTCCACCGCGATCAAGGCGCGCATCGTCGCCAACGATCTGAGCGAACCGGTGGCGCGCTTGCTGGTCGAGCGCGGCGTCGCGCCGGTGCGCAGCGAGGAGCGTCAGGGCGGCTACGTCTGGCGCAGCGATCCGCGCCTGACCCTGATCTCGGCGCTGCGCCAGAGCGAAGCGCAGATGCGCGCGCTGATCCGCGCGATCGAGTGCCCGACCTGCATGATCTGGGCCGATCCGGCGCAGAGCTACATGCCCGACGCGATGCGGCGCGAGCGCGCCGCGCTGCTCGCCCACGGCGAACTGCACATTCTGCCGGGCACGCATCACCTGCATATGGAAAAGCCGCGCGAAGTCGGGGCGATATTCCGCAATTTCCTGGCGGCCACGTGATCGCCGCGAGACAACTCGCCCCCTCTGAACTTCGCCCCCTTTGAAAAATGGGGCTGCGCGCTGCGTCGCTCCGACGTCTGAACATCGCGGTCCGCGCGGGGGATTTGCTTTTCCAGGCGGCACGACGACTCGTCCGCGGATTCGTCGCGACGCGACTTATTTATCGTCCGCGATCAATCGCCGCAAACCGGCCTTGAGCGTGCGACCGGACGCGCGGAAGTACTCGCGCTGATCGCGCCACGCCGGGCACCGCAGTTCGACTTCGCGCCAGAACGCGCACGAGTGATCGGCATGGATCAGATGGCACAGCTCGTGCACCAGTACGTATTCGAACGCGGCCGGCGGCGCCAGCACCAGCGACAGGTCCAGCGACAGCGCACCGTCGGGCGCCAGCGAACCCCATTGCGAGGACATCACCCGATAGCGCAGCCGCGAGGGCGCGCGCGGCAGACCCGCCAGGTATTTCGGCAGCCAGCGGCCGACGTCGGCGCGGGCCTGGCCCTCGTAGAAATCGCGCAGCGAGCGCCGCAGGACCTTGGCGTTGACGGTTTCCGGCGCGGCGATCAGCAGCGCGTCCTCGTGTTCGTCCAGTTGCAGCCGCAGATAACGCGCGACCTGCCAGCGCACCGGCACGTCGCGGCCGCGCAGGGGCAGATAGGCGGTGAGGTGCGCCTGCAGATCGGGCGCATCGCTGCCGGCGCTGGCGATCTGCGCCAGCAGCCAGTCGCCATGCTGGATCACGAAACGCTGGCCGGCGATGTCGCTGGCGCGCATCGGCAGGGTCAGACGCGGCCCGCGCTCATCGACGCTGAGTTTGATCCGGCGCGCGCGTGGGTCGCGCACCCGTAGCACTTCGACGGTCTGGCCGTTGGCGAGGGTGACGGCGATGGTTTCGCGCGAGATCGCGCGCGGCGCGGCCTTGAGTGGGCCGGTAAGCAGACGCAGAAGGCTCGTCATGGGTGGGGGACCGCCATGGCGCAAGCATAGCGCTTGGGCGAAGCGTTTACCCGGTCGCGATGCCGGTTGCGGGTTACCGCTGTAGGAGCGGCGCGAGCCGCGACCAACCGAAGAAGCCGAATACCACCAGATCAACCGAAGCGACGACACCCGCCTCTGTAGGAGCGGCGCGAGCCGCGACCTCGCCATCTCAACGACGGCGAACCCTACGCAATGCTTGCGGTCTCGCGGTTGCCCACGGTCCCGCTTTGTGCATCCGGGCCATGCCGGCTTCGGCTGCCTCGCTTACGTACAGCGACTACCGAAGAAGCCGGGTATCACCAAACCAACCGAAGCGACAACGCCTCCGCTGTGAGCATCCAGGCCATGCCGGCTTCGGCTGCCTCGCTTACGTACGCCTACTTCGGTTGGTCGCGGCTCGCGCCGCTCCTACAGGGAGGTGCCCGGACCTGCGATCACAGGCGTGGGTCTCGTTACGCCTCGACCTTGGACAACTTCAACGCCGATTCCAGCACCCGGAACAAGCGCTTCACCTCCGCGCTCATCAACGCGAAGCGCGCGTCGAGTTCGGCGCGCAGGCCGTCGCTGTCGCTGTGTTCGAGCTGATCCACCGCGCCGTCGAGCAGCTTGAACTTGCGCACCACCAGATCCTCGCCGATCACGAACGAGACGTGGTCGTCCAGGGTCAGGGCCAGGCGCGTGACCTGCTTGCCGGTTTCCAGATGCTTAGCGATCTCATCGCTTTCCAGTTCCTGGCGCTGGCATTTGACCACCGCGCCCTGATCGACCGGATCGCGCAGTTCGCATTCGTCGCCCAGGCTGATGCCGTCGGGCAGCTCCTCGCCGGCGACCCAGCCGGTGAGGATCGAACGCGGCGCGATCTCGGCGTTGAGCGGCAGCGCCGGGAAACTGCCGACGGCGCGGCGGATCTCGCTGATGATGTTTTCGCCGGTCTTGCGGCTGGAGGTGTCGACGATCACCAGGCCGTGCTCCAGGTCGATCATCGCATCGGTGCGGCTGGGCTTGATGAAGGCGCGCGGCATCAGGTCGACGATCAACTCGTCCTTGAGCCGCTTGCGGGTGCGGCCGCCGGGTTTGCGGCCTTCCTTCTGCTCGATCTCGGCGAGTTTCTTGGCCAGCATGTCATTGACCACCGCGCCGGGCAGCAAGCGGTCTTCACCACCGACGGTGATCCAGATGGCGTCGCCGATGCGGTTGAGCATCTGCGCGTCCTCGGTGGCGCGACTGAACGGCGAGATGAAGCCGCGCGAAGACAACTCCAGCGGGCCGACCGGCTTGAGCGCGCACTCTTCCAGGCCTTTTTCGAGATCGTCGAGTTTGTGGGTGGTGGGGAAGCGGAAGAAGGTCAGGTTGCGAAAGAACATCGAATAAAGACCGGGAATAGGGAATAGGGGATTCGGGAACGGCAGGTTGCACTGCCTTTGCTCGTCATTCCCGCGAAGGCGGGAATCCAGAGACTTCACACGTTCTCGCACGAAAGGCACTGGATCCCCGCCTTCGCGGGGATGACGGCCAGGGAGGTGCGGGGTTAACCAATTGGCGCTTCGTTCGTTTCAGCCGACGCGCCGTCCAACCACACCGGCGCATCCGCCATCGGCGCCGCACCGGCCTTGCCCAGCCCCAGGAAATCGAACAGCTTGGGATCGCTCAACTGCGAGGGACGGATATCGCCCAGCGCGCGCGAAATCGTTTCGATGCGGCCCGGCGTCTCGCGCTCCCAGGCGTCCATCATCCGCTTGACCTGCTTGCGCTGCAGGTTCTCCTGCGAGCCGCACAGGTTGCACGGGATGATCGGGAATCGCTTGATCGCCGCGTAGTCGGCGATGTCGTCCTCGCGCACGTAGGCCAGCGGCCGGATCACCACGTGGCGGCCGTCGTCGGACAACAGCTTGGGCGGCATGCCGCTGAGCTTGGCGTGGAAGAACAGATTCAGGAAGAACGTGGCGACCAAGTCATCGCGATGATGGCCGAGCGCGATCTTGGTAAACCCCTGTTCCGCAGCGTAGGTATAGAGCGCCCCGCGCCGCAGCCGCGAGCACAGCGAACACATGGTCTTGCCTTCCGGCACCACCCGCGTGACCACCGAATAGGTGTCCTGCTCAAGGATCTTGTACGCCACCCCGATCGATTCGAGGTAGGCCGGCAGCACATGCTCGGGAAAATCGGGTTGCTTCTGGTCCAGATTGACCGCGACCAGCTCGAACTTCACCGGCGCCTTCTTCTGCAACTGCAGAAGAATATCGAGCAGAGTGTAGCTGTCCTTGCCGCCGGACAGGCAGACCATGACCTTGTCGCCGTCTTCGATCATGCCGAAGTCGGCGATGGCGCGGCCGACCTGATGCCGCAGACGGGTCGCCAGACGCTCGCCGTCGGCGGCGATCGGGGCGAGGTCCGCGCGGGCGCGGCGGACGGGTTCGGCGAGAGGCAGGACGGTACTCATCAGACCGGCGATTCTACGCTACGGGTCCGTGAACACGTCCCGGGTATCGCGGCCGGCCCGATGACGCGCTCGCGGGCGGCACGTTAAGCTGATGCGCATGACCGCCACCGCCGATGCCGCCGAGATCGCCCGCCAGCTCGCCGACCTGCGACTGGAACACCGCGACCTCGACGCGGCGATCGAGCGCCTGAACCTGGACCCGCAAGCCGACGAGCTAACAGTCAAGCGGCTGAAGAAACGCAAGCTGTGGCTCAAGGACTGCATCGCCCGCCTGGAAAGCGCGCTGATTCCCGACGAACCGGCCTGAGCGGTCGGCGGGGCCGCGGCCGGGTCAGGTCGGGAGCCGGCCCTGCTGTCGGCCGCCGGCGGCGGGTTGACCTGGATCGCCGACGAACGCAGCGACGCCGACGCCCCGCGCCGGACCGACGACCCGGCCGGTTCTGCCGGGCCGGCCTGGGAAAGCGCGTATCAGCCGCTGCTGTTGCCCGATGAACCCAGCGATCACTCGGACATGGAAGCCGCGACGCGCCGATCGCCCTGCTCGATGCGTGGCCGGGCTCCTTCGTCCTGACCAGTCACGACCGCGGCCTGCTCGATGCATCGGGGCCGACCCATCGCATTCACCTGACAGATGTCAGTGCGCAGCTCGAAACGGTTGCGGCATCGTCGCGAATCGAAACCGGAGGAATGCGAAATCGGTGACCGGCGCGGCGCAGTCGCTGTGCTAGGGTGCCGCCACTCGCAGCAGGCAAGCGCATGGCGAACAAAGACGAACTGGTCAAAGCGGCGCGTAATCCGTGGTGGCAGGCGGCCGCGGGATTGGCGCTGATCGCCCTGGTGGCCACCGTAGCCCTGGGTGGTTTCCAGCAAGCCAAAAGCGTCACCAAGCCTCTGCCCCAGTATCAGGCCGGCCACCGCTTTCAAGGCGGCGCGATGGCGGTGACGCCGTTGCGCGCCTGGGTCGCGCGCTACAAACCCGGCGGCCAGATCGACCGGTTCAATCCGGACAAGCTGTATCTGGTGTTGCAGGCGGATATCGAGAACCGCACGCCGCGCAGTTTCGGCGGCCTGATGTATCCGATCAAAGACCTGATCCTGGTCGGCAAGGGCGGCGAACCGGTGTCGGCCGAAACCCTGCTGATCGCCGAAGACCACACGCTCGCCGTCGATCTGCATCCACGCATGAAGCAGCGCGTGGACGTGGTCTGGACCCTGCCGAAGGGCTACGTCTATTCGCCGCAGGCGACCTTCGGCGTGTTCGCGCGCGACTACAAGGCCAAGGCCCATCTCAACGACGAGGGCGCCTGGGTGCAGGGCAAGCCGGCGGCCAAGTTCCTCGTTCCCGTGCAAGACCTGCGCAACCGGATGGTGGCCCCATGAGCACGACGGGCGAAAGCGCGACCGGCGCACAGGCCGCGCACGGCCGCTGGCGTTTGCCGCGTTGGCGTTGGCGCGATGCGCTGTGGATCGCGCTGGCGCTGGTCGCGGTGGTGGCGCTGCGCAAGGGCGAATCGAGCTACGAAGAGCGCGATGCGCCGCTGGTGCAGGCGGCCAAGGCGCCGGGACGGGTGGTCGGGCGCAATTTCGCGGTCGAGGTGGGCAGGGTCAAAGCCGCCCACGCCTATCTGCTCAAGGGCGACTACGCGCGTCCTGGCGACTATGTGCTGCGCACCCCGGGCCTGTGGCTGTCGGTGTTGGCCAAGGTCGAGACCAGCGAACGGCCCGGTTACGTAAGCGCGCAAATACGCACCCGCGACGGTCTGGTCTACGTCGCCTCCAGCGACAACCGGCCCAAGCTCAAGGGCATCAACCTGCGCGACCGCGCGCTGGCGCCGGGGCTGGTCGAAGAAGGCGCGTGGTTCTTCGAAATTCCCGCCGACAAACTCGAAGGCGCGCATCTGCAGTTGTATTGGGGCTTGGGACTACCGGGCGGCGGCGACAGCTTGGTCGACGTTGATCTGGGCATCGACAAAGCCGGCGCGCGCAAGCTCGCCGCCGAAGCCAAACCGGTCCTGGACCTGCGCATGTGAGCGCCGCACGATGAATTCCACGACGACTCCCGAACCGGTCCAGATTCCCGCCTCCGCGGGCGCCGCGCTTCCGCCCAAGCCGACCGGCTGGTGGCGCCGCAACGTGTGGTGGCTGCTCGGCATCGCCGTACTCGGCACCTGGGCGATCTATGCGCCTTACCGCGAAGCGCTGAGCGCCTATCGCGAACGCCATCCCAGCTATCCGGTGCATGCCGGCAAGGGCGAGTGGACCGCGTTCGAAGGCGCGCGCTGGCGTCTGGTCGGCGCCGAAGCGCTGATTTCGCGCGACCCGCGCTTGCTGGGGCCGCTGCGCAAGGATGCGGGCGTGTTGCTGGTCCGCTTCGAAGTGATCCCCGATTCGGGCACCAAGACCGCCGCGCTCGACGCTTGCCGGGGCGCCGTCACCGATGCGCAGGGTCGGCGTTGGGAAGCCAATCCGAGCAGATTGCCGCGTTTGGGCGGGCCCAAGCTGCCCAACACCTGTGGCAGCGGCTACGACGCGCAGTACAAGCAGATCCTCGCAGTGCCGGGACGGCCGTTCGCGTTCCAGCACGCCTACCTGTTGCCGCGCGGGCAGCAGTTGGACGGTTTGCACGCGCGGATCGAGTTCGCCAATTCGCAAACCGCCAAGGGCCGGTATCTGGACTTCGCGCTGTAAGCGAAACCTCATCCTGTAGGAGCGGCCCGAGCCGCGACTGCGGGACCACGCTTACCTCGTAACTGCGATGTCGCGGTCGCGGCTTGCGCCGCTCCTACAGTCGGATCCGTTGCAACGCGGCGCCCAGGTGTCTTCCGCTCAGGCGCTGCGCGGCAGCCGCGCTATCGCGCGATCGAAGGTCGCCGCCAACAGCACCACGCGCAGCACGTCGGTCAGCAGCGAGGTGCGGAACGACAACGGGGTGTTGAGGAACACCGCATAGATTTGTCCGCTGACCCGTTGCCACCCCTGATCCTGCGGGCCGACGAACTGCTGCATCAGCCGCCACGACCACGAATCGATGTAGGACAGCAGCTGCCAGCACACGCACAGCGTCAGCAGCGCCGGCAAACCCGCGCGCAGCACCAGACGCAGGCTATTGACCACCGGCACGCCCTTGCTGCTCCAGCCCGCGCTGGCCTTGTCGGCGAGCATGCGCAAGGTGAAGTGCATGGCCTTGAAGCGTTCGACGACCTTGCCCAGGTGTTCGTCGGCCGCGTCGATGCGCTGCGCGCGGCGCAGGTCGATGCCGTAGATGATCGCGGTGATCGCCAGCCAGATCAGCGGCAGCGCGACCGCGCCGGCGGCGGTGCTGAGGAAATCCCACAACGGCGCCAGCGCGCGCTTGGTCGGCGCCAAGGTCTTGAACAACGCGGTCGGGCTTTCCCACCAATCGGTCGCGGCGACGTAGACCACCCGCTCGTGCCACCAATCCTTGCCGGTCTTCATCAGCTGGGCGATCGCCGCCACGCCGACGAACACCCAATAGGCTTCGCAGCTGGTGGCCACCACGTTCCACACCGCATGCCCGGTCGTGGCCGCGCGGCGCTTGCTGAACCAGCGCACCGCCCAGGCCACCGCGAGCGCGATCCACAACCCCTTGAGCTGCAGCACGCGGTTGAGGTTTTCCTTGTCCCAGACGCTGAAGATGTACTCGGCGCGGAACTGCCGGCGCAGATCTTCCAGCAGGCCCCAACCGGCGTAATAGGCGAAGAACGGCAGCATCGCGATCGCCAGCGCGGTGATCCATTGCTTGCGCACCGCCGCGGTATCGGGCGTGGTCGCCCCGCCCGCCAGCATCGGCAGCGACGGCCGCAGCGACTGGAACATCAAGATGGTGCCGGCCAGCTGGGTCACGATCAGCACCGACAACGCCGCGAAGGACAGCAGCGCCGAACGCTCGCCGAGCTTGACCGCCAAGTCCATCAGCAGGTTGTAGGACACCCGCTGAGCGAAGAACCAGAACGCCAGCGCCGGCCAATGCCGCCACAGCAGGCGCGCGGTCAGCCGCGGGATTTCGCGCCAGGCGCCGGGGGCGGACGGTTCGGATGCGAGCGTGGAAGCGGACATCGTGTTGGAAGCCATCGGCGGCGCGCGTTACGGGGTCGCGCGATGGTAACCCGCGTTCGCCGCGGGCTTGCAGTGACGAGTATCAGACCGGCGCGCGCGTGCTCGAATCTGCGATCGGATCGCTACGGCGCGCCGGGATGGTCGGCTTGAAACCAACCATCCGGCGCCGAGCTCGCGGCCGCCGAGCTGAAAGACGAATCGCCCTGCTTTCCTGGGAGAATCCGATAGGCCGGGCCCTGGTCGCCCGGCCGCGACCGTTCGTCTACGACTCCGCAGCGGTGTTCTGCGCCGGCTTGGCCGCCATCTCCGGACTGATCTTCTCGATCGTATGCCGCAGCTCGCGGCCCAGGATGACCTTGGCGTCCTTGGCCCAGGCGTCCAGGCGCGCATCGAAGGTCAGCTTGCCTTCGCTGTCGGGCCACACCAGTTTGAGTTCGCGCAATTTCTGGATGAAACCGCGGAACAGGGTCTTGTCGAAGAACTCCGGCGCGGCCGGCGCGTACAGCAGCGACAAACGCTGCGCAGCGAGCTGACACAGGCTTTCGAGTTCGCCGGCCGACATCGTGCCCGGACCGTTCTTCACCAACACGCTGATGGCGATGTAGTAACGCTCGAAGGCCTGTTGCAGCGAATGGCCGATCGCGCGCAGGCGGAACACTTCGTCGGTCTGGCCGGCGTTGCGCGCGAGGATGCCGCCGTCGTCTTCGCTGACGCGTTCGAGCAGGCCTTCGCGCACGAACACGTCTACCGTGCGCGCCAGACGCTGGGCGAACTCGTCTTCGCTCCACGGCAGGAACAACTCGGCCTGCAGGAACGGATACACGCTGCGGCCCAGGCGCAGCACGCCGGCCAGACTCATGCGCCGGTTGTGCTGGAAGCAGCAGGCGATCCACGACGCCGCGGTGAACAGATGCAGCACGTTGTTGCGGAAATAGCTCAGCAACACCGCCTTGTCTTCGCCGTCCACTCCGAGCACGTCGCCGAGCGGATGGGCGATGCGCTCGAGCACGTTGATTTCTTCGCCGTGGGCGACGATTTCCTGCGGCGTGTGCGGGGTGACGGTGACCCGGTCGGAATACGGCAGCTCGGCCAGCAAAGTCTTCGACAGGGCGATCTGGGCGATCAGGTCGGCCTCGCCCATCGCGTGCTTGGGCGTGGACAGCAGCGCCAGCGCGAGCAAGTTGATCGGATTGACGTCGGCGGCGCGGTTGACGTTGATCTGGATGCGTTCGGCCAGCGCATCGACGGTGTCGGACAGCCACTGCGGCTTGTCGTCTTCGTTGACCGGTTGGCCGTCCCATTCCGGGGCGTACTCGGCGAGCACGTCGTTGAGCCGGATCGGCTCGCCGAAATTCACCACGACCTGGCCGTAGTTGGAACGCAGCACCTTGGGGATGCCCCACAGCAACTGCCAGATCGACTCTTTTTCCTTCGGCTTGCCGGACAACTCATCGAGGTAGCTGTTGCCCTCCATGAGTTTTTCGTAGCCGACATAAATCGGCTGGAACAACACCGGACGGGTGGGCTGGCGCAGGAAGCCGCGCACGGTCATCACGATCATGCCGCCCTTGGGCTGCAGCAAACGACCGGTGCGCGAGCGCCCGCCTTCGATGAAGTATTCGATCGAATAGCCGCCCGACACCAACTGAGCGACGTACTCGCTCAGGATCGCCGAATACAAGGCGCTGCCGCGGATGCTGCGGCGGATGAAGAACGCGCCGCCGCGGCGCAGGATGCCGCCGAGCACCGGCAGATTGAGATTGATGCCGGCGACGATGTGCGGCGGCACGATGCCCTTGGCGTAGAGCAGATAGCTCAGCAGCAGGTAGTCCATGTGGCTGCGATGGCAAGGCACATAGACGACTTCGTGGCCGGGCGCGTCCTGCTTGAGCTGGTCGAGGTGATGCACCAGCACGCCGCGGTAGATGCGGTTCCACACCGGGGTGAGGATGAAGCTCAGCGAGCGCACCACCGGATGCGAATAGTCGGCGGCGATTTCGTAGGCCATCGCGTGGGCCTTCTTCCACGCCTCGGCGACATTGCTGCTGTCGCGACGAGCCTGATCGGCGATCGCGTCCTTGACCGGGTCGGAAGCGAGCACGCGATCGATCAGCATGCGCCGGGTCGACAGGTCGGGCCCGATCACCGCCGCGCGGATGCGGCGGAAGTGGGTACGCAGCACGCGCGAGAGTTTGCGCACCGTGCGTTCGGGTTCCAGGCCTTCGTCGAGAATGCCGCGCAGCGACACCGGCGGGGAGAACCGCACCATGGTGTGGCGGCCGTTGAGCGCGATCGCGAGCAGCCGGCGGAAACGGCCGACCAGGGTCCAGTTTTCCGAGAACAGCACCGAGAACCAGCCGCTGCTGCGGTCCGGCGCGCGGCCGACGAAGATCGACACCGGCACCAACTGCACGTCCAGCGCCGGATCGGCGCGGTGCGCATCGAGCAGGCGGGCGAGCGAACCCGAATGGGTCTTGGCCGAGGGCGGACCCGACGGCGCCAGCGAACCGGCGTTGCGCCGCGACAGCGCCACATAGGCGCGCTTGCGGCCGAGCGGATCGCCGGGAAGCGGCTGCAGCGGCGAAGGCAGGCCGCTTTCCAGGCAGGCGCGCTCCAGGATCAGCGCGTTGGACAGGCCGTAGTCTTCGAGCACGTAGCAGACCGGGCGGCCGTGCCATTCCTCGGCGATGTGTTCTTTCGGGCTCTTGGGCTCGATGGTCAGGGTGACCCACGGTGCCATCAGCTGGCCGAGCAGGCGCGCCCACCACGGGCGATGCGCCGAGGCCGCGCGCGGACTGGGCGAAGGCTCATCGCCCGGGCCCGACGGCGGCGCGGCCATCGGCAGTTCGGGCTGCTCCGGGTCGTGCTCGGCGGCGGCCGGTTGGGCGGCAGCGGCAGACGCCGATCCGACCGGCGCGGGCTGGAGGTCCGCATCGGCGGCGGCGGGCGTGGCGGGTTCGGCTTCAGGCGACGGCTCGGCGGGAGCCTGCGGCACTGCGGCGGTGGGGTCGGAATCGTTCGGAACGGACGCTGGAGACATGGTTTCGGTAAGCGGATTCGCGCTGGCGCCGTCCGGGTCGCGGGCGGCGGCCGGCTCGGAATGACCGGCCGGCGACGGCGCGGACTCGCCGGTCGATGCCTGGGCATCGGCCGGGGCGGCGTCGGGGAAAGGCAGGGGCGTCTGTTTCGGCATTGCCGGCATTATGCCTATTCGTTCCCGATACGCGTCTCGGGCGGATGTTGCGCACCAGAGCGATCGGCGACGGGACAGCGGCGTGGCCGTCGGGTGACCGGACCGTCACCCCGTCGCGGTGGATGGCGCCCGACCCGGCGCTCGGGTGCCGATTTCGTCCGGCGGCGGCGGGGAAGGCTCGTGGCGACCTGAAACCGTCGGGGCTGAAGCCCCTCCCACAAAAGACCTCGATCGCTCCGAAGTCTTTGGTGGGAAAACACCTCGACTGCTTCGAGGTCTTTTGTGGGAGGGGCTTCAGCCCCGACGCCGTTCGCTCAGGTCGCGGGTAACCCGTGTCCCGCCGTTGAGCCGCCTCGGACCCGAGGCCACGCTGTCCCCAGCCGCGGTTCCGCGGCGGCAGGTTATCATCGCGGTTGGGGTGACGGCTTCGGGTTAAGCGTCGCGGCCGGCTTGTTGCCCACCGGAGCGGGCGGCGGCTCGGCCGCGGGTGGCGCCGTGTCCGTCGACGAAGTACGCGCCGCCACGGTGGCCGGCGGGTTCACAACAGCGCCTGCGGCCGCAGGCTTGGCCGCCGGCACCCGCGGACGCGCCTGCAACTTGGCCACCGCCGCGAGCCGCTCGGCGACCGCCGGCGAGGCGGGTGCCTTGGCCGGCGCGTCGGCCTCGGCCTGGGCGTGGCGCAGCACGTCGCTGAGGTACCAGCGGCCGTCGATGCGTTGCACCAACACATAAGCGTCGACCGGCCCGCCAGCGAGTTGATAGCGAATCCGCACCCGCGCGGTGTCGCCGGTCTGCTCGGCCAGGCTGACATCGGCGCTGTCCAGGGCCTGGTCCAGATTCAAGCCGTAACCGCTCAGCACCTGCTTGAGCCGCGCCACGAACGGTCCGAGCCGGCGCAGGCTGCGATCCATGCCGGTCTTGGCGAAGGCGTCCGGCGCGGCCAGGCCGGTGGCGCGGGCGGCCGACACCAACTGCGGGATCGCCTCGCGCGCGCGCTTGGAGTCGCCCAACGGCGCCTGTTGCGCCCAGTCGCTGATCGCTTCGATCAACTGCGCGTGGTGATCGCGCTCGGCCTCGCTGTAACCGGGTTCGCCGCGCACGTACTGGGTGGCGAACAGGCCCAGTGTCTTGGCCGCCGAGCGCAGTTCGGCATCGGCGCCGGCGAACTGGCGCCGGTAGCTCGCCACCAGTTTGCGCTCGGCGTCCTGTTCGGCCAGGGCGTGGATGAACGAAGGAAAGCGGTCGTCCAACGGCAGCTCGGTCAGCGGCCAGACCGTGCGGCCCTCGCCCCAGGCCGTTTCCAGCCGCGCATGCAGGGCCGGCGGCACGGCATGGCGGGCGTAGCCGGCCAGGTCGTTGTCGCGCAGGTCGGCGACCAGTTGGGTCACCGCCTGGGCCGGCAGGGTCGGGACCGGGTCGGCGGTCGCCGGTTCCGGGCCACAGCCGGACGCCGCCAGCACGGCAGTCGTCAGCACGGCGAGGCTGGCGCGTCGGATGAAGGACATCGGGGCTCCCCCTTGCGCGGAGGAGCATCCGCGGAGGGGCATCTTGGCCGGGCGTCCGGAAGCGCACAAGCCGTTGACTCACGCTCGCTCACGTTTTCGACCCGGTCGCGCAATTTTTGACGAACAAGGGCGAAACGAAGCGCAAATGGGGCTGCGCTTTTTATGTGATAAAAATCACAAAACTGTGGCTGAACAGGGAGAGGGAGGCATCCCGTGACCCGTATCACGCTCTGTCCGTTTATGTCCGGATATGGTGCCGGCCTACTGGCATGTTTTATGCGTTCCAAGTAGGCAAAACCGGTGACACCCGGCACGCCAACGCGCCTCGAGCGCAGGAGAACGATCCATGCGTCTTACCCCGTCCCGCCTGTTCCTCGCTGTGTTGGCCCTGGCTGCTACCGGTCCCGCGTTCGCGGCCACCGATAACGCCAATCTCAATGTCACCATCACCATCACCAGCATCTGCAGCATCAACACCACGGCTCCGCTGCCGGTCAACTTCGGCTCGGTCGACTCGGCCCAGACCAACGTCGACCAGCAGGGCCAGCTGACCCTTACCTGCACCCCAGGCACGGCGTACACCATCGCCCTGGGCAATGGTCAGAACGGCACCGACGTGAACAGCCGCAAGATGGCGTCTGGCGCCAATCTGGTGCCGTATCAGCTGTATCGGAACAGCGCGCGCGGCGCCACCGATGTCTGGGGCAGCACCACCGGCGTGGGCGGCAACGTGCTGGCCGGCAGCGGCACCGGCGCGGCGGTCAACATCCCGGTCTACGGGCGGACCCCCAGCAGCAACTTTCCCGTTGGTACTTACAATGACCTGGTAGTCGCCACGGTCACCTATTGATTTCAGGGCGATGATCCGCGGCCGGCTCCATCGGGCAGTCCGGGCCGCTCCGGCCGGGTTCGCGCTATGCGCCGTGTTGGCGCTGGCGCAACTGCTCGCACCGGCCACCGCGGCCGGTCTGCAGGTCACCCCGACTTCGCTGACCTTGCAGGCGCGCCAGCAGGCCGACGGCTTGTGGCTCAACAACACCGGCGACACCCTGTTGCGCGCCCAGGTGCGGGTGTTCCGCTGGGTCCAGGAAGACGGCAGCGAGCGTTTCGAACCCAGCCAGGGCCTGGCGATCAGTCCGCCGATGATCGAACTGGCGCCGGGCGCGCGCCAACTGGTGCGGGTGATCCGGCTCGGCGCGCCGCCGGCCGGCGAAACCGCCTACCGCCTCATCGTCGACGAACTGCCGCTGGAGCAGACCGCGCAGACCAGCGGCCTGCAGTTCGTGTTGCGCTATTCGGTACCGGTGTTCGTGGCGCCGGCCGGCGACCCGTCGATCCGGCCCGAGCTGAGCGCGCAACTGAGCTTCGAAGGCGACACACCGTGGCTCGCGGTCGGCAACCGCGGCGGCCAGCACGCGCAGCTGGCCGACCTGACCTTCATCGACGCGCAAGGCAGCCGCCATCCGATCGCGCCCGGCCTGCTCGGCTACGCCCTCCCCGGCCAGCGCATGCGCTGGGCGCTCAAGGCCCCGGCGGCGCTGTTGCGCGGTCCGGGTACGTTCAAAGCGAGGATCAATGGCGAATCCGACGAGCAGGCGCTTGCGCTGGACCCGCCGGCTCGCTGAAGCCATGCCGGCCGGCCTGCTCCTGGTGGCATCACCACCCAGCCACGCGGTCGAACCGCCGCCGTTGACGATCGCGCGCGCGGGCGAAGCGCAGGCGGCCAACATGGCGCTGTACCTGGAAGTAAGCCTCAACCAGATGCCTTACGGCGCGCCGCAGCCGTTCGAGCTGCGCGACGGACGCTTGCATGCCAGCGTGGCCACGCTGCGCGCGATCGGTTTCGCCCTGGACGGCCGCGACAGCGGCGAGGTGCTCGCGCCCGACAGCCTGGACGGCGTTTCGGTGCGTTTCGACGCGGCGGTCCAGCGCGTGGCGATCGACGCGCCGCTGGCCTTGCTGTCGTTGGCCACCGCGCGGCTCAACACGCCCGGCGCCGATGTCCCCGTCGCCACCGCCTCGCCCGGGCTGCTGCTCAACTACGACCTCTACACCAGCCGCGACGACCGCGGCGACAGCACCACCGCCTTCGCCGAACTGCGCGCGTTCGGCCTGGGCGGTGGCGTTCTCAGTCAGACCGCGGTCACCCGCAGCTACAAGAACGAAGGCGATCGGCGCCGCACCGACTCGGTACGACTGGACAGCAGTTGGCGCTGGTCGAAACCCGAGTCGATGTTCAGCGTCACCGTCGGCGACGTGGTCAGCGGCCAGCTCGACTGGAGCCGGCCGTTGCGCCTGGGCGGCGTGCGCATCGGTCGCGATTTCGGCCTGCAGCCTTATCGCATCACCACGCCGTTGCCGACCTTGCTCGGCGAAGTCGCGGTGCCCTCGGCGGTGGATCTGTACGTCAACGGCATCCGCCAGTACAGCGGCGAAATCGCGCCCGGACCGTTCCAACTGGCGACCATTCCCGGTATCACCGGCGTCGGCAACGCGCAGTTGGTGGTCACCGATGCCTTCGGCCGCGTCCGCACGCTCGACTTTCCGTTCTATGCCGCGCAACAGCTGCTGGCCAAGGGTTTGTCGGACTGGTCTCTGAGCCTGGGCCTGGCGCGCGAGGACTACGCGGTGCGTTCGTTCTCTTACGGCAACGAGCCTTTGTTCAGCGGCGATCTGCGTTATGGCGTCAGCGATAGCTTCACCGTCGAAACGCACGGCGAAGGCGGCGACGGCGTGGTCAACGGCGGTGTGGGCGGCGTGTGGCTGCTCGGCCAGGCCGGCGTGGTCAGCGCGTCGCTCGCGCACGGGCAGGATCGCGACGACTCGGGTTGGCTGTACGCCGCGGCGTACAACTGGGGCAATGGGCGGTTTAATTTCTCGGCCGATACGCAACGCACGCACGGCGAGTATCGCGATCTGGCATCGCGCTACGGCATGGGCGCGCCGCGGGTCAGCGAGCGCGCCGTGGTCAGCTGGAGCGGCCACCTTGTGGGCAGCCTCGGGCTGAGCTACGTGCGCCTGATCTATCGCGGCGAAACTCCGGCGCGTTACGCCAGCGCGACCTGGAGCCGCAGCTTCGGCGGCCGTGCCGCGCTGAGCCTGTCGTACAACCAGAACCTGGACGAAAGCGCCGATCGCAACGTGTTCCTGGGGCTGAGCTACAACTTCGACGATCCCAACCGGCGCAGCACTCAGCTCAGCGTGTCGGCGCAACGCACCCGCGACCGCGATCAGGCGGTCATCGACCTGACCCGGCCGGTGCCCGGCGACGGCGGCTTCGGCTGGCGCCTGCAGGCGCGCGGCGGCGACGGCGAGGAAGGCGGCTTGGCCGAAGCGGGCTGGCTCAACAACGCCGGCCGATTCAATGTGGGCGTGGCGCGCCAGGGCGACCACGATTACGGCTACGCCAGCGCCAGCGGCGCGCTGGTGTGGATGGGCGGACACATGTTCGCCGCGCGCAACGTCAGCGACGCCTTCGCGGTGGTCTCCACCGGCGTACCCGGCGTGCCGGTGCTGCTGGAAAACCGGCCGTTCGGCCGCACCGATCGCGACGGCATGTTGCTGGTGACGCCGCTCAACGCCTGGCAGCGCAACCGCATCGGCATCGATCCGATGGAACTGCCGCCGGACACCAAGCTCGATCAGGTCGAGACCCAGGCCACGCCGAAAGACCGCTCCGGCATGGTGGTGCGCTTCTCGATCCAGAAGATCCGCGCCGCGGTGCTGATCCTGCGCGATGGCGCCGGCCAGCCCTTGCCGGTGGGCGCGCGCGTGCATGGTGCGGACGGCGGCACGGCGGTGGTCGGCTACGACGGCGAGACTTATCTGGAATCGCTGCAAGACCACAACGAACTGCGCGTGGATACGCCGCAGGGCCGTTGTCGCGTGCGTTTCGATTATCCGGCCGATGCGCAGGGCATCGTCCGGATCGGTCCGCTGGCGTGCACCGCGCAGGCCTCGCCATGAAGCATGGCCTGCTCGCGCTGTTGTCGTGCCTGCTGTGGTTCGCCGCGCCTGCGCGCGCGGCGACCAGTTGCACCGCCAGCATGACCAATCTCAATTTCCCCGCCACCACCGGCGCGATCAGCGACGCCACCGCCACCCTCACCGTGACCTGCTCGACCGGCGCGCTGTCGCTGCTGGCGCGGGCCAAGGTCAACATGTGCGTGAGCATCTTCAGCGGTACCGACGGCGGCGGCACGCTGGCGCCGCGAAGGATGATCAACGGCTTCAACGACCCGCTGCAGATGCAGCTCTACAGCGACGCGGCGCGCAGCGCGATCTGGGGCGCGCGCGGCAACGCCACCGTGCCCAACTTCGTGCCGCTGCAGTTCGATTACGCAGTGCCGCTGCTGGGCGGCAGCCAAACCCTCACCGCGACCTTGTACGGCCGCATCCCCGCCCAGACCGCGCTCAACGCCGGCACCTACGTCAACCGCTTCACCGCCGGCCCCGATACGCTGATCGAGTTCCGCTACGCCGAAGCCCTGCTCGGCAGTCCTCCCATGCCGGCCTCGTGCCTCAGCGGCGGCAGCGCCGGCACCGCGAGTTCGTTCCCCTTCACCGTCAACGGCTCGGTGCCCAACACCTGCACGCTCACCCCCAAGCCGGTGCCCGATCTCGCCTTCGGCAACGTGCCCGGACTGATCGCATCCAACGTCGACCGCACCACCGCGATCGGCCTGACCTGCACCGGCCACACCGCCTGGCAGATCGGACTCAACAACGGCCTGTACGCGAGCGGCACGATCCGCCGCATGCGCAACGCCGGCGGTCAATTCGTTCCCTATGAGCTGTACCGCGACAGCAATCACATCCAGCGTTGGGGCAACACCGTGGGCACCGACACTCAGGGCGGCACTGGGACCGGCACCGCGCAATCGCAGACGGTCTACGGCCGGGTCACGCCGCAGACGGCGACGGTGGGCAGTTACAGCGACACGATTACCGTCACGGTGACGTACTGAGCGCAAGCCGCGCCGGAACGCAGGCTCAAGCCAACAGCGGGTGCGCGCCGGTGGTCCAACCCAGCAGGCGTTGCGCACCGTGGGCATGGAGCGTGCGCGAATCCAGCCGTTCGCCGGCCACGGCGAGCGTCAGGCCACGCAGGATGGGCGCGAAGCGCGCCGCCATCTGCGCGGGCTGCGCGGCGAACGAGGCGACCGCGGCATCGGCGAACTCGCGCTGCTCCGATTCGGGCAGCCAGGACAGAAAGAACAGCATCTGCCGCCACGCATAAGCGATCTGCTTGAGCCGGATCAGCCGCGCATGGCGGCCGTCGACCTTCATCCGATAGCGCGCCACGCTCCAGTCCAGGCAGCGCTGCGCCATCGACGCGAGTTGTCCTCGCAAGGCGTCGCCAAGATCGAGCCCCGCATACAACTGCGCCAGATTGTGCGTGGTCAGAATCTGCTGCTGCTCCAGCACCATGCCGTTGGCCGCCGCCCCGGAACGGCCCGGCTGCACGCCCGCGCGCGCGGCGCACAATGCGGCCAAGGAGGTTTTGTCGTCCTTCAACGTCTCGATCTGCGCGCGATCGACGTCGTAGTAACGCGCGTACACGCTGCCCTCCATCGTCTGCGCCGCCTGTCGCGCCGCGCGCAGGAACACCGGTGCGAACTCGCCCGTGAAAATGTCGGCGGCCAGTTCCTCGGTCAACGGCAGATCCAGTCCGGCCCGATCCGCCAACGTGTCGAGTTCGCGGATCAGCTAGTTCGGCAATAAGGCCTGGGGGAAAGCCGACCACACCATCGCCACGGTTTCGTCCAGGGCGCGCCGCACCGCCGGAGCGGCTTGCGCGCCTTCGCCGCGCAGACGGTCCAGGCTCGCGACCCAGGGCAGTTCCTCGAATCGCACCTGCGATTGCAGATCCAGCAGCAACAACGAGCGGCGACGACGGAACGCGCGATACAACGCCGCGTACAGCGAACGTAGCTGCGACGCGGGCAGACTTTGCGCGCTCAGCCGCGAAACGGCGGGCGGCAGCAGCCGCGCCACTTCCTCGCCGGAACCGACCAGGCCGCGCGCGACCAACTCGGGCAACATCGCGCGCAAACAGCGCTCGACCCGGCGACGCACCGGCTCGGGCATCGGCGTATCGCCGGCGATGCCGAGGGCCGCCGCTTCCTGCGCATCCACCGCGCGCAGCGGCGGCTCGATGTCGTTCAGGCCGAATTGCGGCGGCCGATCACTCAACCGCGACGCGACCAGCCCGGCCAGATCGCGCCACGCCGGGCCGGCCACGTCCGCGCGTTGCCGTGCTCGCTGGACGGTGCAACGTTCGCCGCCGGGTTCGCCGTGCTTGTCGAGATGACGCTGCACGATCAGGCGGATGCGGCCGACTTCTCGGCCGTCCAACGACTCGGGTCGGGCGGCGCAGCAGGCGAGAAAATCGCGCAGCTGCGCGGGATGACGGTTGCGACGCTCCGGCGCGCCGGACAAGCCGTGGCGATGGCGCAAGCGCGCGTACTCGTGCAGCAAGGCGCGCGCACGCGACGCCCAATCGGCCGGATAACGGCGACACGGCCAGCCGTCTTCGACGGTTTCCAAGAACAGCGCGACCACGCGATCGTGGTACGGCGCCCAGACTTCGACCGCCTCCTTCTGCGCGAGCAGCTGTTGCTGCGGACGTACCGCCTGCAGCGAGGCGATCACCGCGGCGACATCGCGCGCTTGCACGCGCGGATCGTGGTCTTGCGGCGTATCGGAAGGTTGCGGATAAAAACGCAGGCGGTCGAAGTACGGAGCGAGCTGGGCGAGCAACTGCGCCGCCGACTCGCTTTCGCCGAGCGCGACCAATGCGGCAACGGCGAGCAGCGCGCCTTCCTCCGGCAATTGGATGCGATAGCGGCCGTCGCTCAGGCGCCGCAAGGCTTCGGCCTGACCGTCCGGCCCGGCGTACCAGGCATTGATCGCCGCGCGCGTCCCGGCCTCGTCCGCGCCGAGCGCACGCGCGAGCGCGCGTTCGTGCGGGTGCAGCGGGCCGCCGGCGAGCGCCTGGCCGCTGGCGAATCCGCCGTGCACGACCTCGAGCGTAGCCCAGGCCGGCAGGTCCGCCACCGGCGCGCGCCGGCCATGCGCCAGCGTGCCGAGCAGCATCGTGCGCAACAGTTCCTGCCAGCGCCGCACTCGCTCCAGCGCGCGTTCGCGCACGACCGGATCGGCGTGCTCGACGGCGGTCGCCAAGGCCTTGTCGAGTTGCGCCTGGGCGTAGCCTGGATTTACTCCGGAAGCGGCCGCGCCGCTGCCGGCGCGCTTGTCGTCCTGACCCGTCGTCATGCCTGGCCTCGAATGGATCCGGGGGCTGGATTCGAACCAGCGCCCGCCCGGTTAGCAGCCGAGTGTTCTGCCGCTGAACTACCCCGGATCGGTGTGCGCGGCGCATCGGGTCGCCGCGGTGCTGCGGGCCTATCTTGGCATGGCGCACGCCGCCGCTGGCGGCCGCTGACGACCCGACCGACGGCGCGGGCCAGCGCGCGTGGGGCAAAGAAAAAGGAGGCCGAAGCCTCCTTCAAACCGGCTCGCGCCGGAAGATTACGAGTTGTGGCACGGCCCCGGCTGGCACCGGGATGGCGGCAGCCTAACGCCCCTTGCAAGTTAATGCAACACCTGAAGTATTGGGATGTAACTTATTGATTATAAATTGCAACACCGCCACGGAGTCTGAGACCGGCTCAGGGCGCCACATCCAGCGCCGCGCGCTTGGCCTGGCGGCGCGTATCGCGCGGCTGGCTGAAATCGTTATTGAAGGTCATCGCCTCCCACGAGCCGTAGCTCGGATTGGGCAACATCCACCAGCGCTCGCCGAACCAGTCGTGGTACTGGCTCAGCAGCGCGTCGCGACCTTCGGGGGTGTTGGCCACCACCTGGACGAAATCGCCGAGTTGATCGCCGAACTGCATCAGCACGCGGTACTGCTTGCCGGCCAACAGGCGGCGGCAGTTTTTCTCGCTGCCGTTCTGCTCGCAGCCCTCGACCACCGTGCCCAGGCCGAGAAACACCGAGTCGTCGGCGACCGGCAAACCGGCGCTGCGCAGGTTGGCCAGGGTGGCTTCTTTCAGATGCACGGCGCGATTGGACAGATACAGGAGGGTGATGCCCTTGGCCTGAGCGGCCTTGGCGAAATCGACCACGCCCGGCAGCGGTTTGGCCTTCTTCTCGGCCACCCAGGCGTCCCAGGTGACCTCGTCGTATTCCTTGCCGTCGCGGACCAGCCGCGCCTGATACGGCGAGTTGTCCAGCACGGTCTCATCGACGTCCATCACCACCGCCGGCTTGAGGCCCTTGGCCGAATTGCCGCGCTCCTCCGGCACCAGCGCGTCCCAGTTGGGCTGCTTGAGCGCGATATCGAGCTTGTCGGCGGCGGCGCGGTAAATGGTTTCGGTGCTGGCGCGGTACTCGACCGAACGCTGCATCCACAGCACCGCATTGAGGTTGTCGTCGGCGGCGACCGCGGTGGCCGGCCGGGCGTCGGCGGCGGACCGGGCGGGCGCGGGCTTGCCGTCGGCCGGGGCCGTCGCATCGGCGGGCCGGCCCGGCTGGGGCTTGCACGCGGCCAACGCGAGCGCGCAGGCGAGGACGGTCAGAGGCAGGGCGCGGATCTGCATGCGCGATGGGGTCCGTGGGAAAGGCGGGAGTGTAGGCCCCGGCGCAAAAGCGTGTCGATTCCGGTCGTCCGGGACGCCGCACGCGCCCCGGGCCTGCGCGCGCGGACCCGCCGATGGCCTGCAAGCGCTCAAAGCGTGAGTCGGATCGGCCCTCGCCGCGGGCCCTGGCCACGGGCGAGACCAGACCCGGACACCGCCGCTGAACGAGCAAGAACGAACTTGCGTTCGACTATCGAGCCGAACCGGCAGTCGCCGTATGCGCGAGGATCGCCTCGATCATCGCCGCCCAGTCGGCCGGATGCAGTTCGTGTCCACCGCCTTCGATGCGCAGCAACTTCGCGCCGTCCACCGCGGCCGTCAGCGCTTCGGCATGCCCGATCGGGAAGATCGGGTCTGAGGTGCCATGGATCGTCAGCACCGGCATTTTCAAATCGCGCACGTGCCGGAACTGGGTGTCATCGCCATCCACCAGCTCGAAATGATTGGTTGCGCTGGCGTAGTTGCGAGCCCGCGCGATGTCGGCGCGGATGAACGCTCTGGCCGCGTCGGCGTCGTGCGGATGCCGGGTTCCGGCGATGGCGGCCGCGTCGCGACTCACGTAGTCCAAGGCCGCGGCCGGATCGGTCCAATCCACCGACTCGCCGCTCTCGCAATGCTCGATGTAGGCCGCGTCCATCGGCGGGAGGCCGTCGAGGCCCAAGGGCGAGGTGCCGACCAAGGTCAGGCTGAGAACGCGCTCGGGATGCGCCAGGGCCGCGCGCTGAACGACCATTCCGCCCATCGACATGCCGACCAGATGCACCGCCTCGAGCCGATACTCGCCGGCGATGAGGAATACGTCGTCGGCCAGATCCGCCATGCCGTAGTTCGGCTCGCCGGGCGGGCAGTACGTGGACAGACCGGTGTCGCGCTGGTCGTATCGGATCACGTAACGGCCGCTGCGCGCCAGCGCTTCGCAGAAGCCCTGGGGCCACCACAGCATCGACGCCATCATGCCCATCACCAGAAGCACCGGCGGATGGCTGGGATCGCCGAACGCCTGGCTATGAAGTTCGACCCGCTCGTCGCTGGCGTTATTAGTAAGCGTCATCGCCCGTTTTCCTTGTCATGCAATCGAAAAAAGATGCCCGGCCCAAGCGCCACAGGCGCGAGCCGTTCTTGAGTCATCGTTGGATCGGCGCTTATTTGCCTTTATGCGGCGCCTGCGCGATGCATTCGACTTCGACCTTGGCGCCCAAGGCCAGCCCGGATGCCGCCAGCGCGCTGCGCGCCGGGAACGGCGCGCTGAAGTGCTTGCGGTAGACCTCGTTGAACGCCGGCCAATCCTTGATGTCGGCCAGGAACACCGTGCATTTGACCACATCGCGCATCGACGCGCCGTGGCGTTCGAGCACGGCGCGGATATTGCTCAGCGTTTGCTCGGTCTCGCCCTGGATGCCGCCTTCGGCCAGCGCATTGTTCTTGCCCGGCACGGTGCCGATCTGGCCGGACAGGAACAGCACATCGCCGCTGCGCACCGCTTCGGAGAACGGCAACGCGGCCGCGGCCGGGTCGGGCGAACGCAGGAATTCGGGCTTGTGCGCCTCGCCGGCGGCGGCCGTATGCGCGGCGAGCAGCAACCACATCGAAATCGAAGCGAGCGAACGCATAAGACCTCCGGGGGAGTAGGCCAACGGTCCGGCGATCATCGAATCGTATGCCGTGATGCGCAAGTGACGGCGATAACCAATCCTCGCGCGCGACACCGATCGTTGCGCAAGCCGTGTTCCTCTCTGCCGCATTCGATGCCTGAGGCGGGACTCGAACCCGCATGGCCTGTCGGCTCCGGCTTCTGAGATCGGCGCGGCCGCATTCTCAATCCCGAGTCCGTCGATAGCGCCAGAAATCGCGCGCTTGCCCTTGCACCGTGCGCAGACCCTGCATCAGTTCGATCGGCAAGAAACCGCTCTTCTCCAGGACGCGCTGGCTCGCCGAGTTGCTGTCGAGCGCGTAGGCATCGATGGACGCGTAGTCGCGTTCGGCGAACGCCCATTGCGCGACCGCCTCGCAGGCTTCGCTGGCGATGCCGCGGCCCCAGTACGCCGGATGCAGGTTGTAGGCGATCTCGCCGCCGCGCGGCTGCGTCCACACGGTGTGGAAGCCGACCGTGCCGATCAGTTCGTCCAGATCGTCGACGATCGCGAACAAGGCCGGCGCATCGCGATTGAACGGATTGGACTCGGCGATCTGCGGATACAAGACTTCGATCCCGTCGAGCGCCCAACTGGTGTGCTCCACCGCGTCCGGCATCGACAGATAGGCGAACCACGCCGGCGCATCGGCCATCGCGATCGGCCGCAGGTGCAGGCCGACCCGATGCAGCCGCGGCATCATGCCGGCGCGGCGGCGGGCACCGGCGCGACCTGCAGCGAGACCTGCTTGGCGCCGTCGACCGCCCACTGCGTACCGACTTCGGCGAAGCCGTAACGCGCGTGGAAGCGGCTGGAGGCTTCATTGAACGGCACGATGTAGAACTCGCAGGCGATCTGGTTGAAGCCGCGGTCGCGCGCGAAGGCGAACAGATCGTCGTACAGCAGGCCGCCGAGCTTGCGGCCGCGATGGCTTTCGGCCACGGCGATCCGATCGACGTACAGGAAGGTTGGGTAGCGCTCGCAAAACCAGAGGTAGTTCGGGCTGTCGTAATCGGCGCCTTCGCGGAACGCGAGCAGGAAGGCGACGATGTCCTGGCCGTCGCAGACGACGCGGTGATACACCGATTGGCGATCCAGGCGGGCCAGACGCATGGCGTCCAGCGGGCTCATCAACGCTTCGGATTCCAGATTGAGGGCGAGCACCGACGGATGGTCGGCAGCGGTGACGTTGCGGATGCTCAGGCTCATGCCGCGAGTATGCGGCAGCGGTGTCGGGCAATGCGAATGCGTCGTGTGGTGTTGTGCCGGAAATCGTCGGCGGATGGGCGGTGGCGTCGGTCTGCGCAGTATCGCGGTCGCGGCTTGCGCCGCTCCTACAGGTAGCGATCGAAGGACACGGCTGTGCGAGGCAGCAGCGGCCCAGGCCGGCAATCCTTCATGAGGCAGCGTATGCCTCGGACGCTATCCGTAAGAGCGGCGCAAGCCGCGACCGCGCGCCTTCGGCCACGCGACGCGACGGCATCCGGACGACGCCGCTCCAACACGTCCACTCCACTCAAGTAGGCGTCCCGACCTCGTCCCAATCGTGTTCGTCGAAACGCAGCAGCCAGTTCAAGGCGTAGTGACGTTCGTAGACGACACTGGGATGCAGACCGATCACCGGCTCGCGCTCGTCCAGACGCGCCTGCCGCACCAGCCAATGACGGCGGTAGACCGCATCGAGCGCGTCGAGCAGTTCGGGCACCGGCCGCAGGCGCGCCTGCGCGATCCTGGCCGGGTCAGCATGGTCGATGGCGATGCGGGCGACGGCGCCGGCATCGCAGATCGCGGTCGGCGGCGGCAGGACATCGGTCAGGCCCAGCGCCCATTGCAGCAGCACCGCGCTTTCGTAACGCCAGCCGTGGTTGGCCCAGGTTTCCTCGTCGGGCGCATCGCTGTCGAGGAAGCCGCGCTCGGCCGGAGTCAGCGCGTCCACGCCGGGACCGAGCTTGGCCCGGATCTCCGGCTCGGACAGACGCTGCGAGCTCAACGATTCGGCGCGCACCGCGACCGCGCACAGCGCGAGCATGCGGCGCATGGTTTCCTCGGGCGAACGCAGGCGCACTTCGCCCTCGCCCAGCACCGGCGGCAGATGCGCCGGTGGCTGCGCGCCGAGTTGCTTGAGCTCGGCCTCGCTGCGCTGTTTGCGATCGCGCGCATCGGGCGGATACGGTAGGGTCGCGTCGGCCTCCACCGGCGGCTCGCCGCGGCTGACCAGCACGTTGCCGGCCGCATCGCGCACGCTGCCGTCGGGCAGAAAGCACAGCACGTTGGCGGCCTCGCCCCAGGCGGCGAGCGCGTCGAACGCGTGCTCGCCCACTTCGAAACTGTAGTGGATCTGCACGCGCTGCAGATGACGCAATACGCCGAAGGTGCGCGCATCCATGCCTTCGCTGACCGTGCTCAGCACGTAGCCGACGAAACCTTGCAGATGCGGCACCAGTTCCGGATCGCTGCGGTCGCGGCGCGAGGGCGCGGCATCGAGAAATTCCGGCGGCGGCGGCGAGGCGAGCGTGGAGTAAGCGTTGATCAGCAGGGCCATGGCGGTGCGTAGTCGGTGGATGACTTACCAAGATTAGCGCAAGTCGCACCCGCTCATTCCGGACCGCGGCCTACGATTCGCACGCTCACACCCAACTGATGGTTTCAGGCACGGGCTTGACGGTCACCAGGACCTCGTTGAGGTCGGCGCGGATGCCCCGCTCCAGGTCGTCGATATGCAGCATGTGCGTATACAGGCCGCAAGCGCTATGGATGTAGCGACAGATGTCGTATCCCCAATCGACCGTTACCAGAACCCCATCGTCACTGATCGGATTGCCGTGATATTGCGCCTCTTTTATGTGCGTGATGCTTCCGTCGACGTTCATGCGCGCGCGCCGCACCGAGGAAAAATGCTTGTGCACGATAGGCACGGTAAAAATATGCGCGCCGCCAGGTCGCAAGGTACGGGCGACCTCGGCGAAAGCCTGGGCGGGATCGAAAATATGCTCCATCACGTCTTGCGAAATGTGCAGATCGACGCTTTCGTCAGCGAACGACAAGGCTTCTAAATTCTCGCAACGCATGCCGGAAACGAAATCGCCTGGGGCTACCCCAGGGAAGAATTGCGAGGGAATGTAGTCGGCGCATTCCTGGCTCAGACGCACGCTGGCGCCACGCATCGCCGGCGAGGTTTCATGGATCCGCAACTCTCGCCATTGTGGGAAAAAGCGATCAATTACGTGCATTAAGGCACGTTCGCGCGGAACGCTACCGCAAAGATCGCAAACAAAACTATCGCGCAACCATTCATGCGTGGCGGTAAAGCTACTTTGCTGCGAACACGTAGGGCAAACACCATGACTCTTCAAGAAAAAACTCATTGGCACTTTCCTGGCTGGCCTTATCCCGTACTGCGCGATATCGGCTGACTATTGATCCCTTAACGCCCCAGACCAGCGACTGCGGCCGGTCAAACCGGAAAGCTATCGATGAATTATCGAAATAGCAACCTCAAGGTAATCGCAGCCACGGCGGAATATTCCAACTAGCCTTCCAACAACGCCTTGATCGCCGCGAACCCCGCCGTAGCGCGCTCGTGCTTGCGCGCCGCATCCGCCACCGGGTCGGCGCCGTCGCGCTGAATCTCGTCGGCGGGCAGTTCATCGATGAAGCGGCTGGGCTTGAGCCGGATGCGCTCGCCCCAGCGCTGGGTTTCGCGCGCATGCGACAGGTACAGCGCTTCCTTGGCGCGGGTGATGCCCACGTACATCAGACGGCGTTCTTCGTCGAGGCGACCTTCATCGAGACTGGCGTCGTGCGGCAGGTTGCCGTCTTCCACGCCGACGATGAACACATAGCGGTATTCCAGACCCTTGGCCGCGTGCAGGCTCATCAAGCGCACTTGGTTGCCGGCCTCGCCCTTGTCGGCATGCGAAAGCAAGGCCAGCTGCGCGGCCAGTTCGCCCGGACCCGAACCCTTGCCGCCGTCGAACCAGCCCGACAGTTCGGCCAGATTTTCCTTGCGCCGCTGGAAACCGGCCTCGTCCTTGCACTGGGCTCGGATCGAAGCGAGCAGGCCGCTGCGCTCGGCCAGCACCCCGACCAGTTCGCCGGGCGAGATGCGCTGCGCTTCCTCGCGCAGGAACCGCACGATCTGCACGAACCCGTCGAGCGCGTTGCCGGCGCGCGGCGTGAGCTGCTTGATCGCGTGGATCGATTCGGCCATGCGCGACATCGGGATATGCGCGTTCTGCGCCATCTCGGCCAGCTTGGCCAGACTGGTCGCGCCGACCTCGCGCTTGGGCGAGGTCACCGCGCGCAGAAACGCCGCGTCGTCGTCGGGATTGGCGATCAGGCGCAGCCACGACAGCGCATCCTTGACCTCGCCGCGTTCCAGGAACGCGGTACCGCCGCTGACGTGATACGGCACGCGCAACAGCTGCAGCGCTTTTTCCAGCGCGCGGCTTTGATGGTTGCCGCGGAACAGGATGCAGAAGTCCATCCACGGCGCGTTGTTCTTCTGCGCCAGGAACTGGATCTCGCTGGCGACCTTCTCGGCCTCGTGCGCGCTGTCGCGGCATTCCCACACCCGGATGCGCTCGCCGTCGGCCTGGTCGCTCCACAGGGTCTTGGGGTGCTCGTGCGGATTGTTGGCGATCAGCGCGTTGGCCGCGCGCAGCACTCGGTTGCTGCAGCGGTAGTTCTGTTCGAGCTTGATGATTTCCAGGCTCGGATAGTCCTTGCCCAGTTCCAGCAGATTGTCCGGATTGGCGCCGCGCCAGGCGTAGATCGACTGATCGTCGTCGCCCACGCAGGTGAACAGGCCGCGCGGGCCGGCGATGGCCTTGAGCAGGCGGTACTGGGCGTCGTTGGTGTCCTGGCACTCGTCGACCAGCAGATAACCGATGCGCTCGCGCCAGGCCAACTGCACTTCGCTGTCGGCTTCCAGCAATTGCACCGGCAATCGGATCAGATCGTCGAAGTCCACCGCATTGAAGGTGGTCAGGCGCGCCTGGTACATCTCGTACACGGTCGCCGCCTCGATCTCGCGCGGGCTGCGCGACTGCGCGAGCGCCTGCTGCGGCGACAGGCCGGCGTTCTTGGCGCGCGAGATCAGATTGCGCATGTCGTCGAGCACGTCGGGCTTGGTGCCCGCCGGCAGCAGATCCTTGATCTGGGCGTTGCTGTCGTCGCTGTCGAACACGCTGAAGCCGCGGCGCAGGCCGAGCTTGGCGTGTTCAAACTGCAGGAACTTCAGGCCCAGCGCGTGGAAGGTGCAGATGGTCAGCCCGTCGGCGGCGTCGCCCTTGATCCGCCTGGCCACGCGCTCGCGCATTTCCTTGGCCGATTTGTTGGTGAAGGTGATCGCGGCGATGCGCTTGGCCGGCATCCGGCCGGAGCCGATCAGATGAGCGATCTTCTCCACGATCACGCGGGTCTTGCCGCTGCCCGCGCCGGCGAGCACGAGCAAGGGGCCCTCGGTGTGCAGGACGGCGGCGCGTTGGGGGGGATTGAGGCCGTGCATGGAAAACTGAGTCGTCGGCGGGGCCGGATCGGCCGCACAGTCTAACCGCCCGGACCGGCCGCGCCGGCGTTAGGCTAGACACCCACGGAGCCCGGATGGCTCCGGACGGTCGGAGGTCACGATGGCACGTGGTTTTGCGGGCTGGATCGTTTGCGCCGCACTGGTCTTGCCGGCGACGCCGGCCTACGCGGGCGCCCGAACCGCGGCCGAGCCGGCCGCCGCGCCGAGCCCGGAACGCGCGGCCAGCGCGGAAACCGACCGCATGGCGTTGACCGATTTCGATACGCGCCAGCGCCTGGCCGCCCACTACCCCAACGAGCTCTACCGCCTGTACGGCTCCGCGGCCGCCGGCCAGGGCCGGTGGAGCGATGCCGCGGCGCATTTCCGCCATGCCGCGCGCTATGCCGACAAGTATTCGCAGCACCGGCTGAGCCTGATCTATTGGCACGGCTTGGGCCTGCCACGCGACCGCGCATTGGCCTACGCCTGGGCCGATCTGGCGGCCGAACGCCTGTATCCGCAATTCGTACTGATCCGCGAAAAGATGTGGCAGGAACTCGAACCGGCCGAACGCGAGCGCGCGCTGCGCGAGGGCGTCGCGCTGTTCGACCAGTACGCCGACGCCGCGGCCAAGCCGCGCTTCGAGCGCGCCGTGGCTCGCGCGCGCTCGCGGATCACCGGCACCCGCACCGGCCTGAGCACCGGCAAGCTGGACGTGTACGCCTCGCGCGACGGCGAATGGGGCGGTTCGAACGCCATCGACCTGAGCCCGATGTACGCCGATTGGCGCCTGGACAGCAAACGCTATTGGGCGGTGGAGGACGTGGTCTGGCAGAGCGGCGGCAACGTCGAGGTCGGGCCCAGCCAAACCCTGCCCGCGTCCGGCCGTCCCTGAAACGGCCACCACCAAACCCTTTCCGACAGCGCCTTATCGGCGCGTCCCTCCGGAGCAGACCCGCCATGAAGGCGCCGTATCGACCCTTGCCATCGCTGTGCCAGACCTTGGCCTTGGCGGCGGCGTGCACCGTCCTGCCCGGCCACGCCGTCGCGGCCGCCCCCACCGATCCGGCCGAAGATCCGTACATGGCCGAAATCGGCTACATGGAACTGCATCCGGATGTGGAGTATCGCCAGTCGGGCCAGCAGGCCTACAAACGCGGACGCCTGGCCACCGCGCTGCAGCGTTTCCGCCGGGCTGGCTATTTCGGCGACAAGCCCTCGCAAAGCCTGGTCGCGCAGATGTACTGGAAGGGCGAAGGCGCGCCCGCCGATCGCGCCTTGGCTTACGTCTGGATGGATCTGGCCGCCGAGCGCGGCTATCGCGATCTGGTCGGACTGCGCGAGCGCTACTGGGCGGCGATGACGCCAGCCGAGCGCGAACGCGCGCTGCAACAAGGCCCGGCGCTGTATCGGACCTACGGCGACGCCGCAGCGAAGCCGCGCTACGCGCAACGGCTGACCCGACTGCGCAATCAGATCACCGGCAGCCATCTCGGCATGGACGTGGGCATCGCGGTGAGCCAAGGCAGGGACGGCGTGTACCAGGAGTCGAACAAGGTCGGCGTGTTCTACGCCCGGACCCACTGGGATCCCCAGCTGTACTGGGCTGCCCAGGACCGTACCTGGCGGCAGCATTTCGGCGGTACGGTCAACGTGGGCGGTATCCAGGCCTTGGGCCAGGGCGAACCCGGCGCGGCCCCGGCAGCGGCGCCCGAACCAGCCCAGTCGCCCGAGCCCAAGCCCTGACGCGCGCGGCCGGCCGCAAACCCGGCGACGGCGCAGCGTCAAGTCTGTAGCGCCGCGCCCGCGCGGCCTAAACTGCGGGCATGGCCAAGCTCTATTTCTATTATTCGGCGATGAACGCCGGCAAGACCACGACGCTGCTGCAGTCGGCGCACAACTACCAAGAGCGCGGCATGCGCGTGGCGATCCTGACCCCGCGCCTGGATCACCGCGCCGGCAGCGGCACGGTGGCCTCGCGCATCGGCCTGCGCGCAGACGCCGTCGCCTTCGACCGCGACACCGACCTGGAGGCGCTGATCCACGCCGACATCGCCGCGCGCGGCGCGCTGCACTGCGTGCTGGTCGACGAGGCCCAGTTCATGAGCCGCGCCCAGGTCTGGCAGCTCAGCGAGATCGTCGACGAATTGCGCATCCCGGTGCTGTGCTACGGCCTGCGCACCGATTTTCGCGGCGAGTTGTTCGAAGGCAGCCAGTACCTGCTGGCCTGGGCCGATGAACTCACCGAGATCAAGACCATCTGCCACTCCGGCAAGAAGGCCACCATGAACGTGCGCGTCGACGAAGCCGGACGCGCGGTGCAGGACGGCCCGCAGGTCGAGATTGGCGGCAACGAGCGCTACATCTCGGTCTCGCGCGCCGAGTACAAGAAGGTGATGCGCGGAGAGGGCACGATCGAGCCGTTGCAGCAGCCGTTGCCGTTGTCCAGTTAAAGCAGGGCGCGCAAGCCACCCGAGCCGACGGGCGCGATTGAAGTCACGAGATTCCCGCGACTTTCGAGCGGGGCACGAGCGTTCGTATCGAAGCCGCGAAGTCTTTTGTGGGAGGGGCTTCAGCCCCGACGCTTTTGCCTCAAGAGCAGTGACAGGTCCCGCAGCATACTGATCGAAGAGCGTCGGGGCTGAAGCCCCTCCCACAAAAGACTTCGCGGCGACGCAGTGGCCCGAGTCAGGCGCCTCGATCCAACGCCATGCGGAAAAACGTATCCAGCCGATCTGCACTGCCCGTCCCCGGCGGCAGCGCCGGTTGCCGCGCCTGCATCCGCTCGATCTGCGCCTCGAGATAATCGCTGATCGCCGCGATCCGCGGCCCCGCCGCCACTTCTGCGCTTTGCCGCTTGCGTACCAGCAGCGCATCCACCGCCTCGCGCACCGGCCCGTCCGGCAACAGCCGTTCGAGCAAGTCCTCGAAGGCCATCGGCGGCGCGCCGCTTTCGCATTCGATCCACTGGCAGGCCAGCACCGGGCGCAGGACGTACAGGTACTTCTTGGTGCGGATCTGCTCGCCGCCCAGATGGCTGCGCAAGGTGCCGCGGGCCAGGCTGAAGTAGTGGTGCCAGGCTGCGATCGGCGAGTAGAACTCTTCGGTCAACTGGCGCAGGCCGGCGCTGAGCGCATCGTCCTGCCGGTAGACGATCGGCGAACGCAGCCACTCCAGCAGGGTCGGATTGGACTTCGACACCAATCGCAATGCCTTGCGCAGATCCCATCCACTCACGTCCAGATCGCTCTCGATCGGCAGTTCGATCACATCGCGCTGCGGCTCGCCCGGTCCGGTGCGTTCGTTGACGGTGAGGTACCACGGCCGCTCGTGCACGTAGACGAAGCGCGCGTCGTAATCGCTGTCGGGCGAGGAAAAGCCCCAGCCGCGACTGCCCGATTCGCAGGCATACACGATGCGCACCGCGTGCTCGCGCTCGATCGCCGCCAATGCGTCGAGCACGGCGCGGCGCTTGTCTTCGGCGATGGGGTGGATCTCGGGCAGGCGGGACGGATCGAGCATGGCGGCGGCGCGCGTTCGGGCGGGCCAGTGTAGCCGCGCGCGGCCGCTTCATCCTCGCCTCACCCGGACCGGCCATTGTCCGCCCACGCTGTCGTATCGTTGACCGTACCGCCCGCCGACCGATCCGTCCCATGCCCACGATCCAGACCGAACGCCTGCTGCTGTGCGAACTCACGCCCGAGGACGCCGGCTTCATTCTCGAACTGCTCAACGAGCCGTCGTTCATCGACAACATCGGCGACCGCGGCGTGCGCGATCTCGACGGCGCGGTGCGCTACATCCTCGACGGCCCGGTGCTCAGCTACGCGCGCAACGGCTACGGCCTGTGGCGCGTGGACCTGCGCGAGAGCGGCGAGGCGATCGGCCTGTGCGGTCTGCTCAAGCGCGACACCCTGCCCGATCCGGACCTGGGCTACGCCTTTCTGCCGCGCTACTGGTCGCGCGGCTATGCGGTCGAAGCCGGCACCGCCGCGTTGCGTTACGGGCGCGAGACCTTGGCGCTGCCGCGAGTGCTGGCGATCACCGACCCCGACAATCAGCCCTCGATGAAGGTGCTCGAACGGCTCGGCCTGAGCTTCGAACGCATGGTGCGGCTCGGCGAGGAGGATCTGCGTCTGTTCTCCACCGCCGTCGACGCCGCGACGGCACGCGATCCGGCCGCGACCGCCGAAAGTACCGACGCCTGAATGCATGCCCGCCTCGCCGCCGCGCTCGCGCTGTACCTGCCGTGCATCGGCTGCATCGGCGCGCAACCACCGCAGGCGCGCGACGGCGATCTGATCTTCCACGCCTCGCGCTCGGCGCAAAGCCTGGCGATCCAGCGCGCCACCGGTTCGCGCTACAGCCATATGGGCGTGATCCTGCACCAGGGCGGCAAACCGTATGTGTACGAAGCCATCGGCCCGACCGTGTACACGCCGCTGGCGCGCTGGATCGCCCGCGGCGAAGGCGGGCATTACGTACTCAAGCGCTTGCGCACGCCGTTGACCGCGCAACAACAGCGCGAGTTGCGCAAACAGGCCGGCGCGTTCAGCGGACTCGCCTACGATATGAGCTTCGAATGGTCGGACCGGAAGATGTATTGCTCGGAGCTGGTCTGGAAGATGTACGACCGCGCGTTGGGGGTGGAGATCGGCCGCCTGCAGCGACTGCGCGAGTTCAAGCTCAACGACCCGGCGGTGAAGGCCAAGCTGCGCGAACGCTACGGCGTGCGCGTACCGCTGGCCGAGCCGGTGATCTCACCGGCGGCGATGTTCGATTCGCCGTTGTTGACCACGGTGGCGGCCGACTGAACTCGCCGGTCGCAGTTGGAAGACATCCCTCCAAATGCTTCAGATGCCTGAAATTTTTTGTGGGAGGGGCTTCAGCCCCGACGCTTTTCGATCAGTTGTGGACAGTGCCTGGCAATCGGATCGAAAAGCGCCGGGACTGAAGCCCCTCCGACAAAAGACCTCGCCGCTCCGCGCGGGCCCATCGCATCGCCTATCTACGCCAGATCAGACAACGATTGTTCGCCGGCATCGCCACATCCTCGATCAATCGCAAGCCGATGCCCGCCGCCAAAGCATCCACCGCTTCGAAGTCGCGCACGCCCGAGACCGGATCGCGCGCCTTCAACCAGCCGTCGAACTCGCGGTTGCTGTCGCTGCTGAACTGTCCGCCGTAATTGAACGGCCCGTACACCGCCACCGTCGCCTGCGGCGCGAGCGCCATATCCAGACCGGCGAAGAAGCCCCGCACCTGCGGCCAGCCCATGATGTGCAAGGTGTTGGCGCTGAAGGCGGCATCGAAGGCCGAGGCGCCCGTCGCCGGCGCGATCGAGCCGGTCGCCTCGATCGCGGCCGCGCTTGCAACGTCGACCCGAATCGGCCACGGCGAGAATCCCGGCACCGGCGCGGCCACCGCCTCCAGTTCGATCGGCGCCGGCGTGTTCGGCAATCGCGCATCCTCCAGCCATGCACGGATGCCCGGCAGATACTCCGCGCGATCGGCGCATTGCCAGCGCAGCCAGGGCATCGCCGCGGCGAAATGCACGGCATGTTGACCGGTGCCGCTGCCGACCTCGAGCACGTTGCGACGATCGGCGAAATGCCGATGCAGCACCACCAGAATCGGCTCGCGGTTGCGCTCGCACGACGGCGAATACGGGCGTTCGGACATGGCGTGGCTCCATCGCGATCGATCGCGGACCACGGCATCGTCGTGCCAACACCGCCGCGACCGCAACCGCGCCGATCCGGCGAGGTCCGGTCTGGCCGTGTGGTCAGCCCGCCCGCACCGCCGCGAACGCCAGCCCCGACACCACGCCCAACGACGGATCGCCGGCGACCAGCCGCGCCTGCGGAAAACAACGCCGCACCGCTTCGCGCACGTACGGCGCGCGCGACATGCCGCCGGTCAGGAACACCGCCGAGGGCGCGTCGCCCAGGCGCGCGTCGATGTCGGCGGCGACTTCGCGCAACAGCTCGCTGAGAAAACCCAGAAACGGTTCGGCGGCCCGATCCAGGTCGGCCGCGCCGGTGGCCATGTCCAACGCCGGTTCGATGTAGTCAAGCGCGGCGCGGTGTCGGTCGTGCGTGCTCAGTTCGACCTTGGCCGCTTCCACCGCACGACTCAGGCGCGTGGTGTTGCCGGGTTGTTGCAGCGCGATCAGGCGCGGGCCATACGGGTCGTCGACCTCGCGATAGGCGTCGCGACGCTGGAAATCGCGCTGGCGCACCACGTCGTGCACGGTCGCCGCCTCGACGTAATGATGCGCCGGCACCCGGGTCGCGCCCTTGCCGAACAGCGGCATGAAACGCGACAGGCTCAGCGACAGGTCCACGTCGACGCCGCCGCGTGCGATGCCCCACGACGCCAGCACCTGCGGCGGCGCGGCGCCGCCGACCTCGGCCAGGGTGATGTCGGTGGTGCCGCCGCCGATGTCGACCACCAAGGTGCGATGTCGGTGATCGCTCTGCGCGTGATAAGCCAAGGCCGCGGCGACCGGTTCCTCCAGGAACTCGACCTCGTCGAAACCCGCGCCAGTCGCGGCCTCGCGCAGGATTTCCAGCGCCTGATCGCCGCCGGCCGCGCCCATCGAACTGCGGAACTGCACCGGCCGGCCCAGCACCGCCTCGCGCACGTTGGCGCCGAGCTGCTGGCTGGCGCTCAGGCGGATGTGTTCGAGGATGTAGCCGGCGATGCCGACGATGGTCCGGCGCACGTGCGGGGCGAGCTGATAGCCCAGCATCGACTTGGGCGACTGGACCAGATTGCCGAAGCCTTCGCTCAGGTAAGCCTCGACCGCGTCTTCGCCGTACACCGCGTTCTGCAGCGTGGCGGCCGAAGCGCGCGCCTCGCGCACTTGTTCTTCCAACCATTGCCGGCGCACCGCGCGGACCGATTCGCGACGCAGTTCGGTCTCGCTGCGCTGGGCCGGCACGGCGATCGACGCCAGCGCGGCGTCGCGTTGGCCGTGCTGATCTGCGGGCAACCGTGCGGCCTGCTCGCGGCGAGCGGTCAGGGCATCGCTCGCGGCGCGGGACTGCTGCGCGCGGGCGCTGCGCACGATCGCGTCGACCTGCGCTTCCAGCGCATCGGTCAATTCGAACTGATTCGGGTCGGGCACCGCCTCGGGAAAATACACCGTGGTGCGGAATTGCTGTTCCTCGCCGAAGCGCACGGTGCGCACCCGACCGTCGACGACCGCGGCGGCGGCGGAATAGCTGGTGCCGAAATCGATACCGATCTTCATGACGCTGGGTCTGGTTCGCGGCGCGCAAGGATACTCGCTGCGGCGGCGTGCGACCTGAACTCCGGGGTGGTGCGGTTTGTCGGGCGTCTCTTTTCGTATCCCCTGCCGTGGAGTACCGCACGCCCCCCGGGCGTCATCCCCGCGAAGGCGGGGATCCAAGGCCTTTCGTGCAAGAACGCTTGAAGTCTCTGGATCCCCGCCTTCGCGGGGATGACGAGCAAAAGCAGACAGGGCCAAAGCAAGCGGCGACTTCGATCAGTCCGGCACCGCTTGGACGCTCCGCCCCGCCTGCAATCGATCGCGCAGCCAAGCCAGATCGTCCTCGGACAGGTCCGCAATCGGCAGGGTGAAGAATTGCGCCGTCCCGGTAAACAACATCCAGTAGTCCGGACGCTCCCAGACCTCGCTCAGGCTGGACCACGGGATCCGCATCGAGCCGACTCCGGACTCGATCGCCAGGGCGTCTTGTTCGAACACGAACACCGCCTCGGGCACCGGCATCGCGCGGAACCGGCCGACCGTATTGCGGTAATGCGCGCGCCACACGCCGATCAGCAGCAGCGGCGGCAATAGCACGACTACGCCGAGCGCGCCGACCCACCAGTCCCGGTCGCCACGCGCCACATGGAACAGCACCAGCGCCAACAGCAGCGCGGCGACGGTCCACAAGCCTTTCTCGGCGACGACCACCCGCCGCCAGACGAAGACGCGCACGGCGTCCTTCGCCATGGCCTGCGTGTACTTCACCCGATGTCGGGCTGGCGCTGCGTTCATGGCCGATCTCCTTCGCCCCAGCATTTCATCGGCGACCCCGCCTGGCAACCGCATCCGCCATTCCGCCGTCTCACACGCTGAGACCAGCGTCGCGTACAACGAGACGCTCCGTCCTCGACGCCGCATCATGTCCGCTCTGATCGACCCGTCCTCGCGCGATCTCGCGCCCTCGGCCGCCAGCGCCCGCGCGTTGGCGCGCAGCGAAAGCGAAGAACCTGTCGACGCCCGACACGGCGGCGCGCTGGCCGACCGGCTGCAACGGCGTTATCGCGACCGCATCACCGGCCGCTTCACGATCCCGGGCCGCCAAGGCCGCTACGCGCCGCTGCCCGAGGATCTGCCCGAATCGCTCAAGGCGGCGTTGCGCGCGCGCGGGATCGAGCGGCTCTACAGCCATCAGGCGCAAGCGTGGGAGGCGACCCAGGCCGGCGAGCACGTCGCCGTGGTCACCCCGACCGCTTCGGGCAAATCGCTGTGCTACACCCTGCCGGTGGTCGCCGCTGCGATGACCCGCGGCGCCAAGGCGCTGTACCTGTTTCCGACCAAGGCGCTGGCCCAGGATCAGGTCGCCGAACTGCTGGAGCTCAACCGCGCCGGCGAGTTGGGCGTGAAGGCCTTCACCTTCGACGGCGATACGCCGGGCGATGCGCGCCAGGCGATCCGCCTGCACGGCGACATCGTCGTGTCCAATCCGGACATGCTGCATCAGGCGATCCTGCCGCATCACACCAAGTGGGCGCAGTTCTTCGAGAACCTGCGCTACATCGTCATCGACGAGATCCACACCTACCGCGGCGTGTTCGGCAGCCACGTCGCCGGCGTGCTGCGGCGCTTGCGCCGGATCTGCGCGTTCTACGGCGTGCAACCGCAATTCATCCTGTGCTCGGCGACCATCGGCAATCCGCAGGCCCATGCCGAGGCGCTGATCGAACGACCGGTGCGGGCGATCCTGGATTCCGGCGCGCCGACCGGCGACAAACACGTGCTGCTGTGGAATCCGCCGGTGGTCAACGCCGACCTGGGTCTGCGCGCCTCGGCGCGTTCGCAAAGCAACCGCATCGCCCGCATCGCGATCAAGGCCGGCTTGAAGACGCTGGTGTTCGCCCAGACCCGGCTGATGGTCGAGGTGCTGACCAAGTATCTGAAAGACGTGTTCGATCACGATCCGCGCAAGCCCGCGCGCATCCGCGCTTACCGCGGCGGCTACCTGCCCAGCGAGCGGCGCGAGGCCGAACGGGCGATGCGCGACGGGCGCATCGACGGAATCGTGTCGACCTCGGCGCTGGAACTGGGCGTGGACATCGGCGCGCTGGACGTGGTCGTGCTCAACGGGTATCCGGGCTCGGTCGCGGCGACCTGGCAGCGTTTCGGCCGCGCCGGCCGCCGGCAACAGCCTTCGCTGGGCGTCATGGTCGCCAGCTCGCAGCCGCTGGATCAGTACGTGGTGCGGCATCCGGATTTCTTCGCCGACGCCTCGCCCGAGCACGCGCGCATCGCCCCCGACCAGCCGTTGATCCTGTTCGATCACATCCGCTGCGCCGCCTTCGAACTGCCGTTCCAGCACGGCGAAGGTTTCGGCCCGATCGATCCGGAGGTGTTTCTGCAGGCGCTGGCCGAAACCGGCGTGGTCCATCGCGAAGGCGAACGCTGGGAATGGATCGCCGACAGCTACCCGGCCAATGCGGTCAGCCTGCGCTCGGTCGCCGACGGCAACTTCGTCGTGGTCGATCGCAGCGACGGACGCCAGACCATCATCGCCGAGGTCGATTACTCCGCCGCGGCGCTGACCTTGTACGAAGGCGCGATCCACATGATCCAGTCGGTGCCGTATCAGGTCGAACGCCTGGATTGGGACGGCCGCAAGGCCTATGTCACCCGCACCCACGTCGACTACTACACCGACTCGATCGACTACACCAAGCTCAAGGTGCTCGAACGCTTCGATGGAGGCGAGGCCGGCCGCGGCGACAGCCATCACGGCGAGGTGCACGTGGTCCGGCGCGTGGCCGGCTACAAGAAGATCCGCTACTACACGCACGAGAGCATCGGCTACGGGCCGGTCAATCTGCCCGACCAGGAACTGCACACCACCGCGGTGTGGTGGCAGTTGCCGCAGGGCGTGCTGCTGTCGCGTTTCGCCTCCAAGCAAGACGCGCTCGACGGGTTTCTCGGCGCCGCGCATGCGCTGCACATCGTCGCCACGGTGGCGGTGATGGCCGACGCGCGCGATCTGCAGAAATCGGTCGGCAACGGCGATGGCGCGTGGTTCGCCACCCAGGATGCCGACGGCCGCGGGCAACTGCGCGGCGGCGGCCAGGAACCGTTGCAGGGCGGCTCGATGGCGATGCTGGAAGTGCAGCAGTTCGTGCCGACCGTCTACCTCTACGACAATTTTCCCGGCGGCGTGGGCCTCAGCGAGCCGTTGTGGATGCGCCAGGCCGAATTGGTCGCGCGCGCGACCGAGCTGATCGCACGTTGCGACTGCCGCGCCGGTTGCCCGGCCTGCGTCGGCCCGGTGCTGGCCAGCGACGAGACCGGCCCGGGCGTCACGCCCAAATCGCTCGCGCTGCAGGTGCTGCGTCTGCTCGGCGACGGCGAGGCCGCATGAGTCTGGATATCGCCAAGCTGCGCGCCTTGCAACGGCAGGCCGGGCGGGTTGAGCCTGACGCAAAAGCGAATCTCCCCCGGCCCCTGTTTTCCAAAGAGGGGACACAAGCGGAGGTGTCGCTCGCGGATTGCCACGCCGATACTCCAGAGCCGAACGTCCCATCCGCCCTCGACGCCAGCACTCCCGTCTTTGGAAAAGAGGGCTTGGGGGAGATTCGATCTTCGCGCACCGATCTCGACGCCTTGCGGCGCTTGATCGCCCAGCGCGAACGCAAACCCGCCGCGCCCCACATCTCGTCGGCCCATGCCCCACCGCGACTGTCCGCGTTATCTACGTCCGCCGATCGCAACCTGCCCGGCGAGGAGATCGCCCCGGGCCTGCATCTGATCCAAGCGCATCTGCCCCTGTCCGCACCTACGGGTGCGCTGTCGCTGGCCTTCGCCAAACGCCCCGACGACGCGCTCGACCCACGCCGGCTGCTGTTCTTCGACACCGAAACCACCGGCCTGGCCGGCGGCACCGGCACCCGCGCCTTCATGATCGGCGCGGCCGACTGGCACCGTTGCCCGCGCGAGGGCGAGGGACTGCGCATCCGCCAGCTGATGATCTCCACGCTGTCGGCCGAACCGGCGATGCTGCGCGCATTCGCGCAATGGATCGCGCCCGACACGGTGTTGTCCAGCTACAACGGCCGCTGCTACGACACGCCGCTGTTGAACACGCGCTATCGGCTGGCGCGCGTCGCCAATCCGCTCAGCGGGCTGGATCACGTCGACCTGTTGTTCCCCGCGCGGCGCATGTACCGCGGCGTGTGGGAGAACTGCCGCCTGGCGACCATGGAGCGCGAACTGTTGCGGATCGTGCGCGAAGACGATCTGCCCGGTTCGCAGGCGCCGGCCGCGTGGCTGCACTACCTGCGCGGCGGGTCCTCATCGCTGCTGCAGCGAGTCGTCGCGCACAACCACCAGGACGTGGCGACCCTCGCCCAACTGATGCTCAAACTGATCCGCACCCACCACGAACGCGAGCTGCCCCCTCTGTAGGAGCGGCGCAAGCCGCGACCAACCGAAGCGACGTACGGCAGCGTTGTCTCCGAAGCTCGGCCATTGGGAGCGCTCGGCATGAAAAGCCGTTGGGTTATCGCTTCGGCGGGCTGCGTGGTATTCGGCTTCTTCGGTTGGTCGCGGCTTGCGCCGCTCCTACAGTGCAGTACGGGGCTTGCGTTTGATGCACACCCACCACGACCGCACCTGGCCTCCCTGTAGGAGCGGCGCAAGCCGCGACCGCGACCTCGCGCCCACCTCGGAACCCACTTTCCTGCATCGTGTTTCACGCCGTTCTCGCCTTCGATGGCTGCTCCGATTCAAGCCACGGCTGCGGCCCCGCAGTCGCGGCTCGCGCCGCTCCTACAGTGCAATACGTGGCCTGCCTGGACAGCGTGAATGCCGCCTGATCGAGACGCGTCCACTGCCGCGCGACATCGCTACACTCGGCGCCCGGCCTTCATGCGCCGAACACGCCGCCGGCCGCAGGCTCGCGGCACCGATTCCCGACGAGCCTCGCCAGGAGCATCGCCATGTTTTCGAATTCCTTCCTCCGCACCGCCCTGCCCGTCGCCGCGCTGTGCCTGGCCCTGGCCGCCTGCGCCACGCCGATTCCGCCGACCAACATCAGCCCGGCCGCCTGCAACGCCGAAGCCGCGCGTTGGGCGATCGGCCGCGCACCCGACGAAGCGACGGTCGAACGCGCCCGCACCGAAACCGGCAGCCGCGATGTGCGCGTGCTCAAGCCCGGCATGGCCGCAACCATGGATTTCCGCCCCGATCGTCTGAACATCGATGTCAACGAGCGCGGCGCGATCACCGGCCTGCGTTGCGGCTGATATCGCACTGCGGCCTGCGCCGACGCTACGGTCCGTCAGCGGCCGTAGCGCTGTCGCGCGGGCTGCGTCGCAACGCGCGTGCTGCGATGCGGCACAGCGCCGAGGCTCACGGCCGTTCCAGTTCGCATCGCACCGACACGATCGCGCCGGCGTGTGCGCACAGTCGCGAATTCGACGCATCGCGACACCGCGTTAACCCGCGACACAGCCATCGCGGCGCAGGCTCGCCGGATCGCGCCGAGCGCGCATCCGCGAAGGAAACCGCCATGCCGAACCGCACCGACGCCCGTCCCGCCCGCTCCCGTTGGCTGGCGGCATTCGTGCTGAGCGCCGCGCTGCCGTGGGCGCTGAGCGCCTGCGCCAGCCCGCGCGCGGCCGATTCGATGTCCAGTTCCGCCGAACAAACCGCGGGCCAGCCCGCCGCCGAAGCCGCTCCGACCGCACAGGCCAACCCCATGCCCGCCGCTCCGACCTGCAATGCCGATGCCGCCAAGGCCGGCGCGATCGGCAAGACCGCCGACGCCGCCACCGTCGAAAGCATCCGCGCCGCTGCCGGCGGCCACACCGTGCGCGTGCTCAAGCCCGGCCAGGCGATCACCAAGGAGTACATGGACGGACGGGTCAATGTGCATGTCGACGAGAAGAACGTGATCGTCGAGGTGGGTTGCGGTTGAGTTCGCGCTAAGCGATCTGCGAATGAGCCGGCCGCCGGCCGCAAACGGCGGGCCGGCTCAGAGGCATCGCAACGTGGCCTCGTCGCGCGAGCCGGCGACGAGGCCACTCCACTGCGAAATGAAATCGTCCAACAGCGCGGGTTCGCTGAGAACATGCATGCTGGCAGCGGCATGCACGCGGTCGCCACCCGGTTCCTGCGGCGCTTGCCGCTGCGATACGGTAAGCGCAAGCGTTCCGGGGGCGTGGAACCGGATCCGGATACGAATGCCGCCGTTCGCGGACTCGGGTTCGAATGTGCCCAGCTGAAACTCGCACGCGCTCTGGTTCGACACGTTTCTGAAGCCGTGCAGATCGTCGGCGAACCGTTCCAGTTCCCGGTCCGTCGCGTGGATCTCGCATGAGACCACGCCGCGCTCGTCGCAGGTCTCGATTCGCAGATCCAGCCGGCCGTCTTGCAACCGTAGCTTGGTGAAGGCGATCGATTTACCCATTGCCCACCTGCCGCTGCCAAGAGCCCGGTCGAAGATGCAGGATGATAAGCCGACGACGCGATTTGGGAGCTCGCCGCGGGTGGCCTACACTCATGCCCGCTGCCACTTACCGGACCCTTCCCATGCGCCTGCCCGCCGGCCGCCAGCTCTGGCTGATCGTCGCCATCGTGATAGTGGGACTGTGGTTGTGGCAGCGCCAGGCGCCGGCCCCGCAGGGCGCACACGGACACACGGGCACGACCCAGCCGCCGTCCGTTGCGCGTACCGACCCCCGAGCGCCCGCCGATGTGGCCGAAGGCGGCTCATCGGCAACCTATCCAAATTTCCTGCCGCGAGAGGCCCACGACGTCCTGCGCCGCATCGCCACAGGCGGCCGATTCGAGCATCGCCAGGACGGTGGCGTGTTCCAGAACCGCGAGCAGCGCCTGCCCAGGCAGCCGCGCGGTTACTACCGCGAGTACACCGTGGAAACACCGGGCTCCGACGACCGCGGCGCGCGCCGCATCGTCACCGGCGGCGATCCGCCGGTCGAGTACTACTACAGCGACGATCACTACCGCAGCTTCCGCCGCTTCGACGTTCCGGGCGAAGGAGCCGCGCGATGAGCCCGGTCGATCCGCACGAGTTGCTCGCCGATCCGGCCCAGGCCGGCGCCTATTTCATCGATGCGCGCGATGCGCAGGCCTTGGCCGACGCGGCCGCCGAACTGGAGTTCGCGGTGGTGCGGGTGGATTTCGCCGGCTGCGCGGACAAGGACGAGGCCTTGCGGCGCATCGCCGCCGGGCTGCGTTTTCCCGAATGGTTCGGCGCCAACTGGGACGCCTTGAGCGACAGCGTCAACGATATGTCGTGGTGGCCGGCGCCGGGTTATCTGCTGCTGATCGAACGCGCGGGGCCGTGGCAGGCCGCGCATCCGGACGAAGCCACGGTGCTGGTCGAAATCCTCAACGACGCCGCCCAGGATTGGGCCAAGGCGCGCGTCGCGTTCTGGGCCCTGCTGCCGCTGCCGGAAGCCGAACTGGCGCAGATGGTGCCGTAAGCGCGCTTGCGGGAATTCCTGCTTTCTTGAAAGGACCTGCTTTTATCGGAGAGCATGTTCTTGCAGGACGCCCCGTTCTTAATGGAACGACCTGCTGTTGTGGGAGGGCCTTCAGGTCCGACGCTTTCGATCGGATCGTCGCGAACCCGAAGAAAAGCGTCGGGCCTGAAGGCCCTCCCACAACAGCCCAAGCCCTCCCGCAACAGCGAAGACCTCCAACCGACGCAACGTCCTGCCGCCTCCACCACGCTCACCCGCCTCGCTCACCCCCGCGCCGCTGAGCGCGCAGAAAACGCAGCACCGCGCGTTCCCATTGCAGTTCGCCGCTCGCATCGCGCGCATGACGCACCAGCCGGCCGTCGCGCCAACCGGTGAACACCGCCGGGTCGATGTAGGCCTTGCGACACACCGCCGGCGTATTGCGCAACGCCTGCGCGACCTCGCCGATCACCGCGTTCTGGACCAACGTCAGCGCGCGTTCGCTCGGCGCGCCGTTGCGCGCCGGCGCCGGCAGCGGCAACGCGGCCAAGCGCCGGAACGCCGCGAGCGTGCCGCCCCAGGTGCGGAAATCCTTGGCGGTGAAATCCGCGCCCATCGCCTCGTGCAGATACTCGTTGACCGCGCCCGAATCCACCGGCTGCACGCGGCCGTCGTCGTCGCGATACTGGAACAGCGCCTGTCCGGGCAGTTGCTGGCAAGCGCGCACCAGTCGGGTCAGGCGCGCGTTGTCGAGTTCGACCTGCTGCGCCTGCCCGCCCTTGCCGCGGAAACGGAAACGCGCGCGGCCGCCGCGCAGAAACTCGACGTGGCGGTTGCGCAACGTGGTCAGACCGAAGGAGCGGTTGCTGCGCGCGTACTCGTCGTTGCCGATGCGCAGCAGGGTTTCGGCCATCACCGCCACCACGGTCGCGAGCACCTTCTCGCGCGGAAAGCCCGGCCGTTTGAGATCGCGCCGCACCCGCCGGCGCAGTCCCGGCAAGGCCTGGCCGAACCCGATCACGCGCTCGAACTTGCCCTCGTCGCGGATCGACCGCCATTGCCGGTGATAGCGATACTGCTTGCGGCCGCGCGCGTCGCGGCCGGTGGCCTGCAAGTGGCCGCGCGCGTCGGCACAGATCCACACCTCGGTATAGGCCGGCGGAATCGCCAGCGCGCGCACCCGCTGCAAGGTCTTGGCCGCGCGCACCGCCCGCCCGCGCGCGTCGCGGTAGGCGAAGCCGCGGCCGGCGCGCAGCCGGCGCAGCCCCGGCTCGCCGTCGTTGACGTAACGCAGGCCGGCCGCGCGCGCGGCGCGGCGATTGGCTGCGGCGGGAAGGTCGGGTCCGCTCATGCGCCAGCAATACGGGCCGCCGCGTCAAGGCAGCGGCAAGGGCGCGTCGCGCTTGTATTGGCCCGGACCGCGGGACCGCTCAGCGGCCGTCGTCGTCCTTCTTCTTGAAATCGATCTTCTCGTCCGGGCGCTCGCTGCGCACGGTCTCGACCTTGCGCTCGCACCACGCCGGCGGCGTTTCGCCGGGACGCAGCGGGCCGCTGGCGCATTCGGGCCGCGCGTCGACGGCGGCATTGGTGTCGCGATACTCAAGGCCGCCGCAGGCGCTCAGCGCCGCGGCGATCAGTGCGGAAAGAACGACTGCGCGCATGGGATTCTCCGGGCCGGTACGCCGCGAAGATGCCGAGCGCCGCCGATCCCTACCTGTGCCATCGGTCAGGGAGGACGCGCATCCGTTCAGGCCGCCGCTTCGGCCTCGTTCGCGGCCGGCAAGGCGGCCGGCGCGCGTGCATAGCGCCAAGCGATCAACAACCCCAGACACAGCAGTCCGGAGGCGATGAACCACGGCGCGCCCGGCAGGTGGATCGGCGCGCTGTTGCCGATGAAGTAACCGAAGCTGCCCGCGAAGGTCGCCGGACCCAGCACGCCGGCCAAGGAGATCAGGCTCATCAACGAGCCTTGGATGCGGCCCTGCACTTCCGGGCCGACCTGGCGGGTGATCAGGGCCTGGGTGGCCGGCCCGGCCATCGCCCACAACGCGCTGATCGGCAGACCCAGCAGGAAGTACCAGCCGACCTCGGACAAACCGTAGATGACGAAACCGATCGCGCCGCAGCTCAACCCGACCAACAGCGTCCGGCGCTCGCCGATCAGGGCCACCACGCGGCCGATCAGCAGCACGTTGACGATGATGTTGAACACGCCCACCGCCATCATCACCCAGCCGACCTCGCGCAGGCCCCAGTGGTACTGATAACTGGCGAACAGCACGAAGATGCTCGGGTACACGTAATGCGCCATGTTGGCGATGAACACCACCGCAGCCAGACCGAACACCTGCGGGTAGCGCCTGAGCAGCTTCAACGACCCCAGCGGATTGGCGTGCGACCAGTCGAAGCGCGCGCTGCGCCGCTCCGGCGGCAGCGACTCGGGCAGCACGAACAGGCCGTAGCAGAAATTCAGCAACGCCAACCCGGCCGAGAACCAGAACGGCAGGCGCAGATCGATCTCGCCCAGGTAGGCGCCGATCAACGGACCGATCACGAAGCCCACGCCGAACGCCGCGCCGATCATGCCGAAGCTCTTGGCGCGTTGCTCCGGCGGGGTGATATCGGCGATGTAGGCGTTGGCGGTGGTGAAGCTGGCCGAGGTCATGCCCGAGATGATGCGGCCGATCAGCAGCAGCGGCAGGGTGTTGGCCACCGCCAGCAAGATGAAGTCCAGGCCCAGGCCCAGGCACGACAGCAGGATCACCGGGCGCCGGCCGAACCGGTCCGACAAGCTGCCCTGGATCGGCGAGCACACGAACTGGACCAGGGCGTAGACGGCGCCGAACAGGCCCACCCAGTACGCCGCGCGCTCGGTGCTGCCGTCGACGAAGCGCTCGATCAGGTGCGGCAGCACCGGAATGATCAGGCCGAACGACAGCACGTCGATCAAGACGGTGATGAAAATGAAGACGAGCGCAGCACGACGCGCGCCCGGAGCGGGAGCGGAAGCAGATGTCATGGGAGTAGGCGGCCGGCCTGAGGTAATCCGATCGGCGCAGTCTAGCGCGCGAGGACCCCTCCGGCAGGGACGATTGTCACCCGGAGATGGTTTCCGACGTTACCAATTGCCCGGCGAAGCTTCTATTTTTCTTGCAGGATCATTCACTTACAAAATCGTATGTAAGCACGCGCGCTAACAAAAACGCGCCGCCGCAACGTCGGCAATTCCCGCGCCTTTGGGTGAATTGCCGCATCGCACAATTTGTGCTTTAGTCGGAACACGCTCGGTCATTACGCCGCCAGTGCGGGAGAAATCCCGCGCCAGCGGCGAATGCTCCCTGCGCGACGGCAAACGACACAGCGATATCGCGACCACGACTCGCGTTGGCAAAGCACCATGTCGAAGCCGATCTGAGCGGCCGCCGCATCCTCGATGCGCGGCCGCCGGGCCCACTGAGACAGGCAAGACCACAACGCGAATGCGGTAGCGAGCTAGCGATCCACGGAACCCTTAACGTCCCGGAGATGCGATGCAAGCCAGGCAACAAAGTTTGTACGACCCCCGCGACGAGCGGGACAGCTGCGGTTTCGGACTGATCGCGCAACTCGACGATCGCCCTAGCCGAGCTTTGGTCGATCGCGCCCTCGAGGCGCTCTCGCGCATGACCCATCGCGGCGGCGTAGCCGCCGACGGCCTCAGCGGCGATGGTTGCGGCCTGCTCATTCGCCATCCGGACGCCTTCCTGCGGCTGATCGCGCGCGAGGCCAACATCCGCCCCGGCCCGCATTTCGCCGCCGGCCTGGTGTTCCTGCCGCACGATGCGAACCTGGCCGGACACGCCCGCGACGTCCTCAACGAAACCCTGCGTGCCGAAGGCATGCGCGTGACCGGCTGGCGCGTGGTGCCGGTGAATCTGGACGCTTGCGGCGATCTGGCGCGCAAGACCATGCCGCGCATCGAGCAGGTCTTCGTCGATGCCGCCGCGCCGTTCGATCCGGCCGGATTCCAGCGCTCCTTGTTCCTGGCGCGCCGCCGCGCCGAACAACGCCTGCGCGAAAGCGACGCCTTCCCGAGCCGCGACTTCTACGTGGTCAGCCTGTCCTCGGCCAGCATCGGCTACAAGGGCATGGTGCTGCCGGACCGCCTGATGCAGCTGTATCCGGACCTGCAGCGGCCCGAACTGGCCGCCAGCGCGGTGGTGTTCCATCAGCGCTTCTCCACCAACACCACCCCGCGCTGGCCGCTGGCGCAGCCGTTCCGCCTGCTCGCGCACAACGGCGAGATCAACACCATCGCCGGCAACCGCGCCTGGGCGCAGGCGCGCGCCTATACCTGGCGCACCCCGACCCTGGATCTGCGCGAGTTCGAGCAAGTGGTCAGCACCGACGGCTCGGATTCGCAGAGCCTGGACAACATGCTCGAAGTGCTGCAGGCCGGCGGCATGGATCTGCTCAAGGCCATGCGCATCCTGATTCCGCCGGCAACGCAGTCGCTGGAGTACAAGGATGCCGATCTGGCCGCGTTCTACGAGTACTACGCGCTCAACACCGATCCGTGGGACGGCCCGGCCGGCATCGTCACCTGCGACGGCCGCTACGCCGCCTGCACCCTCGACCGCAACGGCCTGCGCCCGGCGCGCTGGCTGCGCTCGCGCGACCGCCACTTCCTGATCGCCTCCGAAGCCGGGGTGTGGGAATTGCCGGTCGAGGAAATCGAGGCCAAGGGCAAGCTCGGCCCCGGCGAGATGATCGCCGCCGACCTGTACCAGGGCGAGCTGCTCGATTCGGAAGCCATCGACCGCATCAACCGCGCGCGCGCGCCGTACAAGCGCTGGCTCAAGCAGGGCATGACCTACCTGCACAGCGAGTTGATCGATCCCAATCTGGCCGCCGAGCCCTTCGATCACGAAACCCTGGCCGGTTTCCAGAAGCTGTTCCAGCTGACCCGCGAAGAACGCGAGCAAGTGCTGCGCCCGCTGGCCGAGATCGAGCAGGAAGCCACCGGTTCGATGGGCGACGACGTGCCGATGGCGGTGCTCTCGCAACAAGTGCGTCCGCTGTACGACCACTTCCGCCAGGCCTTCGCCCAGGTCACCAATCCGCCGATGGACCCGTTGCGCGAGGATTGCGTGATGTCGCTGGCGACCCAGATCGGGCGCGAGGGCAACGTGTTCGTCGACGGGCCGGGCAACGTCGGCCATATCCATCTCAACTCGCCGGTGCTGGCCCAACGCAAGCTGCGCCAGTTGCTGTCGATGGCGCCGTACGATCAATCGCACCGTTACATCGATCTGAACTACACCGCCGAGGAAGGCCTGAAGGCCGCGCTGCTGCGGATGTGCGCGCAGGCCGAGGAAGCCACGCGAGAAGGCATCGTACTGCTGATCGTCACCGACCGGCGCCCGCGCCGCGATGCGCTGATGATGCATGCGCTGCTGGCGACCGGCGCGATCCACCAGCACCTGTGCAAGGTCGGCCTGCGCTGCGAAGCCAACCTCATCATCGAAACCGGCACCGCGCGCGATCCGCACCACTTCGCCTGCCTGATCGGCTTCGGCGCGACCGCGGTGTATCCGTACTTGGCGTACCAGACCCTGCACGATCTGGGCGCGCGCGGCATCCTGCGCACCAAGCACGGCGAGGTCGCGCAGATCGGCCGCAGCTACCGGCGCGCGATCAAGAAGGGCCTGCTCAAGATCATCTCGAAGATGGGCATCGCCACCATCGGCAGTTATCGCGGCGCGCAGTTGTTCGAGATCATCGGCCTGGATCGCGAAGTCGTGGATATGTGCTTCACCGGCGCGCCTTCGCGCATCGCCGGCGCCGGCTTCGAGTTGCTGCAGGAAGACAACCAGACCTTGGCCGACATCGGCTGGGACGCGAACCGCTTGCCCGAGATCGGCGGCCTGCTCAAGTACACCCCGGGCGGCGAATACCACCTGTTCAATCCCGATGTGGTCACGCGCCTGCAACGCGCGGTCGGCAGCGGCGAGTGGAGCGACTGGCAACATTACGCCGAAGCGGTCAACGAACGCCCGACCGCGGCGCTGCGCGATCTGTTGGAGCTCAACGCCGATCCGTCGAAGGCGATCCCGATCGAAGAAGTCGAATCGATCGCCGACATCGTGCGCCGCTTCGACTCGGCGGCGATGAGCCTGGGCGCGTTGTCGCCCGAAGCGCATGAAGCGCTGGCGATCGCGATGAACCGTTTGGGCGGCCGTTCGAATTCGGGCGAAGGCGGCGAAGACCCGGCGCGCTATCGCACCGACAAGGTCTCCAAGATCAAGCAGATCGCCTCGGGCCGCTTCGGCGTTACGCCGGAGTACCTGGTCAACGCCGAAGTGCTGCAGATCAAGATCGCCCAGGGCGCCAAGCCCGGTGAAGGCGGCCAGTTGCCGGGGCATAAGGTCAACGAGCTGATCGCGCGGCTGCGTTATGCGATGCCCGGCATCGGCCTGATTTCGCCACCGCCGCATCACGACATCTATTCGATCGAAGACTTGGCGCAGTTGATTCACGATCTGCGTCAGGTCAATCCACAGGCGCTGATCTCGGTCAAGCTGGTGTCGCACGCGGGCGTGGGCACCATCGCCACCGGCGTTGCGAAAGCCGGGGCCGACCTGATCACGGTGTCGGGTCACGACGGCGGCACCGGCGCGAGCCCGCTGTCGTCGATCCGCTATGCCGGCACGCCGTGGGAGCTGGGCCTGGCCGAAGCGCGCCAGGCGCTGGTCGCCAACGATCTTCGCGATCGGGTGATTCTTCAGACCGATGGCGGCCTGAAGAGCGGCCTGGACGTGATCAAGGCCGCGTTGCTCGGCGCGGAGAGCTTCGGCTTCGGCACCGCGCCGATGATCGCGCTGGGCTGCAAGTATCTGCGCATCTGCCACCTCAACAACTGCGCCACCGGCGTGGCCACCCAGGACGCCGGCTTGCGCCGCGACCATTTCACCGGTCTGCCCGAGCGAGTGGAGAACTTCTTCCGCCTGCTCGCCGAGGAAGTGCGGCAGTGGCTGGCCGCGCTGGGCGTGCGCACGCTCGGCGAAATCGTCGGCCGCACCGATCTGCTCAAGCAGAGCGAAGGCGACAGCGCGCGGCAACAGCGGCTGGACCTGTCGCCGCTGCTGGCCGGCTCCGGCCTGGCCCACGGCGGCCATTGCGGCATGCCGGCGCCGCCGGCCGAGCTGGACGGCCTGGCCGCGCAGTTGGAAACCGATCTGGCCCAGGTCATCGCCGACAAGGCCGGCGGCGATTACAGCTACAAGATCCGCAACACCGACCGTAGCATCGGCGCGCGCCTGTCCGGACGCATCGCCCGCGCCCACGGCGATCGCGGCATGAACGATGCGCCGATCACCCTGCGTTTCGCCGGCACCGCCGGACAGAGCTTCGGCGCATTCCAGGCCGGCGGCCTGAACTTCGAACTGTCGGGCGAGGCCAACGACTACGTCGGCAAGGGCATGGCGGGCGGCCGCATCGTGCTGCGTCCGCCGGCCGGCGCGCGTTATGTCGCCAATGAGACGCCGATTCTCGGCAACACCTGCCTGTACGGCGCCACCGGCGGCGAGCTGTATGCGGCCGGCCGCGCCGGCGAGCGTTTCGGCGTGCGCAACTCCGGCGCCACCGCGGTGGTGGAAGGCGCCGGCGATCACTGCTGCGAATACATGACCGGCGGCGTGGTCGCGGTGCTGGGCCGCACCGGTCTGAACTTCGGCGCCGGCTTCACCGGCGGCATGGCCTATGTGCTCGATGTCGAGCGCGATTTCGTCGATCGCTACAACCACGAGCTGATCGACATCCTGCGTATTTCCGCCGACGGATTCGAGAATCACCGCTCGCATCTGCACGATCTGCTGGAAACGCATGTGGCGCTGACCGGCAGCGCGTGGGCAAGGCGGATCCTCGATGAGATGCGCGATTACCTGGGCAAGTTCTGGTTGGTCAAGCCGAAGGCGGCGAGTTTGGAGTCGCTGGCGGAGACGTTGAGGAGTGCGGCGTGATGGGAGGCGTGTTCAATGCAACGGCAAGAGCGAATCCTCCCTGCCCTCCGACCCACCGGCACAGCCTGCGGGCGTTCAGTACCGCGCGAACCTTCGGTTCGCGAGCCGCGGCCCTTCACCCTTTTTCAAAGGGGGGCACGGCAAAGGCTAAGGCGATAGTCAGGACGGTAACGACGATGGCTGTTGATTCGCGATTCGAGCACTCGAGCGAACACCTCCACGCCCGATCGAAAAAACCGATCGGGTTTCCCCCTTTGAAAAAGGGGGGCCAGGGAGGATTCGCTCTTGCTGTTGCTCCAATCGCCACCGCCACCCATCGACAACGCCAACCGGGCCCGCAGCAATGACCAAGAAGCAAGTCTTCCAATTCCGCGACGCCCCGCGCGAAATGCCCTCGCGCATTCCGCTGCAGTTGCGCCTCAACGGCGACTGGGGCGAGCTCTACGGCCGCTTCGCCGAGGTCGAGGCCAAGAAGCAGGCCGGCCGCTGTCTCGATTGCGGTAACCCCTACTGCGGCTGGGCCTGCCCGCTGCACAACTACATTCCGCAATGGCTCGAACTGGCGCGCGAAGGCCGCCTGCACGAAGCCGCGGCGCTGTGCCACGAAACCAATCCGCTGCCCGAAGTCTGCGGCCGCGTGTGCCCGCAGGACCGTCTGTGCGAAGGCAGCTGCACGCTCAACGACGGCTTCGGCGCGGTCACCATCGGCGCGGTGGAGAAATACATCGTCGACAACGCGCTCGCCGACGGCTGGCGTCCGGATCTGTCGACGGTGAAGGCCACCGGCCATCGCGTCGCCATCGTCGGCGCCGGCCCGGCCGGGTTGTCGTGCGCGGATCGACTCGCGCGCGCCGGCATCCAGGCGGTGGTGTTCGACCGCTACGAGGCCATCGGCGGTCTGCTGCACTTCGGCATTCCCAGCTTCAAGCTGGAAAAATCGGTGATGGTTCAACGACGCGAAGTGCTCGAAGGCATGGGCGTGCAGTTCCGCCTCGGCGTGGAGATCGGCCGCGACATCACCCTGGATGCATTGATCGAACAATTCGACGCGGTGTTCCTGGGCCTGGGCTCGTACCGCTATACCGACGGCGGCCTGCCGGGACAGGACCTGCGCAACGTGCTGCCTGCCTTGCCGTTCCTGGTGCAGAACGGCCGCGTGGTGCACGGCGACGGTGAAACCCTGCGCTCGGCGCCGATCGCCGGCTGGGAAGATCAGCTCGAATTGCCGGATCTGCGCGGCAAACGCGTGATCGTGCTCGGCGGCGGCGACACCGGTATGGACTGCGTGCGCAGCGCGGTGCGCATGGGCGCGGCGCAAGTGCGCTGCGTGTACCGGCGCGACGAGGCCAACATGCCCGGTTCGGCGCGCGAGGTCGCCAATGCGCGCGAGGAAGGCGTGGAGTTCCTGTTCAACCGTCAGCCGATGGAACTGCTCGGCGACGACACCACGGTCAACGCCGTGCGCGTGGCCGAAACCCGCCTGGCCCCGCCGGATGCGCGCGGCCGTCAGCGCGCGGAAATCGTCGAAGGCAGCGAGTCGGTGCTCGACGCGGATGTGGTCATCATCGCCTTCGGCTTCCAGCCCGATCCGCCGGCATGGTTGGCGCAGCAGGGCATCGAGCTGACCGACAACGGCCGGATCAAGGTGCTGGCGACCTCCGGCAGCTGCGCGACCAAGCGCAAGGCGGCTGCGGGCTTGCCTTACCAGACCACGAATCCGAAGGTGTTCGCCGGCGGCGACGCGGTGCGCGGCGCGGATCTGGTGGTGACCGCGGCGTTCGAAGGCCGCGAGGCGGCGGCGGGGATCGTGTCGCTGTTGAGCGAGCGAGCGGCGGTGCAGGATGAGACGAAGCTGGCGAAGTTCGGCTGACAATTTACCCTTCTCCCGCGAAGCGGGAGAGGGTGCCCGAAGAGCCTGCCCCCGCGAAGGCGGGGGGCGGATGAGGGGGCAAGCGATCTAAGTTACGACGCGAGACCGCTACATTGCGCACGCTCACCCCAGCCCTCTCCCGCAAGCGGGAGAGGGAGCTCATTAGCGGGAACCCAAACTCAGCGCCCCGGGCCCACGTCGATGAATCGCAAGAACTCCGCGCGGGTGCGCGCGTCGTCGCGGAACATGCCGAGCATCTTCGAAGTAATCATGCTGACCCCGCGCTTGTGCACGCCGCGGGTGGTCATGCATTCGTGCGCGCCTTCGATCACCACGCCCACGCCGAGCGGCTGCAGCACGTCCTGGATCGACTGAGCGATCTGCGCGGTCATTTTTTCCTGTACCTGGAAACGGCGCGCATAGGTTTCCACCACCCGCGCCAGCTTGCTGATGCCTACGACCTTGCCGCTGGGCAGATAGCCCACATGCGCCTTGCCGATGATCGGCGCCATGTGGTGCTCGCAGTGGCTTTCGAACTCGATGTCGCGCAGCACGATCATTTCGTCGTAACCGGCCACTTCTTCGAAAGTGCGCGCCAGGTACTCGCGCGGATCGTCGGTGTAACCGCTGAACCAGTCGCCGTAGGCCTCGACCACGCGCTTGGGCGTGTCGAGCAGGCCCTCGCGGGCGGGATCTTCGCCGGCCCAGGCCAGCAAGGTGCGAACCGCGGCTTCGGCTTGCGCGCGATTGGGTTTTTCGGGGGTGTCGGCCATTGATGCGGGCCCGTTCGGTGGGACCCGAATGCTATCAAGCCGGGATTCGGGTTTGGGGATTCGGGTTTGGCAATTCGGGTTTGGCAATAGCCGTCGTTTTCCAATCCCAAATCCCTAATCTCGAATCCCGCGCAAAAAAAGGTCGCCCGACAAGGGCGACCAGCAGACTCCCCGGGGGAGAGAGACCTAGGGAGCAGGGCCGGTGCGCGGGGGTGTCAGCGCAGAGGCCGGTCAAGCGCGTGGGGCAGATTGCGCTCAATGTGATGCCAACCGTCGCGCACGGCATCGCGCGCTTCGGTCCAGTGCAGTCGCGACGCGGCCCGGCAATGGGTCCAGTCGCGCGCCAGTTCCTCCTCGACCTCCTCGAAGCGGCGACCGCCGCAATGCAGAAAGCTGTCGTAACCGTAGCGATAGGCCGGCTCGTAATCGGGCCATTCGCGTCCGGCGCTGTAGTACGGGGCAAAGCGGAACTCGCGGTGGAAGTGTTCTCGGTATTCGCCCATGTCGATCGCCTGGGCGACCGCTGCGCCGACGTCCGTTTCGTTGTGATTGCTCATGGCTTGCATCGACATGCCTAAACGCCCAACGCGTCCGTGGACCCAAGCTAGGCCCAGACCGATGCAATGCAGGTGAAGATGCGCCACGTGGGCGCGGATGTTCAGCTAACGGCGCCGATCGGCTCAGCTGCGTTAGTGTCGCGTGAGGATTTCGCCACCGGAACCGCGCCAGGCGAAGCTTCAGGCCGGCGATGCCGGCAGGCTCATTCGGCCTGCAGGATCACCGCGGTGTCGCGACCGCTGCTCTGGGCCACGCTGACCGCGTTGCGGCCGGCCGCCGTGGCGTTGCGCAGGGCCAGGCGCACGCGCTCGAACAACGCCGGCACCTGCTCGCCGCGCTGCGACATGGCCAGACCGATGCTCACGCTGATGCTGATCTCATGCCCGTCGATGCGGAACGGTCGCTGCGCGAATGCCTCGCCGATGCGCCGCGCCAACAGTTCGCATTCGGCGCGTTCGCATTCGCTGACGATGCCGAAGCAATCGCCCTCCATGCGCGCGATGGTGTCGTCCGGACTGAGCACGCCGCGCATGCGCGAGAGCGCCTGTTGCAACAGCGCGTCGCCGACCGCGCGGCCGTAGCGCGCGTTGACCTCGCCGAAGCCGTCCACGTCCACCAGCAGCAGACCGTAGGTGTTGACGTTGAGACTGCCCGGCGAGGACCAGGCTTGCAGCATCTGTTCCAGCACCTGGGCATTGAGCGCGCCGGTCAGCGGATCGCGTTCGACCGACTGCCGCGCCAACAGCACGATGCGATGGCGGTTGGCCGCGTGCTGGCTCAAGGCCAGCGCCAGCACCGCCGATTCCAATACCGCGGTCAGCGCCAGGCCGCGTTCGGCCCACTCGGCGTCCTGCAGCCCCAGGATGTTGGCCGCCAGCGCCGCGGCCAGCACCAGCATCGGCGTCCAGCCCAGCAGGTAATAGCCGGCATACGGCGCGCCCTTGCGCCAGGCCACCACCGCGATCACCAGCATCAGCGGCACGCCGAGCAGCAACAGCGCATTGCCGCCGATGTACCACCAGCTGTAGACGTGCTCGCGGAACACCACCAGCACCAGCAGCCAGAACATGTTCGCCCACTGGATGCTGCGCAGCACCCAGGCGGTGCGCGGCATCAACCGCGGCAAATCCAGGAAGCGCAGGCTGAAACCGACCTGGAAGATGGTCGCCAATGTCGCCAGCGCCCATCCGACCGCCGGTTCGCTGGCCATCCCGGCCAGCCCCCACATTTCCGAGGCGTCGCCCGAGCGCAGCAGCAGGTAGGTGGCCATGCAGCCCAGATACGCGCCGTAGCCCAGATAGACGAAATCGCGGAACGCGACCCACACCCCGACCATCGCCACCGCCATCAGCATCATCGCGGTGAATGCGGCGGCCATGAAACGCGCGTCGCCGCGCTCTTGCCGGGCCAATTCGGGAATGGTGGCGAACGATAGGCGGATCTCGCTCATTGCCGCGCGGCCCTTGACCCGCACATAGGCCACCGTCGAGGTCGGCCAGCCGTTGGGCAGGGACAGCACCCAGCCGCGCCGCATCAGCGGCACGCCGCCGTGCTCGGCGTCTTCGATCTCGCGCGGGCTGGCTGCGCCGGGCGGGTAATACAGCAGCGGACCCATCGCGCGCGGACCGCGTACCACCAGCATCTGGCCATCGCCGGGCTTGATCGAGCGCTGACTGGTCAGGCGCAGCCAGTACCCCGCCTGACGGCGCGGCAGGCCGAAGCGAATCGCGTCCTCGGGGCGCTCAGCGACCAGGCTGCGCATCACCGGCGCGCCGACCGGCGGCGTCTGCAGGTCGGTGTCGGTCAGCAGCACTTCGACCTTCAGCGATTGCGCGGCGACCGGCAGGCAGGCGCAGGCCAACGCGATCATCAGCGCCCACAGGGCCTTGCGCATACCCAGGTCCGCCTCCGCCACAGTGAGCGTTGAAGTCTAGCCGGAGTCGGCATGGCGCGGGACGGCCGATCGGGTGCTTTTCGCGCCTGAATTTGCCTCGGGAAGCCGCGGGATCGGGGGTTCGCGTTCGCCCGGGCCGCTCGATCCGACGACGCCCCTCAACCGATTCTCGATTTGGAAAAGGTGGCCTCGGGGAGTGGCTGTTGCCGACCGAGGCTCGCACTTCTTCAAGCTTACGAAGCCATCCACCCAGCGATCCGGCCCGCAGGCATAGCCTGCGGGCGTTCAGCGCCGCGCGAACCTTTGGTTCGCAAGCGCGGCTCAAGCGTACGGGCCCGTCGGCTTGGCGATCCGGCCCGCAGGCATAGCCTGCGGGCGTTCA